>JAZTWQ010000012.1:0-49690 GCA_045635965.1 Candidatus Gastranaerophilaceae bacterium
GCAAATGCTAATCCCGAAAGAATTTGCATCACGCTGGCTGAATTTAACCCCCTCAAGAGCGTTTTCAATCGCTGAAGCGATGATTGTGTTTACGATTGTGTCTGTTGCAATCGCATCTGTTGCGCCGATGATTTCAAAACAAATGTTGCATAATGATAGGAGTGATGTTCAAGCAAGTGTCTTGAATAGACGAATGGACGCTATTAAAGATACATTTGATGATTTACAACAAAGCAAATGGGTTCCTAGTTCAAATAGAGCCAGTATTACAAGACCATCGGGCAGCGTGGGTATAGGTATTTCAGAAAATGCTAACCCTGATTCCAAATTGGATATAAATAGCTCAAACCCTAGCCAAGTAGGTTTTAATTTGTCTGTTCCTGAGTCGATGTCTGCGTATATTTTAAAGATTAAAAAGGGCTTATTGTCTGTTTTTTCTATAACATCTAGTGGACGGGTTGAAGTGAAGAATGGTTTAAATATAGGTCTTCCTTATGAAAATAGTGTTAATTTTTTATCTACGTATTCTGATGAGAATAATTCTGATGGAACAAGTATTCCAAGACATATAATGTATAGAAATGGAAGCTTTCTGCTTCAACCGTCTAAAGCAAGTACTTGGAATGGTATAACAGTGAAAAATTGTAATAATAATAGTTCACTTGCTGAAGAATATAAAAGTTCTGGTGTGAAAATTTATAAAAATGATGGAATTCAGCTTTTATCAATTGGCGGTATTCGAATGAATTATGACGATACACTAAGCCCCTCCAGTGGCGGTCCATTTATAATGTATGTTAGAGGCAAACGCCGCTTTGAGATAAATGAAGCAGGGCGTGTTGTTCATTTCTTCGCAAAAGGGGCACCAGAAGTTGGCGCTAGCAAAACAGTTTTTCAAATAGTAGCATGTGGCAGTGAATGCGGGGATGAAGCATCTGTAAGCACATATTTTTTAGTTGAGTCGAATGGAACCGTTTCTATCCCAAATACACTTAAAGTGGCAGGTAAGTCCGTAACTGCGTCATTGGATAGTTTAGAGTCAAAATATGCAAAGATTGATGATGAACTTGCGCAGTCTAAGCAAATGCTTGCTGACGCGCAGAAAATTATTGAAGAATTAAAAGCTCAAAATGATTTATTAGCTGAAAAAATTGTGGCGCTGGAAAATGACTCAAAACTGCAAATGATAAATGAAGTTAAAAAACATGCAGCTAACAAAGAATGTTCCGGCAACATTTTGACAACGCTTGTGCAGAAATAATTTACAAAATATAATGTTAAATTGTGACGTTTCTTGAACGAGAATAATTTTCATGCTTAAATTGTTGTAAGTTTACATTATATTGAGGTTAATTATGCTAAGAGCTGGAATAGTAGGACTTCCAAACGTGGGAAAATCAACATTATTTAACGCATTAACAAGTTCAAAAAATGCAGAAAGTGCAAATTATCCATTTTGTACGATAGAACCTAACGTAGGAGTTGTAAGCGTTCCTGATGAACGATTACACATATTAATGGATTTAGTTAAGACTCAAACAGTTGTACCTACAGCAATTGAGTTTGTTGATATTGCCGGTCTTGTTAAAGGGGCTAGCAAAGGCGAAGGTTTGGGAAACCAATTTTTAGCAAATATTCGTGAAGTAGATGCAATTATTCAAGTTGTAAGATGTTTCGATGACCCAAACACTATTCACGTTGCCGGAAAAGTTGACCCGGTTGATGATATTGAAACAATTAATACAGAATTAGCATTGGCAGATTTAGCATCAATTGAAAAAAGATTAACAAGAATTGCAAAACAAGCCAAATCAGGAGATAAACAAGCAGCTTTAGAGCATAAAGTTTTGACAAAATTATCTGAATTATTGGGTGAAGGTAAATTTATCAGACCAGAAGATCATTTCGAAGACGACGAATTAACTTTTGCAAAATCCACTCAATTGCTAGCTATTAAGCCTATTATCTATGCTGCTAATGTTTCCGAATTTGATTTAAAAGATGGAAATGCTTACGTTGAACAAGTTAAAGAATACGCCAAAACACACAACGCAGAGGTCGTTATTATTTCAGCAAGAATAGAACAAGAATTGGCTGAACTTGAAACCGAAGAAGCTACAGAATATTTGAACGACTTGGGTATTGAAAACTCCGGTATAGAAAGAATGATTCAATCTGTTTATAGACTTTTAAACCTAAGAACATATATCACAGCCGGTGAAAAAGAAGTTCGCGCTTGGACAATTCCAGCTGGAGCAAAAGCACCTCAAGCTGCCGGTGTTATTCACACAGACTTTGAAAAAGGATTTATCAAAGCAGAAGTTGTTTCTTATGATGACTTTGTAGCTTGCAAAGGTTGGGCTGGTTCTAAAGAAAAAGGATTGGCGCGACTTGAGGGAAAAGAATATGTCGTACAAGACGGCGATGTAATGTTATTTAAATTTAATGTGTAAAGAGAAATTATGAAATATATTGAAAATGTACGTAACTTTTGTATTATAGCGCATATTGACCACGGTAAGTCCACGTTGGCAGATAGATTACTGGAACATACGGGAACAGTTGCTCAGCGTGATATGCAAAATCAAATTCTTGATTCTATGGATATTGAGCGTGAAAGAGGAATTACTATCAAACTTAACGCGGCAAGAATGGATTACCGTGCAAAAGATGGCAAAGATTACGTGCTAAATTTAATCGATACCCCTGGACACGTAGATTTTTCTTATGAGGTTTCTCGCTCGCTTGCTGCTTGCGAAGGAGCATTATTAATTGTTGACGCAACTCAAGGTGTTGAGGCTCAGACTTTGGCTAACGTTTACCTTGCGGTTGAGCAAAATTTGGAAATTATTCCTGTAATTAACAAGATTGATTTACCATCAGCAGATGTAGAAAGAGTTAAAAAAGAAATTGAAGAAGTCCTTGGAATAGACGCAAGCATGGCGATTCCTGTGAGCGCAAAAGAAGGTATTGGTATTGCTGAAGTATTAGAAGCTGTTGTTGAATTTGTTCCACCACCGGAAGATACTTCTGATAAACCATTAAGGGCATTAGTTTTTGATAGTGCTTATGACCAATATTTAGGAACTTTGTGTTTCTTTAAAGTTGTTGATGGTTCTGTAAAATTGGGTGATACAGTTAAATTTATGGCAACAGGAAAAGAATATGAGGTTGTTGAACTTGGTTATCAAACACCTCGTCGTATTCCTGTTAAAGAGCTTAAAACCGGCGATGTAGGATATTTCGCTGGCTCTATTAAAGAATTAACCAGATTTGTGGGTGATACAATCACGAACAAAAATGCACCTGCGGCTGAGCCTTTAGATGGTTATAAAGAAGCATTGCCAATGGTTTTTTCAGGACTTTATCCTGTTGATAATGAAGATTATCAAGATTTAAAAGAGGCATTGGAAAAGCTTAAATTAAATGACAGTTCAATTACGTTTGAGCCTGAAACGTCTTCAGCTTTAGGTTTTGGGTTTAGATGCGGATTTTTGGGAATGCTCCACATGGAAATTGCCCAAGAACGTCTTGAGCGTGAATATGATATTTCGCTTGTAACTACTGCTCCATCAGTAATTTATCGAGTACATAAAACAAATGGAGAAGTGGTTGAAATTGATAACCCCGCAAACCTGCCAGCGGCGCAATATAGAGATTTTATTGAAGAGCCTTATGTAAGAGTAAGTATCATTACGCCAAACGATTATACCGGCACATTGATGGATTTATGTCAATCTAAACGTGGTATTTTTATCAACATGACTTACATTGATAAAATCCGTGTAAATCTTGAATATGAAATTCCGTTGAGTGAAGTTATTACGGATTTTTATGACCAATTAAAATCCAGAACAAAAGGTTATGCTTCAATGGATTATGAATTTAAAGATTATAAACGTTCAAAACTTGTTAAGTTGGATGTTCTGCTAGCTGGCGAAATCGTAGACGCATTAAGTGCAATTGTTCATGAAGATAACGCATTTTATGTTGGACAAAAATTGACCTCAAAATTAAAAGATATTATTCCTCGTCAAATGTTTGAAGTGCCTATTCAGGCGGCAGTTGGTGGCAGAATTATTGCAAGAACTAACATAAAAGCGCTTAGAAAGAGTGTTTTGGACAAGTGTTACGGTGGTGATATTTCTCGTAAGCGCAAACTTCTTGAAAAACAGAAAAAAGGTAAAAAACGGATGAAAGCGGTTGGGCGAGTAGAGGTTCCACAAGAAGCGTTCATGGCGGTTTTGAGTTTGGAAGAAGATTAAGTTTAATTAAAAAATACGGAACTATGGCTGCTCCGCATTTTTTATAATATCTTTAATTTACTTAGAACATTTTTGTTTGCCGTTCCATTCTAAATCATCACAGTGCAAGTAGTCCATATTACCTTTATGAACAACCCAAGCTGCACAACCGTAACCGGTAGTTCCTTTTTTACATTGTTTACTAAATTCATTTTCGTAACCAAAAGAGCCACTAGGAAACAGCTTGCCTTTTATAACAGTTAAAGAAAATAAATCTCTGCCCCATTGATTGGGAGCGTTATGCCCATTAATATCAATAAATACGTTTACTAATTGAGTTGCAACCCCTCTCATCCATACAGTAGCACCATAGTTTAATAAAATTTTATAATAATTCCAAGTTGTATTATTTGAATAATTTCCTGTTTCTTGTCCATTTAAAAATTTATAATTTCCATTATAAACGCAGTTTCCATGATTATCAAAACCACAATCTTTCATTATTTTAAAATTATCTTTTATTAAGTAATCATAAATTATTAACGCATCAGCTTGAGTATTGCCTTCAATTCCCCAAGTTTCAACATATCCATATTCTACAACTGCTTTCTGATAAGCCTGAGACATTGTCGAATAAAACTTTTTAACTTTATTAACGGTTGCTTGTTCGATGTGGCGCTGATGAAGAGTTGGAATTGTCATTGATGAAACAACTCCAATAATTGTCAATGTCACCAAAACTTCAGCAAGAGTAAATGCTTTTTGATTTTCTTTTTAAGAAAAGGAAAATTTAAAAGGCAACTAAACGCCCCTCCCCTTAGTGTTATGCGATTTTTCGCCGTTTTATTTTTCATAAAATTTTCGTCTTATATCATTCTTTAATTTTATATTAACATCAATTAAATATCTTATTCAAAAAACCAAATTGAATAATTCTTGAATCATTAGCTGCATCCGCATTAGATGCCTTAATTTGTTTCAACACATTTCCTGCTTTTAAATATTGTTTTTTATCCAAATATGTCCGAACTAAATATTGCGCAACATCTATATTTTGAGGATTTTTTTCAAATAACATTAATAGTTCTTCTAACGCAAATTTTTCGTTTCCTAATTTGAATTTTATATAAGAAACTAATGCATTTAACTCAGTGGAAGACTTTATATTTAGCGCCATTTGTCCATAAATAAGCGCATTGTCATAATCCCTATTTTCAAAATAAGTCAACGTCAAATTATATAAAATTGGGAACTTAGCCTCTTCGTTGTATGTCAACTCTAGCGCTTTTTCTAAACTTTTTATTGCAGACTGATACTTGCCAACTTCATAATATGCTATTGCCAAATCCATGTACCCTACAGGTATTTGCGGTGCTTGAGCAATATACTTTTTAGCCTGCTCAATTTTTTTATTTGTTATTTCTAACGCACTCCCCAAAATAACAGGAGGATAAATCAACCGTTGTTTTTCAACTTCACTAAAAGAACCATTTGAAATATCAGGCAAAAACGCATAAAGCAACCTAATAGTATTCAAATCCTCTTCCGTAATCCCTCTAGCATTGTATTTAGAATATCTTGCATCCTCCTCTACACTTGAAGGGTACATCAAATTTTCTTCATAAAAACTATGACCAATAATCCCCAAGGAGTGTCCGATTTCATGCAAAGAGCCTAAATATATATCTTTTGGCAAAAAAGCTTGATTCAAATTATTTGAAGTAGAAAACCTTATATCAAATTTTTTAAGTCTATCACCGGAAAGGACCGGAACAGCATAAGCCAAAACATATTGACAGCCCTCGTCATTACAATTTGAATTGTGTTTATTTATAAACCTAAAATCAATATCTGCACTAATTGCACTATCTATAAATTCAAAAGTAATCAACTTTTCTGTTGCCAACTCCCAATCTTTAAATGCTTTTTTGACATTAGAAATATAATAATTTGGCAAAGTTGCATTCTCTTCAATAAAAACTTTCAATGGAAAAGACTTCGTGTCCCATCTTAAAATTTTATTTTGATATGGGACTTGTTGGATATAATTAGCACCAACGTGTGATAAAATAAATTGCTTATACTTTTGAATTTCTTCGTTCGCTATACTTGCAGCCGCTCCTGATTTATTTTGATTTGATATTTCAAACATTTTCTTTTGAATAGAATAAGACATAGGCAACTCATCCAACGCCTTTGCATAATAGTAATATGCATCCAAATCGTTAGGATTAGTTTTTATCGCATACTCAAAAAAAGGCAAAGATGACACATATTTTTGATGATTAAAATAATATTTAGCAATCGAATAACAAATTGGTGAAACATTTTTTGACAAAACAAATGTTATAACCAATAATGCGGATAAAAATATTAAAAGAGAATTACTTTTTTTCTTATTCTTTTTCATCTTTCGCTAACTTTTCAATATCCAATATCTTTGATAAAGCTTTAGCATCTCCTTTTAATTTAAAATATTCTGCAAATTTTGGCGTTGTTTTTAAGTTAAACGAACGACCATTTTTATCTTTTGTTCTAGAAATAAGCCCTTTTTCTAATAATTCTCCAACGTGTTCATACGCAGTTGAACCTCTTAATTCTTTCAAATCAGTTTGTCTAATAGGTTCTTTTAAAGCAATAACTGAAAGTGTTTTCAACACTGGCGCTTTTAACTCAACAGGGCAAAGTTTTTCAACAATATCCATATGTTCTAATTTAACTTGGATAATATATCCGTCAGTGTCATCAACCTCCAAAGCACCTTCTCTTGCTGAATAATCAAACATCAGTTCAAGAAGAGCTTCTTCGATAATTTCATCTGGTTCTCCTAAAATTTCTGCAATTTCATTAACCTGAACTGCGCGTCCGGTTATGAATAAAACAGCTTCAACTCTGGATTTTAAAGTCATTATGCAGAAATCTCCTCATTTACAGCATCTTCTTCTGCTTCTAACGCGGCTTTTGAAGGTACGGTATTTTTAACCACATACAAATCACCGTAAAACTCTTCTTGCACCAAATCGTAATCTGATTCGGCCGTCAAAAACAAAAGTGAAATATATGCGCTCGTTTTATCCATACCTAACAACGTTAAAGTTTTTAAATCAATTCTATCCTCATGCTCAAAAATTCGAGCAAGATTATCTTTTAAAATAAGGACACCGTTTTCAATATATTCATCATGCGCAAGGTTTACAATATCTTCAGCACTTAACCTTGCATAAGAACGAACCCTACGTTTTGCTCTTTCATGAGCATTTTTTAGGCTACGTTTGCGTTCCATTTCTTCATAAAATTGCAACTGTCTAATCAAGTCTTTCAAGGTTACAACTCTACTTCTATTTAATTTTACGCTAGTACGGCGTTCTAAAACCTCTTCTAATGAAACAACATTGTTCGTATTGATATATTCATGTTCACTTTGTCCAAATTCGTCATAATCATCGGTGTAGTCGAAATCTTCAACTTCTTGAGACTCAAAATCATTAACATCAATGCCTTCAAGGATATTTGATTTTAACTTTAAAAGAACGGCCGCAAACAAGATTGTTCGTCCTGTTAGTCTTAAATTTTGTGCCTTCATTTGAAATAATTGAGCCAAATACTTATCAGTAATATCAACAATATCTATATTCCAAGGATCAACTTTCCCTTGTTTTGCCATATTAACAAGGATTTCAATACCATCAGTTTCAGTATTTAATATAGCTTTTGAATTTTCGAACGACAATTCAAACCCACCATCAGAAATGGCATGCTCGTTAAAATATTCAGATGTAAATTGTGGTGCTTCTGTCATATTCCTCAGTGATGGCTTGTTTTAGTCTCTACTAATACCTGTAACTCGAGTTATACCTTTTTCTTTTTGAGTTACACCAATAGTTCTATTAGCTGATTCTATCATGGGTTTACGGTGAGATACAACTATAAATTGCGTATTTTCTGATTGTTTCTGCACTATATGGGCGAGTTTTTCAACATTTATACCGTCTAAGTTTGCATCAACTTCGTCCAAAGCATAGAATGGAGCCGGCATATAGCGTTGAATAGCAAATACAAATGCTAAAGCTGTAAGTGATTTTTCACCACCAGACATTGCCTCTAGTCTTTGTTTTTTCTTATCACGTGGTTGAGCCTCAATTGTCATACCGCCTGCAAATGGTGCATCTTCATTTTCAAGAACCAGTGTTCCTTCCCCTTCTGAAAGCTTATTAAAGATATCTTTAAAGTTCTCATTAATTGCATTATATGCTTTTAAGAATGTCTCTTTTTTCAAACTTTCAAAACCATGCATTCTTTCTAAAATTTGCTCTTTTTCTTGCGTTAAAGTATCAATTTTAGTTTTTAATTCTTGTTGACGTGTTAAAACTTCATCATACGCAGTAAGAGCTCTCATATTAACAAGTCCGAGTTCGTCCATTTTGCGCTGTAAACGGCTAACTTTAGAATTGATTTCATCAACTGAAATTTCTAACGGCTCAAGTTTGTTTATATCAACTCCTGAGTCTTTTAATTCGGTTGTAACTTCTTCTAATTGAGGTTCCAACTCACGTCGTCTTGCTTTAAAACTTTCTACTTGTTCAGCAAGTCTTTCTAAATTACTTTCAATCAAGTTTCTTGTTTTTTCAAGCTCCAAAAGCTCATTGTTAACTTCATCACGTTTTGCCTGCAACTCAATCAATTTTTCGCCTAAAATACGAATTTGCTCTTCCAACTCTTGAACTCTAACATCTAGTTCTTTAATTTCTGCGTCATAGCGCTTTTTGTCTTCTTCTAGAGTCAAATTATCTTTTAAAAGTTTTTCTATTTGCTCGTGTTTAGTTCTAATAACTTCATCGTTAAAAGCTATTTCACGGTTAAAATCATTAATATCATTATTTGCATGTGCAATTTGATTTTCTAACGCTTTAATCTCGCCCTCTTTAGCTTCAGTTAATTCTTTTAGCTTTTGAAGTTCTTCTTCCGGCATTAAACTTTCTATTTTTTGAATTTCAGCTTGTACGGTTAAAGATTTTTCATTAATAACAAGCATTTTTTCTTCAATTTTTTCCAGCTTTTTGTCTAATTCAGCTATTTGCGGTTCTATTTGTGCAATTTGTTTTTTTCTATCTTCAATATTTTTGTCTGTATCTTCTTGAGAACGAATAAGATTTGATAATTCAATTTTAGATTTATTAAACTCATTCAACGCATTTGAATAATTAGTTCTACCTGTATCAAGCTTTCTTTCCAGCTCCATTTTCTTAAGTTCAAGCGACGCAAGTTTCTTTTCCATCTCGCTTAATCTTGACTTAAATGTGTCGAGCTCAGTATTTTGTGCTTGGGAGAACTTCAATCCTGTTTTTGCCGCAGAACCACCCGTGATTGAGCCTGATTTTTCAAAAATTTCACCTTGCAAAGTAACTACACGATATTTTCCAATTAACCTTCTTGCGCTTTCAAAATCTTCAACAACAAGCGTATCACCAAGCGCATGCCAGAATGCATCTACATAATCGTCATCAAAGTCAATTAAGTTAATTGCATAATCTATAACCCCGCGTTCCTTTGGTAGTTTTAGTGAGTTCGGTGCAGGCTTAATTTTATTCAAAGGCAAGAATGTTGCGCGCCCCGCCTTTGAGGACTTCAAAATCTCAACACAAACTTTTGCAACATCTTCATCTTCAACAACAATTGAACGCATTCTGCTACCCATTGCGATTTCAAGTGCAAGGGAATATTTTTCATCAACATTACCTAACTGAACTAATGGAGCATGAACACCATCAATTTTAGCACTCATAATTGTGTCTACTGAGCGCCCTAAATCCATCTGTTCATAAGCATTCTTTTGAGCCTCAAGCATCTGAATTTTTCTGTATGAAGTGTTAATATTATAGCTCAAATCAGAAATTTCATTTTTTGTAACATCCAAATCATGCAACGTATTTTGTTGCATTGTTTTAAAATCTTCAAGCTCTTTGGCCAACTCTTGAACTTGCAATTCTAAAGAGTCTTTATTTCCCGCAAAATTGGCTTTAAAGTTTTCTAATTCACCCAATGCATTTTTTGCAACATCTAATTCCTTTCTAAGAGAATTAACCTCTGCCTCCATCGGTGCTTGTTCTTTGATTAAAGAATTTTCTTCAGATTGGATTGAATCCAATTCTTTTCTTAATTCGTTTCTTTTTTGAATATGTTGGTCAGCTGTCTGGTTTAAGCCTGTTTGCTCTTGAATAATTTGATTTAATTCATCTTTTTTAATCAGAATTTGCTTTTCAATTTCTTCAATTTCAACTTTTTTTACATCAATATTTTTGCGAGCATTATCATTTTTTTGATTAGAAACTTCAATACCATTTTTTGCATTTTCAACTGTTCTTAAGTTGTCATGAATTTGTTTATCAGCAAAATTAATAGCAGAACTTTTATTGTTAATTTGCCCCTTTAATTCTTCCGAACGTTTTTTAATTTCAATTTGTTCTGCTTCACCCTTGGCTTTTACTTCTTCGGCTATTTCATTATATTTAATTTTAGTTTCTTGAAGTTTTTCTTGTATTCCTTTGAGTTTAAACTCTTCTTCTTTTTTCCTTTTATTAAATTCAAGAATACTTTCATGCGCTAATTCTATGGCTTTTTTAATATCAAAATATTTTGCCGAAGTTAATTGGCTTTCGTAATTTTTCTTTTCTTCTTGGAGTTTTTGATATTTAAGCGCTTGTTCTCTTTCTTGCGCCAACTGCTCAATTCTGCCATCAATTTCATTTAATATAATTTTAGACCGTTCTACACGTGATTCGACAGTATCAAGCTCACCTTGAGCCTGCTCTATACGTCTGTCAAAATCAGCAACCCCCGCAATTTCATCAATAATTTTTCTTCTTTCACCGGCACTACAATTGGTGATAGCCATTACATCACCCTGCATCATTACGTTGTAACTGTTTGGTGTGATATTATATTTTTCTAAAACAGTATGTATGTCTGAGAGTGTAGTTATCTTTCCATTTAGGTAATAAATACTGTTAAAACCTTGTGACGATTTTCTAATTCTTCTCGCTACGTCTATAGTTTCATCTGAACCATCTTCAGGAGCAAAAGAAACCCTTACATAAGCCTCATTTTTCTTTGTGTGAGTACTTATCAAATGAAACAATTTTTCAGCACGTAAAGAACGAGACGTTGAAAGCCCCAACGCAAAAAGTACACTGTCAATTATGTTACTTTTTCCCGAACCATTTGGACCTGATATTGTAGTAAACCCAGGAAGAAATGGGATTTCAATCTTATTAGCAAACGACTTAAAGTTGTCTATCTCTAATTCTTTAATGTGCATGTGGTAGTGTTTTCCATTGTCTAGACTTATATTCATTTTAGATTAAACTACATGTTTTTTTTCGTGTCAAAAAAGTAAAGATTGTTAAGCAAATTTTATATTAACAAATGTTAAAATTTTTATTTGTTATCTAAAGTTTTATATAAAAATTGCCGATAGATAGAATGTAATCGATATGGAGAAATTCATGGAACCAATACAAGGTACCCCCGTAAACTTTTTTGTAGGCGGCGGAAGATACATTTCGGATAATTTTAATATGCAAATTTTGGACACTTCAAACCCTAGTTGTTTTGAAAACCTTAGTTTGTCGAGCATTATGCCTGATATGATGGATAATTACATTAATTCGGAAAAATTACCCGACACCCCACAATCAAATGGTGGTTTTATAGATACAATTATTAAATTTTTCACGTCCTCAAACCCAGCTCAAACATCACCAGAACGAGCTCAAACACAAGAATTTATTGAATAAAAAAACTCTACAAACAAGTTGTAGAGTTTTTTGTTTATTATATTTTAAATCTTATTCAAAATATCTTTTTAAAAGTCCTGCAAACGCACAACCATGACGCGCTTCATCTTTGCACATTTCATGAACAGTGTCATGAATTGCATCATAACCAAGTTCTTTTGCTCTTGTAGCAATCGCTTTTTTAGCAGCGCAAGCGCCATGTTCAGCTTCAGCTCTCATTTTTAGGTTTGTTTTTGTGTCAGGCATTACAACTTCGCCCAACAATTCAGCAAATTTTGCGGCATGTTCTGCTTCTTCCCAAGCTATTCTTTTGTAAGCTTCCGCTACTTCCGGATAACCCTCTCTATCAGCTTGTCTAGACATTGCCAAATACATACCAACTTCTGTACATTCGCCGATAAAGTGGTCTTTACAACCTTGAACTACTTCTGCGTCTAAACCTTTTGCAACACCAATTTTATGTTCATCAGCCCAAGCTAATGTCGCACTAGCATCAACTTTATTAAATTTATCACTTGAAACACCACATTGTGGGCATCTTTCAGGAGCATTTTCTCCTTCGTGTGTGTAACCGCATACGCTGCATACAAATTTTGACATAATTCTATCTCCTTTTTGTGTACTTCCTTTACGAAATCAATTATACCAAGCTAATACTATTCTGTCAATAGAGGATAAATCAGTAATAATTATCACTTTTAAAAAGGCATTATCTTTAAATATTTTTTTTATTTTTTGAGCTTGATTTATCCCACATTCAAAAGCAATTAAACCTCCTTTGTTGAGATATCTAGGCGCTTGCTCAATAATTTTTTCATATATAAACATGCCTTCATTTTCAGCAAAAAGCGCATTATGAGGCTCAAAATCCAATACTTCCGGTTGCATGTCAACTTTTAATGTTTCATCAATATACGGTGGATTGGATACAATTGCATCGAATTTTCCTTCAATATTTTCAAACAAATCAGATTTAATAAAATTCACTTTTCGTTCAGGGCAAATTATATTTGCATTGCGCATTGCCACCTCTAATGCCTCACTCGAAATATCACAAGATACAATGTTATCATTACAAAGCAGTTTTGCTAAAGATATCGCTATACAACCACTTCCCGTGCCGATTTCAAGTATACTAGAATTTGAATTTAAATATTTAGAAACCTCCTGAACCAGAATTTCTGTTTCCGGTCGAGGTATTAATACATTTTCATCAACATAATAAATATCATCCCAAAAAACAGCTTTATTTATAATGTATTGCAAAGGTTTTCTTGTTCTTAGCCGTTCTTCTATAATCTCATCAAGCTCACTCTTATAATTATTTATTAGTTCGGGATTTATCATTAATTTTGTTTTGTCCACCCCAAAATGCTCTTTTAAGACAAAGTCAATTTCGCTTATAGCCTCACTTTTAGGCATAATCGCAGACAACTTATTTGCTAATTCTAATTTTAAATCCATTTTATTTTTCACTTGTTATTATTTTAAATCTCTACTATAATAACTTTAAAACAAATAAAGGGAAAGATTTATGGAAAATACAAAAATTTTGAGTTATGTACCAACAGTTATAGAAGCATCATCCAGAGGTGAGCGTTCTTTTGACATTTTTTCAAGATTATTAAGAGAAAGAATTATTTTTGTAGGTGAAGAAATTGATGACGAAATGTCAAACTCAATCATCGCTCAACTTCTACTTTTAGATAGCGAAAATCCGGAAAAAGATATTATGATGTATATTAATAGCCCCGGGGGAGTTATCACAGCAGGCATGGCAATTTACGATACTATGAAGCATGTTCGTTGTGATGTATCAACAATCTGTATTGGTATGGCTGCAAGTATGGGCGCATTCTTGCTTTCAGGTGGAACAAAGGGCAAACGTATGGCGCTTCCTAACTCAACAATTATGATTCACCAACCATTAGGTGGGGCTAGAGGTCAAGCTACGGATATAGAAATTGAAGCAAAAGAAATCTTAAGAATGAAAAGCATGCTTAATCAACTTCTTTCAGAACACACCGGACAACCTCTTGATGTTATTAAAAGAGACACTGAAAGAGATAATTATTTAACAGCTCAAAAAGCTATGGAATATGGCTTGATTGATAAAGTTTTGGGCGTAAATACAAATAATTAATAATATTTGTAATAAAACTTAACAATTAGATAAATTTGTATCATTACTTTTTATCTAATTGTTATTTTTTTTGTCATTAATTTTTCTTGAAAAATTATATAACAAAAACGCTTATAAACTCAAAACACCTTTAAATACTAACTTTTCGGTAAAACTTAAAATCTTTTGCTCTGCGCAATTTTTCAAAATGAAATGTTTTTATATAAATGTAGGTAGAAATTAGGTTAGTTTAAAAAAGGTAGGTTTGTTATGGGCTTAGGCTTAATGATGAAAATGGATTTAATCCAAGAACGGCATGACCTGAATCTTGAAATGACTCAAATCGGTCGTGAGAGGCGTGCTCTTGGGCGTGCCGCAGCAATATTAGCGGATGGGGTAGTTTCACTTGATGAAATTGCGAGTGTTTCTGTTCAGCACATGCCATTTGTTTTTGATGCAATGGGAAGAATTTATCAAGAAGCATGCGTAGTTGCAGAAGGCGCAGTAGCACAAGCTGATATAATGAGAGCACAGACTAATGCAACGGGACAACCGCTCATCCCGCATCAACAAATTGTTTATAATGCTGCGCTAAAACAAGCAATGGCTGATATTGCTAAGAGATATCAAGAACAGATTAAAGAAGAAGAAAAAAGACTTGAAGAAAAACAATTAATCTGTCAACAAAAGCAAAAAGAACTGGAAGGTATGGAAAAACTAGCAGATAATATTAGGGAAAAAAGCAATCAGACAATGGCTCAATACGTGGCATAACAAACCTAAAATAATAAAAAAGAAACAAGGTAGACAAAAATCTACCTTGTTTTTCGCTTTTAATATTATTAAATTTTTCTTAATATATTCTTAACTTGCGCAAATATTGGATTTTTATTATTATACTAGTATGATAATAATCTGGAGGAGAAATGGGAAATCATAAATTTGCTGTCATAGGTGCCGGTCTTTGGGGGAAGAATATTGTCCGTAACTTCTATAACTTGGGTGTTTTGGACACTGTTTGCGATATGGATGAAGATAATTTAGCAAAGATAAAGGCGGATTATCCTGAAGTTAATTTAACAAAAAATATGCAAGAATTGTTGGACAATCCAACTATTGAGGCTGTTGCCGTTGTTACTCCTAGCCATACACATTTTAAAATAGTTAAAGCATTTTTAGAAGCCGGCAAGCATGTCTATGTTGAAAAACCTATTTCAACAGTTGCTCAAGAGGCAAAATATTTAATGGAATTAGCTGACGAAAAAGGCTTGGTTTTAATGGTTGGACATTTATTGCTTTATCACCCTGTTGTTAACAGGTTAAAACAAATTGTCAATGATGGAGTTTTAGGTGAAATCACATACGCTCAAAGTGACAGATTGAACATCAATTATTTTAAAAATGATAGAAGTGTAATGTGGGATTTGGCGCCACATGACGTAAGCATGGTTAACTACATTTTAGGAAAAGAACCAACAAGAGTTATTTCTGCAGTTGGTGCATCATCCGATGGCAATGATATTATGGACATTACTCATATCACGGTTGAATATGAAAACGGTGCAGTTGCTCAGTTCTCAGATAGCTGGATTCATCCTCAAAAACGAGTAAACCTATTAATTAGAGGAACAAAAGGTTCCGCTATGTTTGATGACACACTAAGCGAAAACAAATTACAGTTATTTAGCAATGACAAAGCCGGTGCAAAAAATGTACCACTTGATTATATTGAAATTGAACCATTAAAACTAGAGTGCCAACACTTTATTAAATGCACTGAAAGCGGACAAAAAGCACGTAGTGACGGAGAAAATGGTTATAATGTAGTAAAAATTCTTGAAGATGCAGAAAAAATCATGTTAGGCGATAGAAGAAACGCCCTTGACAGCTATGATTTTGCTCTATCAAGAAGTAAGAAAAATTAATAAATTAATAAAATCGGAGGAGATAAAAATGGCTAACTTTATAACAATGATAAGAGTATTTTTTAGTTTTATAGTTGTATTATTATTAATGTGTCAAACCCAAGGATGTTACATAGCGGCGTTCTTTTTAACCGCAATTGTAATTTGGTTTGACGGTTTAGATGGTTATGTAGCTAGAAAATTCAACGAGGCATCAAAATTCGGTGCAATGCTTGATATTTTATGCGACAGAATAGTTGAATGCGTATACTGGATTGTTTTTGCCGGCATGGGTTGGTTGACAATGTGGGTGCCAATTATCGTTGTTACAAGAGGTCTAATCACAGATGGTTTAAGAAGTTTAGCTATGGAACAAGGTTATACAGCATTTGGCTCATCAACAATGATGCAAACAAAATTAGGCAAATTTATTGTTGCGTCTAACTTCTGCCGTTTCACGTACGCACTTACAAAAGCGTTAGCATTTGCTTTAATGATTTTGGCATTTGTTCCTGGAGGATTAAACGGTATTTCTGATATAATCAGACCTTATGCATACGCTTGTTCTTACATAGCAGTTGCATTTTGCGTAATTAGAGGTATCCCCGTAATCCTTGAAAGTGATAGATTTATCCAACCAATGATTGAGCAAAAAATGACAAGCGAACCTAAAAAAGAAAACGATGAACAAGCTTAGGGACTAAAATGAGTACTTATTTTAACATTGTACTATTTGAACCGGAAATTCCACAAAACACAGGTAATATTGTAAGACTGTGTGCTTGCACGAATTGTCGCTTGTTTTTGGTTGGAAAATTAGGTTTCTCGATTTCCGATAAATATTTGAAACGCGCAGGTTTGGATTATTGGAACGATGTTGAAATCGTGAGAGTTAATTCTCTTGAAGAACTTAAAGAACAGTATGCACAATCAAAATTTTACTATTGCACGACAAAAACCAAAACAAAATATACACAAGTCAAATTTAATAAAGGTGATTTTTTTGTCTTTGGTCCTGAATCAAGAGGATTGAGTGAAGATTTGCTCAATAAAAATGCACAAGATTGCATAACTATCCCAATGGCACAAGGACAACGCAGTTTGAATTTATCAAATTCAGTTTCAATAATAATCTATGAGGCAATTAGACAAAATGATTTCCTGTAACGTTATAGATGCAGAATTAGCCAAAATATTGATGCCCAAAAGAACACAAGACTCCAACAAAAGTTCTTATGGAAAAGTCTTGAATTTTGCCGGTTGCAAAGAGTATATTGGTGCAGCATATTTAAGCTCAATTTCTGCGTTGAGGGTTGGTGCCGGTTATGTTGAATTAGCCGCACCAAATTGTGTTAAAGATAGTATAGCGTGCAAGAGCTCAGACATAGTTTTCTTTGATATGAACTCCCATTCATATTTAGAAAATTTCCCTCGGAATTTAGATTTAGAGAAGTATTCTGTAATTTCAGTTGGTTGCGGACTTGGGAATAATAAATATACTCAAAAATTTTTAAAAAAGCTAATTGATATAGTTAAAGATGTTAATATCCCAACAATTTATGATGCCGATGCATTGAATATAATAGCAGAGAAAGGCATTACTGATATTGGTTCTCGAGCGCTTATTACACCTCACCCTGGAGAAATGGCGCGATTAATGGGTGCTGAAATTTCAGAAATTCAATCAAACAGGCAAGACTACGCTAGAATGGCAGCGCAAAAATATAGTGTGGCTGTTGTCCTAAAAGGACATCATTCTTTAGTTGCATGTCCTGATGGAAAAATATTTGAAGAAATTAGTGGAACAAGCGTGTTAGCTAAAGCAGGTATGGGCGATGTCTTGACAGGCATTATATCCGGACTCGTTGCACAAGGGTTAAACGTAAGACAAGCAGCTGTATTGGGAGTTTACATCCATTCTCAATCAGGTTTGTGTGGAGCAAAGGTTCGTACTGAATATGGGCTTTTAGCTTCGGAATTGGTTAATTTTATACCTGATGGAATTAAATCAGTAATATTTTAAATATTTGTTTTTTGTAATATACTGTGTTTGCTTAAAGTTTAATGAAATTTAAGAGGCAGGTAAAATGAGTGCAACAAAAATGCTTTTTGTCGTCGATGAACTTGAGTTTAAGTGGTTCGAATTTAATAAACTGGTAACAAACTTCTGGTTTATTAGAGAATTTTTGAACCGCGGAGTTGAAGTTTGGATTACAACAAAGACCAAACTTTTTATAAAAAATGCCAAAGGCTGTGCTTTGGCTTGTGTGTCATATATAGAGCCCAACGGAGAAATCTCATATCAAAAAAAAGAACAAGAATTTATAATAGACTCTTTTGATGTCGTATTTTTTAGACCTGACCCACCTATGGATGTGGATTATATTAATGCATGTTCTATTTTTGAGTTTGTTGACATGAATAAAGTAAAAGTCATAAACAATCCCTTAGCGATTAAAGCTTTTAACGAAAAAATGCACGTGAATTTATTTCCACAATTTGCACCTGAAAACATTGTAACTAATAATAAAAATTTGATTTTAAAATTTATTGACGAACACGAAAAAGCCGTTATAAAACCATTAAATCGTTGTTTTGGGAGTGGGGTTTTTGTCTTAAAAAAAGGTGATGAAAATTTAAGTTCTATTATTGCTTCCGCCACAGAAAACGGTAAAACAATTGTAATGGTACAAAAATTTCTTGATGGGGCAAAATATGGTGATAAACGCGTTTTGTTGTTAAATGGTAAGGTTATGGAAGAATGTGTCAGAAAATTACCGGCACAAAATGATTTTAAATTTGCACAACACTCTGATGAATATTTCGCAAAAGCTGAATTAAGTGAGCAGGAAAAATTTGTAGCGCATGTTATCGCTAAAAAATTAAATGAAATGGGCTTGCCATTAGTTGGGCTTGATATGATTGATGAGAAAGTTATTGAAATAAATGTTACAAGTCCTTGTTATTTTATAAAAGAAATAAATTCTTTATTTTCGATTAATTTTGAAGAAAAATTAATGATGGAGTTAGTTAAGTTATGTAATGTAACAGAAAGTGAAGTTTTGGCGAAATAAATAACAAATTCTTTTATTTTGCGTTTTTAACAAAATGAAGGGTTTTAAGATGAATACAATAACTAACATACCAACAAATAATTACTTAAATATTAAACAACAAGCGCCAAAAAGACAAAACTTTAAAGCCACAAATTCGCACGTTGCAAATAAAAATGTAAAAGAATTAGAATTTTTATCTAATAAACAAAAATGGGCAATTTTAGGGTCAAGTGCTGCGGGCATGACCGCAGGGCTCGCACTTTGTGCCAGAAGACAAAATTTAAACATTTTTAAGTGGAGTGAATTTAAACAAATAAAAATTGAAAGTTTAGAAATATTAGCCCTTGCTGCAGGTTCTCTTGTTGGTGGTTTAGCTGGAGGAATAGCTGTTGATAAAACTAACAAAAGAGATAAAATAAAAGAAACTTTACAACAATTTGTAGGCAATATAGTTTTTCCAATTTCATTTGTCGCTGGTGGTAATTGGGCTTATGATAAAATTGTCAAAAAAACGGGATTTAAAATGCCTGATGTTAACAATAAAGCATTAAATGCTATTTTAAAAGCATTCCCGCCAGTTGCCGTAGTGCTTGGTAGCCTTGCAATAGGAATTAAAGTTGGAAACGAAGTTGCAAACAACATGAATAATAAAATTTTTGTAGAAAATGAAGATAGAGATATAAAGCTGACAGATTTTGCCGCACATGTTGATGATACACTTTTAGGCGCCTCCTTAGTTGCGCAAAACTTAACACCGGCAAATGCAACAGCCGCTTCCAGCGGCGCAATATCTGCAGTTGCGTCAAGACTTATACCGCCAGCATTAGTTATCCCCGGTTATATGGCGGGTACTGCTCAATAATTTGTTATTAATTTGTAAATTATTTGCACTTATTAATTTATAATGTAAAATAGTATTGTTATAAGATTATGATTTGGGGAAATATATGGAATTTTTTAGAGAAAACAGAGCATTATTTGTAAAAATAATAGGTATATCATTTATACTTTTCACTTTGGCACCTATAATTATGGAATTTTTTTACAGACGTTAATTAAAAAAAATGAAAATGTTGTTAGGAATTAAGAAGTTTATAGTTTTTATCATATCGTTGGTAGTTTTAATGTCAACATTATCTTTTGCTGGGGTTGCGCTGGCAGAAGATAGTGACCAAGCGATATTGAGAAAACATCAAGAAACTCAAAACAAAATTAAACAACTAAAAATGCTTGAAAATAAAGAAACAAATAAACTTTTCAAGAACCAACAGAAATTAGAAACGACAACAAAAGATTTAGAATATTCAAAAAAAAGATATACTTTCACAAAAAACCGACTCTCTACTATTGAAGCTGAACTGGCTGTTGCTGTCGCAGACTACAATAAAACCCTCGTGCAAGTAAGACAGCGTATTAGAAATATTTACATGCACCACAGAAAAAATCTTTTTGAACTTTTAATTACTTCTGAAGACGTAAACTCATTCATGGATAATATTTATTTCCAAAATATCATAACTAAAACAGACAAAAATTCGCTTTACAATGTTAGAAAAAAAGCACAAAAAATTGCAAAAATGCGCTATGATTACGAAATGGAAAAAAGGAGACTATCCAATTCAATTCAAGACATGAACTCCAAACAAGCCGCAATTCAATTAGCAATAGGAAAAAATGAAGAATTAATAAAAAAATTAAGAACAGATAGACAAACATACGAAAAGGCAGAAAGAGAACTGGCTCGCCAGTCTAAAAACCTAACAGGGATTATAAACAGAGAAACATCCAGCTCTGATAATATGAAAGTAGTTGGGGGATTTATAAAACCAATTGCTGGTCCGATAACATCACTTTATGGATGGAGAGTCCATCCAATATTTAAAAGCCGCACGTTCCACTCCGGAATAGACATCGGAGGTGCAAATAACGGTGCAGTTCAAGCATCAAACTCAGGAAAAGTAATTTATGCAGGATGGTATGGCGGATATGGAAAAGTTGTTATCATCGACCACGGAATGTATAATGGAGCGAAAGTAACAACATTATACGCACATTTAAACAGTTGGAATGTCAATGTTGGTCAATATGTATCAAGAGGACAAACCGTAGGAAGAGAAGGAACTACTGGATATTCTACAGGTCCACACCTACACTTTGAAGTACGCGTAAATGGACAAACAAGAAATCCTTTGAACTATATATAGGGGTATATTAATTGAAAAAAATATATAAATTAATTTTAATACTTTTATTATTCAGCGTTATTACACCACTTAGCGGGCAGTGTAAAAACTTTGACTCGGACGACTTCTTAAATGATTACATGAACTTGCAAAACAACTTAGGCGACAACAACGATTTAAGAACAAATTCTGTAAAAAAAGAAGTAAAAGAAGCCCTAACAACAAAAGAAAATAAAGAAAAAAACAACAAAAAAGAGAAAAAAAAAGAAGAAAAAACAGCACTGGAAAAAGGGGTTACAAATTTAGACCTTAAAAGTGATGAATTACAGTATTACCCTGAACGACAAGAAGTCGAAGCAACCGGTAATGCGGCTATAATAATTCCGGAAGACGGAACAACTCTGCGTGCAGACAAATTAATTTTGAACCAAGAAACAGGATTATTAAAGGGCTTTGGTAATGTTAGATTAATAAAAGATTCAAATGTAATGGAAGGAGAATCCATAACAATTGATTTGCACAAAAAAAATGCATTAATGGACAATCCCATAACTCAAAATATGTTTGTTACACTAAAATCAGAAAATGCACAACTAATAGCGGGTAAGGACATATTGCTTGAAAATGGACAAGCCATTTCAAAAGAAGATAGAACCATTTCATTTGGAACATCTTCATTTAACAGATACGGAACAAACCAATTGGCTGACGCTCAAAGAGTTTTTTATCTAAAAGAAAAATATGATGAAAAATATACTATAAAAGCAAAAGAAATTATAATAGATGCCAGAGAAAACAATGATAAAATTACAGTTCGTAATGCCGACATCTACTTAAAAAATGTAAAAATAGCAAGCACTGGTAATCTACATTTAATAACTAATAAAGAGCAACAATACATCGAAACAAATATGCCTGAGATAGGATTTATAAGACAATTAGGGACATATATTGGACCAGGATTTGTTACCGGAGCTCCATTTGGAGGCGCACTAAAACTTGCACCATTTTTAAATATCTTTGAAGGGCAGGTTGGATTGGGTGGAATGGCTAGATACCGAAACGATAAAAACTGGACTGAGTTTGCAATCAGCTCCGTCGATGAAAGTGAAACAATTCTTCGAGGTGAACACGAATTTAATGAAAACTGGTCTATGCAATATGGCATGAACGGCTATATGGACGAAGGTTTTTTAGGAAACAGAGTTGCGGGAAAACTAGCCGAAGTTGTATACAATAAAGCCTACAAGGTGGATGATTTAGGTTTAAGCTTTAGACACAGAATATCCGGAGGCATAGCTGAAGATTTTAGACGGGATTGGACAACCGGACGTCTAAGATGGCAAGGGCAAATTGACAAACCTATCTGGTACTACGGTGATGATATCAACAACAGATACGCTGTTTTTGAATTAAGCACCCAAGCCGGCTCTACATTATACGGAAACGGAGATACATTCGCTTTGGTTAGAATGGGTCCTCGTTTGAGAACAGAAACAGACCGCTGGATTCAAACCCTAGGATACTTTTATACCGCTACACACGGCGAATCACCTTTCTACTTTGACCAATATAGATACGGTACAAACAACATTTATTTATCAGAAGGGTTAAAATTAAATAAATATCTTTCTGTAATGTGGTCAGGCTCGCTTGCACTTGAACGAGATGCTTGGGATGGTAAATTTATGCAAGAAAACAGGGTGTATGTAATGGTTGGACCTGAAGACGTAAAATTTACACTTGGCTATGATACGGTACGCCAAAGAACATTATTTAATTGTTTCTTTATACTAGGAACAAAAAATGCTGACTTAGAGTTTAAAAAATTATACATAAAAAATCCTGAAAAACTTGGAGTTTCTCCTAATGAGAAAAAACCGGAAAAAGCTCATCTTGAAGCTAAAGCTGAAATAAAGCCAAGTTTAAAAAATAAATTATTTAAGCGTAGCAAATCAATAAAAGTTGAGCCAGAAGTGGAAGAAAAAGTCCTAATAGACGACTCGGAATTTCAACCTGTGATGCACACAACTCCAAAGCATGAAATAATAGTACCAAAAGTTAAGGAAAAAAATGAAGTACCTAAAGAAAAAAGTATAAATGAACGAAAATGGAACTCCGGACCGTTACAATTACATGATGAAGCAACTACACCAATGCTTACACCGATGACATCCCCGTTGTTAATGCAAGGATATTAAGCAAGGTTACAATATGAAACAATAAGACAATATATTTAATATTTGTTGTATACTATCATTGAACATAATAAGGATAAAAAAATGAACTTAAAAGATTGGTTCCAAAATAGGAAAGAAGAACAATTAGCAGCTAGACCCAGTGAGGTTGTAGCAATAGACGACGATATCGCAAAATTATGGCAAAAATGTTTCAACTGCGATACGCAACTTTTAAAAAAAGAGTTAAATAACAATTTGATGGTTTGCCCTCATTGCGATTATCACTTTAGAATAAATGCAAGAACTCGTATTGAGCAACTTGTAGACGATGGTTCATTTGAAGAAATGTACTCATCAGTAAGTGCCAGCGACCCGCTTGATTTTGTAGATACTGAAAGCTACAAAGATAGACAAAGAAAAGCAAAAGAAAAAAATCCGGATATAAACGAAGCCGTTGTTACAGGTTTGGCTAAAATTGACGGAGAAAAAGTTGCATTAGCGGTTATGGACTTTGAATACATGGGTGGTTCAATGGGAAGCGCTGTTGGTGAAAAAGTTACTCGCATAATAGAAAAAGCATTAGAATTAAAGCTACCGGTGATTGCTGTTACAGCGTCAGGCGGTGCAAGAATGCAGGAAAGTGCGCTTAGCTTAATGCAAATGGCAAAAACAAGTTGCGCTGTAGCTAAAATGAATGAAGCAAAATTACTTTACATAACTGTATTGACAGAACCGACATTTGGCGGCGTTACTGCCAGTTTTGGAACTTTAGGAGATATAATAATCGCAGAACAAGGTGCGCGAATAGGTTTTGCCGGTAGACGCGTTATCGAACAAACTATTCGTCAAAAATTACCGTCTGATTTCCAAACTGCTGAATATTTAATGAAATACGGTCAAATTGATAATATTGCTAAACGTTCAGAGCTAAAAGCAATGCTTGCTAATATTTTAAAAATTCATAAGAGAAAAGGACAATAACTATGGCTGTATTGGAATTTGAAAAATATGTATATGAAATAGAAAAGAAAATAGAAGAACTTAGAAAAATAAGTTTAGAATCGGGGCTTGATTTGAGTAGCGAAATTGAAACTTTTGAAAAACAAAAAGAAGAATACAAGAAAAATTTATACGATAATTTAGAACCATTACAAAAATTACAAATTGCGCGTCATAGCGAACGTCCAAACTTTTTGGACTATATAGAGCTGATGACAACCAATTTTATGGAAATGCATGGCGACAGAGAAGGAAGCGATGATAGGGCAATAATTGGTGGTATTGCTAGAATAGATAATCATCCGGTGATGATTATCGGTACAATGAAAGGTAAAACAACAAAAGAAAATCTTGAATACAATTTTGGCATGCCACAACCTCAAGGTTATAGAAAAGCACTTAGATTATTTGAGCACGCAAATCGTTTCGGCTTACCAATCATTACGCTAATTGATACTCCTGGGGCATTCCCTGGAATCAAAGCAGAAGAAACCGGTCAGGGTATAGCTATAGCAGTTAACTTAAAAGAAATGGCAAAATTAGATGTCCCTGTTATTGCGGTAATCACCGGTGAGGGATGCTCCGGCGGTGCTTTAGGTTTAGCAGTTGCAAACAAAGTACTTATGCTAGAACATGCTTATTACACTGTTATTTCTCCTGAAGGCTGTGCCTCTATTTTATGGCGCGACGCAGCTAAAGCTGCCCAAGCGGCTGAAGCTTTAAAAATCACGGCTGATGATTTACTAAAATTTGATATCATTGACGGAGTTGTTAAAGAACCTAGAGGTGGTGCTCACTACGACCCTAAAATGGCTGCGGATAACCTTAAAAAAGCACTATTAGATAATTTAAATGAAATGGCTGGAATGAGTGCTCAAGCACTAAAAGATGACAGATATGCTAAATTCCGCAGAATGGGTGTCTTTAACGAATAATGAGCAATTATTGGCAAATTAACATAAAACTTAATCAAGAGGCGAATGAAAATACGGACATTAGAGCTGTAGAAACGAAATCGCCTTTTGGTGATTTTGATGATACTGCGCAACCATTCGGAGAAAACGAAGATATTAGAGATGTAATATCTCAGATTTTGTTTTGCGAATTTCCATGCGAAGGTGTAGTTTTAGAAGAAGAAACTTTCAAAGAACTGAGAAGAACCGGTAAAGCTGACGGCATGAGAGCATTTTTTAGTAATTATGTTGCCCCTGAAACTATAAAAGAAACAATTCTTCAAGAAGTATTTGAAGAACTGAATTTAGATATTTCAATAGAACAAATAGAAGATAAAGATTGGTCTGAAGAATGGAAAAAAGGTTGGCTGCCAACAAAAATATCGGACAGAATTGTAATAAGACCCACATGGCGCGAATATAATGCAAAAGAAAATGAAATTATTGTAGATTTAGACCCGGGAATGGCATTTGGAACCGGCTCACACGCTACAACCCAGCTATGTGTTAAAGCAATGGAAAAATATATGAGTAAAGATGCGACTATCGCAGACGTCGGTTGTGGCTCAGGGATTTTAGCAATATGCGGAATAAAATTGGGGGCAAAAAATGCGATTGCTGTTGATAATGACGAAACCGTTATCCCTGTCGCTATTGAAAACGCAAAACTCAACAAAACTTTTGAAAAAATTAACTTTTTCACCGGAACATCAACCGATTTATTAGCACAAAAGTTTGACTTTATCTGTGCAAATATTTTACACAATGTTTTAGATATTATAATGAACGAGTTAAAACAACTATTAAAACCTAATGCAAAAATGGTTTTGTCTGGAATCTTAGACGAAAAAGAACATATTGTTCAATCAGCAATTGAACGAGAAGGGCTCAAACTAGTTGAGAAATTAGTTGATGGACACTGGGTCGGATTAGTTGTTTCTTTATAAATAACGGAGG
Source organism: Candidatus Gastranaerophilaceae bacterium (assembly GCA_045635965.1). GTDB lineage: Bacteria > Cyanobacteriota > Vampirovibrionia > Gastranaerophilales > Gastranaerophilaceae > RGIG2134. The sequence continues at coordinate 26,392 of JAZTWQ010000012.1, forward strand.
AATTATGAACGAAAGAGTTGCAATAATTATACCAGCGAGATACGGTTCAACCAGATTACCGGCAAAGGCACTAATTGAAGTAGAAGGCAAACCAATTATACAATATGTTTGGGAAAAAGCTATGGCATCAAAACTAGCCAATGAGGTCATTATTGCAACAGACAACGAATTAATAATAGAAGCTTGCAATAAATTTGGGGCAAATGCAATGATGACAGACATTAACCACAAATGCGGAAGTGATAGAATTGCTGAAGTTGCCCAAAAACGACCCGATATTGAATATATAATCAATGTTCAAGGCGACGAACCATTGATAACACCGGAAAGCATTGATGCTTGTATTTCTGCACTAAAAAACAACCAAGAGGCTGACGTATCAACACTAATAAGAGTAATAACAAGCGAAGAAGAATTAAACAACCCAAATGTGGTGAAATGCGTAAAAAACCTTGCGGGATTTGCAATGTATTTTTCACGTTCTAAAATTCCTTATGAAAGAAATATTGAAAACCACGAATTTTACGCGCACATGGGAATTTACGGTTATAAGAGAAATGCATTATTCAAAATGACTGCATTACAACAAACAAGTTTAGAAAAAACTGAAAGCTTAGAGCAATTAAGGGCTTTAGATAACGGAATGAAAATCATAACAGCAGTCGTAAAAGACAACGCTGTAGGAATTGATACAGCAGAAGATATTGAGCGATTTAAAGAAAAATTATCAACATTAAAATAACAAAAAAGGGTAAAAATTACCCTTTTTTATTGTCTAATTAATGGACTCAAACTGTGCAAGAAAATTCATTTGAGTCTTACTTTTAATATGATTACCTCTTTTTTCATTATCTTCAAAAGTCATAATCATGCCTTCATCCAACTTGCCTGTTCTTAACTCGCTAAATTTATACTGTCTTAATATTTCAGTCTTAAAATAAGCACTGTAATGAAAATTCAAATTAGATTTTAAAACAGATGATTCTTTTGATTGAAAATCAAAGTTTTTTCCATGATTATCAAAATAATCTACACTCAATGTCAAATAATCATAGCCTCTTTCAAAAAGCGTAATAACAACAAATTCAACATCACCTATCCTCGGAATAATATCAGAAAAATTTATAATTGAAACATATTCACTCTTACAGTTTTTGACAAGATTATCAAGAGCTACAGAAACATTAGCGGCGCTAGAATATACTATTTTCAAATTAATACTAGACTCCAACATTGATAAAACGTCATGCGCATAACGACTACAATCCATATTAACTATAACAATTTCAATATTTGAAAAAGATTGGACTTTTATTGACGTTATACAATTTACCAACAACGTACGATTAGTTTCATTAAGTTCATCCAACAATACAAAAATAGTTAAAAAATCTTTAGTTTGAGGCAACTTAAATACTGAGAATTTTTCTTTTTTTTCATAATTTAACTCATCTTTATAAACAAAAATATTTTCATAATCTTTTGCTACAAAATTAATTTTATGCAATGCTGACACAAAATACCTTTCCGTAATTAGAAATTACTATTAACTAACTGGACTAATCCATGTTAATAGTTTATTTTTATTTTTCTATTACCCAGTTGGGTAATCTTTTTAAATTTTATAAAAAATAACCGCCTGTTTTAAAGGCGGTCATTTTAATATTTATCTTATTTTAAGCTTCTTGTTTTGTTTTTTCTCTATCAAAACAAATTTTCTTATCCGCATCCAAATTCAAATAAATTGTATCACCTGCTTTATACTGCCCAGAAAGAATTTCTTCTGCTAATACATCTTCTATTTTCTTTTGGATTACACGACGCAATGGACGGGCACCGTAAGCTTCATTATAACCTTCATCAGCAAGTGCGTCTTTTACTTCATCAGATACTTCTACACTTAATTCTTGCTCTTTAAGACGTTTGAATAAATCTTTAAGAAGCAAATCAACGATTTCTCTGATTTCAGGTTTGCTTAAGTGTGCAAATACAATTATGTCATCAATACGGTTAAGGAACTCAGGTTTAAATGATTTTTTCATTTCTTCCATAACTGTATCTTTTAATCTTTCGTACTTGTCTTTAGCTTCGTTTTCAGCAACTGAAAAACCTAGTTTACCAGTTGTTGTAATCATGCTAGCCCCTACGTTTGAAGTCATTATGATAATAGTGTTTTTAAAGTTAATGTGACGACCTTTTGCGTCAGTTAATCTTCCATCATCTAATATTTGCAACATGATGTTAAACACGTCAGGGTGCGCTTTTTCAATTTCGTCGAATAGAACTACGCTATAAGGCTTTTTACGAACGATTTCAGACATGTGGCCGCCATCATCATAACCAACGTATCCCGGAGGAGAGCCAATCAATTTCGCAGTTGAATGTTTTTCCATAAATTCAGACATATCAACACGAATCATATTATCTTCAGAACCAAATACAGCTTCCGCTAAAGCTTTTGCAAGTTCCGTTTTACCGACACCAGTAGGACCTGAGAATATAAAACTTCCAATTGGTCTATTTGGTGATTTCAAACCAACTCTTGCACGTCTGATAGCTTTAGAAATAGCAACAACAGCAGAATCTTGTCCAATTACTCTTGCATGAAGAGTTTCTTCAAGTTTCATAAGTCTTTCTGATTCACCCTCTGTAATTTTCGCAGTTGGTATACCGGTCATAGTACTAACAACTTCAGCCACATGCTCAGATGTAACAGTTGGTTTATTAGCATCATGCTCTTCTCTATATTCTTGAACCATTTCTCTGATTCGCTCTTTTAAATCAGCTTCTTTATCTCTCAAATCAGATGCATGTTCAAACTCTTGATTTCTAATAGCATCTTCTTTTTCTTTAACAACAGCTTTAAGTTCTTTTTCAAGCTCTTTGCCTTCCGGTGGAAGGGTTGAAACATGTAAACGAACTTTAGACGCCGCTTCATCAATAATATCAATAGCTTTATCAGGTAAAAATCTATCAGTGATATATTTCGAACTCAATTCTACCGCAGCTATAATTGCAGCATCCGAAATATTCAATCTGTGGTGTTCTTCATATTTACCTTTTAAACCACGAAGAATTTCAACAGACTCATCATTAGAAGGTTCGTCAATCAAAATTGGTTGAAATCTTCTTTCGAGTGCCGGATCTTTTTCTACATATTTTCTATATTCGTCTGATGTAGTAGCACCGATAACTTGAATTTCACCTCTTGAAAGTGCTGGTTTTAAGATATTTGCTGCATCAATTGCGCCTTCCGCCGCTCCTGCTCCAATCAATGTATGCATTTCATCAATTACAAGAATAACGTTTCCAGCTTGGCGAATTTCGTCCATGATTTTTTTCAATCTTTCTTCAAATTCACCACGGTATTTTGTACCGGCAACAAGCAAGCCCATATCAAGCTGAATAATTTTTTTACTTTCAAGAATATCCGGAACTTCACCATTAACAATTCTTTGAGCTAAACCTTCAGCAACAGCTGTCTTACCTACCCCTGGTTCACCTAAAAGGACAGGATTGTTTTTTGTTCTTCTTGCAAGAATTTGAACAACGCGCTCAATTTCTTTTTCTCTACCAACAACAGGGTCAAGTCTTTGTTCTTGAGCCGCTAATGTCAAATCAGTACCAAATTCATCTAAACTTGGGGTTTTTGCTTTTGAACCGGAAGAAGAACCGCCAACACCTGCAGTTGCAGCTTGAGGCTTAGATTCACCCAACATTTTAATTACTGAACTTCTAACCTTGTTCATATCAACACCAAGGTTTTCCAACACTCTTGCAGCAACGCCTTCACCTTCTCTAATCAAGCCGAGAAGTAAGTGTTCGGTTCCAATGTAATTATGACCCAGTTGTCTTGCTTCGTCCCAAGACAATTCTAAAACTCTTTTAGCTCTTGGAGTAAAAGGAATTTCAACGGCAACAAAACCTGAACCACGACCGATAATTTTTTCAACCTCAGCACGCGCATCCTTTAAAGTTACACCCATCGTCTTAAGCGTTTTTGCCGCAACTCCTGTACCTTCACCAATAAGCCCTAGCAAAACTTGCTCTGTACCAACGAAGTTATGACCTAATCGTCTAGCTTCTTCTTGAGCAAGCATTATTACTTTAATTGCTTTTTCTGTAAAACGTTCGAACATTTAATATAAACTCCATGATTTAATTATTATGCTTAAATCATACTACATAAGCTTAAAGAGTTCAACCCTGTTTTAAATCTTGTTATATTTATTGTTGATAAAATAAGAGTTTGTATTTATAATTGTTGAATGAACGAACTTGATATGTTAAAAATTATTCATAATAAGCTATCACGAACCGAATTTTTGGGTAATGATTGCGCAAAAATATATGACTATGTTGCTAATTTACCACTTATAGTTACACAAGACACATTAGTTGAAGATGTGCATTTTTCCTTAAACACAACAACGCCTTATGAATTAGCAATAAAAGCTGTTACTGTTAATATTTCAGACTTAAGAGCGTCATTAGCTTTACCAAAATATATTTCAATTTCACTTTCCATGCCTGAGAATATTTCTTCTGATTTTGTTGAATCATTTTATGAAGGAATTGAAGTAGCTTGCCAAAAATACAAATGTTGTGTTTGCGGTGGAGATTTGACCAAAAGTGAAAAAATTGTTATTTCAATTTGTGCAATAGGGCAGCAAATAAGACGACTTGAAGTTGGCAGACAATATGCCCAAGATGATGATTTGGTTTTGCTTTTTGGAAATGTTGGATACAGTGATATCGGCCTTAGAGAGTTAATATCAAATAATCAAGCCAAATCAATTTTTACGCAAGCACATTTAGCACCTGAAATAAATTTGGATGATGTGGGCAAATTTAGTGAATTACCATTAACCTGTTTATGCGCAATGGACACATCTGATGGCTTGGCTGATGCTGTTTATAAAATATCTGAATTATCAAATTGCTCGTTAGAAATAAATGGTGAAAATTTACCAATATGCGATGAATTTATAAACAAATGTAATCAATTAAAATTAGATTATAAAAAAGTATTAATGTATGGTGCCGAAGATTTTTCATTAGTAGTGACTTTAAATCCGGAATATGCAAGAATTTTGAACATTCCAGAATTTAGCATTATTGGAAGAGTGCATAAAAACACAACTTCACCAAAGTCAATAATCAAATTTAAAAATGAAGTTTTTGAAATTGATGAAAATGTCGTAAAATTAAACTCATATAATCATTTTTCAGATTAAGTTGTTGTTTATTTTACTTTATATGACATATCTTGCAAGTATTCTCTTGCGCAAGTATAGCCAGTTCCTTTCGAATTACAATCACTTGGTGCTGGAGAAAAATAAATATTTCCACCGCACGCTTGAGTTCCTTTTGAACCTTGTGGTAAGATTTGGTGCCAGATTCCTTCATATTGGGAAACTGGACTATTTTCCGCATACCCATTATAATGTCCGGAATCCGCATAATTGAACAAGAACAAATCTTTACCAAATGTATTTGGTCCTTTTGCACCATTCACATCAATATAAATAGTTTGAGCATGACAGTGTGTAATATGAAACGCTATTATCATTCCGTCAGCAACCTGAAACGCAAAGGCGGATGAATTAAGCCAATATTCCGAAGCTTTACCATTTAAATCTTTTATTAAACCTGTATTATGTTGCCATTGTGCTGAACCATACAAACGACTCAAAGCATTATATCCTCCGCCATTTGAACCCGTGTACGGTCCCTTAACAACATTAAAATAATCTTTTATATTGTCTGGATTATCCCAGTAATACGCATTTATTGTACTTGCTTTTACTTCATCATAAAAATTTTCACCATCAGCTATTGATTTTCTATGAGCATTTTTTAATATAGAATATGCTTTTTTTAAACCACTTCTATATATATAAGTGTCAACTTTGTTTTTTAAATTAGGAACAGTAATCGCAGAAACAACACCAATGATAGTTAAGGTAATCAAAACTTCTGCCAAAGTAAATGCTTTTTTGCGGAGAGCAGAATTAATAAAAAAAGATTTTAAACAATTAGCCAGAGAACTCTCTCTCTCTCTCTCTCTCTCTCTCTCTCTCTCTCTCTCTCTCTCTCTCTCTAGAGCCATAAGGGTTTTGGACATTTTACTTCTCCATAAATAATTTACAAGATAATTATATCATAGAACCCCCAAAAATCAATAAAAAACGACGTTTTAAACGCCGTTTTTTGTTAAGTGTAGTAGGTATTTTATATCACACAATGTTTTCTTTTATAGCTTTTACCGCAGCTTGAACTCTATCATCAACACACAATTTTTGTAATATTGAACACACATGAGCCTTCGCTGTATGTACACTCACAATTAATTCGCTAGCAATTTCAGTGTTACTCTTTCCCGCTACTAAAAGTTTTAAAACTTCTAATTCGCGCTCAGTTAATTGAGTTCTTGAATCAGTAAATACCCCAGATGGAATAATAGTTGGGTCTTTTGGTCGAGGGAACTGGTTCAACGCCCATCGAGCAATCCCTGGGTCTAACCAACACGCCCCCTTTGAAACAGCTTCAATAACACCTATCAACGTATCAGGGTCAATATCTTTAAGACAATACCCCTTAGCTCCGGCTCCCAACATTGCCATAACTTCTTCTTCTCTATCGTGAGAAGTTAATGCAATTATACCTGCCGATGGACAAATTTCCATTATCTTTGTAGTAGCTTCAATACCATTCATTCCTGCCAAACCTAAATCCATAAGAACGACATCTGGTTTATGTCTTGCAACAACATTAATACCTTCTTGTCCATCACAAGCCTCCCCAACAACATTTATGTTTGGATACTGACTCAGAGAAGAAATCAATCCAACTCTGGTTAGGGTATAATCTTCTATGATTACTACTTTGATTTCCTTTTCTTTTTTTACGTTTTCTGTCATTTGTTCTCCCATTATTTTATCTCCCTTATCACGCAATATAGTAATAATATAGGTAATGGAATTTACTGTATATTACCCAATTGGGCTATTTTCAAATTTTCAACAACTTTATAAACCTCTCCAATAGCATACAAAGATCCTGTTAAAACCGTTATGCGACCATTTCTAATATTTGCATTCAACACTTCTTTTAATTGATACTGCTCAATTATTTCTACTGAATTGTTTTTTATTAAAGAAACCAACTTTTCAGGATTAATTGCACTAGGGTAATTAAACTTCAAAAACTTTACTTCGTCATTCTTTTTTAATAAAGAATTTAGCACTGACGAATAATCTTTTGTACTAATTGTAGAATAAACAAACGTAATAGGTTTTTGAGGAAAAAGAACATCCAAACTACTTCTCAAGGCAATCGCACCGGCAGGATTGTGCGCTCCATCTATAACTAAATTAAGTTCATTAATAATTTCAAATCGTCCCCTATGAGCAACTTCTTTCAAGCCGTTTCTTATCGCATCAAGCTCCACACAAAAACCTTGTTTTTTTAGCTCGTCTATAACGCCTAACGCCAACGACAGATTCTCTTCTTGATAAATTCCATTTAGAGCAAATTCATACAAACTTCCATCAATCTCTGCATAATTAACTCCATCTATTATTCTGGTTTTAACAAAAATCGGTACTTCTACACAAATCGACTCCATTTGATTGGCAATTTGTTTTATTTTTTCCACTCCTGCATTAGTCTGGATTACACAACAAGAAACGCCATTTTTTATAATACCGGCTTTTTCAAAAGCTATTTGCTCAACAGTGCAACCCAATCTATCAACATGGTCTAAAGAAATTGACGTAATAGCGCAAACAACCGGCTTTTTAATAACATTTGTTGAATCAAGTCGTCCCCCCAACCCAACTTCTATCACGGCTATATCCACATTATTCCGCTCAAAATACAAAAAGCCAACAACAGTAAGCATTTCAAACTCTGTCAGATAAATATTATTTTTTTTAATAAGCAAATCTATCTCTAAAAGAAAATTATACAAATCATCATCAGAAATAGCTAAAGAATTTACTTTAATTCTCTCATTATATTTAACAAGATGAGGACTGGTAAATAAACCAACTTTATATCCGGCTGCATTCAAAACAGAATTTAAAATTGAACAAGTTGACCCTTTTCCATTTGTTCCTGAAACATGAACAACCTTAATCTTATCCTGTGGATTTCCTAACAGCTCTAAAACCTTTCCAACTCTATCCAATCCCAACTCAATATGGAATTTTTCTTTAGATGTCAAAAGTTTCAAACATTTTTCGTAATTATTCATTTAACCAGCAATCTCTTTTATCGCCTCAGCTATTTCTTTTGTTGCTGTAGGTTTAGAAAATCTTTTCACAGCATTCTTCATATCCGCTAACTTTTCAGGATTACTTACTAAATCAACAATCGTCTTTTCTAGAATATCTTTATTCAAATCAAAATCATCGATATAAATAGCTGCACCTACCTGCTCATAGCATTTCGCATTTTTACGCTGATGATCAGCAGCCGCATACGGATATGGAACTAAAATTGAAGGAAGTTCTACAGCAGCTATTTCTGACAAACTTAAAGAACCTGCACGAGCTATTACTATATCCGCAGCCTTTAAAGGTATTGCCATATTGTCGAAATAAGGTTTTATAATAATACTCGAATTTTTCACATAATCCGGATAAACATTTCTCAATTCTTCAAGAGTTGCATCATAATTTTTAGCTCCAGTTTGCAATACAACATTCATATTTAACTTGGTTGTAAAATACTCCAAACAACAAATAACGGCATGGTTTATATTCATTGCACCTTGAGAACCACCCATTACCAATAAAGTTTTTCCATTATAAATTCCTAATAAATTTTTTGCTTCTTCTTTTGATACAGTATAGAACTCTTGTTTTATGGGGTTTCCAAAAACTTTTATATTCTTATTTTGTATAAACTTTTTAGCCTCGTCAAAAGCAACCGAAACAAGTCTAGCACCACGAGCAACATATCTAGAAACAATCCCTGGATGAGCGTCAGAATCATGTATAACAAATGGAGTATTACTCAAAATCGCAGCCATAATTGCAGGTGCAGAAACATATCCTCCGGTACCAAAAACAGCATTAGGCTTATATTTATAAAGATAATACAACGCTTTCCAAGTTGCAGTTTGTAAATTTACGCCCCATTTTAAAAAGTTAAAATCTAATTTTCTAGGCATTGAAGTAATATCAATCGGCAAAAACTCAAAGCCTTCTTGTTTCGCAATTTTTTCTTCTAAATTACCGGATTTACCAATGTAATAGATTTTTTCCGTATTTATATCATTTCTCAGCTCTTTAGCAATAGAAATTGCCGGATATATATGCCCGCCGGTTCCACCACCGGTTATAAAATAAATCTTTTTATCTTGTTTTTTCACTACCACTTATCCTTTTAATACGTTTCCTTGAAATATTTAATAAAATACCAATCATAGTCATATTTACAACCAAAGAAGTTCCACCATAACTAATGAACGGTAACGGAACACCGGTTGCCGGTAAAAAAGCACTTGCAACACTCATATTCAATGCAGCTTGTACGCCCAGCACCGTAGTTATCCCGGCAGCAAGCAGCTTACCAAAAATATCAGGACATCGAGAAGAAATAATCAACCCTCTATGAATAAGCCCACAGAACAGACCTATGACTAAAAGACAGCCCAAAAACCCTGCTTCTTCTGCAATAATTGCAAAAATAAAATCCGTATGAGCTTCAGGCAACCAAAATAACTTCTGCTTTGAATTGCCATACCCAACGCCCCATATACCACCAACAGCAAATGCTAACTTTGACTGAATAACGTTATATCCAAGCCCTTGAGGATCCATTTCAGGATTAAACCAAGTTTTTATACGATTAATCTGGTACGTATGCAACAAAAACGGTAACGGAACACAAGCCAACGCCCCAAGCTGGAACAACAGCTTAAACGACCCGCCACAAGTCAAATACATTATCGCTCCGGTTATAATTATCAACATAATCATTGATAAGTTTGGCTGGAGAAATATCAACAATAACATAACAAAAATCGGAACATAATATTTTATTTTATCTTCGCTAAACAATTTAGAATCTTTATAAAATGCTCGACTCAAAAGACCAATTACAGCTATTTTAGCTAACTCAGAAGGTTGAAACTGAATAGGACCTAACTGTATCCATCGTTTCGCTCCATTCGCAACAACACCAAGCGGTGTAAATTTAACCAGCAATAATAAAATTACGACACCCCATGCAAAATGAATAACCCACTTTCCTAGTTTTCTATAATCTGTTTGTACGCAATAATTCATAGTAAATATGCCCAAAACAAGATAGAACATTTGTTTTAAAATATAAGACGCTGGATTTAACCCCTCTTCAATAGCCTTTTGTGCAGTTGTTGAAAATATGAACATTATTCCTATTACAATCAAAAATATAACAATAATAAACAACTTGCTATCAGGTGCTGATAACAATGGTTGTTGTTGCACTGCTTGACTGTTTCTATAATTAGGATTTTGATATGACATATTCTTTAAAAACCTCACCTCTTACTTCATAATTTTCGAACATATCATAACTTGCGCAAGCCGGCGACAATAAGCACACATCATTACTTAACTCAATTGACTTATCTATAGCATTTTCAAGAGTTGCGACCTTATGAATTTTATTAAAAGAAACTTGTAAAAGAGCCTCTTCAAATCTTTGAGTCGCCTCTCCTATCAAAATAACATCTGAAATACAATCTTTTATTGACTTAGAAAATTCAGTTAAATCAGTCATTTTATCACGACCGCCGGCTATTAAAGAAACTGTCTGTCCGCCGAAAGAACGGATTGCAACGATAGATGCTTCAGGATTAGTTGCTTTTGAATCATTATAAAACTCGATATTTCCAACTTTCTTTACAAATTCACATCTATGCTCAACTGCTTTGAAATTCATTATAGATTGACTTATTTCCTCATTTTCTAATCCAATTAATTTTGCGGCTATAATTGATGCCATAACATTTTGATAATTATGTTCACCAACCAACGGAACATCAGAAATTGAAATAATAAATTCTCCATCTTTACTACGTTTAAAATAAATTGCACCATCTTTTATGTAGCAACAATTTTTCTCAAACTCTTTACCAAAATAAAAATTTTCACTATGCGTAGTCTTTGAAAACTCATAAAGTTTTTCATCACATGCATTATAAATCGCGAAAATTGGTTCTAATGGAGTTTTGAAAATTTTAGCTTTTGCTTCAAAATAATTATCCAAACCTTGATGCCAATCAATATGATCAGGGGTAAAATTCAAAAACATCGCAACTTGAGCCTTAAAACTTTTACTATGTTCTATCTGAAAAGAACTCAATTCTGCTACAAAATAATCTTGCTTTTCTTCCAGCAATGAGGTAGGAGGTGTTCCAATATTCCCACAACTTGGAGCATTATATTTTGATGACAATATATGTGAAGTCAATGCTGTAGTTGTAGTTTTACCATTTGTTCCTGTTATTGCAATAAATGGAGTCGTTGTCTCTCTATAAGCTAATTCAACTTCACTAATTATTGGAATATTTTTTTCTTTAACCTTAGATATTAAATCACTATGTGGCGGTATCCCCGGACTTGTTATAGCAATATGTGCATCACTCAAAAACTCATCAGAATGGCATTCAAACTCACATTTTATCCCCATCTCTAACAACTCTTCAAGCAAAGCTTTATCAGTATCCTTCAATGTTTTTTGCTCTGTTATAAAACACCGTGCACCTTTTTTATTAAGATATCTGGCAGCAGAAATCCCACTTTTTGAAAAACCCAAAATTAAAACCTTTATATCATACCAATTTCTTTTCATACTATATTAATCCTATTTTTGCTGTGTAAAATATTGATAACGCTAAAAAAGTAGCCAAAAGAGTTATAAACGAAAACACTAACACTATCTTATTTTCAGACCAACCTAAAAGTTCAAAATGATGGTGAATAGGAGACATTTTAAAAATTCGCTTTCCTGTTAACTTAAAACTTGTAACCTGCAAAATTACCGACAATGTTTCCACAATAAAAATCACGCCTAAAAACACCAAAAACAATTCAAATTTACCCATAACTGCTACTGTGCCCAAAAGCCCACCCAATGCTAAAGAACCGGTGTCCCCCATAAAAACTTGTGCCGGATATCTGTTAAAATATAAAAAGCCCAAACAAGCTCCAGCTGTTGCTGAACATATTATTGCAATATCAGCATTACCTAACAACAACGACAAAATTGCACACCCTGCAAATGCAATAACACAATTTGAACCAGCTAAACCGTCAAGTCCATCTGTCAAATTCACGGCATTGGAAGCACCCGTTATAACAAACAATGAAAATAATGGATAAATCCAAGCCAAATCAACAGAAAAGCCTGCGATTGAAACCGTTGTCATCTTATTTAAAAACAAATACAAAGTAGGCAATGTAGCAATCGCTACTTGCAAAAACAACTTCCCCTTAGGCGAAAGTCCTTTATTTTGGTTTTTAGTAATTTTTTGCATATCATCCTGAAATCCAGTCATTGCAAAGAAAATCAATGTTAACAACACCAAAAATGCTTGTGTTGTAGTAACTTGTTGCATAGGCAAAGCAATTAACGATGCAACTATTATTGCCAAAATGATAGTAACTCCACCAGTTGTAGGGGTACCACTTTTTTGAGCATGTCGCTCAGGCGCATCTTCCAAAATCGGCTGATTGTATAATTTTTTCTTCAAAAAATCCAAATAGACAACACCAAACAACAATGACAAAACAAGTGCTATTAAACCTGCAACAATAGTTATAATCATTTTTTTATCTCCTCAATTATTTTATAAAGGTTCATACTATTTGACCCCTTTAAAAATACTGTCAATTTATTCTGCATTTTTTTTAATTCATTTGCTACTTCTATATTATCGCAAAAATGCTTTGACTGATGAATTGTAACATCTGAAATATTTTTTGCCAAATCCCCAACTGTATAGACAATTATATCTCTTAGTCCATTCAAAAACAGACCCAACTCTTTATGATAAGCAACTTCATTTTCGCCCAGCTCTTTCATATCAGCCAAAACCAATATTTTTTTACCATCGTAAAGCTCTACAAAAGCTTTTATTGCAGCCTTCATAGACTCAGGATTCGCATTATAACTGTCATTTATAATTGTTAAATTATTAACAACTACCTCCTCAAATCGTTTTTCTATAGACTTATAAACAGCCAAACCATTTTGAATTTCTTGTGGTGTTAATCCAACCAAAAGAGCTGTTTCTATAGCTAAAACGGCATCTAATACATTATATTCACCACCGACATTTAAAGTATAAAAACCATTTTTAAACTTAAAAACAGACCTATTTTGAGTCATTTCCACAATTTCAAAATCTGATTTTTTTATAATGCTCCATTTTTTATCAAAATCTTTTAAAACATTAAAATAAATATCATCAAAATGTGTAATTAAAACCCCGTCGTCATCAAAATAATTAACTATTTCACACTTTGCGTGTGCAATGCTTTCCCTACTTCCCAATCGTCCAATATGAGCAGTACCAACATTCGTAATAACAGCATAATCAGGCTGTGCATACTTCGCAAGCAAATCAATTTCGCCCAAACCCCTCATTCCCATTTCAACAATTAAAACTTCCGTATCTTCAGGTATGGACAACAAAGTCTGACACAAACCAATTTCGTTGTTATGATTAAGTTTTGACTTATGTGTTTTTTTATTTGTTTCAAAAATTGCAGAAAAAATTTCTTTTGTAGTCGTTTTGCCCGAAGAGCCTGTAATTGCTATAGTTAAAGGATTAATTTTATTTTTATAAAAATTGGCAAGCCTCAAATACGCTTCTTTAGTATCAGGTACAAACAACCCAAAAGCTCCGCTATAAGCTTTTTTTTCACTAGAAAAATATCCGGCTGCACCCTTTTTTATAGCATCTTCAATAAAAAGCTCTCCATTAAAACTTTCACCCTTAAGCGGCAAATACACATCACCTTGTTTTATGGTTCGTGTATCGGTTGATATTGAATATTTACAACCATTTACCAACAATTCTACAATCTCGTTAGCACATGTTATATTTTTAAGCTCATCGTATGTAAACTGCATAAATTCATCCCCATAACTATTTTACTGCAACAAGATACATAGTAAACAACTTTACAATACGTAATATTTTTTTATTTTTAGGCAATTTTTTTTAAAATAAATTTTTATTATAAGAGGAAGGATAGAAAGAGGGAATTACTATTTGACTATGGTTAATAGTATATACACAACACAAGGTAATAATATGGGTTTAACTACTAATATTTATTGGCTAAATACGCCTAATAGACAATATAGTGATAGTCTTACGCTCAATCCATTTTTTAATACAAATTCATTTTACAATGCAATAAATTACACACCACCAAATACAAATATTTTTGATAATTTTCAAACACAACCACAACAAATAAAAAGCAGAAAAACAACACGAAAAATAAGAAATAACAAAAGCACAAAACCACAAAGACAAATACTCACACAACCAAAACAAGTACAAACTCAAGTAAAAGTACAAGCGCAAGCGCAACCACAAGTACAACCATCAAGATGGAAACGGATATGTAACTGGTTTGGTAACAAATATGAACAATTCAATAACTTCATAGAACAACCATTTACAACAATAAAAAATTGGTTTACCGGCACACCGAAACCGAATGAAAAAATATCACTAGGTAGCGCTGCAACTCAAAGTATTGGAAATATTGCACTAAAAGTAATATCAATGCCAATACTTGCACCACTTGCAGTGGCGGGACTAATGTACACGAGTATTAAACCAATGATTCAATATTGTAAGCAAGTTTAATTATTAAGATTATTGACCAAAAACGTAAAGAAATATTAAAAAAAATAAATTAGAAACAATTTACTTAAAGAAAGGATATTAGAGGAATAAAATTATGGGATTTTTTGAAGGATTAGTACAAGGCTTTACGGGTTGTAATGTATCATTTAGTCAAAATGCACCACAACCCATAGCACAGGCACCGTTAATAAAATTCAAAAAACAAGAACTATGGACTCCAAAATCCGGCATGTCCTTATTCAATAATGAACACCCAATCGAACCACAAAGAAAGAGTTTTGATAGGCTAAGAGAACAAGGCTTAAAACCATATATAGGCACATTTCACGACGGCAATAAAACAATAGTATGGCAAAATCCAGCTACTGTGGCTATAAATAGCAACAATTATTCAAATAAATATGATATAAGCGAGCCAATAGAAGTATATACAGGTTATAAAATAGTCCAAACACCTAAAAAATGGAGTGAATTAACTTTGGGACAGAAAATTGCAAGAGGTTTTTCAAATACGTGTAAATTTCTAACAAATCCATTTTCGACTACAATAAATTCATTTAGATCAGAACCTTTAACAGGGTGGAAAAAGACACTTACACAAGTTGGCGACTTTGGATTTAATACAGCAGCTGCATTTTTATACACGCCATTGTTCCTTACGACTGTAGGCGCAGCAGCGTGTGGTTCATTTGTTGACAACTGTTTCGACACGGGCAGATACGCGTAAATTATAAAGTTTTGTAAATATTAAGCAAAAAATGTGGACTTTTTGTAATAAAAGTTCACATTTGTATTGAAACAATATATACTTTATGATATATTTAAAATATCAAATTTGTTGTTTATAAAAATTAAAGATATTTATTCCCAGTGTGTGTGTTTAAAAATTTAATAGGAGATTGTGTTTATGTCCGAAACTATTTTAATGAAAAATTCTTCGCTTACTAACCCTGCAAAAAATCAAAATGTTCCCCCATGTGAAGATGATAGTTTTAATCTTTACATCAAAGAAATTTCTAAAATTCCTTCATTAAGCTCTACTGAAGAAAAATCAATTGCAAAACTTGCACAAGAAGGTGATTTAAGCGCAAAACAAAAACTTGTACAATCTAATTTAAAATTAGTCTTAACTATTGCCAAAAAAGTTATACATGTAGCAAAATTGCCAATGATAGATTTAATACAAGAAGGCAATTTAGGACTAATGATTGCTGCTGAAAAATTCAATTACAAATTAGGCTACAAATTTTCAACGTACGCATCTTGGTGGATTAAACAATCAATGTTTAAAGCAATTTCAGAACAAGCATACTGTATGAAAATTCCAGTATACGTACAAGAAACTTTATCAAAATTTTCTAAAATAAAATCAAAAATGGAGCAAAAATACAACTGCACAATAAAAAACGAAGATGTAGCAAAAGAAATGAATATTGAGCCAAACAAGATTGATATGTTTTTAAATGCGTACAATAAATCACTATCAATAGAAGGGGAATTTGAACTAAATTCCGGAAAAGAAGTTACAATGGCTGATGTATTAGTCGATGAAAATGCATCTGCATCAAAAAATATAGAAACAGAATCACTTAAAAATGATATAGTGTTCATTGTCAACAAATTAAAAGAACGAGAAGCAGAAGTTGTTAAAATGCGCTACGGCTTAGACGACACAAAACGTTGTACACTAGAAGAAATTGGCAATATCTATGGTGTTACAAAGGAATGCATCAGACAGACAGAAAAACGTGCTATAAATAAAATCAGATTATTGGTAGAGCGTGAAGGTTTATTAGCGGGCTATTCAGCATAAAACTGAAAGGTATGAAAAGGAAGGTGCCAATTTAGGCAAAATAGTTACTGAAAATTCAATAAATAAATTGCTTACATTTGGAGTGCTAATGCACTCCATTTTACTTTTTATTTTTAATAATCATAATATTGCCCACAAATAATTGAAATGATATAATTCAACTATGGAAAAATTAAACTTTATTACAGCAGGCATGCCACTTAAAACAAACCCTAAATTGGGTTATCAAGATGCGTTTAACGTCCTTAAAGACTTGTCTCTTGATGGGCTTGAGATGGAATTTGTTCATGGGGTTAGATTTTCGGATAAAAATGCACAAATTGTTTCCGACGCAATAAAAAAAGGATTCATTGTAACTGCCCATGGACCTTATTATATAAACCTAAACTCTGAAGAATCCGACAAAATTGAAGCAAGCAAAACAAGGATAAAAGACACAGCAAGAGCAGCTTATTCAGTTGGGGGGTATTCAATAACTTTTCACGCAGCGTTTTATATGAAAAAAGATGAAAAAACTGTTTTTAATCAGGTTTTAACTTCAATGCAAGAAATAGTCTGTGATTTAAAGTCTGAAGGAATAAACATCTGGATAAGACCAGAGACCACAGGTAAAAAAACGCAATGGGGAGATTTGGACGAAATTGTACAACTTTCCAAAGAAGTTGATATGGTCTTGCCTTGTGTTGACTTTTCACACCTGCATGCCAGACATAACGGCATTTACAACACTTATGACGAATTTGCAAAAATACTTGATACAATCGGAACTCAATTGGGTGAAAAAGCATTAGACAATTTTCATGGACACTTAGCGGGAATCGCTTATAGTGAAAAAGGCGAAAAAAATCACCTTATTCTAGAAGAAAGTGATATGAATTACAAAGATTTACTAAAAGCACTTAAAGATTTTAACGTAAAAGGCGCAATAGTTTGTGAAAGTCCGAATATTGAAACAGATTGCAAACTCATAAAAGAATACTATGAAAGCCTATAGTGGTGGGAAATGAATGAAATTTCAAAACAATGGTTAAAAGAATTTTTAGCATACCTTGAAATTGAAAGAAACTTTTCTGAACATACGGTATTGGCTTATGATGGGGATATAACGAGTTTTTTGATATGGTTATCAGATTTTCCTCTTGAAGAAGTTACGTACTCCAAAATAAGAGAATATGTTCTGTTTATACAAAAATTCAATTATACAAGAACAACACTAGCTAGAAAAATATCTGCAATTCGCTCATTTTACAAATTTTTATACAAAGAGCGAGCTGTGGAAATAAATCCTGCATCAGCGCTTCGTATTCCCAAAAGAGACAAAAGATTACCTAAATTTCTCACAGAATTAGAAATAGAGCAAATTTTAAACACTATTAATATTTCATCACCTGCCGGCTTTAGAAACAAAACCATTTTAGAGCTATTATATGCAACAGGAATGAGGGTTTCTGAGTTAGCCAATCTAAACTTTGAAAACTTAAATCTGGAAAATAATGAAATAAAAGTTTTTGGAAAAGGAGGAAAAGAACGAATAGTCCTTGTTTCAAATAGAGCAAAAGACATACTTGAAACCTATATAAAAACTGTTCGTCCAATTATTACAAAAGAAAGAAACCTATCAAACCCGACCGCAGATGAAGCAGTTTTTGTAAATAATACAGGCTACAGGCTCCAAACACAATCAGTACGTCTAGCAATAAAAGAAGTAACAAACAAACTTGAATTTCCCAAAAATGTAACACCCCATGTTTTCAGACATAGCTTTGCAACAAAATTGCTCGAAAAAGGGGCTGACTTAAGAGTTGTGCAAGAACTGTTGGGGCACGCTAGCATTTCAAACACTCAAATTTATACACACGTAACTACCGAAAAAATGAAAGAAGTTTACAACGTAACGCATCCGCGTGCATAAATTACTCAAACTTATCGCCAACTTTAATTTTGACTCTGGCAACAAAATCTTTTGCATCCCCAACAAAAAAGCTACCCATTTGTAAGGTTTTAATTTTTAAAATACCATCTCCGGTTATAACATCAATTGTTTGCCCTACTCTGCAAACGAGCCCAACCTCCTTCTTTAAATTTTTAGGCATAGACTCTACATCTGCTGAAAAAATCTTTATCGAATATCCCTTATAATTTGTAATTGCAGGCAAAAATGGATTTAAAGATCTAACAAAACGCTCAATATATTGCGCAGACTCAGTCCAATCAATTGTAACTTGTTTTGTTTCAGGAATAATTTTTGATGCATAATATTGAGGTCGATTTAACTTATCCTGACTCACCCCTTTAGGCATACCATTTGTCTCATACAAAACCAAAAACTGAAGTAGTAAATCAGCACTCAAACGATTTAATTTATTAAACAAAGTTCCCATAGTATCATTTGGCAATATAGGCAACACGTTTTGCAACAAGATATCCCCAGTATCAAAATTAGCATCCATCTTATGAATTGTAACGCCTGTTTGAACCTCATTATTTAATAAAACATGCGTATAAGGATTTGGTCCCCTATATTCAGGCAACAAAGACGGATGTACATTTACAAAGCCATCTATTGTTGTACCCAACAATTCCTGCGAAAATTTTTGTGAATAACTTGTAACAACAGCCAAATCGGCTTCTAACGATTTAATTTGTTCCAAAACAAACTGTTCATTGATTGTTTTTTCTGGAGAAATAATATCTAATCCCATTTTCTTTGCGTATTCACAAAAAACAAGAAATGTTGGGTGCATTTTAGGTGGGGTTACAACAGAAACAATATTCACACCTGCACGATGTAGAGAATGCAAGGTTACAAACGCTGTATCAGGCATTCCAACAAAGACTATCCTTTTTTTAAAAGATTTAATATCCATTTTTAACAAATACTCCAGCTACCCAAATACCAATAAATACAGCCAAAAAAGAACAAAATACACTAATAAAAGCATAAATTCCAGCCAACATTTTCGATTGTTGAATTAAATTAAATAATTCTATAGAAAAAGTTGAAAATGTTGTTAATCCACCGCAAAATCCCATCATTAAGAACAACCTTAATTCGTGAGAAAAAACTTGTTTTGTTGATAAAACAGAATAAAAAATTCCAATTAAAAAACACCCTAAAACATTTGAAACAAAAGTATGCCAAGGCACGATACCATTGCCAACTTGAGAAAACAAGCTTATCCAATAACGAAAAAGGCATCCCAATCCACCGCCGACAAAAACAAAAAGCATATTCTGTAAATTGAAACTTTCTTTCATTTTATATAACCTTAACGCAAAATTCCGGGGTTTGTTTTAATTTCATTTCAATTTCTTCAAAGGTCAAAAAGCCTTTTTGTGCACCAAAATGTTCTACAACTGACGCCGCGTTCACAGATGCGTATTTCAACGCTTTTTGAATATCATTAGTTTCGGCAAAAACTGCCGTGAAGGTAGAAGCAAAAGCATCACCGGCACCCAATGTTGAAACCGGTTTAGCAGGAAACTCGCCGCAACTATAGTATTTATGTCCATCATTGGCATAAACACCACGTTTTCCATCAGTTACTACAACAATCCCTCCTACCATCTTTTTAATAGTATCAAGAATATTTATAATATCAGGGTGAATTTCACATTTAGAAAAATCTTCTTTTGCCGAATTTGGTCTAATTGACAAACCAGTAAACAATTGTGCTTCCTCACAGTTCATTAGAACAATTTCAGCAGTCTTTAGAACAGCAGACAAATTGTCCTTACATTTTTTTATACTAGATGTCCCTAGATTTATTGCTAAATCAACATTTTTTTCTTCTGCGAACTTAGCAACTTCATCCAATGCCATTGTACTATCGCCATTTAATGGCGCTAAATATAACCACCTTGAATTTTCAATCGCTTTAAAATTAATCTCACTTGCTTTTAACGTTGCATTAGTTCCTCTATGCGCTAGTACAGTCCTATCTCCTTGAAAACTAGTTAAAATCACGGACAAACCGGACTTTTCAGCAAGAGATTGAACAACATTACTTGAATCTACACCGCTTGAAATTAATTTTGCTTGAATAGCTTTTGCCATTGGATCATCACCAATTTTTACTATAGTAGCAGTTTTGAATCCTAAATTTTTAAAATTTATAGCTGTGTTCAAAGCACCACCACCGATTTCAAACGCAAAGTTATCAATATCGACTTTTGAACCATAAGGATACGCCATAAACTCATTTTTATTTTCTTGAGTACTAACAGAAACAATTCTCGCTTCAGGTGTTTCTACAAAAATATCTAAGGTTGCGCTACCAATTGTTATAAAATCGTATTTTTTATCATGCTTAACTATATTTAAATTATCCATAACTGCCTCCTTATAAGAATAAATTATACTACTCATTTTAAACATGCGCAAATTATTACGTTGTTGTACATATAAATTTATGCTAAATTTACATTAAGGGAGAAGTAACAATGAATAATAACATTAATACAACAATAGACACAGCCAATAAAAAAGCAACATGGACATTGGCATTAGGACATTTTAGCATTGATTCATACTCAGCATTCATAAATCCTATTATGCCATTTATTGCAACAAAATTAGGAATAGCACTAACACTTGCAACTACGCTTATTAGCATTTCTCATTTATGCTCTTCAATAATCCAACCGCTATTTGGTTATAGCGCAGATATTCTTAAAAAACGATTTTTTATAGTTTGGGGCTTAATTATAGGTGCTATATTTTTATCCTACACAGGCGCGGCTCAAAACATTTTTTCATTAGGAATTTGCCTTGCGCTTGGCAGCATGGGCGTTGCATTTTATCACCCACAAGCGACAAGCTTTGTTAAACAATTTTCAGGCAACAACCCAACTAAACACATGAGCATATTTTTAGCCGGAGGCACAGCAGGATTTTCAGCCGGACCATTGATTTCATCTTATTTTGCAGAACACTTTGGAATGGAACAAATGCCTATTTTAATGATTTACGGCATAATTGTCGGATTGCTAATGCTCAAATTTATCCCAAAAACATCAGATGCTACCAGCTCAAAAACATTTATTGAAACAATATCAAAGCCAAGTTTTATGCTAACATTCTCAACAGCAGTGAAAGAGTGTTTTGCCGTTAAGGATTTTAGAATTTTATTTGCAATATCTGTAGCAAAATGCTTAACTGTTAGCACCTATTGCGTTTTTCTTCCGTTTTTGTGGGAAAAAATGGGCTATTCTGTAGCAAAAATAGGAACTCTTATTTTCTTATTTGTTTCTGCTGGAGCGATAGCTACTATTGCAAGTAGTGCTTTTGAAAAACGAATTGGAGCACACAAAGTATTTTACCTCTCAATGCTAACAATATTTCCGCTAACATTCCTATTTTTGATAACCTTCACCCATTTTCAATTAATATCTTTTGCGATTGTAACATTGGTAGGCTTTTTCGCCCTACTAGCTATTCCTATAAACATGGTAATGGCACAAAACGCAGTTCCACAGCACAGAGGGCTAGTTTCAGGATTCATAGGCGGACTTTCTTGGGGGATAGTTGGAGTTATGCTCCCATTTACAGGTTTTGCTGCCGAAAAACTCGGCATACCAACCTTAATTTTAATTGTTTCTCTTGTCCCTCTAATTTGCGCCTTTTATGTTAAAAACTTAAAAATTAATGAATAAAAAATGGGCTTCAAATAAATTGAAGCCCAAATAATTTTAAATTTTAACTAAATTCTATGGTTCCAAACGCCGCCATTTCTGTCAACTAATGCATCATAGCAAGACCAAATTCTAAAAATACCGGTCAAGCCTAATAATGCGTGAGTAACAACTTTGTCAGTTGATTGGTCATTTACCATTTGACCAATTCCAGGCCAAACCAACAATGACAATGCGGCCGCACCAACTGATTTTCCGCTAACTTCACCATCTGTACCATGAGTTCCTGCGAAAGCCGCCATTGGGCTAGAAACTAAGAATAACCCCAAAACTAAAGAAACTAAAACTTTTTTCATTTTCCATACTCCTTTTACAATTTTTACTAAAAAAGCGGGCGGTTTCCCGTCCGCTTGAAATTTTATATCAATAAACTGATATTACACTTTTCTCTTACGAGCAGCTTCTGATTTGCGTTTTCTTTTTACGCTAGGTTTTTCATAACGTTCGCGACGTTTGATTTCAGAAAGAATACCAGCTTTTTGGATTTTTTTCTTGAATCTACGAAGAGCGCTTTCGATGTTTTCGTTTTCGCCAACTCTAACTTCTGCCATTGTGTTTTTCACCACCTTCATACTTTTCTAATTTCGTGTTGTAATCCTAACACGAATATATTAGCATTTCAAGTGTTGTAATAGTAAAACTTAATAATTCACTCCTCTTAAAAACATTTTAATTATTAATTATATAAATTATAATTTAGCGGTGAAACTTAAAGACAAAACAAAGATTAAGCCGTCATTCCGAACTAGTTTCGTCATCTATCCAATAATCAGCGCCAGCAAGGATTTTAACTATATTTTTTAAAAAATATAGTTTATTTTTTCTCTTGAAATTTCTTAGCCCAAAGAGCCCACCGCGAGCCGGATAGATGCCGAAATAAATTCGGCATGACCGCCTGATTT
>JAZTWQ010000013.1:0-63153 GCA_045635965.1 Candidatus Gastranaerophilaceae bacterium
TAAAAAATCAAAAAAGATTTATTTTTACATAAACCTTTGAAAATATGAAAATTATTTTCAAAGGTTTTTTGTTTAATGTGTGCTTATTTTAAAGATAAATTGTAATTTGGTGCTGTAACTTAATAACTAAACAAAGATTAAGCTGTCATGCCGAATTTATACCTTAAAACAATTATTTGAGCAAACTGTATTAAAATTATTCGGGACAGTTGTGGAAACGAATTTCTTAACATATACAAGCATGATGGCTTAATCTTTGTTTGGTCTTTATGTTTCATCGCTAAATCATAATTTAACAAATCCTAGTATAAAACTTATTATGACAATGTCAGAAAAATAAGGTTTAGTACATCTGATGAAATCGATAATAATTATTATTTATCGTAAAAAAGTATGAGATATTAAGAAGTTTAAATAAAATTATTGACAAAAGTTTTTAAAGCATGTAAAATGATAATTGTTATCGATTTAGGTTTTAAAAGATGAATTATTCAAAGCAAAGAGAAATTATCTTTAATACTTTAAAAACAAATGTGGTTCATCCGACTGCAGAGTATGTTTATGATGTGTTGAAAAAAGATAATCCAAATATTAGTTTAGCAACGGTTTATCGAAATCTTAATCAGATGGCAAAAATGGGTATGATTAAAAAGATTGAAGGACTTGAACAGTCTGTTCATTATGACCATAATACTCATGAGCATTACCATTTTATATGTGATAATTGCAAAAAGGTTTATGACATAGATGCAAGCATAAATTATGAAGGTAATCAACCTGATTTTGTTGTTCAGGGATATGATATAGTTTTTCATGGTTTGTGTAAAAAATGTCAGTAAAAAGATAAATAGTAAAGTGTAAAGGAGAACGTCATGAAAAAATACAGATGTACAGTATGTGGTTATGTTTACGATCCTGCAGAAAACGATAATGTAGAGTTTGCAAATTTGCCTGAAGATTATGCATGCCCATTGTGTGCTGTTGGGAAAGATATGTTTGAAGAAGATGAAGAGTAGTTGAGTTGAAGGGATGAGCTATGGAATTAAAAGGTTCTAAAACAGAGAAAAACTTACAAGCAGCGTTTGCCGGTGAATCTCAAGCAAGAAACAAGTACACTTATTATGCTTCTCAAGCTAAAAAAGAAGGTTTTGTGCAAATAAGTAAAATCTTTGAAGAAACTGCGAATAACGAAAAAGAGCATGCAAAGATTTGGTTTAAATTACTTCATGGTGATTCTGTGCCTGAAACCATTGTGAATCTTCAAGATGCTGCTGAGGGTGAAAACTATGAGTGGACTGATATGTATGCAACTTTTGCAAAAGAAGCACGCGAAGAAGGCTTTGATAAAATTGCAACGTTGTTTGAGTTAGTTGCTAAAATTGAAAAAGGTCATGAAGAAAGATATAGAAAGCTTCTTGACAATGTGAAGAACAGTGCTGTTTTTGAAAAAACAAATAGCGTAACTTGGGAATGTTCAAACTGTGGACATAGGATTGATGGAACTAAAGCTCCAGAACTTTGTCCGGTGTGCAGACATCCTAAGGCTTATTTCTTCATGCATGTAGAAAATTACTAGGGCTTTCCTCCCCTGTATATCCCCGCAACAAGCGGGGATTTTTTATTAAAATTTTTTATAAATTGAGTAATACTTATATAAGTTATTTATAATTTTGTAGATAAAACTTATTTTTATTTTTATGTAAATAAAAAGTGTAAAAGTGATATTTATTTGATAAAAACAAATCAATGCAAAAATTAATTGGATTAATTGAAATCTCAAACGAATTTGTGTGGACGGTTTTTCAGAAGTAAGTTGTTTCAACTATAGAAAAGTGTATTTTTTACACTTTATACTTAACATTTGTTTACAATAAAATTGTGGTATAGCTTGAATTTTGCCAGAATTTTAAAAATTGTACTAATTATTTAGCCGTAGTGGGTTATATTATTTGATATTTTATGGTAAATTTATAATTAATAGAGAATATTTATATATTTTGTTACTAACAATCCAGCTGAAAAGCTAAAGGAGAGACGATTATGACAATTGGTTCGTTTGTATTTATGTTACACTCACACTTGCCTTATTATAGAAAAGCGGGCATGTGGCCATTCGGAGAAGAAAACCTTTATGAGTGCATGGGTGAAACTTATGTTCCGTTATTAAATGCTATTTCTGAATTATACGAAGAAGGCATAAAAGCTAAATTAACTGTTGGTATTACTCCTATCTTGGCAGAACAGTTAAATGATGAACATTTGCAAAATGGTTTTATTGAATACCTAGATAGCAGAATTACTGCGGTATCAAAAGATTTAGAAAGATATCCTGACCCAAAAGTTGAGCATTCTCAACACAAAAGATATCTTGCGGAATATTATTACAAATGGTTTACGCATATTAAAGATTGCTTTGTTAATAAGTACAACAAAAACTTAGTTGAAGCATTTAAAAAATACCAAGATTTAGGATGTATTGAAATCACTACATCAGGCGCAACTCACGGTTTTTCACCACTTCTTGCGACAGATTCAAACTTAAACGCACAATTCAAAGTTGGTTCTGACACAACAAAAAGATTGTTCGGCAAAAAAGCAAAAGGCTGTTGGTTGCCAGAATGCGCATATAGACAGGGTTATGAATATACTGGTAAAGATGGCGAAAAACATTGGAGACCAGCTATTGAAGTTACTCTTCAAAATAATGATATTCAATACTTCTTTACTGAATCACATGTAATCGAAGGTGGAAATTCAATTGGAGACAGACGTGTAATTGGACCTTATGGAAATATTGAATACATTCCTCTTCCAGACAGAGAACCAACCGGTTATGATACTTATGCAGCTTATTGGTTACCGGATGCACAAGTAGCGGTTATGGGTAGAAACGACAGAGCAGGTTTCCAAGTTTGGTCTGCTGCTGATGGATACCCTGGCGATGGTGTATACAGAGAGTTTCACAAAAAAGACGATAAATCCGGTATGCACTATTGGCGAATAACTAGTGAAAAAACTGATTTGGGTGACAAAATGCTTTATGATCCGGTTTTAGCTCAAAATCAAATTGGTTCAAACTCAGATCACTACACAACTCTTATTTATCACTTGTTAAACGATTACAAAAATGCAAAAGGTAAAAACGGTTTGGTAATGGTTTCGTTTGACACTGAGTTGTTCGGACACTGGTGGTTTGAAGGTGTTGAATTTATTAAACAAGTAGTTAAAAAATTCCATACTTATTTGCCTGAAGTTGAAAGACTTACAGCTGGTGAATATTTAGAAAAACACCCACCTGTAGAAGCTATTCAAATCCCTGAAAGCTCTTGGGGTGCTGGTGGACACTTCTATGTATGGAACAATCATTTAACCGAATGGATGTGGCCAATTATCCATGGTTGCGAAAAACGTGCTAACGCTATTGTTGATAGATATCAAGAAATTCCAGAAGACAAGTTGATGCACAGAGCATTAAATCAAATGGCTCGTGAAAACTTGTTATTACAAAGTTCAGATTGGCCATTCTTGATTACAACATGGCAAGCTAAAGACTACGCAACTGACAGATTTAGAGAACATGTTGAAAGATTTGAAACTATTTGCGATATGATTGAAGCTAACAATATTAACGAAACAGTTTTAAGTGAATTAGAATCAATTGACAACTGTTTCCCTGTTATTGATTATCGAGTTTATTCAACTATTGAAGAGGGTGTTATTCCTCAACAAGAGAAAAAACTAGCTCCGTTATATCAATAAGATTGAAAAAATAAAGAAAGTGCGCTTCGAATTAATCGAGGCGCATTTTATAATAGGACTATGAAATTAATAAATGAGCGCTTTTTAGAAACGCGATTTCGGCTTTTAAATCTGCAATTTTTGCATCAATTTTTCTGTCGTGTAAAAACTGTACAGTAGTTATGGTAAGAACGCCTATTGCTGTACATCCAAACAATGCAAGGTTAGAGCCCAAGATTATTTTTGCTAAACCTGCAATGGCGCCTGTTCCAAACGCCAAAAGAGTGTTTCTATATTTTAAATGTTTTTTCTTAGCTAATAATTCAGCTATTTTTTCTTCCCTTTTTTCAATTTCTTTTTCTAATAATTTTTTAGAAATTTCATTTGCTTTTAAAATGCGTTTTACTTCAATAATTGGACTAATTACTATAATTTTTCCAATATCTTTTTCGTCCATGCTTTTAAAGCTTTTAAATTCTTTTTCATCAATTTTCCCATCTTTGTTTTTATCTATTGCCATAAACAAAGAATGGATTTTGGCATCTTTTTTTATGTTGCTTAAAGTTGCCCCATTTTTAATAGAAGAGGTATCAAAAAAATTTGTTGTATTGTTTTTGTTTTGTACACCGCTAATAGCCACATTTCCCATAATAAACACACTCCATTTTACTAACATTCCACTATGTTAATAAAGATTTTTGTTGGTTAATAATTTCATTAAAATTGAAAAATGTTACAATTGGAAATGATGTCTTAGAAAAACATATTTGTAATTTACCCGTTGTAAGTATACTTGTTAAATATGGATTGTTATTAATCGCAAGACCAAAGCGTGTATTACAGCATACTTTTCAAATATTGTCCTGTTTTGGAGTTTTTAATTTTAGCAATTTCTTCCGGAGAGCCCATTGCTACAACTTGTCCACCGTTATCGCCACCTTCAGGTCCTAAATCAATTATGTAGTCTGATGTTTTAATAATATCTAGATTGTGTTCAATTATTAAAATTGAATTGCCATTATCTGCTAACTGTTGAAGAATTTTGATTAATTTATCTAAGTCATACCAGTGCAACCCAACAGATGGTTCATCCAGTAAATATAGTGTTTTTCCCGTTGCTTTCTTGTTTAATTCTGCGGCTAATTTAATTCTTTGTGCCTCGCCGCCGGAAAGAGTTGTTGCGCTTTGACCTAGTTTTATATAATCTAATCCAACATCGTTTAAAGTTTTTAAACGACTGTGGATTTTAGGTATGTTTTCAAAGAAATCCATTGCCTCGGCAACAGTCATATCTAAAACATCATATATTGTTTTGCCTTTGTATTTAACCTCTAATGTCTCTCTGTTATAGCGTTTTCCTTTGCAAACATCGCATTTTACATAAACATCTGATAAGAAGTTCATTTCAATTTTTATGACGCCATCACCTTTGCACGCTTCGCAACGTCCGCCTTTTACGTTAAAGCTAAATCTACCTTGTTTGTACCCACGAAGTTTTGATTCGTTTGTTTGTGCAAATAAATCACGAATATGCGTGAATACATCGGTATAGGTTGCGGGGTTTGAACGAGGGGTTCTTCCAATTGGTGATTGGTCTATATCGATTATTTTATCAATATTTTCAAATCCTACAATATCATCCACGCCCTGAGGTTTTGGTTTGTTTCCTCTTAATTTATGTATAGCAAACTCGTATATCAAATCTTGCATTAGTGTAGATTTTCCTGAGCCTGAAACTCCGGTAAGAGTAACTATTTTGCCTAATGGAATATCTAAATTTATATTCTTTAAGTTGTTTTTATGCGCATTAATAACTTTTAAATATTGACCATTTCCTTCACGTCTTTTTATTGGAACTTCAATTTTTTTCTTTCCGCTTAGATATTGTCCGGTTAACGAGTCTGGAGTGTTTTCTATATCTTTTAATGCCCCTTGTGCAACAATATTTCCACCGTGTCGTCCGGCTTTTGGTCCGATATCTACTATGTAATCCGCATTTCTAATTGTGTCTTCATCGTGCTCTACAACAATTAGAGTGTTGCCTAAATTTCTCAATTTAAGTAGTGTTTTAATAAGCATGTCGTTATTGTATTGATGCAATCCAATTGATGGTTCATCTAACACATACAAAACACCAGAAAGACCACTTCCTATTTGGGTTGCTAGTCTAATTCTTTGCGCTTCTCCGCCTGATAAAGTTCCTGCCATTCGAGCAAGATTTAAATAATTTAAACCAACATCTATCAAGAATTTTAGTCGTTCTCTTATTTCTTCTAAAACTTGTTTTGCTATTTTCATCTGAAAATCGGATAATTCTAGAAATAAATTTGATATAAAATCGAAGGCCTTGTCAATAGAGAGTGAACAAAATTCATGTATATTTAATCCATTAATTTTGACCCCTAATACAAAAGGTTTTAATCTTGCACCTTTGCAGTCTGGGCAAGGGGTTGTAACCATATATTTTTGAATTTCTTCTCTCCAATATTCACCACCGGCTTCATTGTAGCGCTTTTCCATATAGGGAATAACCCCAGGGAACTGCATCAACCTATTTTGATAACGATGTGTTCCGAATTGCTTTACTCTTATTTTGATGGCTTCTTTTGAACCATAAAGAATAATATTTTGTTGTTCTTCAGGTAAATCACAAAATGGTTTTTCTAAATCTATATCATAGGCTTCTGAGGCTGATTTTATTAGGTCTGTGTAGTAATCTGCACCGGATTTTGCCCAAGGGTAGATTGCACCACCTTTGAGTGATTTTTTTCTATCGGGGATAACTAAATCTGGCGAAACCTTAAAATCACCGCCTAAACCATGACAAGTTTCACAAGCACCGTAAGGGCTATTGAAACTGAATATTCTTGGCGATAATTCTTCAAAGTTCAAGTTACATTTAGGGCAAGCCAATTTTTCGCTAAATAGTATTTCTTTATCTTCAATAATATCAGCAACAACTAAGCCGTTAGCTTTTTGCAGTGCAATTTGTACACTGTCTGCAAGTCTTGATTTTATTCCCTCTTTAACAACAATTCTGTCTATGACAATATCGATATCATGTTTTTTTGTTTTTGTTAACTCAATTTCGTCTTCATCAAGATTAAATATCTGTCCGTCTACACGTATTCTAATAAAGCCTTCTTGTTTTAATTCTTCAATTAATGAAGAATATTCCCCTTTTTTCCCCCTAACAATTGGTGCTATAATTTGTATTTTTGAGCCTTGTGGGAGATTTAAAATTTTATCAACAATTTCATCTAACGTTTGAGGTTTTATTGGTTCTCCGCATTTTGGACAATATGGTGTTCCAATTCTTGCATAAAGTAATCTTAAAAAGTCGTAAATTTCAGTAACGGTACCAACTGTTGAACGTGGATTATTTGAAGTGGATTTTTGGTCAATCGAAATCGCGGGAGAAAGACCCTCAATGCTTTCAACATCAGGTTTATCCATTTGCCCTAAAAATTGTCTTGCATAAGTTGAAAGACTTTCTACATATCTTCTTTGACCTTCTGCAAAAATTGTGTCAAAAGCGAGCGAACTTTTACCTGAACCAGAAACGCCTGTAAATACTACCAATTCGTTTTTAGGTATCTCTAAATTTACATTATTTAAATTATGTTGATTAGCTTTTCTTATAATTATTTTATCGTTCATAAAAACATAATAGCACAATTTTTAAAAGTGTATAGAGAAAAAAGAATAATGAAAAGGGTTGACATATATGCTATAATAATATATTAAGCTAAATAGGAGAAAATAATTATGACAAAAGCAATAGAAATAAATGACGCTTCTTTTGAACAAGAAGTAATAAATTCTCAAAATATAACAATAGTAGACTTTTGGGCACCATGGTGTGGTCCTTGTCGAAAGCTTGGACCTGTGTTAGATGAGGTTGCTGCAGAAATGACAGATAAAATAAAAGTTGTAAAAGTTAATACTGATGAAAACATTGAAACAGCTAAATCATACTCAATAAGCGGTCTGCCAACCATATTAGTGTTTAAAGATGGTCAGCCGGTAGAAAGAATGGTTGGATTAATGCAAAAATCAGCACTTATTTCTAACATAGAAAAACATTTATAGAAAAAATCCTCAAGACTTTTGTCTTGAGGATTTTTAAAATTTACAAACTTAACATGAAAATATTTGACATGCTTGATTTTTAATCATGTTTAATATAATTTAGAAATGTACCGAGGAAAATCGGGGGGTTGGGCACAAGCTCAGTTCTGGGAAAGGCGTAAAAAGAGACGCAGCTTATAAGCGTTGTTAGAAAGTTTTATAAGATGAATTTCCCTAAACCCTTAAAAATTTACCCGTTTTAGGTGCAAAACGAATTAAGAATATTTAATACTTGCAGGCTTGCCTGTCGGTTTAGCAATATTATTAGGTCGATACAATTAAAACAAAAAGGAGCAAAATATGGCAACAAAAGCCTTCAAACAAGATAAAATTGAAATGCTTAAAGAAAAAGCGTCTAAAGCTAAAGTTGCTGTTGTAACTGAATACAGAGGTTATTCTGTTGAAGAAATCACAAAATTAAGACGTGCTCTTCAAAAAGAAAACGGTGATTACACAGTTACAAAAAACACATTAGCTAAAATTGCTTTTAAAGATACTGATTTCGCTGTATTAGAATCAGTTTTAACTGGTCCTACGGCTGTAGCTTTTGGTTACGAAGATGAAGTATCTCCAGCAAAAGTTTTATCTAAATTTATCAAAGAAACTAAAAAAGGTGAAATCATTGCTGCAGCTTTGGATGGTAAATTACTTAGCGCAGAAGAGGCTAAAAAACTTGCAGATCTTCCATCAAAAGAAGAACTTTATGCAAAAATGCTTGGCTGTATCAATTCACCAGCAACTGGTATCGCTGGTTGCGTAAGCGGCGTTATGTCTGCTCTTGTTAGAGCAATTGATGCTGTTGCAAAACAAAAACAAGAACAAGCGTAGTTGTTGAAAGCACAACTAAAATCGTATTACTAAAAAAATAACTTAAATTAATAAGGAGAATTAAAAATGAGTATTGAATCAATCTTAGAATCAATTGAAAAATTAACATTAATCGAAGCTGCTGAATTAGTAAAAGCTATGGAAGAAAAATTCGGCGTATCTGCTGCAGCTCCTGTAGCTGTTGCTGCTGTTGCTGCTCCTGCAGCTGCTGATGCTCCTGCTGAAGCTTCTGAAGTATCTGTTATCTTGGCTTCTGCTGGTGCTAACAAAATCGCTGTTCTTAAAGAAGTTAGAGCTATCACTGGTCTTGGCTTAAAAGAAGCTAAAGATTTAGTAGATGCAGCTCCAAAAGCAGTTAAAGAAAACATTAAAAAAGAAGAAGCAGACGCTATCAAAGCTCAATTAGAAGCAGCTGGTGCAACTGTAGAAATCAAATAGTTTTTCTTTTGAAAACAGATTTAAAGCGGATGAAAACTTTCATCCGCTTTTTTGATGCTTTAAAAATGATAATGTTTTTTAGCGCAAAATTATAATTTATGTTAATTTGTTGGCAAAATGGCAAAAAACATTATGTGAATTGTTATTTTTGTTTGTCGGGTATGTTTCATAACAAACAGATTGAGCGTATTTACAGCGACTAGCAAAATAACAACCGTTAGGAAGATTTTTGACGGAAGGCAAATCCCCGTCTAGTGGTATAAATGAGGTGTTCTGTTTTGGTTTTATTTGAGGAACAGCGTTAAGTAGAGCTTTTGTGTAAGGGTGTAGAGGGTTGTTGAATAATTCATTTTTTGACGCTAATTCTACAATTTTACCTAAATACATGACAGCAACTCTATCTGAAATGTGTTTAACGACACTTAAATCATGGGAGATAAAAATTATTGTAAGATTTAATTTTTGTTTTAATTCTAATAATAGGTTGATAATCTGAGCTTGAATACTAACATCAAGGGCACTTACGGGTTCATCAGCAATAATAACTTCAGGTTCTAGAATTAACGCTCGGGCTATTGCAATTCTTTGTCTTTGTCCTCCGGAAAATTCATGTGGAAAACGACTTGTCACATCATTATTTAGACCAACAAAATTTAGAGCATTTTCTATTTTATTATTAATTTCAGATTTGTTTTTTATGTTATGGATAATTAATGGTTCTTTTAAAATTTGGTAAATATTCATTCTTGGATTTAAGCTGGAGAAAGGGTTTTGAAATACAAGTTGACATTTTTTAGTAAAATTTTTCAGGTCTTCTTTAGAAAAATTATTGGTATTTTTTCCTTTAAAATATATTTCGCCTTCAGTTTTTTTTTCTAACCCGAGAATTGTTTTTGCAAGCGTGGATTTTCCGCAGCCTGATTCTCCTACAATAGATATAATTTCATTTTTAAAAATATCTAAATTTATGCCGTTAACAGCGTGAATAACCCCTTTTTCTCCTCCAAAAAAATCAGCGGAAATAGGAAATTTTACGTTTATATTTTTTAGTTCAAAAATTTTTTCCATAAAAGAATTATAGCTTATTTTTCAAAAATAGTTAAGCAACTTTTTGGTATTTGAAGGTTAATTTCCAAAAGCCTTTTCGCGATTAAAAAGTTTTTTATAACTTCTTTCTTCGCTAAACAAATCGCTTAAGTTGTCAGAAAACATTTGTAAGCAAACCATTACAACGGTTGTGCAAAGTAAAAATAATAGAATTGTTTCTATGGTTACAACAAAGGCATTCTTTTTTTTCATTGTTAAAAACTTCCTGTTTTGTGCTAAAATCAACTTATGTATAAATTAAGTTTAGCACATATTTATCCAAATTTACTAAATTTTTATGGCGATAATGGAAATGTTGTTGCTATAAAAAAAAGATGTCAGTGGCGTGGTATTGAATTAAAAATTACAGAAATTCAAGAAAATGATTCTCTTTCTGATGATTTTGATATGTATTTTTTAGGCGGTGCTGTTCCCAAATTGCAAGTTATTGCCGCTAAGAAATTGTTAAAACAAAAAGAAAGCCTAAAATTGGCTGCCCAAAAAGGTGCGGTTATTTTTGCAGTTTCAGAAGGGTTTCAAATTTTAGGTGAATATTTTCAATATAAAAATCAAGATAAAATCGAAGGTTTAGGACTTTTGGCTGCTTATTCTATAGAAAAGGATGAGAAATTTGTAGGAAATGTAACGGCGGTTT
Source organism: Candidatus Gastranaerophilaceae bacterium (assembly GCA_045635965.1). Lineage (GTDB taxonomy): Bacteria > Cyanobacteriota > Vampirovibrionia > Gastranaerophilales > Gastranaerophilaceae > RGIG2134. The sequence continues at coordinate 10,877 of JAZTWQ010000013.1, forward strand.
GTGATTTTGTTGAGCCTAAAGAAATAGTTGGTTTTGAAAATCATTCCATGCAAACTTATATAAAAGAACCATCTTTTGCCTTAGCCCAAGTAATTGAAGGTAAAGCAAAAGCGGAAGGGGCTAGAAAAAATAATATATTTGGGACATATTTGCATGGACCATTTTTGCCAAAAAATCCGCACTTTGCAGATTATTTAATTGAACTTGCGCTAGAAAAAAAATATGGCAAAAAAATAAATTTAGAAGTTTTAAGTGATGAAATAGAAATAAAAGCGTATAAAAGTTTAGTTAGGAAAAAATATTAATTATGAAAAGCGGTTTTATAACAATAATAGGACGTCCAAATGTAGGAAAATCAACACTTTTGAATAAGTTATTGGGACAAAAAATTGTAATTGCGACAGATAAACCACAAACAACTCGTCGTCGTATAAAAGGAATATTGACGAATGAATTGGGGCAAGCAGTTTTTATCGATACCCCAGGGATTCATCGTCCGCTTGATAAGCTAGGTGAATTTTTGGTAGAGGAAAGTCGTCTTGCTATTCCTGATGCCGATTTGATTTTGTTTTTAGTAGATGGTTCAGAAGAAGCAGGATTGGGCGATAAATGGATTGTGGAAAATCTTTTAGAAACTAAAATTCCAATCATTATTGTTTTGAATAAAGTTGATAAAGTAAAAGATTTGCAAAAGAGAGAAGAAATCTTGTTTTCTTATAAAACTTTATTTAAAGAAAATTATCCTACAGTAAAAATTTCAGCTCTTACAGGTAGAAATATTGATACCTTAACTAAAACTATTTTTAAAAAATTGCCGGAGGGTGATTTGATTTATGCAGAAGATGAGGTCACTGATGAGAGTGTTAGAAGTATTGTTCAAGAAATAATCCGAGAAAAAATACTTATTAACACAAAAGATGAAGTCCCTCACTCCGTAGCCGTTCAAATAGATAAATATGAAGAAAAACCAGAAATTGATAGAATTTTTGTTAATATTTATGTTGAGCATGATAGTCAAAAAGGCATCTTGATTGGTAAAAAAGGAAGCATGTTGAAAAAAATTGGGATGCAAGCAAGAGCTGAAGTAGAAGAATTAATTCAGAAAAAAGCATATCTTTCATTGCAAGTAAAAGTTGAAAAAGATTGGCGTAAAAAACAAAAAAATATTGAAAGTTGGATAAATTCGTAAGAGGCTTAACAAAACTTAATACTGTATTTTGCTAATTTTTCTTTATTTATTGCTATTTTAGCACTATATAAAACTTATTAACTGTAATAGACACACTATATATAAACATTGTTTTATGTTTGTGCTATTCTGTTAATGTTGAATTGTTTAGAGTAAAAAGAGGAATAAAACATGGGATTACCAAAAGTAGCATACTTTTCAATGGAAATTGCAATGGACCAATCACTATCAACATATTCTGGTGGTTTAGGATTTTTAGCTGGTTCTCATATGCAATCAGCAGGCTATTTGCAAATGCCAATGGTTGGGGTAACAATGCTTTGGTCATACGGTTATTATGATCAACGTATAGATCAAGAAGGTAACGTGGAAGTTGCTTACATTAGAAAACATTATGATTTCTTAACTGATATCAACGTTTGTACCGAAGTAGATGTGTTTGGTGAAAAAGTAAAAGTTAAAGCTTACAAAGTTGAGCCACATTTATTTGGAACATGCCCTGTTTTCCTATTAACAACAGATATAGATGGAAACTCAGATTGGGCTCGTAGAATTTCACACAAATTATACGATGGAGACGAAAGAATCCGTATAGCTCAAGAAACTATTTTGGGTATTGGTGGTGTTAGGATTCTTCAAGAAGCCGGCTATGACTTTGATGTTGTTCACATGAACGAGGGACATGCTCTTCCAGCTGCGTTTGAATTATTGAGACAATACAATGGGGATTTAACAGCTGTTAAACGTAAAGTTGTATTCACAACACACACACCTGTTGCGGCTGGAAACGAAGTTCACTGGGTTGATACATTGTTAGAAGGTGGATTCTTCGCCGGTTGTTCTAGAGAAAGAGCTGTTGAACTAGGTGGAGAACAATTCTCACTTACAGTTGCTGCTTTGAGAATGTCAAGAATTGCTAACGCAGTATCTCAATTGCACGGTTTAGTTGCAAACAAAATGTGGGAGTGGGTTGATGGAAGATGCCCAATCAGAGCAATCACTAACGCTGTAAATATTCATTATTGGCAAGACGAAAGAATTGCTAACGCAAAAAGTGCGGATGAGTTGTTAGCTGCTAAATACGAAATGAAAAAAGATTTATTTAAATATATTGCTGATACTGCGGGTAAAAGATTTGATCCGGATGTGTTAACAATTACTTGGGCAAGAAGATTTGCTGATTACAAACGTGCATGGTTGATTTTCATGGACAAAGATAGAATTGGCAGATTGTTAGAAGAAAACAAAGTTCAATTGATTTTTGCTGGTAAATTCCACCCTGATGATACAATGGGGCGTGAAATGTTCAACAAAATTCTTCATAAATCATACAACCTTAAAAACGTTGTCGTGTTACCTGGTTATGAGCTTGAATTGAGTGCTAAACTTAAAAAAGGTTCTGATATTTGGTTGAATACTCCAATTCGTCCTTTAGAAGCATCTGGAACATCAGGTATGTCTGCAAATATGAACGGTGCGTTGCACTTCTCAACATTTGATGGATGGACAGTTGAAGGTACATTCCCTGGAATTAATGGTTACACAATTGAATATCCAGGTTTAGACGATGATATTCCTTGGGAAGAAAGACATTGGAAAGACCATGCTTGTATGATGGATATTATTGAAAATCAAATTATTCCGACATACTATGAAAACAAACAAGAATGGGCTAGAATGATGAGACAAGCTATGAGAACAGCTGAAGCTTACTTCAATTCTGACAGAATGGTTGTTGAATACTATAATAGAATTTATAAACCAATCGCTCATGAAGAATACTCTGCAGAAGGAGAAAGAACAGAAGTTAAAGTTGATAAAAAAGTTAATGCTGATGCTTGGACTTATTCAAATATCAAATAATTTTTGAAACAAAAAACTAATACAAAAGGTGGTTGTAAGACCACCTTTTGTGTTATAAATTTTAGTCATGAAAAATAAGGCTTTAGATTACGTTTGTATATTCACTGGCGGCTCAATAAGGGGTGGTGCGTATGTTGGTGCGCTTAGGGCTATGGAAGAGTTGGGGGTTAATAATAAATGTTTTGTAGGCTCTTCTGTTGGTTCTATTTTAGCCTCGCTTTATGCTGTTGGGTATAATCCTGATGAACTTGAAGAAATTTTTAATGAGATGAATTTTGATTTATTTAAGGATATTAATTTTTCTTTTAGCAAAGAGTTTTATATAAGTAAGGGCGAAAACTTTATCGAATGGTTAAGAGATAATATCGGACGCAAATTTTATGGTGATTCTTATATAAAAGACGAAAGTAAACCTGTAACGTTTAAGGACTTTAAAAAGGATATTGTTATTTTGACAACTGATTTGTATAAATCAGAAGTAAAAGTTTTTTCTAAAAAAGAGACTCCGGATTTTGAAGTGGCTCAAGCTGTTAGAATTTCGTCAAGTATGCCAGGGTTGTTGAAGCCAACCGAATATAATTCTTGTTTGCTTGTAGATGGTGATTTATCACGAAGTTGGCCTATATGGAAAATTGTACCTAGTTTAATGCAGTATGATGCAAGGATATTAGAGTTTAGGTTAGAAGGTGGAAAAGAGCGTAGAAATATTGAAAACACCGCTGATTATCTAAATTCTGTCTATACAGCTTTTTCAAATTTTGCGGCAGATCATGTAATTAGTACATACAAAGATAGAGATAAGTTCGACTATATTAGATTAGATTCCGGTGACGTAAATATAACTGACTTTAATTTGTCATTGAATGGGAAAAAAGTGTTGTATTCTATGGGGTACAATACTACGATGAATTATTTTAAAACAAATCTTGTTGAAAAAAAAGTTAGAATTTTACCTCATTATCAAAAAATATTAAAAGAATTAAATGATATAAAATCTTATATAATAGCTTCAAAATATATTTTGGCTAAAAATAAGCTTGCAGAGTTATTTGTTGTTATCTCAAAATGCAGAAAAATGGTTGATGCTATCTATTTTGATTTGATTTTGGATTTTTATGAGGAATACCTGAATAATTTGTTTATAACGTTTGGTGTTGTGGCAATAATGAAAGAAAAAGAACAAATGGTGGGGAAATTGTGTAACATTATAGATGATATAAGTCATAAAGTTGAGGAAATAAGTGCGTTTGTTAGTGCAAATTCATTAAATCATTAATAGAGGTATTTTTTTTATCTATTTTCTTGTTTTCTTCTTTTTGATTTATTTGTGGTACATAATTTTTTATCGCAAGCATTTTATTTAGTTCTGAGCTTAGTATAGCGAAAGGTAGTGGTTTTTTGTTGCTAAATTTGCGGTCTGCTGCGTATTCCAGTACTGTTTCTAGAATATCTATAAATGTATTTTTATTTATATGTGAAAATTCGTAATCTTCAAATACTTCCAATAAATAAGAATAAGTATCCCTAGCGCCAAGCATGTTAATTTTTTTGATTAAATGTTTTGCATCTGCGTCTGCAATATCTAACGAAAATATTTTTAAGTAATAAGTTGAATAGCGATATAGATGTTTTAATACGTTTTCATCAGTTTTTAATCTTGTTGAATAATGATAAAAGTCTTTGAAGTAAGAGTAAATATCTTCTGTCTCAAGAAGTTCTCCACTACTATATATGGTTAGATATGCGTGTAAAAATGGTTCTATTTCATGAATAAAATTTGATTTTGCAAAATTTTCTTCAATACGAGAAAAATAATTTGCAAAAAGATTAATAGAATTTTTTCTTTGTAATGTTTCTATTAGGAATGCTTTAATATTTTCAACATTATCTCTCATAAAACCACCTTTAGCACAAGACTATTGTATTTCATAAATGAGAAAAAATCAAAAGATTAAGAAATGTAAGTAATGTGCCTTATGCAAGTACGATTTTGTTACCTGCGTGTCTCGCAGGTGGGTGCCCGCCTTAGTATAAACCCGTTTCCTGCTGACTCACGAGAACGTGGGCAGGTCTACTTCGATACTAGTAGAAACTAAGCTCCCTATTTATAATATTGAAGGAACAAAATTGTGACCTACATAAGGCAATAGTATTTTGACATATATATGCAAAAAAGTCTACTAGTATATTGTGTTTTAATAGGGGGATTTATAATTTAGCTGTGAAGATTGAATACTCAACAAAAATTAAGCAGTCATGCCGAAGTTAACGATATCGTTGGCAAAAGCACTGTTTGAGCTGTACAATAGCGTAAAACCCCATCATTATCAGTCGTCATGTCGAATTTTACCGAGATTGTAGCTGAGAGCTTGCTCGAAGCGTACGAGTTACCCTAACACCACCATATACATGCGTCATGCTCGTATATGTTAAGTAATTCGTTGACAAATATTGTTACAAATGAGAAGTACCACGATTTAATTCAAGGTTAAATTCATTAGGTTTTTTTACCGTTTATTCCCTGATGAGGTCTATATTCATTGTAATAAATCATATATTCAAATAAATCATTAGTAAAATCTTCTAAACTTTCAAAAGTAGTTCCTTCAATAATATCTTCTTCTATAGTTCTCCAAAAACGTTCAATTTTACCATTTGTTTGAGGACGATAAGGTCTGATAAATCTATGTTTTACCCCCATTTCTTTTAACATTCTTTTAAAAGGATTGGTCATTTCGTTGTTTTTTCTTTTCAACACTAATTGTAATTTATCTTGATATTAGTAGAAAAATTTAGTATAATTTCTATAAATTATTTATAGTAGAGTCTAATTTTGTACCAACAATAAGATAAAACAACAAGATTGAATAGTGGATTAGCTTTGCAAATTTGATAGAAAAGGAGATAAAATAATGGAAAATAAAATGGCTGAAAACCGCATTGCAGTAGGGGGGGGGCTGTTAGTAGGTTGTTAAAAACTTTCAATCTATCAAAAAACATCTGTTCTTTCTTAAAATTTAATAAAAAAGCGTTTACGTTGGCGGAAGTTTTGGTTACTTTAACTATTATCGGAGTTGTTTCTGCAATTACAATTCCAACATTACATAAAAATTATAAAGCTGTGCAGTTTGAAACTGCGTTTAAAAAGGCGCATTCGGAGATGGCAGCTATTTCTAAATTTATGGTTGCGGAACAAGAAACAGATGATTTGTATGGCGCATTAGCAAAAAGTACTGCAACATTGTCAACACAACAAGGCTTTGCAAAATCAATTGAAACCTATTATAAAAATATAAAAAATGAACCGCAAAGAGCAATTGCCGATAAAATTATGGATAGAAATGGGAAGGTAAAGTATTATAGAAATTTTTCTAATACAGCGAATGTTACAAATGGAATTTTTGATGATGGTGGCTATGAGCTGATGGACGGACGTGCTTTGTGGTTTGAAGGTGGATTTGAAACGCGTGCTTTTATGATTACTTATGATTTAAATGGAATAGACCAAGGACCAAATAGGTTTGGTTATGACTTATTTTCTTTTATATTATCTAATAATGGTATGTTTTATCCTGCCGGTTCAAAGATGGTTGATGATGCCGGGTTATCTTATCAGCATTGCTCAAAAGCAACAATTACTAATCCTAGTTCTAGTTGTTCAACCAGTTCTACAAGTGCTTGCAATGGGATAGGCTGTGCAAATCAGGCGGTTATAAATCATAAGTATTTTAGAGAATTAAAATGGTAATAAAATAGTTTATAGTAAAACGAATTACCCATGTCGGTAATTCGTTTTTTTATGCTACATAATATATTTTTCCTATGAAAAATTTATTTGTTAGTTTTTTAAAAAATAAGTTATTGCTTACTTGGATAGCTGTTGTTGTTTTTATTATAGCTGTTTTATTTATGCACAAAATGTTGCATGAGACGAGAATTTACGTTGAATTTGATAACTTGAGACCTTTTCATGAAAAAGCGCCAGTTTATTTTAGAGGTTATAAGATTGGTAGAGTTGTAAAAATTCAGCCAACTGATAATTATCAGCATACTTTAGTTACTATTGTTTTGCGTCCCCAAAATTTGCAATTACCAATAAATACAACAGCAAAGCTTAAAATGCATAAAACGCGCTGGTTACATAAGGATTATATTGACTTAATTTATCCCCAACAACCCGATAGTATGATGTTAAAACGAGGTTCAAAAATTAAGGGGAAAAGTTCTGTTGATATTCACTCATATTTTGCGAGTATGTCGCATGAGTCATTTGAAAAAATGGAGGAGAACGCTGTAGGTATTTTAGAAAATCTTAATGATACTACAGGAATGCTTTACAGCGTCTTTGCAATAATTAATGGTATTTTAACCGAATCTGAAGGTGATATAAAAAATGCGATTGATGATTTTGCTCAAACTTCAAAACGTACAAGTCAAATTATGAGAAAAATTGATAATTCTGTTTCTGAAGTTCAATTAAAAAATACAATAGATAATATTTATGAAACAACTTCTCATGCGAAAACTACTGTGTATAATTTAGCCGAACCAAGTGAAAAGACAACTAAAATTGTCGAAAGAGTTGGTATTGTTTTAGGTGATACAAATTGCCTGATTGGTAATTTGAATGAAATTGTATGTGGGGTTAAACGAACAATGAAAAAACGTTTTTCCGGTTTAAGGTTGCTTTTTGGAAAAGTTATTCAATAAGATTAATATGCATTATATAAAACAAAGCAAGAATAAACCAATAAAATAAAACTAAAAATTATTATAAATAGTTTGTAATGGTTTTCATTTATTTGTATTTTTTTATATTTTTGTGAAAGGGCTAAGAAAAAGAATGGTAAAAACGGAATAAAGTATCTACCTTGGATTCCTCTTATTCTAAAATCATCATGTACCCAGATTAAATAATACATTAAATTTATGCACAACATTATGATAAATAATGAAATCAGTGCTAAAATTTTGTGTTTTTTACGAATTTTTTCTTCCGGTAAGATGAAAAACGAACTAATAAAAACCAATGTGGTTGCAATATAAACAAAAATATTTAGTCTAACATCTAAATTTCCAAAAATACCGATGATATTTTTAATGTAATAAACAGAATTTATAGCCATAGATTTAAAAAATAAAGATATAAATTCTAGGGGATTATTTAGTAGTATAAGTTTTTGAGTTTCCAAGTTTATATCTGGGTGGGTATAAATTATGTTTGCGTTGTTCCATAACAGCATTAAACTTGTACTTAATAACAATGTAATACTTGCAAAGAAATACTTATATTTTTTGATTGGCAGTACAAAAAATAATAATGTTGGGTATATCGCGCCTTTTAAAAAAGAACTTATTAAGGATAAAACAAATAATTTTGACGTTTGAATAACTTTAATATGCTTTTCTTTGTATAAAAGTTTGAAAATATATGCAAAAAATAAAAAGGAAAAAGCATTATTAACAGAATCGGCAGCAAGTGAAGCTCCTTCATATATCGACATAGGCAATAATGCTGAAAAGAAAAACATATATTTAAAAACTGGGGTGATTTTTATTGCATAATACATCATTATTATCCAGCTTATTAAATTAAAAATGCGCCCTAAGTAAAACATTGTATATCCGCCCCAAATTTTTCCCAGATTAAATCCTGTTGCCGAAAATAAGTATAAGATTGGCGAATATCCGGTTGCTTGGTGATTTGTGTTAGGTCTTTCTATATTTAATTTTGACAAAAATTTATCACAATCGACATTATGTGCCGGAATTTTATTATAAAAAATCCTATCAGCAACTTCACATGTTCTTAATGCATGAGCTGTTTCGTCAGGTGCTGATAATGGCGGAGTTAGCACGATTATTAAACATCCAAAGATAATTGAAAAGACTAGAAAAATTAATTCGATGTTATTTAAAATTTTATTATTTTTCATTTTAAAATTATTGTAAATATTACTTTTCTTCTCTAATCAAAATCTTTTCAATTTCTGCAACGTAAAGCGTGTGGTAGTCTGAATTTGGATACCATAGATTTAATAACTTTTCATCTAAAAAACAGTCTTTTTTCATTGGTTGTTTATACAAAGTTTTGCATATAATAGAAATTTTTGCGTCATCAATATATGGAATTTTGTTTTCATACTTTACATTTAAACCTGATGTAACGATTTTATCTTCGTCACGACCAGAAACAGTTCCAAAATATTTTAAAGTGTCTTTGAATGTGTCATCAAAAAATGATAAAGAAAATTTGTCAGTTTCGTCGACAAATTCTTTTGTATATCTTTGAGGTCTGATAACCACGTACACAACGTCTTTTGCCCACATAACACCCATTCCGCCCCAAGATGCTGTCATTGCATTAACGTCTCCATGGTTGTTTTGTGCGGTTATTAACATCCAATCTTTGCCTATTAGTTTAAATGGGCTTTCGTTTAATTCTTTTGGTGAAATTTCAATAAAATTTGTCATATTATACCCCCATGCTTAGTTTAGGAATAGTTACTTTAAATATTTTTTCAACGTCAACGCTGTTTAATATTACATCAATCATCGTGCTAGGTGCTAAAAATTGTATATTTTCAATATCTTTAATTATACCTATTACTTTAGCTTCCGAATATTCTTCAATTAATCTTGGTGCAGTTCTGATTACAATATTGTCCGTACCTTGTGGATATTTATTTATTATAACCCCACGAATATCAAGTCCTTGTTGTTTAGCGTGATTGATTGTTAAAAGTGTGTGGTTAATTGTACCGGTGTCAGGTTTTGTAACAATGACTAATGGTAAATTTAACAATTTAATAATATCACTTGTTAAAATATTAGGTGCAATTGGTGCGCAAATGCCACCAGTTCCTTCAGTGATGACTAATTCGCATTTGTCATTTAGTAATTTGTAATCACGCAAAATTGATTTTGTATCAATATTTATTTTGTCTATTTCAGCTGATATAGCTGGAGATGCAGTTGATTTCATAAGATATGTACTTGAAGTTTCAACAAATGCATCTATTTGTTTTACATACGCTAAATCAGGTGCCATATAAAAACCATTTTTTTCAATGGCACCGCACTGGAATGGCTTAAAAACTCCGGTTTTGTATCCTAAGGACTGCATTAATGCCGCCAGTGCCGCAGAAATAAAAGTTTTTCCAACATTTATATCAGAACCTGTTATAAAAATATTCATTTTCTGGTACCATTATTATATGAACACTTTAAGTAAATCACAAATACAAAACTTTTTAAACACAGCAAAAGGTGATATCCTTGGGGGAATGATTGCTGCTGTAATAGCATTACCTCAAGCATTGGCTTTTGGTGTTGCAACTGGACTTGGCGCTTCTGCAGGGTTGTGGGGGGCTATAATTTTATCCTTGATTGTTGGATTTTTAGGATGCAAATTCCCACTTATATCCGGACCCACAGGTCCATCTGCTATTGTAATAGCTTCTGCAATTGCATTGTATATGGGAAAACCTGAATTGGTTTTAGGCATTTTATTTTTTGTTGGTATATTTCAAATAATTTTAGCTTTAACAAAATGCACACAAATTGTTAAGTTTGTACCCTATCCTGTCATCTCGGGATTTATGAATGGTGTTGGGGTAATACTTATAATACTTCAACTTGCGCCTATTTTAGGTCATAAAATGTATTCTTCTCCGATTTTAACTTTGGAAAATTTGGGGCTTATTTTTTCGGACATATCGGCAGATTCGTTTGTTTTGGCTATTTTAACATTATTTATTATTTTTTCATTGCCAAAATGGGTGAATAAAATTTTCCCTTCACAGTTATTTGCTTTAATTTTAGTAACATGGCTTGCTAATGTTTTGCAAATGCCTGTTGAAAAAATTGGAGAAATCCAAATGCATTTGCCACAAGTTAATTTTCCCAATATTAGTTTTGATGATTTTGTGCAGATATCACCCACAGCAATAATTATCGCCGTTATTTGTTCTGTTGAAACACTTTTGACAACACTGGTTTTGGATTCATTATTAAAAGAAAAACATAATACTAAAAAAGTTTTAATAGCCCAAGGGCTAGGAAATATGGTGTGTTCTGTTTTTGGGTGTGTTATAGGGGCGGGAGCAACGATGAGGAGTGCTGCAGCAGTGAAAGCTGGCGCAAAAACAAGATTTGCATCTTTGATTCATTCAGGTGTTTTATTGGCAGTGATTTTTTATTTTGCTCCGTATGCGCAGAAAATACCTCTTGCAGTTTTATCGGGGATTTTGATTAAAATTGGTTGTGATATTATTGATACCAAATTTTTAAAAGTTATTAAATATGCGCCAAAAGATGATTTAATTGTAGCTTTAGTTGTTTTTTTCTTGACAGTATTTCACGATTTGATTTTTGCAATCGGTGTTGGTATTGTTTTGGCTGCAATTTTATATGCTAAAAGAATTGCTCAACAAACAAATATTGCAGTTAAAGATGTGCAGGATGCTGAGATTATTAAAATGGAATCAAATTTAATGAAAGATTTTAAATATAAAATACGTGTTGTTCATATAGATGGACAATTTTTCTTTGGTTCTGCTACTCAAGTTGTGTCAAAATTTGATGAACTTTTGGGAACAAAATATTTGATTTTAAACTATGAGTCAACGGCTCAATTAGATATATCTGCAATTTTTGCGCTCGAAGATATAATTGTAAGACTTCATTCTCAGCATATTAAATTATTTTTAGTGATTAAAAATCAGGAAATAAAAAAACAATTAGACAACCATGATATTACTAAACAGGTTGGGGAACATCATGTGTTTTTTGATGAAAGAACTGCCATTGAAACTGCAAAAAAATATTTAAGAAGAAAAATTAAAAGAGAAATGAAATAAGAAAGTTAGTATTTACATGTAGGAACAATAGTTTTTTAAAACATAAACACCCGCAAGATATACGGGTGTTTTTGAATTTATTAGTATCTGAAGGGTTGAGCTATCGTGTCATACACTACTCCGAATGAGTTGTCGTAAGCTGTTTTTGTGCCAGACCAAATGCGTTGGAAAATATTTTTCTTGTTACAGCATTGAGATCTATAAGATGTATCCGGACATGCCGGTTGGCAACAAGTTACTTTAGGTTTTACGCAAGGATCACATTCAACTTTTTTAATTTGACAATGACATGATGCAAATGCACTTGAAGTTGCAAATATTAATGACATTGCTGATAAAGCCAAAATCTTTTTCATACTTTTATCTCCTATTGTTTTACGGTAAATTTCTTTTACTTCCTTTTTTATTTTTTCATTTTTGGGGGAAAATACATTAGCCACTAAGGGTAAACTTGTAAATAAGAAAAAAGTATTATTTTCTAGCAAATTGTAGTAATTTTAAAAATCTTCAGGCAAATAAAAATAGTTTTCGTTAATTATATCCAAAATTTCTTCATAGGTTTTAACTTTTTGAGTTAGATATTGGTAATTTCTTACTATATTTATTACATCGTATGATGAAAGTAAAATTTGACGTCTTGAACCATATTCGTTATCAATAATTTTTGCCATTTTTTAGTCCTCACTTTCTTACAAGCTTTATCGACAATTTTTTTATTTACTTTACTAAATTAATGGAATTAGTTTAGAAAAAAAGTTTAAAATTGTAAAAAATATTTGAAAAAAAGCAAAAAATATTATAATTCTGTTTTAGCAATATTGTGAAGTTAGTGTTCTAAGGTGAAATTTTGAGTCTTGATATATATTCTCAATTTATTGTTCAACCACAAGAAGTTGCAACTCAAAAAATTGCAATGACAAACACTATGCCTTCACTTATTGACATAAATCCTGATGATATTTTTACTCCTGAAAACACAGAAAAGGCAACTAGCGCTGGACTTATTTTAGCGATTGGGATGTTTTTGAGAGAAGTGCTAAAAGAACTAAGTGATGGGTTTTTTGCAAAATATTTTTCAAAAAATCAAAATATTGACGAAAAAGAAATGAAAATTATTGCAAAAAATATGCTTGAAAATAAAAAACTAATGCAGGATATAGGCGTTAGTAATCGTGTAAAAATTAACGGAGAATTTGCTCCTGAAGTAGCAGAAGGGTGGAAATCAACAACAGGTAAAGGACCATTAAAAAATGTTATTATTAACAAAAATGGTCAAGATGCATATTTTACTCATGTAAATAATTATATAAAAGTTACTAAAGATACATTAATTTCACTCCCTCACGAAATAGGACATGCGGTTGAAGAAAACTCTACTAAATTTCTCAAAAAACTTCAACGCTCAAGAGGAAAATATGCAGCATTGGCTCTGATTTTATATGGTTTGGGCAGAGAAAAACCTGCAAATACAAAAGGTGGACAAACTTTATGGGGGAAATTCCAAAACTTTTTATATAAGTATAACCTTCTTGTTCCATTAATTGCTTTTTCTCCAGAGTTAATTACTGAGTTTGCGGCTTCTAAAATTGGTATTGATTATATCAAAGAACATATTAAAAATCTCAAAACAGATACCGTTAAGAACGCTAAATCTATAGCAAAATCGAAAAATATTTTAAAAGTAGCTAAAAAACATTATGCCGTTGCATTCTGTACGTATTTATCGCTACCACTATTTGCTATATTAGACAATTATATATTTAAAAAAGCAACCAAAAATTAAGCCAATTTTAGGAAATTTTCCTTGCTCAAACAGTGAGTTTTTTGAATTTGTTTTAAACGTTCAAGAACATCAGGGGCATTTTTAGAGTTAGGCTTTAATTCTAAAAATCGTTTGTAATATCTAATAGCACCACTGGTTTTGCCCATTTTGTCAAAACAAATACCAATACCTAAAAGTGCTTTGTAGTATTGAGGGTTAATTTTTAATAGCTGTGCAAAAACATTTGCAGCCTGCGGGTATCGTTCAAGCTCAACGAGCAATGCAGCTTTATGTTGATATGCTTTTAAGAATGATGGGTGTTTTTCCATAATTCGTTGATAAACCATTAAGGCAAGTTCTTTTTCTTCCATTAGTTCATGCGCTACTCCTAATTGTAACTGAGCATCTATATTATTTTTGTCCAATAAAATAGCCTCTTTTAAATTAACAACAGCGACACAAGGTAATCCCATCCTCAAGAAACATTTTCCAATCTCAAAGGGAATATCCGGATTGTTAGGTTCAATGTTTTTAGCTTTTTCCAATGTTTCAACTGCTTTATCAAGATTGTCTAAATGTAAATAAGATTGTGCTAAGCCGATATAAATCTGGATATTGTTACGTTCAATCATAAGTGCGCTTAAATAATGTTTAATGCTTTCTTGAAACATTTTATTAAGCCTGAGGGCGTCTGCCTTAACTAAAAATTTATACGCTCTTTTTAGCTCCGGTTCAGATGTTTTTTTAATTAAAACATCTTCAACTTTTTCATCTTTATTGCCAACAATCCAGAACGCCACGACTGATACCTTACTTCCTCTATTCTCTCCCTAAATGCAGTTACTCAACCGCATATTCACATTCTAAACAATTTTTGTCAAAAAAATATCAACCCAAAGATTTATTTTTTATTAATCTTTGGATTGATATTAAATTAATTGATTTTCTATTAATTAATTTTCATAATCTTCAAAATCTTCACAATTAAATGCAACGATATGAAGCCCGCTAATACCAATACATTCAGCTGTTTTTACTTCGCCTTCCATTGTGTATGGTTTCATTTTTGCATTTCTTACAACTAAAATACCATCAGCATCCTTAGTTGCGTCTACATCGACATAGCCACAAATTCCTGCATGTCCTGTGCAAATCTGGATTTTGTCACACCCCTTTTTTTCTACCATGTCAGCAATTTGTCTACAAATACATTTACTCATATTAGCTCCTTTCTTAACTAGCCGAAATTATTCTAAGCAAAATTATGAAAAAATTAATCATTATTCTAAAACTCAAAAGACTAGATTTTAAAAAAGTAAAATTATAATTAGCAAAAAAATTTTTTTTGGAGTTTTATAGTAAAAGTATAAAGAAAGGGGCATTATGTTAACGGTAGTTTCAAATATTAATTTAGGACAAAATGGTAATTATAAACCGGCATTCGGTTCAGTTGTTCTTTCGAGAGTTGTTCTTAGATCTATAGACAAAAATGGTGATATTTATTATACACCTCTTATGAACAATGAAAAAGGAATTGTCGGAGTTTATCAAAGTTTATCCAGACGAATTAATAGTGGTAAAAATTTAGAATTTTTGGAAAAATTAAAATCTGTTATAGCCGATTTTAATCCTCAAAATCCAATTATTCATTCTACTTTAATAGGTGTTCGTTCCAGTTTTAAACGATTTTTGTTAACTGGACGAGATGCTAAAAAAGCGCGTGATTTAGGTACGGATTTAATAGGGGCACTTGCTAATAAAAAATGTTATGCCGAGACGTTAAAAAATAGTATTCTTTATAATCCATCGAAAAGGGTTTTAACTAAAGATGGTGATGAAATAGGAATAGACTTGATTGTAGAAGGAGAAAAGGGAAAGAGAAAGCTTGTTGATATAGAAATAAACACTTTACAAGGCATATCAAAAGCAAAACCTCCTAAATATCTAAGTAATAAAAAAGAAATAAAAAAATTAGATAAAATAGAATTGCCGGAACAAAAAGAGCTGGTAAAACAATTAAGCGCCGTTCAACAAGAATTTGATTTTTTAAACCATCTTGAACAACCAAAACCAAATGTAACAGATTTTGATTAAAAATATAATTAAAACTAACTTTTTCTACTCTAAATGGTTGATTTTTTAGCAAAAAATAACTTTTTTTGACTTTTTTGCCGACATCATTATGTATAATATAGATAGATATCAGGAAAAGGTTAGAAAATGACTTTATATGGCGGTATACAGTTTAAAGATACAGGCATTGCTGCAAACTTGCGGACAATGCACCTTGATACAGAGCTTATTGGGATAATTAACGACAACATTAATGGTTTTGACAAAATAGGATTTCAAAGGAAAGAACCAGTTGTTTCGTCATTTAGTTCAATAATTGGTGTGCATGGGCTTTCGACAAGTGTAGATGACACTGTTGGGCGACTTGATATGACCCAAAATCCATTAGACATAGCGCTTAGTGAAAAAGGGTATTTTCAAATAGAGGGCGCAGAAGGGGTTAAATCTGTAAGAGATGGGCGTTTTAGACTTGATGTTGATGGAAACCTTTTAACACTGGATAATTCAAAAGTTTTGGCAAACAATGGTATGCCTATTGTTTTTCCATTTTCTCCAAGACAATTAGAAGATATCAAAATTAATAAAAACGGTGATATTAGCGTTTTTAATGTTAAAACTAATAAATTTGAATATGTTGCGACTCTATCTGTTGTAACTGATGAGGGGCTAGCAGTGAGAGACCCCGGTGTTATTCAAGGGTATAATGAGGCTTCTAACGTGAATTTCAATTCAGAAGTTTTAGAAATGGTTGGAATTAGAAGAAATTTTGAAGCGAACAGAAAAATGTTTGTTATACAAAATAACAATCTTAGAAAAGCAATTCAAGAACTTGGACAAGCATAAGAAGGATTAAAGTATGTATAATTTGCAAGGTTTAATAAGAAAAAATATTGTAAATACAAACATGCAGTTTGAAAAATTGGGTTATGTTTCAACAAACGTAACAAATTATAGCACGAATGCGTACAAGCCGGTTCGTTTTGAAGCAATGTTAAGTGAAGACGGGTATTTAAGTGGAGAACTAAGAACTGATTTTGCGCAGGGTTCTATTCGATTAACTCATAGACCTTTTGATATAGCTATTAATGGAGCGGGATTTATTCCGGTAACATCTGAAACCGGTGAAGTTACATATACTCGCGATGGCTCAATGACTGTAAATAAAGATGGTTATTTAATTACTAATGATGGACATCTAATTGGTGATGGAATAAAAATCCCAATGAACTATTACAAAATTCTTATAGAAAAAGATGGAACAGTTGAATGTATTACTCATAATGGTGATGTTCCTGAAAAAATAGGAAAAATTCCACTTGTTCAATTTCAAAACCAAGAAGGCTTAAAGCTTGCAAATGGAAATAAATATATAGCAACTCAAGAATCCGGAGAACCGGTATTATTAAAAACGCATGATTCAATTCAACAGGGATTTCTTGAAATGTCTAAAACAAATATATACAGTAGCGTTAATGAAGTTTTAAGGTTAAACGCATCAATGATTGCATCAACAAAGTTGATGAAAGTTATCGATGATATGTATACAAAAGCAATTACATTAAATGAATAAGGGGGAGCTAATAAATGACTTACACACCAATGGATACGATAGGTAAAGCAAATTTAATAATGGACTTGGCTGCACAAAGACAACGTGCATTGGGTTCAAATATTGCCAATATTGATACCCCCGGTTATAGAAGAAAAGACATTGAATTTGGTCAATATCTGGGTGTAATGAATAGCCCGTTAGAAACCGAACTTTCTACAAAATTAGGTCCGAGTGCAGTAATTGAATCTGTTGGTGCAATGGATATTGATGCAGCATTTGAATTGGCTGAAATGCAAAAAAACTCGCTTGTGTATTCTGTTGCAACACGTAGGATGTCAATGGCAATAACCGAAATGAAAACAGTAATAAATGTTGGTAAATAAATTTGATTTCTAAATGAAAAAAGCTAATGAGATTAATGTGTTCTCATTAGCTTTTAGTTAATTTTTAAAATTTAAGCAACAATACCTTGTTTATTTGTTCCTGCTTGTTCTGCCGCTTCTGCCTCAGCTTGCGCTGCGGCTTCTGCTTCTGCTTTTTGTTTGTAATACTCTACTAATTCACTTGCGGTTAACTCACCGGATTCATCATTATAGCTCATAGCATTTATAGCTTTATTAAATAAGGCATTAGCATAAGCTTGATAACCTTGGGTTTTATAAATATGATTTGCTTCTGCTGAACTTATATATTTAGCCTGATTTCTACTTACATTGCTTAAAAAGTCTTGAGATGGAGCAGTTAAATCAACTTCTTTGTATACCCATTTAATTGCGCTACCCCATTGACCGGCATCTGTATTTGATGCAAATGCATCAAACGCATCTGTTTCAAATTCATTAATGCCATCACCAGTACCTGTAAATGCATAATTTATAATCTCTGCACTATTTTGTCCAAAATCAATTACATCATAATTTCTATCACTTTCGTCATCTGGATTAATTAAACCTGCATAATTTTCTTCAATCCATTCATCTTCAGATTGCTTGGAAGTTTTACCAGTTGTAAAATCTAAACCATATAAGTTACCATCATTTCCTTGGAATAATAGATTACCTGAGTCATTTGAAGAGGTAACATATCTGTCAAAGCTAAGGTTATTGTCTGACAATTTATCATTTACGCCCAATTCAACGCCTATTTGGTTAATCACCTCTTCTTCTCGTCCACCTGTGAGCATAAAGGCAGCCGATTTAATATCAGAATATCCGCAAGCGCGCATTCTTCTCATTAAAACATCCGCTGTTGAACTTGAATAAACATTTGATGAAATACTCATTTTTCTACCACTCTTAATTGACTATCACATGTATATAAAAACAAAAAGTATATAAAAATTGCCAAAACAATATATACTTTCTTAATATTTCTTAATACAAATACTAAAAGTGTGTAGAATTACACTTTCCCACTAAGCTGTCCACAAGCGGCGTCTATATCTAATCCTCGTTCTAAACGAATAGTTACTTTTTTACCTGCTGTTTCTAATAAATATTTAAATTTATAAATATCTTCTTTTTTAGGACGTTTAAACTCATCACCTTCAACAGGATTATAAACTATTAAATTAATATTACAATTTAAATTATCTAAATAATAAGCTAATTCTTTCGCGCATTGAGGGGTATCATTTAAGCCACCGATTAAAATATATTCAATAGTAACTCTTCTACCTGTTTTTGCAGTATAGTTTAAAAGTGTTTCTTTCAATAAATTAATATTATATTTTTTTTCAATTGGCATAACTTTTTGGCGAATCTCACTATTTGGAGCGTGTAAAGATATTGCCAAAGTTGATTGCATGTCAAGTTCGGCTAATTTATTAATTTTAGGTACTACGCCACAAGTAGAGACAGTCATTCTTCTTACACCGATTTGGAATGTTTCATTAAAGATTTTCATAGCTTCAAGAACATTATCTAAGTTCATTAAAGGTTCACCTTGTCCCATAAACACAATATTTGTAACCTTCAAGCCAGTTTCCATTTGAATTGCCATAACTTGTTCTACAATTTCATTAGGGGTAAGATTTCTAATAAATCCTCTTTTTCCTGTAGCACAAAAAGCGCAACCCATAGCACAACCGACTTGAGAAGAAACACAAGCTGTTAAGTTTGCTCGGTTGTCAAAACGCATTAAAACAGTTTCTACTCTTTCACCGTCAGGAAACTCTAACAAAAATTTAACTGTCCCATCAGAACTCACTTGTTTTTTTGCAACTTTAATATCAGAAACAACTGCAAGTTCTTTTAATTCCTCGCGAAATTTTTTTGATAAATCAGTCATATCATCTATATTATTGACTGATTTTAAATAAATCCAATTATAAATTTGTTTAGCTCGAAACCTGCTTTGCCCAATAGACAAGCAAAATTCTTCGATTTCTTGCAAATTCATTTTTGATAAAACTTTTTTCATAACAAAATAATACACTAAAGTTATTAAAAAAAATACCGTTATATATAAAAAATAGGAAAATAAAGCATGGAAAAATATCATTTAAGAGCGTATGCGCATATAGGCGACGCGGTTTACGAGGTTTTTATAAGAGAAAAAGTTATTAACGTAACTTCAAATAGTAAAAAAATGCATGATTTAACAACAAAATATGTTAAGGCAGAATTTCAAATGGAAGCATTGGAAAAACTTGCAGCTTTTTTAACCGAAGAAGAAACAGATATTGTAAGAAGAGCGAGAAATATGCCTTCAACTACGTTTAGACGAGCAAATCAAAGCCTTCATCGACATGCAACAGCTTTTGAAGCACTTTTGGGTTTTAATTATATAAATAATAAAGAACGGTATTTTGTGCTTTTAAATAAAATTAATAATTACATAGAAATATAAGGAAAGAAAAAATGAACATAAACGCAAATTTAGGACTTTTTACAATAATACCAGAAGATGAAGAAGTTTTATGGCACGGAAAACCACATAAAATATGTTTATTTCTAGAATCAATTTTTAATAGAATGATGCCTATTGCCATTTGCTGGGGATTATTTGATTTAACTTTTATGATTTTTTGGATATCTGCAAATTCTCCTTTACTTATAAAATTTATCATTATACCATTTATGGCTTTACACCTCATGCCCGTTTGGATATATTTAGGTGGTGTAATTCCGGCAGTACTTTCTTATAAAAATATTTATTATGCAATAACTAACAAAGCGTTATATATCTCAGCTGGAGCTTTCAAGCAGGTTTTTGAACGCAGGGATTTAAATGATATTGCTAATATAACCATGCGAAAAGGTTTTTGGGATAATATTTTGGACCTTGGAGACATTAATATAACTTTCAAAAACTCATCTGAACAATATCCCTTAACTCGTAATGGTTTTCCTTTGCACAATATATGGGAATACCTAGAAGTATACAAGCTATTACTTGAAACCACAACAAAAACTTCAAATGACGAGACTAATAGACAAATTCAAAAATAGAAATTAAAAATTACTATGGATATAACTAATCAATTAAATTTTATAAATTCACTTTCAGAAGATGAAAAATTGCTTTTTGCTTGGAAACCGCACAAAAGCTCATTACTACTAATCAACTTTTTTGGTATAAGTATTTTAATATCAATGTTATTAGGCTTTATTTTTACTATTGTTCTCTCATTTCTATTGTTTTTTTTTATGGTAAATGCTAGAGACGGAAGAGCTATACTTATTGGTCCAGCAATAATAATGATTCCCATAAGCGTACTGACAATACGTGCTTATATATACTGCATAAACAAAATGCGCTCTAGAAATTATGGAAATGATTACTACGTGATAACGGATAAAAAACTTTATATTTCTAAAAACGTTATTTCAGATATTTTTGAAATATTACAACAAAACATTCCCCTAAGTGAAATAAAAGAAGTTAGAAGTCTAAACTTACTAGAAAATTTAAAACTTCCATTATTTATCAAAACTCGTATAAAAGAATATTTTCCAGTAAACACACTTGTTGTTATGTATGGCACTTGGAGTTATCAAATTCTTACATTTGCACTCGAAACAGATTTTGAAAACATATTTAATTTCTTCAAAGAAAACAATAAAGTTAAACTACACAATAAAATAAAAAATAATAAAGTTTTATGGAAAGGTCGCGCAAATATTATAGTTTTTTTAATAGACTGTTTAATAAAAAAAATAAAAATCAAAGGTTTCCTATTAGCAATAGGGTTTCTAGCATTTTCATGGATAATTTATTTTTATACTTATATGCCTATCTTTGTTTTAGTTATAATCTTTTACTCAAGTAAAATATTTTTCAACCTATGTTGTATTTATAACTCAGAAAACATAAACACCATAAATTACACTATAACAGATGATGCGATATATATCTCTTCTTATTTTGATTTTAGCGAAACTAATATAAAGAAAATTTCACTTTCTGATATTAAAAATATTAAAATTCAAAAAGAAACAATGTTAAGTCATATTTTTAATGTAAGAACAATAATAATAGAACACAGACGAACTAATAATTTTAAGCGCAACAATGCGTATAAAGAAACAAAATTAATCTGTGTACCGAATTGGAAAAAATTAGTCTTAATACTAGACGAATACAAAAATAATCAAAATCCTACAATAAATAAGGAAATTTAAAATGCCAACACATTCACACTTAAATTTAACATTAAAAATAAACGAAAACGAAAAAATTTTATGGTACGGAAAACCACATAAAAAATGTTTATTCGTAAAAGCAATCTTCAATATACTTCTTTTATGCTCAATTGTATTTGGCTCAACAGCTATTATATGTTTTATGGAAACAGTTGAGTATTATCCTTGGTCTTGGATATTTGTTATATTAGGCGTTGCAGTAGTATTAACATACCTATATCCTATAATTTCCTTATACTTGGAATACGAAAACATAAACTACGTAATCACAGACAAAGCTCTTTACATGCAAGAAGGAAGACTACAGGCAAAACATAAAATTTATCCTCATGAAGAAATTAAATACATAAATAACAGCCCTAAATATGAAACATTTTGGGATAATTTTTTTCACCTTGGAAATGTAAATATCTATTATGAAAACCAACCAAAACGTTCATTTATATCTGACTGCTTACTACTACCAGAAGGTGTAAATATTCATACCATTAGCGATTATAAAGAAGTTTATAATCTTCTAAATGAAATTTATATTAAATATTTAAACACAAAACAACACTCAAGTTACGTAAATACACTTAATGACTCAATAACCGATGACCCATTGCTTAATTTTATTATAAAGACAAAAAAGAAAATAAAATTATGGCTACTAAACAAAAAATCGAAAAGACTTAAATGAAAATAAAAATTCTAATCTATTATTGGAAAACAAACAAAAAGAGGAGCATTTACTCAAATGTTCCTCTTTTTTTAATCCTTTATAGTTAAGCTTATGCTTGAACTGTTTTCTTTTGAGCTGTAGCTCCTGGGATTGATTGCCAGTTAGCTGCCATGATTTTTTTGAATGATTTCAATGCTGTATCTTCTAATTCACCAAGTTCTTCAGCATTCATAATCAATTCTCTTAATGGCAACAATGCTCTTTGGTCTCTTAGTACGCCCAACGCAGCAGCTGCACCAGCTCTAACTAAATCGTTTTCTTCTTTATTTTTCATTACTTCAATCAAAGCAGGAACTGCTTTTGTGTCATTTAATTTACCCAATGAAGTAACTGCATAAATTCTTACGTTTACCCATTCATCTTTAAGCATATCGATAATTCTTTCAACAGCTTTAGGGTTACCGATTTCTCCCAACGCACGAGTAGCATCACAACGAACATTTACTTTTTCATGGTCTAAAGACTCAATCAATGCGTCTGTTGCAACATCTCCGATTTCAATCAATGCGTCTGTTGCAGTAATACAAACTTGTGGGTTTTCATCATTTAATGCTTCAACTAGAGGTTCAACGACAATTTTGCCGCCCAAACGACCCAATGCGCGTGCCGCACGAACGCGAACGTCAACGTTACGGTCTTCTCTCAATGATTCAATAAGTGGAATTGTTGCGTTACAATCACCCAATTCACCTAACGCACGAGCTGCGTACAAACGAACTGAACCATTTTTATCATTTTTCAAAACATCAATCAACGGATCAACTGCTGCTGAATCACCCATTTCGCCTAGGACTCTAGCCGCATTGTATCTAACTTTTTCTGAATTACTTGTTTTCAAATCCACCAATAATTCTTCAAATGATTTTTTTACTTGTTTTTTCTTAGAATTCACACTAATTGTCATGTCTTTCCTCCGACATTTTCCTTCCTACACACTTGTTTATATAAAAACAATTTGATAGAAATAATTGACTAATACTAATACATTTTTAACAATTTTGTTACAATTACCTTTTCCTTTAATGATATTCTTAGTTTCAAGGTCTTGTCCCTTTATCCCGATTAAGGGTAGATATAACACTTATTTGTCTTGGTTCTTATATAATACCATATTTTGATGGGGTTTGTCTCGTTTATTCATATTATTTAACATTTTCAATTTTGTTGTTTATTAAATGAAAGATATCTATATTAATGAACTTGATATTTTATGTTAATATTTCTTAATATATTTACTATAAAACAGTATATCTTTTTTATGTCTAGAAATCGTATTTACTTTAATTAAATTATTGACTTAACTCGTCAATCATTATTTAATACGATTATAGACAAATTTCAGTGGAGAACAGGCATGAAAAAAGACATTGATTGGAGCAATTTAGGTTTTGGTTACATCAAAGCGGATTATCGTTATGTATCAAATTTTAAAAATGGACAATGGGACGAAGGTGAGCTTACAACAGATGCAACTGTTACAATACACGAAAGTGCTGGAGTTTTACAATATGCCCAAACATGTTTTGAGGGGTTGAAAGCATATACAACGCAAGATGGCAAGGTTGTTTGTTTTAGACCTGATTTAAATGCACAAAGAATGATTGAGTCTTGTAAAAGACTTGAAATGCCAATATTTCCAGAAGAAAAGTTTGTAGAAGCCGTGGAAAAAGTTGTTAAAGCCAATGTTGACTTGGTTCCTCCTTATGGTTCCGGTGCGACTTTATATATCAGACCATACATGTTTGCCAGCAACGCTGTAATAGGTGTTAAACCAGCTGATGAATACCAATTCAGAATTTTTGTAACACCGGTTGGCCCGTATTTTAAAGGTGGTGCAAAACCTATTTCGTTAAGAGTTCCGGATTTTGACCGAGCTGCGCCTAGAGGAACTGGACATGTAAAAGCTGGCTTAAACTATGCAATGAGCCTACATGCAATAGTTGATGCGCATAACCAAGGTTATAACGAAAATATGTACTTAGATTCTGCAACGAGAACCAATGTTGAAGAAACTGGCGGTGCTAATATTATATTTATTACGAAGGATAATAAAGTTATTACACCAAAGTCAAATACTATTTTACCTTCAATTACTCGCCGTTCATTGATGTACGTTGCACAAAAATATTTAGGGTTAGAAGTTGAAGAAAGAGAAATTCCATTTAGCGAAGTAAAAGATTTTGCTGAATGTGCGCTTTGTGGAACGGCAGCAGTTTTATCACCTGTTGGTAGAGTTGTGAACAAAGATGAGGAAATTTTATTCCCATCAGGGATGGAAAAAATGGGTGAAATTTCACAAAAGCTTTACGATACTTTAACCGGTATTCAAATGGGTAGAGTAGACGCACCTGAAGGGTGGATTAAAGTTATTGCATAGTTGTTAATTAATTTTCTTTATTTAAGGATAAAAAGCTTAGTTTATTAAAACTAGGTTGCGCATTTTGTGATAATTTTTTCATTGTCCTTAAATACCCAAATGCAAGCCATAGTGCACCAGATACCCAAGCACATGGTGTTGCAAAACAAATACCTAAATATCCCCAGTAGTGTGCAAGTAAAAACGCAGCACCGGCTCTCATTATTAGTTCTATAACGCCCGATAAAAATGGAATTTTAACCGAGCCCATTCCCTGTAATACATTTCTATAAAGTAAAATTGTACCTAAAGAAAAATGGAACAGTGCAATTATACTCATATACAGTTGAGCTTGGCTTGTGATATTTGGATAATCTCCGACAATAAATAGGTTTACTGCATTTCTACCCAAAAAGAAAATTACTATAATATTTATAAAAGTGATAACCGCATTAATTTTTAAACATCTTGCGGCACCTGATTTAATACGATTAATTTTACCTGCTCCAAAATTTTGAGCGGTATAAGTTGCCATAGCTACGCCAATAGCAAGAAAAGATTGCCCTGCAACTTGCTCTATTTTTGTCCCTGCTGTAAACGCCGCGACTGTATCTGAGCCAAATGAGTTTAGAACAATTTGAAGTGCTATTATTCCAATAACCATTACAGACATTTGAAAACCCATTGGAAACCCAATTCTTACATGTTCAAACAAAAAGGTCCAATCTATTTTCCAATCAGTTTTATTTAATCTTAAAATAGGAAATTTAATTAACATAAACATTAAACACAAAATAGCAGAAACGCCCTGTGAAATCACGGTTGCCCATCCAGCGCCGGCAACACCCATTTGAAATCTTACAATAAACACTAAATCCAAAATAATATTCAAAACAGATGCAAGTATTAAAAAAATCAGTGGGGTTTTGCTATCTCCTAATGCTCTAATTACGTTCGCTAATGCATTATAAAAAACAATTGTTCCAATTCCTAAATACATTACAAAGATATAGCTATAAGCTTCATTTATTATATTTTCAGGGGTATTCATTAGTTTTAATAATGGCATTGCCGTAGTTGTGCTAATTAAAGTTAATAAAATACCAAAAATTGAACTCAGAATAATTATTGACGCAAAAGATTTTTTTATGCCGTTTAAATCTTTTGCTCCAAATCTCTGAGCTGTAACTACAGAAAATCCAGATGTTAGCCCTAATATAAATCCTAATATTAAAAAAGCTATTGCTCCTGTTGAGCCTACAGCTGCCAACGAATTTACCCCTAGTGTTCGTCCAACAATTAAAGTATCGACTAAGTTATAAAGCTGTTGAAATAAGTTTCCTATATACAAAGGCAATGCAAAACCCAAAATTAATTTTGTTGGGTTCCCTATTGTCATATCTTTTATTGTCATAACATTTCGCCTTATTTTATCCGTGTTATAGAATTTTAAAATTATTTTACAACGAATATGTAATTAATTCGCACAATTCTATTATTTTTCCTGAGCAAAAACATAACATTCCAAGAATAAGCACGCAAACATAGAATGTTGTTTTAGAAAATATAGAGTTATTCGTATAAACTAAGTTTTCTTTACTTTTTTCAAATAAAAGTTTTATTGGTTTAAAATATGCTAATATTGTAATTGCACAAAGTAGCAAGATAATTAGTAGAAGAATAAAATAATCTATACCTAATCGTATAATAGAAGAAATTATAAAAAATTTAGCTAAAAAACCGCATGTTGGAGCTAAACCGGCCAAAGAAATCAAAATAAATATCAATGCTGTAGAATAAATAGGTCTGTTGTAAGCTAATCCTTTGTACGTGATTAATTCATTCTTTGTTGTTGTATTATAAATAGTCATTAAACCTGAAATAAATACTATAGTAGTAATTAAATAGTATATTACACAATACAGTAAACCGGACAAATTAAACAAATTAATAGAATTTAAAACCAATAAAATAAAACCGGTTTGCAATACGATGTTATAAGCAAAATATTTTTTCATATTGTTTGTTTTTAACATTCCATACAAACCGCAAATTATGCTTAATATTGCTGAAATTATTATCATAACACTTATTATGGACATATATTCACTTAATAAAATTAAAATTCTTGATAAAAAAGCAATTCCGGAAAGTTTTGGAATTAAGCTTAAATACAAACCAATAGAGTACATTGATTTTTCAAAAACTGGTACAACCCATTTATCAAAAGGGTTTGCTCCAATAAAAAATAATGTTCCGCAGATAATTAAAATTATTGCAATAGTACAAAGCAATCCTCCTTCATATCCAATCAATGATGTGGAAATAGTATCAAAATTAAGGCTTCCGGTTATTCCATATAAATAAGAACTGCCTAAAAGAAATAAAGATAACGCTAAAAGTCCGGACGTAAAATATTTTAATCCTGCTTCTTTAATATTTTTTCCCTTGGAAATAGTTATTAAAAACGTGGAACTAATTAACAACGCCCCTAAAGAAACAAATGCTGTTATAAAATCATTTACGCAAGTTATAAGCAATGCACTTAATATTGCACAAAAGAGTATAGCAAAGAAATCAAAAGCTTTGACTTTTAATTTCTTTATAGTTTTGAAAGACAATAAGATAACAAAAAATGCAGAAATTAGTATTAAAATTTTAAAAAAGACTGTATAAACATTACAAATTATTGTGTTATTAAATGCGCTATAAGTTGGTTCTGCTTGTAAAAAACTTATACCACAAAAAGCACAAAGTACTCCACAAAGAGAACTCCAACGAGAAATTTTATAGTATTTTTTATTTAAAAATAAGCCTAAAATTACATTTAAAAATATAAATGTAATAATTATAATTTCCGGTAAAAAAGCTGATTTGATATCTATTAAATAATTCATATTACACCCTTAAAAAATCTATAATTACATCTGAAGTTGCCTCAAATGCATCCAGTATTAAACTTGGAAAACATCCTAAAAATATTATTGATAAGGCTATCATTGTTAATACAATAATTTCACTTTTTGTTATTACTCTTTTAGCTTTTAAATTATTAAATTTAGGCATAATTTCACCGTAAAATGTTTTTTGAAATAGAAATATAATATTTCTAGCATTTAATAAAATAACTAAAATACTTAATAATAAAGACAAAATAAACAATAGTTCCGGCAATTCATCATTAAGCATTAGCCCATTAATTATCATAAATTTTGAGATAAAGCCACCGGTAAATGGTACACCTATAGCTCCGAGGCAAATTATTAACCCTAAATTATAACAAACAGGTAAAATATGTCTTAAACCGCCTAATATATTGATTTCATACGTTTTTGTCCGTAAATAAATGCTTCCAACTAAAAGAAATAATCCGGAAAAGACTATACTAGCGCAAATTATATGGTACAGTGCGCCATCAAAGCCAATATCATTCAAGGCGCTTAATCCTAACAGAATAAAGCCTGTTTTTACCATATTTGAGTAACATACAATTTTTTTAATATCTTTTTGGCTTAGGGCTAAGCAAACACCATAAACAATATTTATTATGCCTAAAATTATTAATATATGTGCCAAATAACCAAAATACTCGGAAAATACATCCATATTAAACCGAATAAATCCATAAAAACCCATATTCATAACTAAACCATTTAATAACATATTAACAGGCGCAGAAGTTTTTGTTTGAGCCTCTATTATTCCATTGTGAAGAGGGAATACTGCCATTTTTGTAGCAAAACCAATAAAAAAGCACCAAAATATAAAAGAATTGAAACTAATTGCAAAAAATCCATCAGATATACTTAAACTCTCTATATCGGCGCTTAATATTCCTGTTTGGGCAAAGCTATAAAAATATAAAATTAAAATTCCTAGCAATAAACTAAAATTACCAATTGCATCGTAAATTAAATATTTTGAGCCAATTTGCTTACTTTTTGTTTCTGTCCATTTAAATACTAAAAGATATGAAATTATTAATTCTGATTGCCAAAACAAATAAAATAAAAGCATATCTTTAGTACAAAATGTTCCTAATACGGTAGATTGTAAGCATAGTGCTAATGGATAAAATAAGCGGTGATTAATTCTTATCATAGGTTTGCTTGAAATTAATACTAACATTGTTATAAAGGATGTTAATAATATAAAAATAAGTGAAACCCCATCTGCTCCAAAGGTAGCGCTAATACCTAATGATTTTAACCAACTTGAACCAAAAAACGTAAGTTCTTTTTGGTATGCCCAATCCATATTCGTAGAATTAAAAAACATAAGAAATAATAAACTATAAATAAAATGAAGTATCGCAAATGTCTTACTAAATCTTCTAATTTTTATTTTATTGCTCGGAAATATAGGGCTTAAAATAATCAAAGCCGCAATTAAAGGTGAAAAAATTAACATTAATATTGATAAAAAATTCATTCTACACCCCCATTAATCCACATATTACATAGTATAAAAATGCAATAATTATTAAGAAAATTAAAATTATAATAGCATAATTTAAATTTGAGTCTTTTCCATAAGATTGAATTTGGGCTACAATTCTAGCTATGAAATTGTTTAAAATAATTAAAATATCACTTATTCCATAGATAACGCGTTTTTCAATAAATTCAAAAATATTTAAACCTTTTTTCAGTATGTGTTTATTTAACCAGCTGCAAGTTTCATCTGCAAAAACACAACTAAAGGATAATCTATCATTTAAGATTTTTAATTTTTTTGTATTAACATTACCAAAATTTATTTCACCAAAGAAATTTAAAAGGATAAAGAGGATGCAACAAATTACAAAAAACCAAAGTATGCAAGAATAAAATTTTATGCCTATTAAACATAAAAGAATTCCAAACATAGATATTATTGTACAATTTAATAGGTTTTTAAATTTATTTTGACTTAAAGCAAAACAAATCCCGCATATTGTGCTTAAAGAGCCAATAACAATCATAAATTTTGTAATAAAATCAGATAAAATAAACATAGGATAAAGTCTAATAGCTAAATAAACTCCACTTAAGCCTAGAATTAATACGATTATCGGTACATTAACAACAGAACAAAAATTAGCTAAATTTATTAAATAACCGGAAAAAGGAATTTGTCCGAATTTTATAATAATACATATCAAAATTAATAGTGATATTAGTGAATAATCTGAAGCAAAAATCATTGAATATAACATATCTACATTAAATGTGAAATTGGAGTAAGATAATAAAATTAATTTTTCAGACGAGTTAAAAATTGAATTAAAATAAATTAAATTTAGCACTCCCCCAAATAAACAAATATCACCAAATGCATTTATAAGGTATAATTTTTCCGGTTTAAGTTCTTCAGATTTTTTAGTACAAGAAAATGTACATAACAAATAAGCAACCGTACTTAATAAGACAATAAAGATAAATGATTGAATTAAGTTAGAAGATAAAATAAGCCCTAAAACTGAAAACGTTAATAAATTCAAATAAACATAAAATCTATGAAGATTTTCATTTTCTTTTAACTGCCTGTAAGAAAATGCTTGAATAAAAAGCAAAATAATGCTTACAAATAAAAGAAGTGTGCTACTGAGGCTATCTACCAATGTTCCTAAATGGATTTTTATATCAGAATTTATCCAGCAAATATTACTTTCTATTGGTGCTAATGGGTTTTTGATACAATAGACGACTGCTATTATTGCAAAAAATATATTTATAATGCTAGAACACAAAGTTAAGTTTAAAGTGAATTTTTTAGAATTAACGAGTGGAATTGCCGTATTTAGAAAAATCATTAATATTATCCATAACGGAAAAAATAATAATGCACTTATGCTATTTACAATACAATTTAAAATTATATCAAAACTCATTTTTCCTCTTCTTCCTTCAATTATTGAAATTTTTATCGTTTATATTTATAGATTTTTTATTAATTTTAAACAATAAAACACCTAAAATAACTGATTGTATTATTGTGAAAACGACGATAAATAATTCTGTAATAAATCCACTTAAGTTATTGGAATCAATATATAGCGCAAAAGAAATAAAGTTTAAACCAATTGCGTTTAAAATAATTAAAAAACAAAGCGCTTTTTTTATATAATCATGAGAATTAATAAGCCCCCAAACTCCAATACAAAAGACTAATAATGCAACTGTTAAATAATGATATAAGCCGATATTTTTCAATATTTCCACTTTATTCTTCCCCCTTCTTGTTATTAGTATTATTTAAATAAAGCCATATTATACAAGCAAACAAAATTAAGCCTAAAACTTCAAATGCCAAAAAATAATTTGAAACAATATTTTCTCCGAGTACATAAATTGTAGAAAAATCTTTGTTTAGAGGATTTAAAACCGTAATAGTGCCAAAAACTTGTTCAAAATAATTATTTATTAAACCATTTAAGACAATAGCGAAAAATATAAAAATTAAAATTAAACTTATTATATATTTTGGGTTTAATTTATTTTGCTCTTTACATCTTTCATTTAAAAATATAGATATAAAAAACCAAAATGCATATAAAAACAGGCTAACCAATATTTGTACAATAGCATTTAATGGCGCATTTAGTAAAAAATATAAGACTCCAAAGATTACGGATAAAATTAATGTCCAGCTTATGCTTAAAGAAATTTTGCAAGACAACACAACTCCAAACGAACTAATAATTAATAAAAATGACATCAAATAAAAGCCTATTGCTGAAAGATTTTCCATATTAATGCCCTCCAAATAAAGGAACTATCATACAAACTAAAATATTTATAATAGATAGTGGAAATAAGATATACCATAAAATATTAATTATTTTCCGTTCCTCAATTTTCTTCATTTGTGTTTTTAAACCAATAATTATCACAGATAGAATTAAAGATTTTAAAATTAACCAAAATATTTGTTCGAAATAAACGGCTGAAGTGTTTAAAACATAATTAATTTGATATACTTCACTTAAATAAAATCCTAATGGAGGTAAATATCCACCCAAAAATAAACAGACAGAAAAAACGCTCGACATAAATATTAATGAATAATAACTTAATATTAATAACTTTATTTTTGGATAAGTTATATTAAATAAACTTAAACTAGATATTTTTAATTGTTTTTCTAATAAACTTAAAATAGAAACTATACCTAAAACAAAAATGAAAAAGCCAAATACTGCGGGCGTAATTAACCATCCGGTAGTATTTTGTATTATAGATTGGTACAAAATTATTTCATTTAAGTTTAAACTTGATGTTAAAAAAATAATCCCAAGCACAGAAAACAACATTGGCAAA
The DNA here is from genome assembly GCA_045635965.1 of Candidatus Gastranaerophilaceae bacterium. GTDB lineage: Bacteria > Cyanobacteriota > Vampirovibrionia > Gastranaerophilales > Gastranaerophilaceae > RGIG2134. The sequence goes on from JAZTWQ010000013.1 coordinate 43,204, forward strand.
ATTACCTGTAAAAAATTACTGGCAGCTTCAATAGCTTTATTTTTTTTATTTCCTACTTCAGCAAAAAATAAAAATGCAAAGAACAAAAAACATAAAATAGTCATAAATAATAGTAAACTAACCTCTGATGGAACAGGGATATATTTGTTGCTATAAGGGACTAATCCCCACAAAAATAATGTAGGTGCAAAAATCATTACAAACGATGGGTTATTATTCTTGAATTTTTCAATAGCGTTAACTTCATTTATGCTTGTGTTTTTTAGATTTATTAAACCTGTTAGTTTGTTATCAATAAACATTATTATGTTTGATATTATAAAGAATGCAAAAACAGCAAATAAAAATGAAAAAATATACCACAAAATAAGTCCGCAAAATTCGCTAACACCTATTTGGGTCAATGTATTTGAATAGTATTGATATAAAATATCCATTATTCTATATTCTCCTTATTATCTTTTTTGAAAAGATAAATAAAACTAAAAACAAGCATAATTATAAATATTAAGACTTGAAAAAAAGCATAAGAGCTTAATTTTACAAAAACTAAAGAGTAAGGTAATAATAATATCAACTGTGCAAAATAAAGTAATGATATAGCGATTATAAATATTTTTTTAAATACATCATTTTTCTCTATATAATAAGATGTTAATTCTTCCTTTGCTATTTCTTTGTTTGTTTTTTTAATATTTATTATCTGCCCGATAACAACAGAAAATAAAATTGATAAAATAAGAAATATAAATACTCCTGAAAATTCACGCATAACTATATCCTCGATATTTTACCCATTATCACAAAACCTATAAATTATTTTATTATACGTTTGACATAACAGGATAGGCTGTATTAAAAATTGTAAATGTAAATTTGGAAACCCGCTCTATACTTGAAAACTCTTTTTAAATGTAACAATATATTAAAGAATATTAAGAAATAACTAAAAAATATATACAAAATAGGCAATTTTTTTATACAAAATTACTTTATATAAGTACGAGAGATAAGTTAAGAAAATCACAAAAAAGAGAGAGAAAAAAACAAAGACCGCGCCTTGAGAAAGCACGGCAGGCTGTACCTTGAGAAAGTACGGTTAAGTTACCACACATTAAGAGAGTAGAGAAAAGACAACAGAGCAACAGGAGGAACAATGGCACGAGTATTAATTTCAATGCCTGAGAAATTTCTAAACGAAATTGACAATGTAGCAGACAACGAAAATCGAACACGCTCAGAGTTAATCAGAGAAGCGTTAAGAACGTACATGCACAGAAACAAAGTTCGTGAAAATTCATTGGCAACAAAAAATGCAGCTATTTTAGAAGCATTATTGGATTAAAAATTAAACACACGAGGAAAAAAACACGAGGACAATACGAGAAAAGAAAGATTTTAGACCGCAAATGCGGTCTTTATTTTTTTAATCTTTTTTATTTGGATTAAATGCACTTAATGCCGCAATAGGCATAAAACCAAAAATTAACCCTAAACTTGCGCTGGCAAAAGCCCCTACTATTGCACATAAAATAGCCAATGCGTCTTTTCCCAGTTGTTTTGATATAATAACTCCAATTGCTATTATTAGAGTGTATATCCCTGCAACTATAGGAGCAATTACCATTGCAAAAGTTTTTATGTCGCCACTAAATTCAATGATGCCACTTTGAACTATAATAGAAGTCATAACACCACAAAGGAAGACTCCCGCCGCACCATAAACAATATAAAATAATAACGCTTCTAATAAGCTACGTTTAGCTGAAAAATCACCCAATCTGTTTAACATTTGTATTCCCTCTCTGTTATCACTCATAAACAAAGTAAACTACTTTTTTAGAAAAAATTCATACCCTAGTTGGTTTTCTTAATGTTTAATTTTTACACCAATAGACAGAACGAAAAAACATGCTATAATTATTTAAAAAAGGAGATATAATTCTGAAAAGCAAAATGGCGAAACGGTTGATTTACTAGGGGGGGGGGGCTTTTAGTAGCTGTTTAAATTCTCCTTTTCTTAAAAAGAAAATCAAAAAAGCTTTTACTCTTGCTGAGGTTTTGGTAACTTTAACTATTATTGGTGTTGTTTCTTCAATGACCATTCCAACACTTCATCAGCGTCATAGCGAGCAAGCAACAATAAAAAAGGTTCAGAAATTTTATTCAACCATGTCTCAGGCTTTTCAAAAAGCCGTTGTTGAATATGGAGATGTTGATACTTGGGGAATTGCAGGTAGTAAACAAACCGATGCTTCGATTATATATGATTACTTAATCAAAGATAATTTTAAAATAATGAAAGATTGTGGTTTTAATAACAATGGTGAGTGTATTTATAATGGATATTATAAATACTTAAATGGCAATACTTCTATGAAATACGCCAATGATTCTTATTATAATTATTACAAAATAATGCTAAATGATGGTTCTGCAGTATGGTTTAGAGCTGACAAAGCAGAAAATGAACTTGTAGATCTTTTTATTGATGTTAATGGCAAAGCCGCGCCCAACCAATGAGGAAAAGATTTATTTCTTTTATATGTTGTAGATGCTAAATTAGTGCCAAGCGGTGCTGATAAAAATAACAATAAAATGTTTTTTGACAAATCATGCAATAAATCAGGCGCAGGATATGGTTGTAGGGGAACATGGATTATTTGCACTGCGAGGGTTTAAAATGGAATGGCAAACAAAAATGTTCTAAGTAAAATTAGTTAATTTTAGTTTCAATGGCTGCAGTAATTGCGTCCATAAGTCTTTTTACTTGAACAACTTCTATTGCAAAATCTTTTGGATTTAATTTTGTATTTTCAGGTATAACAACTTTTTTAAAACCTAGTTTTTCACATTCTTTGATTCTGCTTTCAATATTACTAACCCCACGAATTTCTCCAGAAAGCCCGATTTCTCCGATGATTACGGTCTCAGGACTAACTATTACATCTCTTGCGCAAGTCGCAACAGCGAGAGCTATGCCCAAATCGGCAGCGGGTTCATCTATTTCTATACCACCAATAACATTTACATAAACATCTTGCTTGCTTAAATTAAGCCCAATTCTTTTTTCTAACACTGCAAGTATTTGCAATAACCTGTTATAATCTATACCGTTTACAACTCTGCGCGGTGATGGATAAGATGTTTGTCCAACCAATGCTTGTAATTCGATTAATACAGGTCTTGTTCCTTCTTTTGTCGCAATTACAATATTTCCTGATGTTATATTTTTTTCTCTGTCATGCAAAAATAATTCACTTGGGTTTAAAACTTCTTCAAGTCCATTGTCTTTCATTTCAAAAATACCGACTTCTGCTGTGTTTCCGTATCGATTTTTTATTGAACGCAAAATACGATAAGACTTATATCTATCACCTTCAAAATAAATCACAGTGTCAACCATGTGTTCCAAAACTTTTGGACCGGCAATCGTTCCATCTTTTGTAACGTGTCCAACAACAATGACAGTGATATTTTGTGATTTTGCTATTGTCATTAACTCGTTTGTACATTCTCTAATTTGAGATACACTTCCGGGGGAAGATGTTATATTTTGAGTATAAACAGCCTGAATACTATCAATAATCAATACTTCCGGTTTAACTTCATCCAATTGTTGTTTTATCAATTCAAAGTTTGATTGAGAATAAACAAATAATTTATCTGCATCAATTCCCAATCTTTGTGCACGAAGTTTAACTTGTGATGCTGATTCTTCTGCGGAGACATACAAAACTGCTCTTTCTTTTGCAATAGCATTAGATGTTTGAAGAAGGATTGTTGATTTTCCAATCCCAGGGTCTCCGGCTATTAGCACCAGAGAGCCTTGAACAAATCCGCCGCCTAGTGTTCTATCAAATTCCGACAAACCCGTTGTAAATCTAATTGAATTGCTAAGTTGTACCTTGCTAATTGGGCATGCCGGCTCGGCATTATCAACTAAAACAGTTTTTTTGTTTGCAACAGGTGTTTCAGTTTCTTCTGCAAGTGAGCCCCAAGCACCACAGTCAGGACACTTTCCGATGTATTTTATCGTTTCGTATCCACAATCTTGGCATATCCATTTAGATTTAATTTTTGCCATTTTTCACCAACAATTTAATCTATTGAACTATTTCAAAAATATTTTTGCAAGTTTTAAATAATGACTTAGCGTCTGACAATTTAATCATGTTTGGTCCGTCACAAAGTGCTTTGTCTGGTTCTGGGTGAACTTCAAAAAACAATGCTTTTGCGCCGGCAGCAACAGCTGCTTTAGCAAGAATAGGAACAAATTTTCTATCCCCGCCGGAGCATTCACCCAAGCCCCCTGGAAGTTGAACGCTATGAGTAGCATCAAATACCACAGGGTAGCCAATTTCTTGCATAATTGTTATGCCTCTCATATCGGTTACTAAATTATTGTACCCAAATGTTGTTCCTCTATCTGTAAATAAAATATTATCATTTCCTGACTCAGAAACTTTTTGTGCTAATGGCTTCATTTGTGCAGGGGCAAGAAATTGTCCTTTTTTAATATTCACAATTTTACCGGTTTTTGCTGCAGCAACTAATAAATCTGTTTGTCTACACAAAAAAGCAGGAATTTGTATAATATCCGCAACTTCAGCAGCAATTGCTGCTTCTTCAGGTGAATGAATATCTGTAACTATCGGCAAATTATATTTAGTTTTAACTTCATTTAAAATTTCAAGTCCTTTTTTAATCCCAGGACCTCTAAATGAGTTGATAGAACTACGATTTGCTTTGTCATAAGAGGACTTAAATACGAAATTTATTCCAAGTTCTTCCGTTATTCCTTTTAATGTTTTTGCTGTTTCAAAAATAATATCTTTATCTTCAATAACACAAGGACCAGCTAAAATAGTCAATTTTTCTCCGCCGATTTCAAAATCGTTAAGTTTAATCTTTTTAATTTCCACTATAATATCCTCTTTTTTGCGTATAATTTGCTTAAAAATTGAATTTTTTTAATTCATATAATACTATTATATTATAGAAAAATATTTTATTCTTAAAATATAAAAATATATAAACAAGAATTATGATAATGGAGTTTTGATAAAGATGTTAATTGATGAATTACTAGAACTAGTAAGAGAGAAAAAAGCCAGCGATTTACACATTTCAGCAGGTTTACCACCGGTACTTCGTATAGATGGGAAACTTATCAGGGTTGATATGTCTCCACTTACATCTGATGATGTTGAATCATTAATTTTCCCAATGTTAAATAACGAACAAAGAAGAACACTTGAACAATATTGGGAACTTGACTTGTCTTATGGTGTATACGGTTTAGGACGTTTCAGGGTTAACGTTTATAAAGATAGAGGCAACTTTGCGGCGGCTTTTCGTACTATTAACTCAGAATGCCCATCGTTTGAGCAACTTGGTTTGCCTGAAATCGTAAGAGAAATTACAGGTAAACCTCGTGGTTTAATTCTTGTTACAGGTCCTACAGGTTCTGGTAAATCAACAACGCTTGCAACAATGGTGGACTATATTAATACAAACCGTTCAGAGCACATTCTAACAATTGAAGACCCTGTTGAGTTTGTGCACACATCTAAAAAAAGTATTGTACACCAACGTGAGCTTGGTCAGGACACGCGTTCATTTGCTAACGCTTTGAAATCAGCTTTACGTGAAGACCCTGACGTTATCCTATTGGGTGAGATGAGGGATTTGGAAACTATTTCTCTTGCAATCACTGCAGCTGAAACAGGTCACTTAGTAATGGGAACATTGCACACCTCTTCTGCGTCTCAAACCGTTGACCGTATGATTGACGTTTTTCCGGAAGGACAGCAACAACAAATCAGAATTATGCTTTCAAACTCATTGACGGCAGTATTTTCACAAACTCTTCTTCCTAGATTATCAGAAGACGGGGTTACTAAAAAAGGTCGTGTAATGGCACAAGAAATTTTGATTGTAAACTCTGCGGTTTCTAACCTTATCCGTGAAGGAAAAACAGCCCAATTATATTCTGTAATGCAAACAGGTGCGTCTTCCGGTATGCAAACAATTGAAATGGCTCTAAAAGACTTATATTTACAGAAAAAAATTACTATGGAAGATGCTTTGTCAAAAACATCAAGACCGGAAGAATTTAAACGATTGGTAGGACTTTTTTAATTGATAAAACAAGTTATTTTGATTAGTTTTTTCATGATTTATGGCGCAACTTCAGCATGCGCCATAAATGTTTTGCAAGAAAATGCAGCACTAAGATTACAATTAAATAACTTAAGCAACAAGCAACAAAATGAAAATCGTAGAAATATTCTTTATTATAGAGGGCGTTCAAGCTATAGTGGTATTGTAAAAACCCCTTACTCCTCATATTCTCAACACTCAAAATTTGAACAAAAAAATATTTATGAGAAAAAAGGCGTTAAATTTAAAATTGATACACAAAAACAAGAAGAAAAATTAAAAGAATTTAAAGAAAATGAAAAAGTAAATAATCAAACTCCGACGTCAATCGACGCTAAGTCTGCAAATGAAAACGCTAAAGTTGAAACAAAGCCAATCCCTCAACAACAAAAAACAAAACGCAATGATGATGCAGAATAATTGTTTGTCTATGTTAACTATCAATATATAGTGTTTGATTTATTTTCTTTCTTGATTTCATCTTTTGTTTGCGCTATAAATTGTGTGTTAAGACATGTAGTACAAAAAGAGGAGCTATAAACATGGCTAAGAAAGTTGCAATTAACGGATTCGGTAGAATCGGAAGAAACACATTGAGAGCAGCTATCAGAGAAGGTATCTTTGAAAAAATCGATTATGTTGCTATCAACGACCCAGGTTTAACACCTGCTAACGCTGCACACGTATTCAAATATGACTCAGTTATGGGTAAATTTGATGGTACTGTGGAAGTTGTTGAAGACGGTCTTGTTATCAACGGTAAAAAAATTAAATTCTATGCAGAAAAAGATCCAGCTAACCTTCCTTGGGGTGAATTGGGTGTAGAAGTTGTTGTTGAATCAACTGGTTTCTATACAGATGCTGAAAAAGCAAAAGCTCACATTACTGCTGGTGCTAAAAAAGTTATCATTTCTGCTCCTGCTAAAAACGAAGACAAAACTATCGTTTTGGGCGTTAACGAAAATGAATATGATCCAGCTAAACATGATGTAATTTCTATGGCATCTTGTACAACTAACTGTTTAGCACCTGTTGCTAAAGTTTTGGATGAAAAATTCGGTATCGTTAAAGGTTTGATGACAACAGTTCACTCTTACACTGGTGACCAAAGAATTTTAGACGCTGGACACAAAGACCCACGTCGTGCTAGAGCTGGTGCTTTGAACATCGTTCCTACAACTACTGGTGCTGCTAAAGCTGTTGCATTAGTATTACCTCAATTGAAAGGTAAATTGAATGGTTTCGCTATGCGTGTTCCTACTCCGGACGTTTCTGTTGTAGACGTTGTTGTTGAAACTGTAAAACCTGTAACTGTTGAAGCTGTTAACGCAGCGTTGAAAGAAGCAGCTGATGGACACGTTCTTTGCTACTCAGAAGAACCACTAGTATCTTCTGACTTCATCGGTTCTTCTCAATCTTCAACTGTTGACGCAGCATTGACTATGACAATGGGCGAAAACATGGTTAAAGTTGTTTCTTGGTACGATAACGAAATGGGTTATTCTACAAGATTGGCTGAAACTACATTGATGGTTGCTGAAAAACTATAATTATCGATTAAGATAAAAGCTTAAAAGCGGGAGTGAAAACTCCCGCTTTTGGTTTATGTAAACTTATAAAAATTTTAGAGATTTAACTACTAATGTGATAAACTCAATAATAATGTTTGTGCTTTAGATAAAACAGTTTTACGATATTCTGCAATATCATCTATTTTAATATTGGAATCTTTCATTATATTTTCATCTAAAACGACATCTTCATCTTTTGTTTGAGCTAATTTATTTGCGACATAAACAATGTATGCAAAATTCGCCATACTAGAAGATTGTGGATTGTGGTGATATTTGATGCCATTATTAACAACTATAGGCAATTGCCATTTTTTTGCTAGCAAAAAGCCAACATCGCAATGGTTAGTACCGAAGAACATGTTTTCTACGTCCAGAATATTAGCTCCTCGTTCAACTAATTCCATAACTTTTTTATAAACCATCTGGTTTTTCATATTCAAAACAATTTTTCCAATATCATGTAAAAAACCAATAACGAAGGCATCAGAAGAATCCATCAACTTGGATTCTTTTGCTAAATATTCACAAGCAACGGCTGTTCTAATGGAATGTTCCCACATTTCTTTGCCCCCGCGAGATGTAAGCATTGGTTTCATTGCAAAAGTTATGATAATATTTTTTGCTTGATCCATACCAATTAACGGCAAGGCTTTGTTAATAGAAGTGATTTGTTGTGCAAAACCATAATAAGCAGAATTAACAAGCCTTAAAACTTGAGTTGTTAATGCTTGGTCGTAGCACATAACATCAGCCAGATCATTTAATCCTGATCCTTCATCTTTAATAACATTTAATGCCTTAACCATTACGTTTGGCATTGCCGGTATATCATTATAATTTAGTATTAATTTATTAGTTGCGTCCATTTATTAAACCTGTAAATGTTTTTTGATTGATAAGTAACTTCCAAGTGCTCCAAATCCTATTGCTACAATAAATAACACAAAAACAACAATATTGGTAGCCAAAACAGGTGAAGGAATCATGAAAAATTGATGGACTTGAACAAGTCCTTTTTGAACAGCATTTAACGGAACTAATGAAATTACTGCACCTATAAAGCCGTAGATAGCACCCTGTGCAATCAATGGGGTTTTAATATACCAATTGCTAACGCCCATTAATCGCATAATTTCGATTTCTTCTTTTCTTAATTGGATTACAAAATGTATTGTATTATTAATTATAGCTATGGTTAAAAATCCGATAACACCGATAATAATAACTGTCATTGTGCTAACGACATTATTAAAAATCTGCATTTTTTTAACAATATCTTTTGCGTAGTTCAGGTCTTCAACACCATTAATGGTTTTTACTTTTTCAAAAACCGCAGGAATATTTTCAGGTTTATCTACTTTAATATGCAATGTATCAGGAAGTGGATTTTCCAGCTCAGCCAAATCTAATTCTTCTTTTAATTTAGCCCAAGATTTAGTTTTGGGTATCAATTTTATATTTTGTACGTGTTTTATTTCTTTAATTTGATTAGAAACTTGTTGAATATTAGCATTTTGTTTTAAATATGCAGAAATTTCTAAAACATTTCCAAATTCTTTAGCAAACGAACTTACTGACAATGTAGAGCGGAATAATGCTCCAAAAATTGTCAAAATAGCTGCCATTGTCGTAATAATAGCTATATTCATTAATCCGGTACGTTTAATCCCATACACAGTTTCCATTGCTAAGCGATACATTATCCTAAGTTCAGTTAAGCATGCTTTAGGCAAATGTGATTTGACTTTTCTTTTTATTATACTTTTTGCATTTTCTCTATTCATAAGTACCTGCTTGGATATCTCTTACTATTTGACCACCTTCTAATGTTATAACCCTTTTTCTAAAATAATTTACCATAGCATGGTCATGTGTAGAAACAAGAACTGTAATTCCGTTTTGGTTAATTTGTTCCAAAATGTGCATAACTTCAAGAGAATTTTTAGGGTCTAAGTTGCCTGTAGGCTCGTCTGCGATTAAAAGTGGTGGACCGTTCACAATTGCACGAGCAATAGAAACTCTTTGCTGTTCCCCGCCAGAGAGCTCTGATGGCTTTGATTTAATTTTATTGGACAAACCAACTATTTTTAATGCACTCAAAACTCTTGCATTGATATCTTTAGTACTCATGCCCAATGTTCGAATTACATAAGCTACATTGTCATATACGCTTTGATTTTGCAACAATTTATAATCCTGAAAAACAATTCCCATTTTGCGACGCAAATCAGGTATTCTTTCATCAGGTAAATTAGCTACATTTGTACGTCCAATCATAACTGTTCCAATGGTTGGCGTTTCTTCACGATACAATAACTTCATTAACGTTGATTTGCCGGCACCGCTAGGTCCGGTTAAAAATACAAATTCACCTGAAACAATATCAAGATTTATATTTTTAAGTGCATATTCATTATTTTTATATTTTTTTGTTACACTTCTAAGTTTAATCATTCTATTTTTTTCCTAAAAAATTTACAATTTTTTGAGCTAATTTTTCACCTGTGAGTCCATAATGCTCCATTAGCTTACGTTGTTCGCCGCTTTGACCGAACTCATCATTTGTCCCAATTCTTAATACTTTTGTTGGATAATTTTCGCTTAATACTTCACATACAGCGCTACCAATTCCACCTATTATGGAATGGTTGTCAATAGTAACAACTTTATTAGTTTTTTGAGCTGATTTAACTATTGATTCACTGTCAACAGGTTTAATTACAGGCATGTGGATTAACTCGGCGCTAATATTTTGTTCTTTTAATAACGCAACACAATCAACTGCTTCCGCTAATGTTTCACCGTTAGTAATCAGTGTTACATCAGTTCCTTCTGTGACGACTAAAGCTTTATTTGGGTTGAACTTATATGTCTCTTTGTTAAATACATCAGGAACATTTGTGCGTGCAATTCTTATATACATAGGTCCGTTGTATTGTGCCGCAAATTTGATAACTTCGGCAGTCTCAGTACAATCTGCAGGTACAATTACCATCATATTAGGAATGGATCGCATAATAGATAAATCTTCAAGCGCTTGATGGCTAGCTCCATCTTCTCCAACTGTTATTCCACCATGGGTTGCAACAATTTTCACATTAAATTTAGGATAACAAATAGAGTTTCTAATTTGATCCCAAGCTCTTCCAGCGGCAAACATAGAAAATGTTGATACAAATGGGATTTTTCCCGTTGTGGCAAGACCAACTGCGGTTGTCATCATATCTTGTTCTGATATTCCCATATTAAAAAATCTTTCAGGAAATTCTTTGCCAAACATAGCTGTTTGTGTTGAACAAGACAAATCTGCATCTAAAACAACAATATTTTTGTTTTCTTTGCCTAGTTCTACCAATGTTTTTCCGTATTGTGAACGAATAGATTTTCTTTCTTTGTTATTTATCAACATAAAACTTCCTTACTTGTTTAATTCTTCCATTGCAACCATAAATTCATCTTTATTAGGCGCTTTTCCATGCCAGCTAACATTATCTTCCATAAAAGAAACACCTTTACCTTTTATTGTATTTGCAATAATAACGGTAGGGTTTGAATTTTGTTTTGCTTCTTGTACAGCATTATAAATTTCTTGTGGATTGTGTCCATCAATAATTATTGGATCCCAGCCAAAAGCCTTGAATTTTTCATCAAGGGGGCTAAGATTTTTTATATCATCTGTATGCCCATCAATTTGCAGATTATTTCTATCTACAAATGCAATCAAGTTATCCAATTTGTGGTGGGATGCATTCATAACGCCTTCCCATATACTACCTTCTTGAAGTTCGCCATCACCCATGTAAACATAAACTGTTGAATTTATTTTGTCTAATTTAAGACCAAGAGCAACGCCACAAGCGATTGATAACCCTTGTCCAAGAGAACCGGTTGATACTTCAATACCTTTTAAATGTTTTACAGAAGGATGCCCTTGCAATCTGGTTCCTAATTGGCGGAATGTATTTAGTTCTTCTGTTGGAAAGTATCCACAGTTTGCCAAAACAGAGTACAAGCATGCAGAAGCATGTCCTTTTGACAATATAAATCTATCTCTATTTTTAAATTCCGGATTATTATCCCAATCCGAAAAGTGTTTCATGCATTTTAAATAAAGTGTGCTTATGATTTCCACAGCTGACAAATTCCCTCCAGGATGCCCTGATTTTGCAGTGTAAATCATTTCAACTATTTCTTTTCTAACTTTTTTTGTGAAATCTTTAATTTCTAAAAGTTCTTTTTCATTTAATTCCGTCATTTAGTTTTTGTTCCTTTTTGTCTGCATGATTTCTATTATAACTTTAAATAAGAACATTGGCAAAGTTGGAAATATTCGTTTAAATCTTTGTGGTTGTTTTATTGTTCGATACAACCATTCTAGACCAAGTTTTTGCCAACAAATCGGTGCTCTTTGTACATATCCGGCCCATACATCAAAGCTACCACCGACTCCAATTGCTATTATATCATTTTTTTTTAATTTTGTTTTATTTATAAATAATTCTTGTTTTGGTGCGCCTAATGCTACTAATATAACCTTTGGATTTGTGTTTATAAGCGCTTCTATAATTTTGTCTTCATTTGTAAAATAGCCATTTTGTTGAAAAACTATGTTCAAATTAGGTGTTTGTTCTTTTATGTTTTCAACAGCTTTTGATAAAACTTCTTCTTTTGCCCCAATAAAAGCTATTGGATAATTGTTTTCTGCACAGATATTTATTAACTCTCGTGCAAATTCAATTCCGGCAATTTGTTCTTGTTTAATTCCTTGTAATTTTAATGCAATTTTAACCCCAACGCCATCCGGTACAATCAAATCGGCGTTTTGAATTGTTTCTTTAAATTCAGGGTTCTTTTCGCCTAGTTCCATCATTTCTGGATTTATTGTAACAATTTGAGCACCTTCATTTTGAATTATTTTTTTAGCAACAAAATCCAGCCCTTCATTTTTTGTTAAAAGGTCTACGGAATAATTAAGGATAGTTGCGCGTTTTTGATGCAAAATTAATCTCCAACTCAATTTGTTTATATTGTATACAAAATTACTGTTTATTGCAATTTAATAACTCATTGTAAACATCAATTGTAATATGACAAATTGCTAATTTTCCTTTTACAAGACTCTTAATAGTTTCGCTAAAGCACTTAAGCAATGCTTTGTTTAAACCATTTTCTTGTTTTAATATTTGCAAGATTTCTTCTTGGTATTCTTTTGGTCTCGTATTTGGTTCAATTTTATCAGCGAGAAATATTATTTTTTCAAAATCACTCATTTCAACTTTTCCCAACGTGTGCCATCTAATTGCACTTAGTAATTCTTTATCAGTGATTGCAAATTCGCTTTCGCAAATGTATGCGCTAACAGGAGCATGTAAGGTTTTGTAATTAAGCAGTTCGCTTTTTTCTACATTTTTGATTTTATCTTCAATAATTTCTAATAGCTTTTCATTAGAAAAGCATTTTGCACAATCATGCAACAAACCGGCTGTTTTTGCTTTTCCCTCATCAAGATTAAACATTTTAGCAAGCTGTTGTGCGCATTCCATAGTACCTAAGCTATGGATATATCGTTCGTCGTTTAAGTTTTCTTTTAACCATTTATCAAGCTCTTCAAATGATTTATTTGTATAAGCCATTTTCATATATATAGTCCTCAACTAGTTTGTCTACTAAATCTGAAACTTTTTCTTTGTTTTTTATTTTTCTTCTAATTTCAGAGGATGAAATATTATTAAAAGGTAAATCTGCTTTAATTAAATTAAATCCCTTTTTTTGCAGGTTTAAAACTTTTTCATTTTCAAAACTTATGTCTCTTTCAAAAACAATAAAATCTACTTGTTTTTTTAATTCATCATTATTTTGCCATCCATCAAGCCCAACATAGGCGTCAGTTCCGATTATAAAGCCTAATTTGCCTTCTATTTTGTAGCGTTCATATAACTTTTGCACAGTAAGATATGAATATGATTTTCCTCTATTTTCGTATTCTATGGCACTCAATATGAGCCCATTTTCATTTTCTATAGCTAGTTTTACCATGTTCAGTCTATGTAATGCTGATTCGCAATTATCCTTGAGCGGAGGATTGTATGCGGGAATAATCAAAATTTCATCATAATTGAATTTTTCCTTTACATATTTAGCTACAGCTACATGGGCTTTATGTATTGGGTTAAATGTTCCACTTAGAATTGCTAATCTCATATTTCACTCCTCTATAATTATATTACAAAATCTTTACAAAAGATACAAGTTTTAGCAATAAATTATAATTCAAATACTTTATATAAATAGGATATATTGAGTAGATATGAGAACGAGAGATTAATATGGCATTAACAGCACCTACAGGAACTGCAAATGATAAAACAGGAAATGGGCAATATTCACCATTAAGACGGAAAAAGAAAAATGGAAAAAGAAACCTTTCCGAAGAAATGGATATTCTTGACCAAAAGGATTTAAGAATGCGATTTAAAAACTCAAGAGATCCGGTTCTTATTGCATTTGAGTACCTTGATAATCAATCTCTTAAAAAATTAGCGATTGAATTTGTTAAAGAGTCAATTTCAGATATTATGTATTTTGTATCAAAATTCAACTAAAAGCGGTATTTAAATATACCGTTTTTTTTATTATTGTAGTAAAATAAAGTTCCGATATTAGAAAGAGATGAAATGGAAGATTTTACTTACAATCAAAAATTAATAGATGAAACGATAAAACAAATAGAGCTAGAACCTGAAAATATAGAAAATTATTTCAATTTAGGTAAACTTTATATTGTTCAAAATGATTACGATAAAGCTTTAAGAGTATATGAAGACATCCTAAAAATAAAACCAAACGATGTTCAAGCTTTGGTTAATACGGGTAGTCTTTATTTCTTTTTTGAGGACTTTAATAGAGCAATTACAAATTATCAATTAGCCGCAGAATATGAAACACAAAGTTATTCAATATATTTTAATCTGGCAAATGCTTACGCAGAAATTGGTGATTTTAAACCTGCATTCAAATATTATAATAAAGCACTTACTTTACAGCCTGAAAATGCGATGATTTATTCTGCAATAGGGCTGTTGTATCAAGACAACAATGATTTTGTTGAAGCTGAAAAATATTATAATAAAGCTATTTCACTTGATAAATTTAATTCGGAATATTATGTTAATAAAGCAAGTGTGTTGATGAAACTTTACAAATTTGAAGATGCGGTTTGTAACTTTAAGAAGGCTCTGGATATAGCTCCAGATAATTATAAAGCTTGTTTGTGTGTGGCAAATGCATATTCTGCTATGTCAAAATTTGATAAAGCACAAGAATATTTTAAACAAGTTTTAGAGCTTAATCCTGAGTACTATCAAGCGTATGTTTGCTTGGCTATATCATATTCGGACGAAGGAAAAACTATAGAAGCTATAGAGGCTTATAAAAAAGCTATTTCTATAGATCCTGATGTTCCTAATGCATATCAATTACTGGCAAATTTATTAGTAGCAGAATGTCGTTATGATGAAGCGTTAGATTATTACAATAAAGTTATAACTATTCAGCCAGATGATGTTGATACGTATAAACTTATTGGAAATACGCATGCTATTTTGGATAATTTGGATTTAGCAATTTTAAATTATAGAAAAGCTGTTGAATTAGATAGTGATTGTGATGAATTAAAATTAATATATTATGAAATAGTTGATGAGTTCATAAATAGGAAAGAGAGTTTAAATGCAGCATAGAAGAGAAGCTTTGCCAATAGAAAAAATTATTGCAGCGTTGACATATCTAACATCTGGAATAGTTGGTTTTGTATGGCTTATTTTGGGTGCGATTTTAAAGTTAGGAATAAGACCTTTTTTACTTTATCATATTTATCAATCAATATTTTTATCGTTTTTGTTCTTTATAGTTTCATTTGGACTTAAATTAATTTTGGATGTATTAAGTTTCATACCATTGATTGGGCAACTTATATCTACACTCACATTTATGTTTACAGCCTCTATTGTTGGAGGATATTCAATTATAGATATTGCCGTGTTATTAGTTGTTTTATATTTAGCAATTACCTCATTAATGGGTAAATACTCTTACCTACCTTGGGTTTCTAATATAATAAAAGCTAATTTAAGATTTTAATTGATATATTTGGAGGGTTTAGTATGAGATTTGATACACAAGCATTGCATGTTGGGCAAAATCCGGCAGACAGTAAAAACTGTATTCCTACACCGATTTACATGACCACAGCGTTTAGTTTTGATGATGTAAAATATGCAGCAGATTTATTTGATTTAAAAACAGAAGGAGATATCTATACAAGAATTTCTAACCCCACAACAGCTGTGTTGGAATCAAGAATAGCAGCACTTGAAAAGGGCGTAGGCGCATTGGCGCTTTCATCTGGTCAATCAGCATCATTGCTTGCGGTTATGAATATAGCTAAAGCCGGAGACGAAATTGTAGCAGCTGCGCAACTTTACGGTGGTACGGTTAATTTATTGGCTTGTACGTTAGAAAAGTTTGGGGTAAAAACAACTTTTATAAAAGATGAAAATCCGGAGTCATACGAAAAAGCTATAACTGAAAAAACAAGAGCAATATTTGTAGAATGCTTAGGTAATCCAAAAGTAAACGTTGCAGATATTGAATCTATTGCAAAAGTTGCTCATAAATACAACATCCCATTAATAGTTGACAATACAGTACCTTCACCATACTTGTTGCAACCGGTAGATTTTGGGGCAGATATTATTGTTCATTCAATTACTAAGTATATTAACGGGCATGGTAACTCAATGGGGGGAGTAATTGTAGATTGTGGAACATTTGACTGGGAAAAAAGCGGTAAATTCCCAGAACTTGTTGAGCCTGATGCAAGTTATCATGGTCTTTCTTATACTAAAACATTTGGTAATCAAGCATTTATTGTAAAAGCAAGAGTGCAATTACTTCGGGATTTAGGAACATGTATTAGTCCAATGAATGCTTATTTGACGTTACTGGGGCTTGAAACTCTACATATAAGAATGCAAAGAGTAAGTGAAAGTGCGTTAAAAGTTGCTAAATTTTTACAAAATCATCCTAAAGTTGCTTGGGTTTCTTATCCAAAACTTGAAGGGACAGAATATTATGAATTAGGTCAAAAATATTTGCCTAAAGGCGGTTCTTCATTAATCGGGTTTAGAGTTGCAGGAGGTCGCGAGGGTGGTACAAAGTTTGTTGAAAATTTGAAACTTTTAATCCATGCAACAAACCTAGGTGATTCTCGTTCTATTATTACTTATCCGGCACTTACAACGCATAGGCAATTAAGCGATGAACAGCTTGAGGCTTGTGGGGTTACAAACGATTTTATGCGATTGTCGGTTGGGCTTGAAGATGTCGATGATATCATAGAAGATATTTCAACCGCATTAGATGCAATTTAAAATTCTTAAGTAAAATAAAAAGGAAAAAGGCTTTGATATTATTCAAAGCCTTTCATTTTGTTTATTTTCCGCCGTACATCATCGCTTTTTTCTTAGCATATTGAGGATTAACAAGATAATCATCATATTTGTCATACGCATTTATCCAGCCATTTGGTGAAATTTCAACGATTCTATCTGCTACGGTTTGGATGAACTCGTGGTCTTGTGATGTAAATAAAATTGTTCCGTTATAATCAATTAATGAATTGTTTAATGCTGTGATTGATTCTAAATCCAAGTGGTTAGTCGGTTCGTCGAAAATTAGCACGTTAGATTCTGCAACCATCATTTTGGCTAACATACAACGTACTTTTTCACCACCAGATAAGACATTCGCACTTTTTTCAGACTCTTCTCCAGTGAACAACATTCTACCTAAAAACCCTCTGATGTAGCTAATATTTTGTTCTGCGCTATATTGTCTTAACCAATCAATTAGACTGATTTTTGAGTCAAAAAACTTGGTATTATCTTTTGGAAAGTAAGACATAGTAGAAGTAACGCCCCATTCAAAAGAACCGCTGTCAGGTTGAATTTCGCCATTAAGAATTTGAAATAGGGTGGTAATTATTAAAGGGTCTCTACTTATGAAAGCAATTTTGTCGCCTTTCTGTACTTCTAAAGAGAAATTTTTTATCAAAACCTGACCATCAATTGATTTACATAAATCTTTGATGTGAAGCATGTCTCGCCCAGGCATTTTTTGATAAGTAAATCTTATACGTGGATATTGACGGGAGGAAGGCTTAATATCTTCGAGTGTCAATTTATCTAACATGTTTTTACGCGAAGTAGCTTGTTTTGCTTTAGATGCATTTGCGCTAAATCTAGCAATAAAAGCCTTTAACTCTTCCATTTTTTCTTCTGTTTTTTTGTTTTGTTCTTCTTTTTGTTTTTGTATCAATTGGCTAGCCTGAGACCAGAAAGAATAGTTTCCTGTATAAAGCTGTATGTTGCAATAATCAATATCTGCAATATGGGTACAAACTTTATCTAAAAATCTTCTGTCGTGAGAAACAACAATAACTGTGTTCGGAAACTCAATCAAAAATTCTTCCAACCAAGAAATGGTGTTTATATCAAGGTGGTTTGTAGGCTCGTCAAGAAGTAAAATGTCAGGATTACCAAATAATGCTTGAGCAAGTAAAACCCTTACCTTTTCGCTACCTGAAAGCTCGCTCATCAAGTTATAATGTTTTTCGCTTTCTATCCCTAAATCACTTAATAACGACGCAGCCATAGACTCAGCCTGCCAGCCGTCCAAATCGGCAAATTCAGTTTCTAGTTGCGCAACACGCATGCCGTCTTCGTCATTAAAATCCGGCTTCATATATAAAGCGTCTTTTTCTTTCATTATGTCATAAAGCCTTTTGTGACCCATAATAACAGTATCAATGACCGAAAATGCATCAAATTCAAAATGGTTTTGTTTTAATACTGCTATACGTTGGTTTTTTCCAATGTGAACTTCGCCGGATGTTGGCTCTAATTCACCTGATAAAACTCTTAATAATGTACTTTTTCCGGCACCGTTCGCACCAATTATGCCGTAACAATTCCCTGGAGAAAATTTTACGCTAACATTTTCAAATAATGTTTGGCTACCAAATCTAACTGTTAATTTTTCTGTTGTTATCATGTTTCTTAATTCCGCATTATATGTGTACTTAGAAACATTCTAACACAAACAAAAAAAATGCCGCGTCGCGGCATTAAGTCTGTCATGGAGAAAAGGAGTGGAGAAATATATTAAAGAGAATCGGCTACATGAATATAATACCCAATTTTCAAAATATATAACATTTATATACAAAATAGTTACAAATGTTTACATGGTGCAATTTGTAGGTACAGTTGAATAGCTCGTAGTGAGAGTGATTTGTGCAATAAATGAAGATATAGCATGAGAAGGCATTGTTGGGTTTTTAATTTCTACATCTCTTCGATAAACAGCGCCAGCAAGGGTTTGTCTGCAAAAATATTATAGAGTGCAACCCTAACGCATTTCTTCCTTGCTGGTCAAGTCCCGAAACAAGTTCCACTACTGTCCCGAATAATTTTTGAAAAAAATTTGAAATTATAGAATTAATAAAAGTTTTAGCGGAAGGATATCTGTCTAGACATAAATTTAGGAATGAAATCAAGGGGGGGGGGCAAAAGCCCCTGATTTGGCAAGGGGTTTCAGGGGGAGCGCCAACTCCGTTGGTTTACAACTAGCAAGATAAAAACAAAAATTCGAAATTAAAGCAGGGGAATTAGGCGAAACTTTCTGAGCGTTAAGAAATTTCAAGACAGAAGAAAATGAACATCAAAAATTTTTTTTAAACTTATTAAACCCCTTGCTGACGCTGCTTATTGGATAGATGTCGGAATAGCACGTACGCGGCTTTTGACGCTTACGCTAAAAGCCAGCTGGCTGCATACCTGTCTCGTACGGCTCGAGTTACACTCTCGCCTACGATATCGGTAACTTCAGCATGACAGCTTAATTTTGGCGTTGTTTTTATGTTTGAATATAATTTTGAATGCCATTTTTATTCATTAAAACAATTATTTGACTTAACTGAATTAAAATTATTCGGGACAGTAGTGGAATTTATTTCAGCATCTATCCGACAAGAAATGCAAGAATTTAGCTTGCTATGAATAATTAAATTTAGTATAATTTTTACAAGTTTAGGATGTTGGTATGAATTTTGACGTTGCAAGAGAAAAAAAGACAACAAGGTTTTAAATAG
>JAZTWQ010000014.1:0-16059 GCA_045635965.1 Candidatus Gastranaerophilaceae bacterium
ATGGAGCCAAGGAAAATAGCTGAGAGGTTGGGGATTTCCGTCAGAACACTGCAATGGCACCTAACTAAAATTTATGCAAAATTTAGAGTAAAAAACAAATACCAACTAATCGTTAAAATCATCAAATATCTGCCTGATGATATGGTGTTTTAAGTCCTAATTTTAGAATTAAACACCAGACAACTCTAATCAATAACGATAGAAACAACATAAAACTTATCAAAATTGTAGTTATTTTTTTTGTTTCTTACGTTTTTTCTTCTTTTTATTTTTTTTAGCTTCTTTAATGTCTCTGTTTGCGTTGTCAATCGAGATTTTAGCAACAGGTTTTCTAGTTCGTTTATCAAAGAAAACTAACCAGTGTTTGCGCTTAATGTCCGTAACACCAAAGCTCATTTTACCAGCGATTCTATCCCCTGGTTTTAAATTAACTATAGCCATTGAATTATCACCAAAAATCGACGCATAATAAACTGTATTCATTTCATCCATTAACGCTATATCAAAAGATGAAAAAAAATGATTGGTTAAATTTACAATTGCCATCGTTATTCCAAAGGTGTTTTTTTCTCCAAACGGATCTTCTTCTACCATTATGTTCGAAATGCGTACATCTAAACCATCAAGCCTTATCTCTTCTTGCCTTAAAGCTTCTTCTGAAATTACAGGCAAGACTAAATCCGATGTGATTTTCACTTTAATTTCATCCCCTGGGGATAATAAAACATCTTTTCCTTTTCTAAACAAAGCTATACCAAGAGCAACAGCTCCCCCCAACGCCGCGCCGCCTAAGAGGGTATAACCTTGAGAAACTAAAGCTCCTTCAACACCGAAAAGTTGGAGCGCGGCATATCCGCCAACAGCACTTCCTGCAACGGTGTAACCAGCTGTTTTTGCGACTGCCTTAGACCCACCAACGACAGGATTTTCCTTTGATGACATTTTTGCTTGAATAGGGATTTCTCGCCCATCAGGCGTGATTAAGTAATCAAAATCCATTTCAACCCAAGCATCTCTTCCCATTCTTTTTGCATCTTCAATTTGTCGGATTGTGCCGTGAGCAATTGTTCCAACAGGAAGAACTACACCTTTTTTGCCTCTGACTTCTTGGGTAATTTCAGCAAAAAACTCATCACCTTCTTGAGAATATGCACCACTTAAAACTTGAGAAACAGTCATATTGATGACTTCTTTTTCTTCAACAGTGTGAATTTCTCCAGTAAAAATATTTTCTTGTTCAATTTGTTTATCTTCTTTTTGAATACTTCCGTGCAATTCTTGCGCAAAAGAAACAGGCGTATAGCTTGTCAAAAAACAAGCCAACAAAGAAGTTGTTATTAATTTTTTAGTGCATCCTCTACCCATAATTCCATTCTACAATAGATTTAATTTTTGTTCAAATTTATTAATATTATTTACCATATTGTTTACCTTATTTTTTTGTTCGTTGTAGAATAAATATATATGTCAAATTTTGGTGGGCAATGGAGTTAATATTTAAGGAACAATTAAATTCAACTAATTTATACGCAAAAGAGCGTATGGATGAGTTTGTTGATATGTCTTTTATTTATTGCAATTGCCAGACAAATGGAAAAGGTCGTCTTGATAGAACATGGGTTTCACAAAACACAGATAACCTTTATTTAACAATAGTTTTAAAACCACAAGATGATGATTTCCCATATATTAATTTAACCCAATATTTGTGTGTAATTGTTTCTAATATTCTGGAAGAATATGGCGTTGAACCACAAATCAAATGGCCTAATGATATTTTAATTAATGGTAAAAAAGTTGCAGGAATTTTGGCACAAACAAGTACACTTGGAAGTAAAATTAAAGGTGTTGCTTTAGGTATTGGTATCAATCTTAATTCAACCAAAGAAGAAATGACTAGCATTGATAAACCAGCAACTTCATTAAATTTAGAAACAAATAAAAAAGTTAATAGAGATGAATTTTTAAATAAACTTGCTTGCTCATTTGAACGTGATTATGAAGCGTTTTCAAAGCAAGGTTTTTCTTTTATCGAACATGATTATTTGAAGAGGGCATGTTTTATAAATAAAGAAATTACAGTTAGTACAATGACTAAAAGCCTTTGTGGAGTAGTAAAAACACTAACTCAAGACGGGGCTTTAATTTTGTGTGATAATAAAGACAATAAAGATATAGTTATTACTATGGGGGAAATACAATGAACGAAGTATTAGTACAAGGACTTACAGCAATGGCTCTTGGGATGGGCGTTGTTTTAGCATTCTTGGTTATGCTTATTGTTTCAATGAGCGTAATGTCAGGTGTGGTAGGTTACTTAAACAAAATTTTTCCGGAAGTTGTTCCGGCTCCTGCTAAATCAAAAGCTAAAAAATCAGCTTCTGCAGGAAAAGAAGACGAGCAAATTGCACTTGCAATCGCAGTGGCATTGGCTCGGGCTTAATTAGAATTATTAGTTATAAGAATAAGAGGAATAAACTATGTCAAAAAAACTTATTAAAGTTATGGATACATCTTTCCGAGATGGTTTCCAATCAATCTATGGGGCAAAAGTTCTTGTAGATGATTTCATTCCTGCCCTTCAAGCAGCAGTAGACGCTGGATTAAAACACTTTGAAACAGCAGGTGGCGCTAGATTCCAAGCTCCTATTTTCTTTTGCAATGAAAACGCATTTGAAACTATGGATAAAATCAGAGCAGCAGTTGGTCCAGATGTTAAATTGCAATCTTTAGCACGTGGTGTTAACGTTGTTGGTTTGAACTCTCAACCTAGAGACGTTATTGATTTGCACGCTAAAATGTTTGCAAAACACGGTGTTAATGTTATTCGTAACTTTGATGCTTTAAACGATGTAAATAACTTGATTGATTCTGCTAATTCAATCAAAAAACACGGACTTCAACACGAAGTAACTATCACAATGATGGAACTTCCATACGGTTGTGAAGGTGCTCATGATGTTGCTTTCTATGAAAGAGTTTTAAGAAATATCTTAGATGCAGGTATTCCATTTGATTCATTAGCTTTTAAAGATGCATCTGGTACATCTAACCCTAGAAAAGTTTACGAAACAGTTAAAATGGCTCGTGAAATTTTGGGTGCAGATGCTCATATTAGATTCCACTCTCACGAAACAGCTGGTACAGGATTGGCTGCATACTTAGCTGCTTTAGAAGGTGGTGCTGATGGTATCGACTTGGCTATGAAACCAGTTTCTGGTGGTACAGGTCAACCAGATATTATTTCTATGTGGCACGCATTAAAAGGTACAGAATTTGATTTAGGATTAGATATTCAAAAAATTATGGAAACAGAAGAAATCTTCAAAGAATGTATGAAAGATTATCCTCTAGATCCTGTTTCTTTGGCAGTAAATCCAATTCTTATCCAAGCTCCACTTCCTGGCGGTGCTACTGCTACAACTATTAACCAATTAAAAGATATGGGACAATTAGATAAATTCCCAGCACTTGTTGCTAGTATGAAAGAATGTGTAGAAAGAGGCGGTTTTGCAACTTCTGTAACTCCTGTATCTCAATTCTACGCTCAGCAAGCTTTCTTGAACGCAACTCAAGGTGATTGGAAAATGGCTAACCCAGGATATGCTAAAATGCTTCTTGGTTACTTTGGAAAAACTCCTTGTGAACCAGATGCTGAATTAGTAAAATGGGCTGAAGAAAAATTAAATATGGCTCCAACTACTGAAAAAGTTGTTGATTTGAACGAAAAAGATCCAGAAAAAGGCTTGAAAGCTGCAGAAGAAAGATTAAAAGCTGCTGGCTTGCCTGTAACTGATGAGAATCTATTCATCGCTGCTGCTTGCAAAGACGGTAACGTTGATAAGGGTATTGACTTCTTGTTAGGAAAAGGCGTTGTTTCTGTAAACAAATCAGCTAACAAACCAGCTGCTGCTCCTGTTGCTTCAGGTTCTTCAAATGGTTATACAGTTACAGTTAACGGTAAAAAATTCGCTGTTTCTCTTGACGGTGGAAAAGCTACTGTTAACGGTAAAATCTATGATTTTGAAGCTAAAGCTGGTATTGAAGCAGCAACTAGTGCACCAACTGAAGGTCAAGAAATTACAGCTAAACTTCCTGGAAACGTATTGAAAATTGAAGTTTCTGAAGGTGATGTAGTTGCAGAAGGTGACGAATTGATGGTTGTTGAAGCTATGAAAATGGAAACACCTATCACGTCTCCAGTTTCTGGTACAGTTAAAGCTATTGAAGTTTCAGTAGGCGACCAAGTTCAATCAGGTCAAGTACTTGTAGTTATCGGCTAGAAAGGAGTTAAACAATGAATATTCAAGACGGTTTAATGACTTTGTGGCAATCAACAGGTATTGCTAACTTTGTAAAACCAGAAGACCCAACAATTACAAACGCATTTGAACAAGTTTTGCACCAATTTGGTTCACCAATTATGTTGGTTGTATGTTTGTTCTTATTGTGGTTAGGTATTAAAAAACAATATGAACCACTTTTGTTAGTACCAATTGCATTTGGTGGTTTCTTATCAAATATTCCAGTTGCTGATATAGCTGGACCTCATGGATTTTTAGGGATCATCTATGAAGCAGGTATTCACCAAGGATTATTTCCACTTATAATCTTTATGGGTGTTGGTGCGATGACTGACTTTGGTCCGTTGATTGCTAACCCTAAGACTGCATTATTAGGTGGTGCTGCTCAATTCGGTATCTTTGGTGCCTTACTATTAGCACTTTGTGTGTTTGGTTTTACCTTACCTCAAGCCGGTGCTATTGGTATCATTGGTGGTGCTGATGGTCCTACTTCAATTTACGTTACTTCTAAATTAGCTCCTGAATTATTGGGTGCTATTGCGGTTGCGGCATATTCATATATGGCTTTGGTTCCTGTAATTCAACCACCTATTATGAAATTGTTAACAACTAAAGAAGAACGCGTTATCGAAATGACTCAGTTGAGAGCTGTAACTAAACGTGAAAAAATCGTTTTCCCTTTAGTTGTACTTTCACTTTGCGTAATTTTCTTACCTGATGCTTGCCCTCTTATTGGTGCTTTGGCATTTGGTAATTTATGTAAAGAATGTGGTGTTGTTGATAGACTTTCTGATACTATGCAAAATGCATTGATTAACATTGTTACTATTTTCTTAGGTTTGTCAGTTGGTTCAAAATTATCAGCAGATCAATTCTTAACATTACAAACATTGTTCATCTTAATTTTAGGTATTATTGCATTCTCATTTGCAACAGCAGCTGGTGTGTTAATGGCTAAATTAATGAACTTATTCTTAAAAACAAAATTAAACCCACTAATTGGTGCTGCAGGTGTTTCCGCTGTTCCAATGGCGGCTCGTGTTGCAAATAAAGTTGGTTTGGAATACAACCCTAATAACTACTTGTTAATGCACGCAATGGGTCCAAACGTAGCAGGTGTAATTGGTTCTGGTGTTGCGGCTGGTGTATTACTTGCAATTTGCCGTTAATATTTAGCTGTAATATTTAGAATTAATAAATAATTAAAGGTTCTGGTTTTTAAAGTCAGAACCTTTTTTATTAAATAGCAAATTTATTTTTGTTTGGTTTTAGAATAATTAGTACTAGTTTTTATAAGGAAAAAATAATGAACCCTAAAATAGCAGCAATATTAAATCCAAAGCTTACAAGACCTGAATTTATAAGAAAAAAAGATATAAGAGGAATTACTCCAGAGTTTTTAATAAAAAGATTTGGCGAAAGAGCAAAAATACAAAAATATAAAGATGGAGAACAAGACTGTGTTGCTATATTAATCAATCGAAAAAATCAAAAACCAGATGTTTACACCTTTGAAAACGGTAAATTTGTCTCTAGACATATTCATAGAGAAGTAAGTGGCATTAGAAAATTTATTTCTTTACACGCAGGAGAAAACGGATTTTTTAGTAAAACAGTAACAGTAACACCAGAATCGACTACTACAAAAATAAATGACACGATAATAACTACAGTGAAAAAACCTAAAAAAGGATTTCTAGGTGCTATAGGATTAAATTCTGAAAAATTAAAATTAAGAATGAAAATAGAAACAGAAAACCAAGACATAACAAAAGCAACAGAAAAAGTAAAAAAATGGTCAATGAAATTGTATAACAAGATAGATTGGTTACTAGCAAATGATGATTCAAAACGATTTAAAGCCACTGTACAAAGAGGGATTAATGACTTTGAATTTATAACAGACTCGAAAATTGATTTAGCAAAAGATAAAGAACAACTTATTAAAAAAGCATTTAACTGGTTTGACGGTATTTTTTCATAAAAATAAATAAAATAATTTTACAAAACTTTAAAAATGAGATAAAAAAAGCAATTTTTTTGTCTCATTTTTGTTTATTAATATAGAGGAGTTTATTCATAGAGGAATTCATGAAAGAAAAAGACTTAAATATCGTCATGGGCGTTATTTCTGACCCAATAAAAAATGTGTATCGAATTGAAAATAGAAAAGACGAAGAGGAAATTCGACGAATCCTTCGAATTTTTCAAATGTATAAAGAACAAAAAATCAAACATCGAATGTTTTCAATTAAAAGTTTAGCAACCTTTAAGCTTGTTTTAAGCAATAACTAGCTTAATCTTTTAAGCTGCCGGACAATAAATCGTTGATAAAGTATTTTTTCCCTGTGATAAAAACAACAATCACAGGGATTACAGCTATTACAGAACAAGCCATTATCTCACCCCACACTACTGTTTCTCTATAGCTACCTTTAAATGCTGCCAACGCAACCGGTAACGTTCTCATTGAATCAGTATTTGTTACAATCAACGGCCACATAAAACTATTCCAAGAAGAAACAAATGTAAAAATTGCCAAAGTTGCAACTGCGGGAAGCGCCAAGGGCAACGCAATTTTAAAAAAGATTTGATAATTATTCAATCCATCAATTTTAGCAGCATCCTCAAGACTTAGCGGAAATTTTAAAAACCACTGCCTCATTAAAAATATGCCAAATCCGCCAAAAAGTCCAGGAAGAATTAATGAAAAATAAGTATTGATTAAATGAAATTCACTCATAACGCCAAAAAGTGGAATAATATTTACCTGAGGAGGTATCATCATAGTTATTAAAACAATGATAAACAACAGCTCTTTTCCCCTAAACATAAATCTTGCAAAAGCATAACCTGCCATAGAAGATATCAATACTTGACCTACAGTTGTAACAATAGAAACAAACAAACTATTTAAAAAATACCTCGTCATTGATATTTGCGTAAAAATACTTATATAATTAGAAAAATTCAACTTATCCGGTAATAACTTCATAGGAAAAGAAAAAATTTCATCATTAGACATAAAAGATGTTGATACCATCCACAAAAACGGTAAAAGCATTGATATTGCACATAAAATCAAAATACTATATCCAAAAAACAACCTAGCTTTCTTCATAACCTTATTATATTCAAAATTTAAAAATTACAAAACTATTTACAAAAACAAAACGAGCTCAATACAAAAGCTCGTTTTAAATATTTATTCTTATTTATTACTTCATACTGGTAGCTTTTAAACGAGCCATTGCCTTAGCTAGAGCAAGTTCTGCTCTATGTCTATCCAACGCCTCTTGCTGCGAACCTAAACGAGCTTCAGCTCTATCTTTTGCCTCTTTAGCCCTCGCTACATCAATATCAGCTGCAAGTTCAGCAACTTGTGTCAAAATTATACAATCATTTTCTTTAACCTGAAAAGCACCACCCATTGTCGCAATAGGGATTGTTTGTCCATCTTTAACTGCTCGAACAACACAAATCTTTAACGCAGTCATAAACGGTATATGACCATTCAAGATACCAAATTCTCCCTTTTCGCCGGTAGCATAAACCGCATCTACATCATCGTCAAAAACAACTTTTTCATGCGTTATAACTTTTAAATGTAACTTTTTTAATTCCATTTATTATTCCGCCATTTCCTGTGCTTTCTGGATAACATCTTCGATTGTACCAACCATATAAAAAGCCTGTTCAGGAAGATTATCATGTTTGCCTTCAATTATTTCCTTAAACCCTTTTATGCTATCTTCAAGCTTAACATACTTGCCTTTGATTCCTGTAAACTGCTCGCCAACAGAGAAAGGTTGAGACAAGAATTTCTGAATTTTTCTTGCACGGTTGACAATAACCTTATCTTCTTCTGATAGTTCATCCATACCCAAGATTGCAATAATATCTTGCAATTCTTTATATCTTTGCAAAATCTCAAGCACTTGTCTCGCAACATTATAATGTTCTTCCCCAATAATAATCGGATCCAAAACACGGCTATTAGATGCAAGTGGATCAACTGCAGGGTAAATTCCCAAAGATGCGATTTGTCTAGACAATACAGTTGAAGCATCCAAGTGCGAGAATGTTGTAGCCGGAGCCGGATCAGTCAAGTCATCCGCCGGAACATAAATAGCCTGAACGGATGTAATAGAACCATCTTTTGTAGATGTAATACGTTCTTGCAAAGCCCCCATCTCATTCGCCAAAGTTGGCTGATAACCAACGGCAGAAGGCATACGCCCAAGCAAAGCTGATACTTCAGAACCAGCTTGAACAAATCTAAAGATATTGTCGATAAACAATAACACGTCTTGCTTAGAATAATCACGATAATATTCAGCAGCCGTCAATGCAGAAAGCCCAACTCTCATACGAGCCCCCGGAGGTTCGTTCATCTGTCCATAAATCAACGCAACTTTATCAATTACTCCAGATTCTTTCATTTCATTATAAAGGTCATTCCCCTCACGCGTTCTTTCACCAACACCGCCAAAAACAGAAACCCCTGAGTGTTCTGCCGCAATATTATGGATAAGTTCCATAATCAAAACGGTTTTACCAACTCCTGCTCCGCCAAAAAGACCAATTTTACCGCCTTTTTGATAAGGTTGAAGCAAGTCAATTGCCTTGATACCTGTTTCTAAAATTTCAACTTCAGTATTTTGCTCTGTTAACTTTGGTGATTCTCTATGAATAGGCAAATATGTATCAGTTTCAACATTGCCGGCATTATCAACAGGTTCACCCAATACATTTAAAATTCTTCCTAAAATAGCATTGCCAACAGGAATCTTAATAGGTTCGGATGTGTTTACTACCTTCATCCCTCTTTTTAAACCGTCTGTAGATGACATAGCAACTGAGCGAACTTTATTTTCACCTAACAATTGCTGAACTTCTGTAGTAACAACTGTTCCATCATCACAAGTAATTTTGAGCGCATCATATATTTCAGGCAAATTTCCGCTAGAAAATTCAACGTCTATAACTGGTCCAATAATCTGTGTGATTAACCCTTCGTTTTGATTTAATGTAAGCATGTAACTTCCTCTATTTTATATTATACTTTGATTATACACCATTATCATAACTTAACAAATCATTAAAAAATATTAAGTTTAATGCATAAACTTGTGTATTATTAATTTTGGCATTGAATTAAATACCTCAATTAACATTTTATAATAATATTTTTTAGAATATTTCTCCATAAGCAATGTTTTTTGATTTTGAAAGAAATTAATTGTATCCTTATACAAATTAATTTGATTTCTAAAATATCGTTTTTTAGCTTCATCAGAATTATATCGAATATCACCAACAACAGAACCGCACCCACCTGCATTCATTCCATGTCGTCTATATGCGACTAATGGCTCATAAATCTTTATACTTCCCCCTGTAAGATGAAGGAAATTAAATAACAATTTATCAGGACAAGTCCGCCAATTATCAAATCTATCAAAAGACAAAAATGGCAAAATAGCTGATTTACGAAATACGGCACAACTTGTTGGCGCCCACCACCAACCACCAAAAAAGTTAGTTTTTTTGTCTAAAACTTTAATAACATTATTTTTATTGACGTTACTTATTCTAATTTTTATATCTTTTATAACTTGTCCACTCATTTCTTTAGGCAAATTAGGCGACACCATTGAATGAAGCGTTGAGCGCTCGTCAATTTCATATAATTCACAAACGGTTAATGCCACCGGATTAAATAAATGTATCCCAATATGAGTCAAAGCATAATCCGGAGCTACTTTATCGTCAGAATCAATACAAGCAATAAACTCACCACTAGACGCCAAAATCCCATCAAAAATAGACGCTAATTGACCTTTATTTCGCTTATGCGCTATCAACTTTATCTTCACGTCAGTCTTATTATTGCCTATAATATTATTAATAACTTCTACTGATTTATCCTGAGAGTGGTCATCAACAACAATAATTTCAATATTTTTATATGACTGAGCCAAAATACTGTCAATGCATTCTTTTACATACTGCGCATAATTATACGAAGTAACAACAAATGATAATTTAGGCATGTTATAAAATCCGCTCATTCTTAAATTATAGCCCTTTTTCCAATCAAAGGCAAATTTAATTGTAAATAAAAATTAATAAAATAAAAAAATTACGCAATAATTTTTCTTTAGTCTCTTAATACATATAAAAACAACAAAAAGGAAAATAATGAGAGCCACTCGAATAAATCGCGCAATAAAACCAATTATTGCCCAATATAAACCTAATAAAAACGAACTTGCCATCCTAAAAAAAGAGGCAAGATGTTACAGTTTTATCGAACACTTCACTACTTTCGGAATAACGCTGGATGATTTATCAAAAGATATAGCCCAATTTAAAGATATTAC
Source organism: Candidatus Gastranaerophilaceae bacterium (assembly GCA_045635965.1). Lineage (GTDB taxonomy): Bacteria > Cyanobacteriota > Vampirovibrionia > Gastranaerophilales > Gastranaerophilaceae > RGIG2134. The sequence continues at coordinate 10,691 of JAZTWQ010000014.1, forward strand.
TATGTTTGCACTCCGAGACAAATCCGGAATATATCATCAACAACGATATAAAAGTTTACGAGAAAAGTTATCAAAAATTTTTGCAGATAATGGCTTTGAAAAAATTGCAGAAAATATTTTAAAATTTCATAATTACAACTATGATTTTTTAAGAATAAAAGATCTACCTCACATTCATAGAACTATTAAACAAATAGAAAAAGTAATTGAAGACCCTAATTTAAAAGAAAAAATCACAAGCCTTTTAGCCCAATATATGTAAAAATTCATATCCTTCCTTTCTTAATACACAAAATAAAACCGCCTCCAATAACTCAGAGGCGGTTTCCAATATTTCTAATAAAATTACTCTTTCAAGAAACTTTCATATTGCTTAGCTAAAAGATGCGTTTTAACTTGGTTAATCAAATCCAACGCAACCCCAACCATGATGATTAAAGAAGTTGCCCCAATACCTTGGAATGTAGTTATATTAGTAACTTTACTAGCCAAAGATGGTATTAAAGCAATTAAACCTAAAGCCATCGCACCTATAAATGTCGTTCTTGTAAGAATTCTATCTAGTGCTTCTGAAGTTGGTCTACCTGGCTTAACCCCAGGAATTGATGAACCATGTTTTTTGAGGTTATTTGCAATATCTTTTGGTTGCATATTTGGCATAATTGACGCATAGAAAAAGGTCAAAAGCACAATCAAACCAAAATAAATTGCGTAATAAGTAAATCCAGTAGGACTCAATACTTGAGTTAAGTGTTCAAATACAGTTTCCAAAGATTTCCCTCTAAACGCTTGACCCAAAAACTGAAGAACAGTAGCTGGGAAATACAATATTGCAACAGCAAAAATAATAGGCATAACCCCACCAGGATTAAGTTTAAATGGAATATGAGTATTCATACCACCATAAATCTTGTTACCAACCTGTCTTTTTGGATTAACTATTATTACTTTTCTAATCGCCTCTTGCATAATTACAATCAACACCATTGTTGCTGCAAATATACCTAACAAAAGAACCAAATTCATTTGCATACCCGCATCATTTGCAATAAGTTGACCTGTTTTTGAAGCATAAACAGGAATACCGGCTAGGATACCTGCAAAAATCAACAAAGAACCACCGTTGCCAATTCCGCGTTCTGTAATCAACTCAGAAAGCCACATTACAAAAACAGCGCCTGCAGTTAATATAAGCATAGAACCGACAAAAAATAATCCTTTAGAAATTCCAGGCAATATAGCCATTGGTGCTTGATTTGTAAGATAAGACAAGAACACACCACCTTGGAACATTGCAATAAATACAGTCAAAAGTCTGCTATATTGAGAAAGCTTGCGTCTTCCAGCTTCACCTTCTTCTTTTTGCATCTGTTCCCATTTAGGAACAATAACGGCCATCAATTGCATAACAATAGATGCTGTAATGTATGGTCCAATGCCAAGCGCAATAATGGAAACTTTACCCAACGCACCACCTGAAAATAAATCTATAAAAGCTATTAAATTATTTCCTGTTGCCAATTGAGCAAAAATAGCATTATCAATACCAAACAATGGTACTTGGGCTAAAAACCTAAACACCGCAATTGCAAGTAGTGTGAATATTGCTTTTTCTTTCAAGCCCGAAGCTTTTACCATACCCATAATAGCATCAGCATTCGGTTGCATATAATTATTTTTCATTATACTAATTCAGCCTTTCCGCCAGCTTTTTCAATTTTTTCTTTTGCAGATGCGCTAAAATGAGCAGCTTTAACTGTAACAGCAGCAGTAATTTCACCATTACCTAAAACTCTCAACGCTTTAGCAGAGTTACGAACTTTGCCAGCTTCTTGTAAACAGCATAAGCAAACTTCTTTCATGCCATATTTTTCAAGGTCAGAAACGTTAATTTCTGCGTATTCAACTTTGTTAATAACTTGGAAACCTTTTAATTTAGGCATTTGTCTGTAACCTGGCATTTGACCACCTTCAAAACCTCTTTTTGCAGAGCTTCCTGAACGTTGTCCTTCACCATTATGACCACGACAAGATGTTTTTCCGTGTCCTGATGAACGACCACGACCTACTCTTTTAGATTTTTTAGTAGAACCTTGCGCTGGTCTTAAATCTTCTAATGTTATCATTTCTGTCATTTTTATTACCTTTCGATTAGTTTTAACTATTTAACGATTTCAACTAGGTGAGAAACCTTGTTTACCATACCCATAACAACTGGAGTATCGTATTGTTCAACAACTTGATTGATTTTTTTCAAACCAAGGCTATGAACAACTTTGATTTGCTTTTCGGTAGAACCGATAAGACTTCTTTTTAATTTAATTTTTATTTGATTTGCCATTTTTATTTTCCTTTATTATTTAACATCAAAGATGTTTAGTAATCCTATTAGCCAACCGACTAGTTAAGCATATCTTTCAATGCCAAGCCACGACGTCTAGCAACATCGTTGAACATTCTTAATGATTTTAAAGCTTCCATTGTTGCATTTGCAGCGTTTAATGGAGATTTAGAACCTAAAGATTTGCTCAATATGTTTTCTATACCAGCAAGTTCTAAAACTGAACGAACTGCACCACCAGCGATAACCCCAGTACCTTCAGAAGCAGGTCTTAACATTACGCTACCAGCACCTGAACGACCAGTGATTGGGTGAGGAATAGTTGTTTTGAAAATAGGTACAGTGATAAGATTTTTTCTACCATCAGCGATAGCTTTTTGAATAGCAACTATAACTTCAGCTGCTTTTGCACAACCTACACCAACTTGTCCTTTTTTGTTTCCTACGATAACAATCGCACGGAAGCTTAATTTTTTACCACCTTTAACAACTTTTGTTACACGGCTAATTTGAACAACTCTTTCTTCCCATTCTGAAACAGGTTTTTCTACTTCAGTTGTTTCAATTCTTCTTTTTTTACCACGTTTTTGTGGTTTTTCTGTTTGTTCAGTTGCAGCTTCCACTTCTACTGTTTCTTCTACAACTTCAACTACTTCGTTTAATTTTTCTTCTGACATTTATTTTTCCTTTTTCAATGTAAATGTACTACTACTTTTTTAAATAAAAAAACATGCTCAATTCGCATAAGTTCTGATTTTCATCTGCAAAACCTTTGGGTAAGATCTTTAGAACCTAGCTGAGTGCATGTTCGATTTTGGATTTTAAATTTCTGACTCTTAAATTATACGTGCTAAAAACTCACAATCAAGTCTCAATAGTCATTTTGTAACGAAGAATTAAAATTCTAAAAAATTTCAAATGTTCATTTTCTTCTGTCTTAAAATTTCTTGGCAATAAGCCCAAAGAACCCCACCGAGGGCTGGTTAGAGCACGAAACAAGTTCGGGATGACAACTATTCTTTGTGTTGTTTTCTATTTCTTGATTTTGTAGATTGGTAGCCTCGTAGGGGGCGTTTATACGCACCGCATGTGCTAACACAATTAATCTAATAACAAACTCCCTCCCCCCTAGTTAAGAGGCAAAGCCGCTGGAGCGTCGCTTTGCGCCGCAATAATCACTGGCAGTGGTTGTTGGATAGATACTGAAACGGCACGCACGCGGCTTTTGACGCTTGCGCTAAAAGCCAAAAGCACAAGACTTATGCGCTTATTCCTTGAATCAATGAAAGCAAACTACTGCTTCTAGACGCATTAAGTTGAGATTGAATAAGTTGTAGTTGTTCAATAATAGAGGCTTTGTTTATTAAATTGTTGTATTCTAAAGCTGTGTCTGCATCCACAATGTTTGATACAGAGGATTTCAGGTTGGTAATTTGAGCTAAGTTGTAGTTCAATGTGTTGTCTAGCATTTGTTGTTGGAAAAGTATGTCGTTTTGAGAAAGCGCTAGATTGTTGATTAATTCGTTAAGCTGGTCTAAAGTAGCCATAGCGTTTTCGCTTGATGATACATCAAGCTCAATGTCTTGGAACGGAATATTTAGCTCTACGTCTTTAAGTGAGCTTGCGCCGAACTTGTAGCCCGTAAGTACAGAGAACTTAACTGCTTTGTCAATTAGTTCGTTCATGCCGGAGTAAGTAGAGTTTGTTCCATTGTTGGAGACTTTGTCATAACCATCGTCGCCGCCAAATGCAAAGTTTTCAGAGCCGCTTATGTAGGTCATGTCATCACCATCGCCGCCGTTAGAAATGTTTTTGTCGCCAACAAGATATATTGTGTCGGCACCGTCATCGCCTGAAATTTCGTTGGTGTTGCCGTTGATTACTATATAGTCGTTGCCGTCGTTTCCGTAAATAGTTGAACCATCAGAGTTTTGTATTATTTTATCATCGCCGGCACCTGTTGCTATAATATTAACGGTACCATTGTTTGTAATCGTGTCGTTGCCGGCAGAACCGTGAACGCCGTTTACAACTGTTCCGTCAATGTTTATGATATCGTTGCCGGCACCGCCATCAACATTGCTTATTTCGCCTTTAATTGTTATGTTGTCATTGCCATTGCCAGCGTCAATATTGTCGATATATCCTGTTAATGTTATAGTGTCATCACCACTGCCACTATCAACATGTAGACCTTTTATAATTTCTATTTTGTCGTTTTTGTCTCCAGCGTTGAAGTAAATGTTGCTGCCGTTTAAAATTATATTATCTTCTTGACCATCATGCGCAGTGATAGTCAATTGTCCGTTGCTTTCGAATGTTATTTGACCGTTGTTTACAGAGTAATTTAGTGTAGCAGAAAGAGATGTTGCATTATATTTCACATCATACTTTTTACCGTCAATTTCTATAGTCGTTTCTTGACTGTAATCTATATTAATACTACCAGATGTTCCGTCTGTAATAATTAGCTCAATATTGTCTATGTTACTAGTTTCAGAACCTTGGTTGATGTATAGAGTATCTTTGCTTGTCTCGTTGCCGCCGTCTATGCTGTGTGCAAACCCAAAGTTGTAAATTATGTCGTCGTCATCACCACCGTCGATTAATTCATCAACAGTGCCTTCGTTTGTGATTTTGTCTTTACCGCTGCTAGCGCTTACGCCCCAAATATATCCGTAGTTATAAAGCTCGTCATCCCCAGCGCCGAGTGAGGCGAAGTATCCAATAGAACCTTCAGCTTTGTTTACAATCGAGTCGTCGCCGTTGCCTGAATCTATAAGGTGAACAGAACCAGCGTTGATAATAGTGTCATCGCCATCGCCGCCAGAGATATAACCACTAATCGTGCCATTATTAACTATCGAGTCATCACCGTCGTCGCCGTAGATATAACGAACCTCGCTGTTATTCACAATTGAGTCGTCTCCAGCACCGAACTCAACTGCATAAGTTATTTTGCCATCGTTGATTATTGTATCGTCGCCGTCTCCGCCACCGATATAGTCAATTTCACCGAAGTTATACA
>JAZTWQ010000015.1:0-54608 GCA_045635965.1 Candidatus Gastranaerophilaceae bacterium
AAGAAAATAATGATGAAGAAGAAGATGAAAAAGAAAAAGGTGTTCCTGTAGGAACAATAGTAATGTGGAGTGGTTCAAACCTTCCATCTAATGGTAAATGGGCGTTGTGTGATGGAAATAACGGAACCCCTGATTTGAGAGATAGATTTGTGGTTGGTGCAGGAAATTCTTATGGTATAGGTGCAAAAGGGGGTACGAATACTGTTAAGCTTACAAAAGATGAAATGCCGGAGCATAAGCATTTGATGTGGTTTAATGGGAATAGGTCAAATAATCCTTGGGGTTATGTTACAAATACTTTTAGCTCCTCGTCTGATAGAGGAACCTTGTCTACTGATATGACCTTAAATTATAACCAACCAGTTGGTAAAAGTCAGCCCCATGAAAACCGCCCTCCATATTACGCATTGGCGTATATAATGAAGATTAGAGAGTAATTTAGCTTTCTTTTATAACAAGAGCGTTTGAAATAGCAATTCCTCCTTTTTGGTTTGGAGAATTTGCTATTTCTCCTTTTACAAGCATTACGCTAGAGCCTCCGCCATCAAGATTTATCGCCCAAGTGCAGCCAAAATCGTGCATTAAGTTTGCTGTTTCGTTTAGTGTCATTCCAATTGAATTTTTTTCTCTTCCATCAATAGTAATTAGGATAAACTCGTTATTTTCTGTAAATCCGACGGCTGTACGTGGATTGCGCCCTGTTATTGCCAAGAGTTTTTCTTCTTTTGTATCTATAAATATTTCACCATTTTTTATTAAATAAGGTCCTCCACTTATTATGTGGTTTGTTTTTGCCCATTTTTTGTCGTGTTCAATTTCTAGCGTTATTTTTCTTGGTTCAAATAAATCTGTTATAAATTTTTGATTTTCATCTTTCATTTGTGCGTTGAAAAAAGGTTCTAAATTTAATTTTGTGCCAGATACTACAAATCCGTTTTTCGGAATAGTTGTTTCGGTGGTAGAAATTTGAGTAATAATACCATTTTCTATTGCTAAATTAATTCCATATTGTGGTGCTTTGGGGCTTTTTTCGCCCCAGTCTTTGGTGTAAATAAGGGTATAAGTTGAAAGCATTCTAGGCTGGTTTATATTGTCAATTAGGATAGATAGTTTTTTGTATTTCAATGATGCGTTGAGTTTGTATTTATCGACTATGTATCCTTCGTCCGTTATTCCTAGTGCGACTCGGTTGTAAATTGGACCGGTGTAGAGTTTTTTGTCTATCATCAATGTGCCTAGGGGAATTCCCGTTTCGGGTTTAAAATAAGTAGCATTTATTGCGGCTATTGTCTTTTGTTTGGAAGCTAAAGTTTTTATGGTTGCTTTGTTTTGTAATGTGGATGAAGCTAATACCGGAGTTACTTCCAATTTTGGATTTAATTTTTTGTTTATTTCAATTACATTAATTTTAATGTTTCCTGCTCGTGTGTGTTTTGTTAATCTAATATGTTTAACGCCCTTGTGAATTGTTAATATTGCTCCATTTTTATATCTTTGCCTAACTGAATTGTCCCATCTTTCTTTTTCTTTTTGTAAAATATATTCTTCCTCAAGGAGTGGAGAGTTTGAAATGTATCCATATTGGATATTGTTGGTTGCTGCATAAGCCGTCGGGGCGCTATCATAGAGGATGTTTTTTTGTGGTGCAATGAAAAAACCTAATAAAATAGCGTATGCCGAGTATAAAATCAGCTTTGTGTAGTTTTTATTCGATTGTAATGCTAGTGTAGTCATTGCACAATCTCCTACTATCATTGTAGCATATTGTAGTGGTTGTTTTCAATATTTTTTATATAAAAATGTGTTAATTATAACAAATATTTACATAAAAAAGGTTCTTGTTTATTTTCAGAAGTTGATGTAGAATGAAAGATATATTTTGTTGCATTTGCAACGAGAAAAAGTGGGGATTATGGAAAATATTAAACTGTTTAATAAGTTAAAAGATTATGAAATAGATGAGTTGTTGGGGTTTTTACAGGCAACAACAAAAGTTTATAAAAAAAATGAAATTATTATAAATAAAGGGGGAAAGCTAAAGGATATTTTAGTCGTTTTGGTTGGGCAGTTAGAAATATTTGTAAAAAGTACTACCGGAGATGAGACATTAATTGCTGTAGTTGATGCCGGTGAAACATTTGGGGCAAATTATGTTTGTGGTGGAGTTAAAAATTCACCTGTAATTGTAAAAGCTCAAAAGCAAACAGGTCTTTTGTTTTTGCCGTATGAAAATATGCTTGTTTTACATGAGTCTGTTAGTAATTGGCAAAAATTATTGTTAAAAAATTTATTTGAAATTGTTTCTCAAGAAAATTTAGAGTTAGCAAGAAGAACAAATATCTTAAACCAAAAAACAATTAGGGGTAAAATTTTGTTCTATTTAAATACTGTTGCGGAAGAAAAAGGCGCATCTTGTTTTGAAATTCCTTTCTCTCGTGAGGAAATGGCTCAATATCTTTGTGTGGATAGAAGCGCATTAAGTAGGGAAATTTCTAACATGCATAAAGATGGCATATTAGATTATAAAAAAAGTGAATTTCAGTTATTATAGGTAAAATTACCCAACTGGGTAATTTTCAGTGTTTTGACGTTATTGTAATATTTCAATAAATAAAAAAAGAAAATAAATGGATTTAAATTGTCGAAATATTACGAATATAAGCAAAAACAGTGATAGAAATTTATTTATAAAAAATTTGTCAGTGGAGCTTGTTAATACTTTAAATGGACTTAGTGGTTTCTTAAGTTTGTTTAATACAGAAAGTTTATCTCAAAGGGATAAAGAGCTTTTAATTCAGTCTAGATATGCGGCTTTTACTTTGTCTCATCAAATAAATTCATTGAAGTATTTGCATGACACAGAGGTTTTTTGTCCGCAGGTTAACTTTTTAGCTTTTAATTTGCGTGAAATGGTTTCTGAGTCTTTGTTGTTCTTTAAAGATAATTTTTTGGTTAAAGGGTTAAATATAAATTTTGATTTTGATTCTGAAATTCCTTTTATTTTGTATGGAGATAGTTTAAAGCTTAATGAGTTAATTAATTGTTTGGTAGAAAATGTTTTTATTCTTGCAGATAATAATATAGATTTGAGGGTTAAAAATATTGGTGCTGAAGAAAAAATTAAAAAAATTCGTTTTGAATTTATTTTTGACAGTTCTTCTTTTTATAATTTTGTAGGCGGTAAAAATTTTGATTTATGTTTGAGCCAAAATCTTTCTTTTAATTCTAATATTAAAAAAGCGGATATAAATTTTGCAATGATAAATGAATTATTAAGACAGGTGAATAGTCAATTGGCTTGTGATTTAGAGGAAAACAATAAAGTTATATTTGCGTTTGAGATAGATTTCTTATCGGAGTATTCAGAAAAAATTACAGATTAAAAGCAGATATAGTTATATTCACAATTTTCACAGTTGTTGTTGTTAGTATCTTTTTTAGTCGCTTTTTCTGCCTCTATATATTCAATTGATTTTTGTAAATTTGTGTCAAAAATTTCTTTAATTTTTTCTTCGTTTTCTAGCTGAATGGAGTTAAAATAGCCATTTGTGTTAAGGCTTAAAATTTCTGCGGATTTAACTTTTAGTCCTTGTGCTTCAATTGCCTTTTTATACAAATAAAGTTGTGAGTAATAGTTTTCTTTTGATTTTTCAATATTTGCATTAGTTTTAAAATCGATTATTGAATAAGTATTGTCATCATTTTTGACTAAAAGGTCTATATCTCCTACAAATTCAACTTCTTTATTGCCAATTTGGTAATTAAAAATAAAGTTATGTTCAGCGCAATATTCTTTGTTTGATAAATTTTGAGCAGAATATGGGCAAATTTTAAAATTATTATAGCAACTTAAAATATTTTGCTTTGTGTGTTCTTCAACTTGAAATTCTTTCAGGATATCGTTGATGTTTTCGCTATCAAAGTTTATATTATAAACAAGAGTATTGTATATTAATTTGTGTACAATTGTTCCTATTTTTGTTCCTTCAACTTGGGTTGTAAGTGAAGGGTAGCCATATTTGTATTTTAGTATGAATTTTTGTGGACATTGTGTGTAAGTATTTAATTTGCTAAAAGAAAATTTATGTTTAGTTTCATTTTTATTGCAATTTTCAGTATTTATAAATGTCTCAACATTTGATGATAGTTCTTGTTTCGGGATTTTAATTGATTTTATTTTAGGTTGAAGTTCTGTTGAAATTATTTCCTCTTTTAATACAAAGTTGGGAAAATATTTTGTATAAAATGCTGGTTTAGTGGTGCTTTTTTCGTTATAAGTTATAATATTTAAATATTTTTCAGCCCGAGAGACTGCAACGTAGAATAAACGAATTGCTTCATTTAAATCTCTTGGTTTTTGCCAAATTTCTTTGTATATAAGATTTTTGGGTGATTCTTTATCATTGAGTTTTGTTATTATCAGTCCAAAACCTGCTTTTTTTCCATATTGAAGATCTAATATTATACGTCCATCATTTTTTCGAGAAGTATTTGGTATTGAACAAACAAAAGTATATGGAAATTCTAGCCCTTTTGAGGCATGAATTGTTAGAATTTGGACGGCATTTATATCAGTTGATAAAACCGTTGGTAGTTCAAAGTTTCGATTTTCTTCTATTTTTTCTAAATATTCAAGAAAATTGGAAATTGTACTAAATGATTTACTTTGTTCATAGTCGGATATAATTTTTTCAAATATTCTTAGGTTTAGATTTGATTGAAAATCTTCGGTTTGTGTTTTTGAATTATGTAATGGTATTTCTTGAGCAAAAGAAGTAAAGAGTTGAAGTAAGGACGAATTTTTTTTATTCTGTACTGTTTGATTTAAAGTTCTGAAAATAGACAAAAGCGGTGAAGGTATTTCAACGTTTTTTTCCATTAATTTAAATATTTTTTCACAAAAATTTGCGTATTTTTCATTGCTATCATCATTGGCTATATAGAGCGTGTCTATTGTTTGTTTTATTTTATAAAGTTCTTTGTCTGATAATTTTATTTTCAAAATGCGAGTTAAAGCTATTTCATTGAAAGGGTTTTTAATTAGATGTAGGGTTGCTTTTGCGTTTTTAATTACAGCATGATTGAAGAAACTTTTGTTTGTTTTTTTGATAGATGGAATACCATATTTTGTTAGTATAGTTTCAATTAGTTCAGATTGAGCATGTGATTTTACAAGAATTGCAATTTCTTTGTATTTTGCATTTTCTTCTTCTATTAGTTTTTGAATTTCATTTGCTATGTATTTTGCTTCGACTTCTTTTTGTTCAAAAGAGTATTTTGTGTCCATTATTTCAGAATTTTTAACAAATTTATTTGGTTCTTTTATTGTTTTAAGTTCACATGCATTAAGAGCTTCATTTAGTTGTAAATGTTCTTCTGTTACGTAATTTACGGCGTTTAATACATGGGAAGTTGAGCGATAATTTGTCTCAAGTTTTATTTCCGGATATTTTTGTTTGTATTTTTCTTCTATGTGTTTATGTAAAACTTCAAGGTTTTCCATTTGCGCGTAACGGAAACCGTATATTGATTGTTTTCTGTCACCCACAAAGGTTATGTTTGGTTTATCATTATTCAATAAAAGCTTGATGAGTTCTAGTTGGGAACCATTAGTGTCTTGAAATTCATCAATTATTAAGTGTTTAAAATATTTCTGGTAGTATAATTTGATAATTTTATTGTTTTTTAAAATTTGTATTGTTTTATTTATTAAGTCATCAAAATCAGCAATATTTTTTCCTTCCAAATTTTCTTGATATATTGCATAAATAAGCGCTATAATTTTTGTTAAATAATTTTCATTCTTTTTAAATTCGTCAAGGATATTATCTAAATTATCTGCACGTGTCCATTTTTCAGCTTTTCTTTGTCCGTTTTTTGCTAATAGCAGGGGTTTAGTTGTTAATCCTTTAAATGAGGTTTCTTTTTCAAAGATGCAGAAATCATCAATATATGGTTTTAAGTGATTTTGCCAAGCTATTACGTAATCCTCAACCGAAGTCGCATTAAAAGGAAGGGTAGAAATTGTTTGAGTGTAATTTTCAGTTGAGTTAAGAGTTTTTTGTAAAAATTCCTTAGGTGTAAGTCCGAGAGATTTTATTTTTTTAATAATATTGTAAATATCAGAAAATAGGTCATCTAACGATGAAATTGCGCTTAATTTTTTTAGATTAGATATTGATAAAAGCTCTGGTGATAAGGATAATGAAGCGCTAATATTTTCAATGTTTGGTATATATTTGTATTCGTTATATTTTAAAGTTTTTATTATTTCATCATAACTTTTTTGTAGGTCGTTTTCTTCAGCCAGTTGAAAATCCGGAGATAAATTAGCTTCGATTGAATGTTTTCTTAGGATTTTGCTGCAAAAACCATGAAATGTAGAAATCCAAAGGTCATCTCCGTATGCGTTTAGTCCATTTTCGTTGAGTTCTTTTATTATTCTTTCTTTCATTTCATTTGCAGCTTTATCGGTGAACGTTATTACTAAAAGTCTTGATGTCGGTTTTTCAATTTGTTCTTCTATGAGGTCATAGGTTAGTTTTGCAAATCTTTTTGAGATTATTTTAGTTTTACCGGTACCTGCTCCAGCAACAATTTTAGTGCAAGAGTTTAGCGGATGTTTGACCGCAAGTTTTTGTGCGTCATTGAGTTCTTCTGTTAGTTTATCTATGATTTTATTCATTTGTTGTCTCCAAGTTTATTTCACATAGATTGCAAAAAGCACAGCTTGAGCAGGTTCTTTCGTTTGATATTGGTTCAAAATAAGATTTATTTTTTATTTTTTCTATTATTGTTTCATTCAAATTTTGTACTAATTTTTCTTCAAATTCTTCTATTTTTTCACAATTTATTATATCGAATTTAACCCCATTGTGTTTGTTTTTGGGGCGAATATAAAGAAATCCAATAGAGTCAATCTTTTCTCTAATTTCGATTAAATCTTCACTGTATTTAGAAGCAAAATAATATAATGGAATTTGGTAATCGTACTCTCTTTGTTTGGTTTCGGTGTTTGTATCTTTGCCGTATGCGTTTTTGAAGTTAACTCCTTCTTCACTTATTAAATAACTAAGTTTTGGTTTGTCTGCACCTGTTTTAAAATCAATAAGAGTATATTTATTGCCATTTTTATAAATTGCATCAATTCTACCATCAAAAATAACGTTAGGAAGGTTTGGGTGTACAAATTTAAAGCTTTTTTCATATATAATTTTTTCTGGTTTTGTTGTAAAAAAATTATTTTTTTCTAGTTCATCAATTGCGTTTTCAAATAGGAGCTTCATTTCTTCAAGGCTTAATGAGTCTGTTGCGTTGATTAAATCAATAGTTTTTTGTGAAAAGCCTGTAGATAAAGCTTTTTGTGGTTCTGTGTTCGCATTAAATAATATATTGGTTAAGTTTAAAATATCTTCTTTATTGTATGTTTCTATATGGTTTTTATTGAAAAGTTCTATTATTGTGTGAGCAATTGTTCCGTAAGTTGCACTAAATGTCCCTGTTGCTTTTAGTCCCAGTAAGTTTGAAAAATAAAATTTTCTAGGACATGTCTGGAATGTTGAAATTGCAGATGCATTCAATTTTAAAGTTGTGTTTTCTTCGATTATTGGTTCATTTATTGAATTATTTTTTGTTTCTATTTGTGATATTGATTCTTTATTTTGTTCGTTTTTATTTGTTTTTTCAATTTCTGTTATATCCATAAAGGAGTTTATAAATTGAAAAAATATAGAAGGTATAATTTGTTTTTTATCTTCGTATTTATGAGTTGAAATAATTATTTCGTCTTGCCCTAGGCTTAGTATTTTTGTTAATATTTTGGCACAATTGTATATTTCTTCTTCATTTGTATGGATAATTGTGTTAAACATTTCATCAATTTTTTTTAATTCTTTAGTTATTTTTTCATTTGTTTCGTTAGAAATATATTGCAAAGAGTTAACATTGGAAGGGATGTTTTTTTCTGTTAAATCCGGAAGAAAAAGCAGTTTTGTTTTAATATTTTGTGCGACTTGAGGTGAAATTAATTGGACGCAATTGTCAGTATTTTGTATAGAAGGATTAATAGAGGAATTTAGTATATCTTGTATTATTTGTAAATTAATGTTTTTATCTGTATTTTGGATTAAAATATTTTTTATTGAATTAATTTTTCTTATTAGTTGAGCTATTTTTTTATTCGCGTTTGTATCAAGGTCTAATCCCTGTGCAGAAAAAACGATTATTTTTTCTATTTGATTAGAGTTATAAAGCTTAGATAATTCTTTTATTTTTTCAAGTTCTTTTGTTAGTTTTTTTTCATCTTCTGCGTTTAAAATTTTTAAGTTTTTTTGTGTGCAATCAATTAGGTTTTCAAACAACGAATTTTCATAAAGAAAAAGAAATTTGTCTTTAATGAACTGATTATTTAATGTTTCTGAAATTATGTTTTCAAAATACATGTTAATTTCGTTATTAAGTTCTTCTTTGCGCGCTTTAGAAAGGTTTGTTGTTTCAATTATTTGTTTGTTTGCGCAAATATTTAAATATTGGTTTAATTTTGTTGCATAAAATAAATAATCATTATTCTGTTGTTCAAAATTTGTTGGAATGTTGACTCGGTTTAATGTATTGTTAAATGTTTTTAGTGTGGATTGATTGTTGATTATAATCGCAATATCAGAGAAGTTTAGCTTTTCATCTTTTATTTTGTTAATAATTGTTGTTGCGATAGTCTGAGCTTCTTCTGTTATGTCGTTAAAAGATAATAATTTGAAGTTTGTTTTGGTTTCTTCTTGTTTTTTATTCATATTTAAATATTTTTTGGAAATAGCTGTGGATATATGATTTGGGTAGTTTTTAATAATTTGAATTTTTTGAATATTTGTATTGATGAGTTGAAATAATTTTTTTTGAGTTTTTGTTAATTCAAGTGCATCATCTATAAAAATATTTGCACAGTTTTCTTTTGTAATATTTAGTAATTGAGTTTTTTTTTGCAATAGGTTTATAGTTATTTGCGGTAGTTGATATGAGTTAATTTTTCTTTCTTTTTTTAAGGTTTCGGAGTATATTTTAAATGTTTTTATAATAAGATTAATTCTTTCACTTTCCTCTGGGTTTATAGTGATTGAGTTTACTATATTTTCTAATTGTTCTACAGATATATTAAATTCAAAAAAAGCATCAAATAGCTTGCTAAGTTCTCTAGAAAAACCCAATGATTTTGATAAGTTTTTCATCGCTTTTTCCGTTTGGAAAATATTTTTAGTTATTGAATAAATAAGAAGGTCACTTTCTTCTCTTGATATAATTGTGGGGGAAAATAAATTTGGAGATTTTTTTATTAAGTATTCGCAAAATTTGTTTATGGAAAAAAATTTAAAAGTTGAGAGTTCTTTACTTGGTTTTGCCGGAGATATAATTAAAGAATTTTCCGGAGAATATTTTTCCAGCTCGGTTAAGGATATACTTTTTTGACTAATTTTCGTTTCCAATATTTGCTCCTATACTGAATAATTATATAATATTGAATTATAATTTTCAAATTACTTTAAATAATGGGATTATAAGTTTACAAAAGTTCTTTTGAATGTTATGCTGTTTTTACAAAAAGATTAATAAATTGGAGAAATATAATGAAAAAATTATTATTAGTGTTGTTTTCACTATTTTTAATGGCAGGGATGGCGAATGCTACTACTGTAAAGGATGTTAAGACTAATTATTGGGCAGCAAAAGAAATCGCGGCTTGTATTCGTGATGGAATTATCAGAATATATGCAGATGGAAGCTTTCGTCCGGAGGCACTAGTAAAACGTGCAGAATTTAACTCAATGTTGTTAAGAGCGTTGGGGCATAAACCATCAGAGATTGCTCAAAAAAATCCGTATAAAGACTTAAATAACAAGCATTGGGCTTATAATGATATTATGAAATCACAACAAATTGGTCTATTGTATGGTTATCCAGATGGAAAATTTAGAGCTGACAATTTAATTACAAAGACAGAAGTTGCGTCTATTTTGAGTCATATTACTAAGGATGTTGTTGACGATATCACTATATTGGAGCAGTATACAGATAAAGATAAAATTCCATATTGGGGTGTGCATCAATATGCAAAAACAATTGAACTTGGTATGTATGTGAACTATCCAAAAGCTGATGAGTTGTTGCCTAACAAAGAGCTTAACAGGGCAGAAGCGGCAGTTATTTTGCATAGATTGAGAATGGCGTTGGGAATGGTTCAAGATAAATACTTGTCAAAAGAAATGGTTGAGACAGAATCAGCTAAACAGCCTGAAGTTAAGACTAAAAATGACGATGAGGATGATTTTGATTATTCAAATTTTAGAAAAATTGTTCTTTCAAGTAACGTTATGAGAGCGGCTTTTGATGAAAATTTCATTGTAGAATTATCAGAAGAGTCAAATATTGTTAAATTTGTTGTTGTAAACGATATTTTTACTGAACAAGGTGCTTTGTTGATACCTCGTGCGTCTGTTTTGACTGCAAAAGTTAAATTGTTAGATGAAAATCAAGATTTGAATGCTCAAACACAAGTTAGTGCAAAGTTAAAAGAAATTGTTTTCCCAACAGGAAAAACAGTTAAAATTGCTGGTCAAGTGATAGATAAAAAAGGTATATTGACAGCAGCAAGATTAGCGTCTTTGGGTAAACATGGTGGATTTACTCTTGGTAGCGCTGCATCTGGTTCTGGTTCAGGTATTGGTATTGCTGCTATTCCAAATCAAGAAGATGCAATTAAAAATGTTTCAAATACTACTAATAATAATGCTAAAAAAGCTAGTGTTGTTACAGGTTTGGTTACTCCAGGGTTGCCATATATGGGGCAAACTGATGAAACATTAGTGATTGAATTAATCCAAAATTTTGGAACTTATGAAGATGTAACAAACGAAAGTCTGTAGTAAGGTTTAAACTAAAGCAGAAGTCCTAAAACAGAATATTGTTTTAGGGCTTTTGTTTTTAAATATCGCATTTACATTCAGTTAGGGCAAAGGTTGCAGAGAAAAGTGCGCATAACCCGATTGTTATGTATATTAATTTGCAAATGAAAGTTTCTGCACCAAAAAAATAGCTAAATATTTCAAAGTTAAAAAAGCCAACAAGTCCCCAGTTTATTGCGCCTATCATCGTGATTGCAAAAGCAATATGTTTTATTATTGATTTTAATTTTTCCATCACTTAAAAAAGTAAAACTATTGATAAAAAGTAAAAAGCCCTAACTTACTATTCAATAGTATAAACTTTTTTATAATACATATAACCACCCCAAAGCGTAAGAACGATGTTTGGGAGCCAAGCGGCTAAGGAGGAAGGAATTGTTTGTGATTCGCCGAAAGAAATTGAAAGAGCGCGAATTAAATAATATACGAAAATGATTAATATGCAGAATAAAAAACCGCGATTGTATCTGACTCTCGGAGGAGTAATTGCAAGGGGGACACCAACAAGAACAAAGACAATTGTTGTAATCGGCAGTGCAAGTTTATCATAAAGTTGGATTTTTGCTTGCGCCATTTCTTTTTTGCTCAAATGTTTATTTTTGCTTAAATGTTTCATTAATGCAATAAAGTTATATTGCTGTGCATCATCTTTTGATATTTCATCTTTTATATTTAATCCGAAATCTACAATTGTATCACCAAACCATGTTGTATTTAATACATTTCCTGATGTTGAAACAGTATAAACAGCTCCTTTGTTAAAGTGCCAGCCTTCTACAGATGCACCACCGGTTTTAGATTGAATAATTTGTATTGTGTCCTTGTTAGACATGTCAAGTACTGTAACGTTGTATAGAGTTTTATCTTTGCAGTGTTGAACGTAAAATAAACGTTTTAAAAGTTGTCCGCCTTGAAGTTCTTTAAATGTAAAATTTGTTTTGTCATCCGGAATGTTTTTTTGTCCTAAAGACCATAGAGCAAGGGTTTTTGCTTGTTGCGTTGTTACGGGAACAATTGTTTCGTTGATTACAAAACTAGTTAGTGCCATAACAATGCCAAAAATAAAAATAGGTTTTGCTATTCGATTTATTGAAATTCCACATGCCCTCATCACAGTTAATTCAGAGGCTAAACTTAAGCGGTTTAATGTCATAACTGTTGCAAATAGTGTGCCCATTGGTATAGTCATAACTATTATAGATGGTAAGTTTAGGATTATAATCATTAATGCAATATGGAAAGGAATTCCGTATAAAGAAATTTGCTTTATAAGTGTTATAAAAGTATCAGAAGCAAAAACTATGGAAGTAAAAATTACAACTCCCAAAATAAAGATTTCTATTACTTGCTTGAGAATGTATTTATCCAGAGGTAATAATTTAGCGTATAAACTTTTAATTCTTTCCATATTTCATATTTTAAAACAAAAATGTTATAAATTAAACATTATTTTTTATTTTTCTTAAAATACCATTGTTGTCTTTTAGTAATTTTTCCGTTGTTTCTAGGTCTGTATTTAACCAAAGCATAACGGTTGCTTTTTTAACGTCAAAATTTGTTAATTCTAATGTTTCAAGCGCTTTTTGAATAGTTGTACCGGTAAGTTCGCTAACAATATTTATTGCACGATTTTTAAGTTTTTCGTTTGTGGCTTTAACATCAATCATATAGTTTTGATAGGTTTTCCCAATTTTAACCATAGAGCCTGTAGAAAGCATATTTAGTATCATTTTTTGAGCTGTTCCACATTTCATTCTTGTTGAACCTGCAATTGCCTCTTCTTTAACAATTGGGCAGATAAAAATATCGCTAAAATCTTTCATTTTGGCATCTTTATTATTGCAAATTCCTATGGTTTTAATTTTTTTAGATTTGGCATTTTTTAATAATGTAATTATATAGTTTGCGTTTCCACTTGCAGAAATACCAACAACAACATCATTTGAAGAAGCCTGAGAACTTGTTAAATCCGATATAGCATTTTCTGCACTGTCTTCTGCTCCTTCTATTGCATTTCTAAGAGCACTATCTCCTCCAGCAATAAAACCTTGTACCATAGATGGGGTAACACCAAATGTTGGCGGGCATTCAGAAGCATCAAGAACTCCTAATCGACCAGATGTTCCAGCTCCAAAATATAAAAGACGACCGCCATTTAAGAATTTTTCTGAGATTAAATCAATTGCTGCGGCAATTTTTTTCTTTTCTTTTCCAACAGCTTTTGCAACGATTTTATCTTCGTTGTTTATCATTTCAACGAGTTTTAAAGTTGGGACAATGTCTATATCTTTAGTTTTTTTATTCAAATTTTCTGTAATAATTTTTTTAATCATTTTAGCTCCCTTTTTAAATTTATTATACTTTAATTTTTTACGTTAATTGTTTTGTTAAAAATTGTTAAAAAAGTAGTAAAAAGAGAAAATTTTGTTTTTATTTTTTTTTATGTATAATAGAAGGACTGTGAAGGAGTGATGTTAAATGAGTACACTAGCGAACAAAAACAACATTAAAGAATTAGAAGAACACAAAGGTGTTAAAAAAAATTATGTTTCCCAACCCAACAAAAAAGACGCTTTGTCTAAAGTAATGCCGTCTTTTGAAAGTGAAATGAAGGCTTCTTGGCAGGATGAACATGTTTTAGATGACTTCCGTTGGTAATATTAATTTTTTTTAAGATGTTGAAAGCCATGCCTAGCATGGCTTTTCCTTTTTTGGTGGATTTATATTAAAGATTGTAAATTTTACACTTAACATGCCTAAAGTCATGCCCTACATGGCTTTTGGCATGTTTTTTGTTTTTAAATAAAAATTTTTTGTAGACTTGTGCATGACCTGTGTTTTATCATTATATTAAGTAAAACTTGGGGATAAAATGTTAAATACATTTGAGGGGAAAACTAATATATTGGTGTCTGATGTTCGCGCGGAACGCTTGTTTCGGGAGGCAGAAGATGATTTCTTTTATTTTAATAAAATAGACGATGCTGTTAAAAAATTAGAAAAAGCCTTGAAATATGCGCCAAGTATGATAAAGGGTTTATTAATGCGTGCAAATATTGCAATAATTGATGGAGATGTAGAATTGGCACTGGCTTTTTACCATCAAGCAGAAAAGTTTGCACCGCAAAGCGCAAAAGTTTTAGCTGGTCTTGCAAATATTTACGAAATTCTAGGCGAAAATGATGAAGCGTATATGTATATTCAAAAGGCTTTGGCTAATTTGAACAGTAATGATTGCCAATTGAGAAAAGCACTTGTTGATTTGGAATTTGAAATTTTAATTAAGCAGAAAAAGTATGCTTTGGCACAAAAAGTTTTAGACGACGCAAGATATGTATTTGATGAAAAAGATTATAGACTTTTGCAGGCAAATAATTTTGCGGTTTTAAAACAAAAAATAGAATTGCAAAAAAGGCTAAAGCAAACAAAATTAAGATTGGTTAAATAGTTAAAAACTAAGCTGTAAAGCTGTTTGTAACCGTGTACATGTATTCAAGAAATTGTTTGTAATAGATTAAATGAGATTCGCCGTTTATAACAACATCACATTCATTTTTTTGAGGTTGAACGTATTTCTCTGAAGCGATTTGAATATAGTCCCAATGTTTAAGCGCATTTTCATCATCTTGGTTGCGTTCAGCGGCGCGATTCAAGAACCAACGTTTTTGAAGTTTTTTATCAATATCAACAAAGATTTTAATATCAAAAACATCTTTAATATCTTTATAAACGGTGGCAATTCCTTCAACAACAATGATTTTTTTAGATTGTTTTTGAATAGCATTAGGAACACTTATTCCTGTACCATTCACTAAATATTGAGGAATTCGAACATCTTTACCATTTTTTAGTTTTATTAAGTCTTCTTTAAGTTGATTTAGTTGAAAACTTTCAGGAGAATCAACGTCATATCCGTGGTCTCTAAGCGCGTCGAAACTTCCGTGTTTTTTAATTAATTCTGAAATGTCGTTGAAATAATTATCCGCGCTTATAATTTCAATAGGCATGTCAAACTTGTTGATAGCTTCTTGAATAGTCTTGCAGATAGTTGTTTTTCCGCTAGCGCTTTCGCCTGTAAGCGCAATCATAATCCGTTGATTTGGGTTGTCAATTAGACGTCTTGAAAATCCTGAAATAAAGTCAGGACGAACTTCTTTAAAGATTGGAATTTCATTTTTTTTATCGTGTGCCAAGATTTTTTTAAGTTTGGCTTGCAGGTAAAATGCCAGAAATTCACGTCCGCTTTTAGTCGAAAAATCAGGTTTCGACAATTTTAGATTTTCATTTTGTTTTTCTTTTTCGATTAAACTTATCATATATTTTCTATAATATCCCTAAATATTTTTATTTGCTATCCATGTTTAGAAAGTTTTACAATGTTAAATTGGTAAATTATAATTTACAGAAATTCAAAGGTGTATGTAACAAAATGTAAATATGAGTTTGAAATAGCCTCAAACCCTTGTAAAATCTGCTAATAGAATAGAATGGAAGGGATAAATTTGCGCTCATGGATGATAAATCCCCGCAATAAAAGAAACTTTTTATGTTTATTATAAATATAGTAAGGTTTTTAGGATAAGGAAATGTCTCAATTTGTAAATTCGTTAAATGAGGTTAGAAAAAATTATAAAGTATATGATGAATGGGAACAAAAACAAGCAGATGAGCGAGCGCGTAAAGAATATTTAGCAGCAAATTTACAAATTCCTGATGATGAAATTGCTTTAACAAAAAAACGTGCCGAAGCGGTGGTCAGGGCTACAGAAATTATGGATGCTCGTTCGGAAGATAATTGTCAAGATGTTGAACAATTAACGCAAGTTATTTCTACTGCAGTGGCTTTGCCAGTTTCTTTTTTAGTCCCTTTTATCCCTGAGATTATAGCTCGACCTTATTTGAAAAAATTTAAAGCGCAGATAAAAGCGGCTAATGGAGATCAAAAATTAATTTCTTCTTTGCAGAAAAAACAACGAGATTTTGAAAAGAAAATAGTTGTAAGAGGACAGTTTGCAGGAATAGGTCTAGTATTTTTAACTGCAATTGGATTTATTTTATGGGGAAATTCTAAGCAAAAAGAGGCGTCTAGAATCGGACGTTTTCAGGCAAAAAATGATGAGTTAAAAGGTCTTGAGAATTTCGTTGTTTATACTCCGCAGCAATTTGAAAAAGCTCAAGAAATCGCGAAAAGTATTCCTGATGAAAAGGAACGTAAGGGGCTTTTTAAAATGATAAGTGAGCTTAAAGCTATTTCAAGAGATAAAGTAGCTTATAAGCAATGGCTAGCAAATAGAGATTTAAAAGAAATTGAAAAGTTAAAACAGTTAAATCTTTCTCCAGAACAATTACAACAAGCGGAAGCGGATAAGGAATTGATAGTTGATACTGTAAAAGAAATTAATATTCAGGCTGAAGAATATGCAGAAAATGTTGAAAACGCGTATGATACATTAGGTACTTTGTCTTGGCTTTTAACAATACCATCAATGATGGGGATTAATAAACTTTTATATGCAATAAAAGCTTCGCCAGTTATAAGAAAAACAGTATCTTTCTTAGTGCCGTCGCTTATTTCGCTTGGTATATCAATAAAAGGTACTTTTGAGGAAAAAACAGCTTCAAGAATTGGAAGGTATAAAGCAAGACAGGAAGTTTTGTCTAATCCTCAACGACTTATGGCTTTTTCAAAAGAAGAGATGCAAAAAGTAGAGCATATAAAGGCTCCGATACAGAAACAAGGCTTTTTTGAAAAAATAGGGGATAATTTTAGATTTTTAGGTATTTATGGTAAAGATAAAAAAGAATATAAAAAATATAAAGAATCTGTACAAAATGAAAATGAAAAATTACAGAAAGCGTTTAAACAAATAGAAATTACAGAAGAGCAAAAAACAGAAGCACAGGCTTTAAAGAAGAATGTTTTTAGAGCTTTTGATGAAATTGATGAAATGTCGCAGCGATATTCAGAGGATACAGAAGCTGGTGCAGAAATAGCTAAACAATCTTTTGATACGGTTTGGAGCCTTGCGTCTATTTTGGGAACAGGAGCGTTGGGCGTTGCTTTGTTGAAAGGTAAAGTGCCAATAAGTAAAATTATTAACAAAATTGCTAATATATCATTTAAACCAGATTCGTCTATTAAAAAAGCTGTAAATGAATTATATTCAGAATTAGAAAAAAGTGGTAAATCTAAAATAATTGAGTTTCAAAAAGATTTAATTTGTGGTAGAATTGGAAATTTTTTGGGAAAAGCAGAAAATAGTGCAATTAAAAATAAGGTTGATTCTTTAATTATTGAAGCAAGTAGTGTAGCTCAACCAGCTATTGCAAAGATGAGAAATAATAAGGGAGGTTCTATTGTTTCTGATTTGGTTGAGACATTAACGCCTCATTTAAAAGATTCTTTTTTGGCAAAATGGACTCGCGATATGTTGGTTCAGATAGGTAAAATTTTTATTAATAAAAAAGTTTTAAGTTATGATGTAATAGAAAAATTAAATCTTTCAAGCGTGGAAGTGGCTGAGATTAAGAAAAACGCAGGGCTTGATTTTAGTTATAAAAATTATAAAACTCTGATAAATACTGGACTTGCCGCAGGACTTCCGGTATTGGCAACTATTTTTGCTGTTCCTTATGCCTTTAATGCTTGGTTGACAAATATACAGAAAAAAGCAGGAAAAATCGGTATAATGAAAGCTATGGATAGCATTGATGATCCTAGAGTTTTTGTTCGTGATATAAATGGTGTTGTGGAGGAAGGTCATGTTAAAAAAGTAGTTACTCCCCGAGAAAAGGAAGTTGAAAAAAATATGAAATCATCAACAAATAATGTAAATTTATCATCTAATATCCAAAATCTTTTAAATTCAACAAAGAATAATAAAGTTGCGGTGTAGTATTTGTAAGCATAAAAAACAGGACTCAATGAGTCCTGTTTTTTTTAAGTCTTTAAAAAACTATTGAGCGTAAACGCTAACTTGTTTTCTAGTTCTTCTGTGAGGTTCGAATTTAACAACACCGTCAATCAAAGCAAACAATGTATCATCTGAACCGATACCAACATTGTTTCCTGGGTGGATTTTTGTTCCACGTTGACGAACCAAAATGTTACCTGCTAATACAGATTCACCGCCGTATTTTTTAACGCCGAGTCGCTTACTTTTCGAATCTCTTCCGTTCTTTGACGAACCGACACCCTTCTTATGAGCCATCTTTATATCTCCTTATAATTATTATCTACTTACTAACTATTCAGCTGATTCTTCTTCAGATTTAGCTGCTTTTGAAGCTGCAGAAGTTCTGATTTTTGTAATCATAACTCTTGTGAAGCCTTGTCTGTGACCTTGTTTTTTTCTGTAACCTTTTTTAGGTCTTTGTTTGTAAACGATAACTTTTTTAGCTCTGTCGTGTTCAACAATTGTGCCTTCTACAGTTGCTTTTTCAACGTATGGTTGACCAACTTTTGATTTTTTACCGTTAACCAACATTACAACTTTATCAAAAACTACTTTTGAATCTTTTGCATCTTCAAGAAGTTCGATATCAACGTATCTACCTTCTGTCATTGGGTACTGTTTTCCGCCTGTTTCAACTATTGCGTACATTTTCTTATCCTTTCGCTTTTAAGGGATTGTAGCTTTTTCAAGCATTTAGAGACAATCAACCTATCTAATACATGTATATTAAATCTAACCCAGACAAATCCCTTTGTCAATCATGGTTTAGCGCAAATATTGCGATAATTTAAGCAAAATTGAACTTGATTAAATTCTATGATAAATTTTAAATAGTGTTATGAGAAAGTTTACTTATTTACAGCAAAGTTTGAATAAAGGACATATCGCGAGGTGGTCTGTAAATTGTATGCCACTAAAAATTTATATCGCGCCTTGCAAGTTTTATTCTGTTGCTCATGAAGCGCACAAATATCATGAAATGGTTTTGCGCGCTTTAAGAGAGTGGGAGCGAGTTAGTAATGGCGTTGTTAAATTTAGAGTTGTAAATACTTTGTATGAGTCTCAAATAAATTTGAGCTGGCGAAGAGTTAATCGGGAATCTTTAGGTCATTGCACGTGGAATCATGATGACTCTTATAGATATTATTCTGCGGAAGTAGAAATAGGAATTTCTGATGGTTATGTTTGTCAAAAATATATGCATGAAGATGAAGTTTATCACACAATTGTGCATGAAATAGGGCACGCTATAGGTTTGGGTCACAGTCCGTTTCCAAGTGATATTATGTATGTTCCACATAAATATGGCGTAACAAAAATTGGTCAAGGTGATGTTGCAACATTGTTGTGGTTATATCGTTTGCCACATGGCTCGACTCCAAAAGAAGTTGCTTCTAGATATTCTCTTTCTACTGATGATTTAGATGAGGTTATTTTAAAAATTGCACAAAAACAAGTACAGTCACAGTTTGAGGATGTTAAAAGTTCAATTAATATCCCTCAAAAAGACTTGCTTCAAGAGCAGTCTAATATTGCGGATTTGAAAAAATATATGTTTAGTTTGCAAAATATTCAAGTTTCAAAGGATGTTCAGGCTTATTTGAAGCAAGAACAAATGAAAAAAAATAAAAAAAGTGAGGAATAGTGAAAAAGTATAAAGCGCAACAAATCACAGAATTTATGCTCGCAATTCCTTTATTAATTGCTTTTTTTGCCATATTGACCGAGTTTGCTTTTGCAATTAATACTCAACTTGTTTTAGCTAATACTTTAAAATCCAGTGTTGCGGCTTATGGTTATAAAATGTCTGAAATTAATCGTGATTATAAGTATCCAAGTGGTAATGATGTAGAAAATTTCATTAGTGAAAATATGGAAAAAATGAAATTGGATGTTTCGAAGTTGGATGTGAAGTTTATGAATGTTGATAAGCATCCGGTTGTTGTTGCAAGTTATACATACAAACCAGGGTTTACTTTTTCATTTCTGCCAGCGCTAAGAGAAATAAAAATGTCTGCCGTTGCCGTTTATCCATATACAAAACGAAACTTTAGTGGTTACGATGATGGAATAAATCCTGACAAATCGGAAATTAATTACAAAAAAAGTTATGACTTTCAACCTATTTGTAAGCCTTGTTATGTTAACAAATGTGATGCATGGGATACTATATCAGACCCAATTTATGATGCTATAGGTGCTATAATTGGTTATAACACTTATGCTGTTTGTGTGTCGAAGTGTTCCAGCTATCAAGGCGACTGGTGGTGTGTGGAAGATTCTGAAAAAGAATGTGCAAAAGATTTAGGCGGCACAGAAAAAGCGGAGCACAATATATGTCGATGAAGAAGTTAAACTCTAGTGTGGTTGTTTCAATAGCTGCGTTTTTTGTAATATTTTTTATATTTTGTGGATTTGCAATAGATTTTACTTTGGTTCTTGTTGCTAGGGGGCAATTGCAAAACGCTGTTGAGGTTGCTGCGTTGGGGGCTTTGGATGAGTATGAAGAGTCAAAAATTAGAGCGCGTGCGCAAAAACTTTTTGGTTACTCAAAAGTTGGTTCTATAAAAAATTCAAAAATAGGAACAATTTCTGTTAAAACAAATCCTCGCGCTATTATGATTAGTGCAAGTGCACCGGTTCAGCCCTATTTTTTAAGTGCGCTTGGGTTGCATATAATTGAAATTCAGGCTCGTTCAGCAGCAAAAGTTGTTAAGCAAACTCCGATTGTATATTCTTCTGGTCAAATGCCTATTCCGCCTAATCATATTCAATATAAATCTGATAAGCCATTTTTATCGAGAGGGCGTGAAATATTTATAAAAGGTATTTCGCCAGATAAACCTTATCGAGTTTTTGTAGCACTAGGCGATAGTGATAAAGAAGATGTCCGCTGGGTTGAAATAACCTGTTCGGCACAGGACAAAGATGGAGGAACTTGGTATAGTATTGATGATAATTGTAATGGGATAGGTAACTTGGGCGCGGCGCAATATGTAAGGTTGAGCCTGAAGCCACAATCGCCCCCAAATTATTATTGGGACTGGAAAGATTTTAAGGTTGACGAAATTTCTGTCATAACGTCAGCAAAATTAGTTAAAAGTTCAGATTTTTAAAATATATAATTATTCAGACAACAATTGTTGTAGTTCAACATCGGGTTTGCCAAGAACTCTAACAAGTTCAAGTACAGATGCCTTCATTTGGCATTTTTGTGAACTTCCGTTGAAAAAGTCTGCGTAGAAACATCCATCACAAACACAGCCTCTTTTATAGCATTCTAATGCTGTATTTGTCCATCTTCTTACAGCAACCGCTCTTCCCATATCTCTACTTCTTAACACTTTATTTTTTCCTCCCGATTAACTTCAATGTTAATAGATACTTTAACAAATCCCATTAAATTAATATTCTTCCCCTTGCCATGCCCCAGAAATCAATATCAGCACGGCTTTAATTTAATTATAGCGATAAACGCTTTATTTACAATACAATCATGAAGAAATATTACAAATCTTGAATGCCTTGATATGTTTGCTTTTTGCTTTTTGAAACGGGTGTAATTGTCCGCGCAGACATGGTTTTGCATGTTTGCTAGTGTATAAACATGCATGGCTCATGGGTTTTTGCCATGATTTTAGAGTTTTAAGTTTTGTAACAATATAGCCTAAGTTAAAATAGTTCTATATTATCTATAATTAAATTGGGTGAAATTTGCACGCAAATAAAAAAATTAAGTCAAGTTTTATTTGTGCTTTGTAAACCTTTGTAAGATTTTGTTTAGATTGTTAAATATTTTGAGATTTCACTCATGTTTTGTGCTAAATTCAGATATATAAAAAATTAATTGAGAAATTAATTAGCAAAAAGTATCGTTAATACGGTTTAAAAATTGAGAGTCAAGGAGATTAAAATGCAACAATACTTGAGCAAAGAAGAAATTAGACAATGGAGAAGTTCGTTAGAAAAGATTACGCTAGAAGAGTTCGCTGCTAGGCTTGGGAAGGTTATTAATGAAGAAAAAGAGACTCGTGATATTGTGGATATCGTATTAGAGAAAGACCCTCTTTTGGTTCATGAAAGTTATAAAGTGAAGACAGAAAAAATTACTTCGATTGCTCAAAAGGCTTTAGTCCGTGAAAGAGATATTACGGTTATTAAACCAGCTCTAAAGGTTGCGGAGGGTAAGCCTGTGGTGAAAAGAGAAACTATCAAAGAGGTTTTGACTGGAATTGCAGAAAATAAAACAGATATTAAAAAGGAAAATAAAGCTATTAAAACAACTAGAGTTGCAAAAGAGGCTAAAAAGGCTCCGGTTGAATTAAAAGTTGAAACTTCAGATCAAGGGTTGAATGTTTCATTTAAAAAACCATTAACGGAAAGAGAACAGCTTGTTTTTAATCATTTTGTTGCTAATAAAAATTCAATTGTCTATGCGAAAGATTTGGCAAAACTTCTTGATTTGCCTAGAGATTATGTTTATAAATATATTAAAAATTTAAGAAATAAGATTATTGGAGACACTTTAGAGAATGCCAGCAATGGTGGATATGTTTTAAAAGTGTAGGTAGATTAAACGGATAATTTGATGGTAGAAAATAAAGAAAATAAGAAGATAAAAGTAGCCTTTCCTCATATGGGAACTATTTCTATTGTTTGGTCTGCTGCATTAAGGAAGATAGGTGTAGAACCGTTTGTCCCACCGTATACTAGTAAAAAAACTTTGTCTTTGGGAACAAAAAACAGTCCGGAGGCGATTTGTTTACCATATAAATTGATATTAGGTAATTTTATTGAGGCTATTGAAGGTGGAACGGATTATGTTGCGATGATTACTTCCCCCGGGATTTGTCGTTTGGGCGAATATGGTAGTAGTATTAGGCATGCGCTTGCGGATTTAGGGTATGAAGCAAATTATATTGAATTGCGTTTGTACGATGGATTTAAGGGAATGTATAATTTCTTGAAGGAAATAAGTCCAGCCAAAAATCCTATTTCTATAATAAAAGCAATTAATATCGCAATAAGAAAGGTTTTCGTAATTGATAGGTTGGAAAAAACTCTTTCTTACTATAGAGCTCGTGAAGTTGTTACTGGTTCTGCGGAAAAGGCTTTCAACCGAGCGTTAAAAATAGTTGATGAGGCAAATTCTACTCGCGCATTGATGAAAGCTCAAAGAAAAGCGGTAGAGGAAATTAGAAAAACAAAAATTGAAAAAAATAGGGATATTTTATATGTAGATTTAACCGGCGAAATATTTTTGGTTTTAGATTATTTTTCTAATCAAAATATTGAGCGTGAATTAGGTAAAATGGGTGTTCAAACTCGTCGTACTTTGACTATTTCAAGCTTTTTAAAAGATGCGATTATTCCTAAATTTTTTAAAAAAGGCGAAACTCATTTGGAACGTTCGTTTAGATTGGCAAAACCTTATCTAAGACGGGATATTGGTGGCGATGCCCTTGAATGTGTTTCTGATGTTATGTTTGCAAATAAGCAAGGTAAAGATGGTATTATTCATATTAGCCCGTTTACTTGCATGCCTGAAATTATTTCTCAAAATATTTTCCCATCAATGAGAGAAGATTGTGAGATTCCTATTTTGACATTGATTATGGATGAACAGACAGGAAAAGCGGGTTATTTAACACGTTTAGAGGCATTTGTTGATTTGATGCGTCGTAAAAAACGTAAAAAAGAGGCTGAACGTCAAGCAAAAAGGTCAAAAAAGTAAGGTTGAATGAGTTGTTGGGTTAATTAACCTGACAGAAAGGTAGAAGAATAATAGGTTGGCTTTATTAAGCTAATAGAAATGGAGAAAAAATGAGAAAAAATAAAACGGCGGAAAATCGCATAACAGTAGGGGGGGGGCGTTTTGTAGCCGTGTAAATTCTCCTTTACTTCAAAAAATGAAAGGTGTTCAATTTTTTGCACCACAAAATACATTAAAAACATGTCTATTAAAAATAAATTTATTAAAAGCATTTACATTGGCTGAAATTTTGGTTACTTTGACAATAATAGGTGTTGTTTCTGCGATGACAGTACCTACTTTGATGAATAAAGTCCAAGAGCATGGTTTTAGGTCTGCTATGAAAAAGAAATATGCAGAAGTTGGGGCTGCTATGATAAAAATGAATGCAGAGGAAGAACCTTATTTTTTAGGTATTCCGTATAAGCAAAATATGGACTATACAAACAATCCGGAAATCTTTTCTAAATATTTTAAAGTTATGGGAAATACCTTTGTAAAGAATATAAATCAACTGTCTTTTAATACAGGTTTAGGTCAAATTTATAATAAGGCAAATGCTTATAAATTAACGACAATAGATGGTGTAGATCAGGGTGGATGGGTTTTTTTGGCTCATAATGAAGATAGTGTAGCGTTTCAATTGGTTGATGGAACGATTATGCAATGGTCGCAACAGATGTCATATACGGGAACTGATAATTCTCAAGATAATCAAGGGCTTATAGTTGATGTAAATGGTTTAAAAGGACCTAATCGTGCAGGTGTGGATGTCTTTTATTTTAATATTGATTATAATTCAAATTATGATCCGGTTTTGAAACCAACTAAAGCCCATGCTAAATATGCAAAAAAAGATTGTTGTTATGGTGGTTCAGCCAAAGGATGGGGATGTACTGTGATGTTTTTGCAAAATCCAGCCTATAAAGTTCCTAGGTGTTCTGATATAAAATAATAATTTTTCTTGCTCATAATTAAAAAATATTATATTATTAGAAATATCAAAAATCAGGGTAGGGCACAGTCTATAAGTACCTATAATTGTTATAAGTAGAAAACCATTACAATCAAAAAGGGAGATATAATTATGGAAAACAAAATGGCGAAAACCCGCATAACAGTAGGGGGGATTGATAGCTCATTAAGTTCTCCTGGTTGTCAAAAAATAAGTGTTCGAGAGGGAAAAGTTAATAAAAAAATTTGTGAAAATGTTCAAAAACATGCTTTTTCAGTTGCAGAAGCATTTATAGCGTTGGCTATTGGTGGGGTAATATTGGGAATGTCTGCCCCAATGATTTCTGGGCAGATTAGACATAATAATATGAGTGTTGCGCAGTCTCAAGTTTTGAGTGCGGAAATTAATAAGCTGAAAGCGAAAAAAGAAGTTCCTGTTGGTACAATTGTTATGTGGTCAGGAGCTACAATTCCAGATGGTTGGACTTTGTGTGATGGAACAAAAGGAACCCCTGATTTGAGGGATAAATTTGTCGTGGGAGCAGGCGGAGCTTATACGACAGGAAAAAATGGAGGAAAAAGTAGTGTAATCTTGACTACAGAACAAATGCCTTCTCATACGCATGAGATAGATGGGCTTCCAACTATTGCTGCGTTTGACTCTACAAATGGAACAGCTTGTCAGTCAAATTCAAGTATGTGTTCAGGCGGCACATTTTCAGTTGCTCTAGGCGATAATCCTCCTTATGATGGTAAGTGGCGGAATTTTTCTATTAAAAAAACAGGAGGAAATTCCTCTGGAGTAACTCAACCTGTTGAGATTTTACCTCCGTATTACGCTTTATCATATATTATGAAGATAAAATAATTTAATTTTACACAGACACAGCTTTTTTGAGCAGTTCTTGGTAATCTTGGCAAAGAACTTTTGCAAAAACTTCAGGGTCAATTTGTGTCATCACAACAGAAAGTAGTTCTTGCGGTAGGTTGTCTACAATTTTTATTAAAGTTTTTTCTTTTAGTGCGCCCATACCTTTAATTATTTCTGGCTTTTGTAGGCGTTCGAGTGGTTTTGCTAAAGTTTTTGAACCAAATTCAAACCACAAATCTGGTTTTTCCTTGGTCATGTTTAAAATGATTTGATATTTATAACGAGGTTCTAATGATTGTACTGATTTTAAGAAGTCTTCTTTATTAAACCCTTCAATTGTTTTTAGAAGTTGAGCGCGATTTTGATTTTCTTCGAACTGACCAGTGACGGCGTAAATCATTTGTGCCAAAACTTCTGGGTTAAAGTTTTGTAGTTGTTCAAAAACTAAATTTGGGTCAACTTTTGTTGATTCGAACCATTTGTTAATTTCGTCTTCTGGTATCAATTTTATAAAATCTTTGGGTGCAAAAACTTCAAAAACGATTTGACAAACTTCTTTTTCAGGAAGTTCTTGAATCATCTGCAATAAGCCTTCTTTTTGGAAGAATTGTAATCCAATTAGAAGGTCTTCTTTTTCCAAATATTGGAGCAAGTTTTGTAAATCATATTCGCTTAATTCTTTTAGAATTTGCCAACGGTTGTTTGCATTTCCGAGTCTAAATAATTCTAATAACGAGTCAGCATCGTTTAAAATTTTGACCAAAGCTTGTTGCGCCGCTTCGTTTCCTGCAAGGGCTTCGGCTTTTACAATTTCTTCAAGGTTGGAAGTGCCATAAGCTTGGATTTTTTGAGTGCTTATGCCTAAGTACGTTGTTAAATAATGTAGGTCTAAATTTATCGCTAACATGTTTATCCAAAAGATTATACTACTCTATATAATTAAACGTTTTTTTTAATGGTCATGTTAAGTAAAACTTGAAAATTGAAACAAAAATTTACAAAATAATTGGTGTGTCAAAACGATGCAATCTACAATTTATTTACTGTTAAATTATAATTTACATCTAATAATTTTTATAATTATTAATTTTTTGTTTATTTTTTAAAGCTTAGAAAAAAATGATGGTATAAATTAAGTATAAAAGTGGAAAAGCTATATCTATAATTTAAAGGAGATAAAAATGGCAAAAACAATAGGTATCGACTTGGGAACAACAAACTCCGTAGTCGCAGTTATGGAAGGTGGTAAACCTACCGTTATTGCTAACGCAGAAGGTTCTAGAACGACTCCTTCTATCGTTGGTTTTTCAAAAACAGGTGAAAGACTTGTTGGTCAATTAGCTAAACGTCAAGCAATTCTTAACCCAGACAAAACAATTATTTCTATTAAACGTCACATGGGTGATGATTATAAAGTTAAAATTGATGAAAAAGATTACACACCTCAAGAAATTTCTGCAATGATTTTAAGAAAACTTGCAGAAGATGCATCAACTTACTTGGGTGAAAAAGTTACATCTGCAGTAATTACTGTTCCTGCATATTTTAACGATGCTCAAAGACAAGCAACAAAAGATGCTGGTAAAATCGCTGGTCTTGATGTTTTACGTATCGTAAACGAACCAACAGCTGCGGCTTTGGCTTATGGTTTAGAAAAAGACAAACCTGAAAAAGTTTTAGTATTTGACCTTGGTGGTGGTACTTTCGACGTATCTGTTTTAGAAATCGGTGATGGTGTTCACGAAGTTCTTTCTACATCAGGTGATACAAGACTTGGTGGTGATGATTTTGACCAAAAAATCATTGATTGGCTAGCTGAAGAATTTAAAAAACAAGAAGCTATCGATTTAAGAAATGATAAACAAGCAATGCAACGTTTGAAAGAAGCAGCTGAAAAAGCAAAATGTGAGCTTTCTTCTGTTGTTGAAACAAATATTAACCTTCCATTCATCACAGCTGATGCTAATGGACCTAAACACTTAGATATTCAACTTACAAGAGCTAAATTTGAAGAATTATCTCGTGATTTATTAGAAAGATGTAAAAAACCTGTTGCTGATGCATTAAAAGAAGCAGGACTTTCTAAAGGTGATGTTGATGAAGTTGTATTAGTCGGTGGTTCAACTCGTATTCCAGCAGTTCAAGCCTTGGTTAAAGAATACACAGGTAAAGAACCTAACCAATCAGTTAACCCTGATGAAGTTGTTGCTGTTGGCGCGGCAGTTCAAGCTGGTGTTTTAGCTGGGGAAGTTAAAGATATCGTTCTTTTAGATGTAACTCCTTTGACTTTGGGTATTGAAACTCTTGGTGGTGTAATGACTCCGCTTGTTCCTAGAAATACTACTATTCCTGTTTCTAAATCTCAAGTTTTCTCAACTGCTGAAAACAATCAAACAGCTGTTGATATTCACATTCTTCAAGGTGAAAGACCAATGGCTAACGATAACAAATCATTAGGTATGTTTAGACTTGATGGATTGCCTCCAGCAATGAGAGGTATGCCTCAAATCGAAGTTACTTTTGATATTGATGCTAACGGTATTGTTAATGTTTCTGCAAAAGATAAAGCTACTAATAAAGAACAAAAAATCACTATCACAAACTCTTCTAACTTGAACGAAGCTGATATTGATAAAATGGTTAAAGAAGCTGAAGCTAACGCAGAAGAAGATAAAAAGAAAAAAGAAGAAGCAGAAATTAAAAATAACGCTAACTCTCTAATCTCTTCTGCAGAAAGAATTGTAAAAGATTTCGAAGGTAAAATTTCTGATGCTGATCAAAAAGAACTTGGTGAATTAAAAGATAAACTTCAAAAAGCTCTTGATGAAAATAAACCAGCTGAAGAACTTAAACAAATTTCAGAAGATTTACAACAAAAAATGTTCAGCATTTCTCAACAAGCTTATGAACAAGTTCAAAAAGAAGAAGCTCAAGCAAGTTCTGAAGGCTCAGAAGCACAACAAAACTCATCTGATAATAACAATGATGATGATGTAATTGATGCTGAATATACAAAAGAATAAAACTAATAATAATTATTGTTTTATATTCAAAATCCACTCTGTTGCGAGTGGATTTTGTTTATGATATAATATTTTTGTTAAAAATTATATAAAGGAAAAGAGATGAAAGAAATTGCAAATAACATTTTCTATTGTGGAGAAAAACACCCAGAAAGAAGCATTTTTGACCAATTAATTCCACTACCACAAGGAACAACTTATAATTCATTTTTAGTAAAAGGAAGTGAAAAAACGGCACTTATTGATACAATGTATCCACCGCTTATGGATAGATTAATGGCTACTCTTGAGGGAAAAGAGGTTGATTATATTATAGCAAATCATGGTGAACAAGATCATAGTGGTGCTTTACCTTCTTTGTTAGAAAAATTCCCAAATGCTATTATAGTAACTAATGCAAAATGTAAAGAGCTTTTGATGTACGAACACCATATTGCAGAAAATAAATTTCAAGTTATTCAAGATAAAGAAACATTGTCTTTAGGAGATAAAACTTTGGAATTTCATTTAACTCCTTGGGTTCATTGGCCAGATACAATGTTTACTTTCGTAAAAGAGGATAAAGTTTTATTCCCTTGCGATTTCTTGGGTGCTCATCATACAGATGGTGAAATTTTTGCAGATAACTCAAAAGAATTGGAAATTTCTGCAAAACGTTATTACGCTGAAATTATGATGCCATATAGAACTTTTTGCAAAAAATACGTTGCATTAGTAGATGAATTAGCGCCAAAAATGATTTGCCCAAGCCATGGTCCAATATATAAAGAACCATCTTTCATTTTAAATTTGTATAAAAAATGGGTTTCTGATGAGGTTGAGAAAAAAGTTGTAATTCCTTATGTTTCAATGTATAACAGCAGTTATGAAATGGCACAACGCTTGAATGAGCGCTTACAAAAAGCAGGAATTGAAACTGTTTTGGCCGATTTGGTTCATACAGACGAAGGCGAAGTTGCGATGGAACTAGTTGACGCAGGCGCAGTTGTGCTGGCTTGTTCAATGGTTTTAGCAGGACCTCATCCAAAAGCTGTCTATGTGGCATATTTAATGAATTTGATTAAACCAAAAATGAAATATTTTTCAATTCTGGGCTCTTTTGGCTGGGGTGGTCGTTTGACTGAAACTATTGACTCTTTAATCCCAATGGTTAAAGCTGAAAAATTAGATTATATTGTAATAAAAGGTAAACCAACTGAAGACGATTTAAAACGAGTTGATAACTTGGCAGATGTGTTGATAGAAAAAATGCAAGTTTTATAATTTAAAAAAACATAAAATGGCTCCAGCTTATGCTGGAGTCATTTTTGTTTGCGCAAAATTGAAAAATATGTTATAGTCAATGGCAAAGTATTTTATGTTTTAAAAAAGGAAAAACTTGTGGAAAGTAAAATGATGGAAACCCGCATGGCACTAGGGGGGGGGGGCAATTGGTAGCCCACTAAATTCTCTTTTTGGTCAAAAAATAAGTGTTCGAGATGGAAATATTAAACATAAATCTAAAAATCCCTTCAATAATTTAGCAGTCATGCAGAATTTATTTCAGCATCTATTCGGCAAACGAAGCTTGGCTAAGGATTTGTGTATGTCGACTGCGTGTGATGTTGGTCAGATCCTGAAACAAGTTCAGGATGACGCCTGATTGTGGCGGGGTTAAGGCTTTTGACGCTTACGCTAAAAGCCAGCTGGCTGCAATCGTCTTGAAATACAGCTGTAGGGTGGATTTTAATCTACCGCAATGACTTCAAGTGAGCGGGTTTAGAACCGCAGACCCGTAGGGTGCGTTTATACGCACCACAAGGTCTATCACCACAACGTTTAACAACACAATGTCTATCACCACAAGGATTTGTGTAATGTTAAACCAGACAAAACAAGGTTAATAAAAAATATTTGTAAAATTAGAATTAATATAGGAGATAAAAAATGAATTTAAAGTTGAAAAAAGAAAGAAGAGAGCAAATGACACCTCAAAAGCTATTTAACGGTAGGGTGCTGTCTTTAGACGTACCGAGAGGTCTAGCACTGCAAGGTCTAATCACGAAAGAATTTGCCCCACATTGGCTATCAACCAACCTAAAACCATCAAAAGCATTTTCCGTAGCAGAAGCGATGATTGCATTGTTGATTGGTTCATTTATTCTTGGCTTTTCTGCACCAATGATTTCAAAACAGTTACAGCACAACAATTTTACAAGCATTCAGTCTCAAATTATGAATAAAAAAATTGAGAACGTAAAAGATATAAGTGATGCTAATGCTGGAAAAATATCTGGTATCTTGGATGGCAAAGACGTGGCTGGTTATGTTGATTATATTAAAAGTTTAGAAGAGAGAATCATTGATGTTGAATCCGTAACAAATAACACAAATATCCAAAATATCATCAGCGGTACAAATCAACAAAAAAACTACGATAGCGACATTTCTAGCTTAAAAGTGCAATTGAGTTCAAAAGCTAGCGCAACAACTGTTGAGGCAATAGATAAAGATTTAACATCATTAGAAAATAAAGTTGACAAATTGGACGAAAATATCAAAAACCTTGTACCAAAGGGCACAGTGGCCTTTTTTAACTTGACAGCTTGTCCTTCTGGTTGGAGCGCGATTAATGCAAATTGGAGAGGGCGTTTTCCTAGATTTGCGGGAAGTTATACCGTTTTGAGTTATAATACTTCAACAAAAGCATTTAATACAACAGGAACATCACAAACATTAAGTGTTGGCGCAACTCAAGAAGATGCGATTAGGAATATTACTGGTATTATCCCTACAAATATAAGAGATAAATATGATAACAATATGCCTGAAAAAGCTTTTGTTTTTTCCGACGAAAGGGGCTGGTTTTATGGATGGCCAAATGGTCTTTATTCAGGGTGGAAAATAAAGTATGATTCTTCTCGAGTTGTTCCAACCGCAGTTGAAAACCGCCCACGCTCGATTGCACTGCTCGGCTGTGTAAAAAATTAAATTTAAAGAAAAAGGCTCATTGAGCCTTTTTTATTTTTATGATAAGTTATTTTTGTAGGTTTTGGAATGTGTAAAAATGACTTTAGAAACAAATTTGATTAAAAATATTCTCGAAGAAAAAGAAATTAATAATTTAAGTCCTTATGCGGCGAAAAGTAAGTTTTCAAAAGGACGTAAAGTTGAGGAAAAACCTTGTTCAATTAGAACAGAGTTTCAACGTGATAGAGACAGAATTTTGCATTCTAAAGCTTTTAGACGACTTAAACATAAAACCCAAGTCTTTTTTGCACCAAATGACGACCATTACAGAACTCGTTTGACTCATACATTAGAAGTTGCCCAAGTTTCAAGAACGATTGCAAAAGCATTAAATCTAAACGAAGACTTAGTTGAAGCCATTGCATTAGGGCATGACGTTGGACATACTCCGTTTGGGCACAGCGGAGAAAGTGTTTTGGATAACATTATGACCAATGGTTTTAATCATAATGAAAACAGTGTTCGTGTGGTTTCTGTTATTGAAGATTTAAACTTGACAGATGAAACGTTAAATGGCATTCTTTGCCATTCTTATGCTTGGGAACCAGCGTATACTTTGGAAGGACAGATTGTTCAAATTGCTGATAAAATTGCATATATAAATCACGATATTGATGACTCTTTAAGAGCAGGTATTATTCGTATTGAAGACATGCCAAAAGATTGTATCCAATATTTTTCTCCACGCCGACAAGAAAGATTTTCAAAAATGGTCTATAATCTTGTTGAGAACAGTATGGACAAAAACAAAATTGAGATGGATGAAGAATGCATGGGGTATATGAACAAGCTCAGAAGCTGGATGTTTGAGAATGTATACTTAAATAGCGTTGCAAAAGCAGAGGAAGACAAGGCAAAACGTATTATCAAAGAGTTATTTGAACATTATATGAATTTGCTTCAAATTTATGCAATAAATTATGATGAAATAAAAGCCCAGCAGACGGTTTGTGATTATATTTCAGGCATGACAGACACTTATATTGTTCAAAAATATAATCAAAACTTCATCCCAAAATCATTGGCTCGTTTTGATGACGACGACTTTTTATTCAGATTTGCAAAATTAAACGGACTTACTAATGTCAATGAATAACATAGATATAGCCCAACAGATTAAAGATAAACTTGATATCCTTGATGTGGTATCAAGGACTGTGATTTTAAAGAAAAAAGGTCAGAATTACTGGGGATTGTGTCCTTTTCATAAAGAAAAAACTCCGTCTTTTAGTGTAAATCCCTCAAAAGGAATTTATAAATGTTTTTCTTGCGGTGAGGGTGGAGATGTAATCAGTTTCTTGATGAAAACCCAAAATAAAAATTTTATGGAAGTTGTTAAGGATGAAGCGCAAGCTTTGGGGATAGAACTTCCCAAAAATATTGGCGGAGCTCCAGAAAAAAAAGAATTAAAACAACAAATTTTGAATGTGCTTAAGGACGCGTGTGAGTTTTATAATTTAAACTTGACAACTTCTCCAAATGCGCAAAAAGCCTTGGCGTATGTGAAAGAAGATAGAGGCTTGAGTGATGAAGTTATTGCAACATATAAACTTGGTTACGCCCCAAATTCATACGATACGTTGTACAAAAGATTTTTGGGAAAGTATTCAAATGAAGTTTTAGAACAATCCGGACTTGTGATTAAGCGAGAACGAGAAGTTGGCTATGTTGATAGGTTTAGACATAGAGTTATAATCCCGATTTTTGATGAAAATGGAAATGTGGTTGCTTTTGGGGCAAGGGCTTTGGATGGGCAAGAGCCTAAGTATTTAAATTCACCGGAAAGTCTTGTTTATAATAAAAGCAAAACGCTGTATGGCTTGTATCATGCAAAAGAGGCAATAAAAGATGAAGATGCGGTTGTTATTATGGAAGGGTATTTTGATGTAATTTCAACTCAAGCCAGTGGAATTAAAAATTGTGTGGCGTCTTGTGGAACAGCGTTGACTTCCGGACATATTAATTTAATTTCTCGTTATAGTAAATCAAGAAAAATTTTCTTGGCTTTTGATACAGATTCAGCCGGAATTAAAGCTACTCAACGAGGTGCAGAAGTAATAAAAGAGGCTTTTGTTGGGTTAGGTGAGGTAAAGCAGTTTGATGAAATTCAGTCATCTCTAAATGATGAAAAATATGCATGCGAAATTCGCGTGATTTCTCCACCGGAGGGCAAAGACCCAGATGAATTTATTAGAGCAAATGGTGCAGATGCTTATAGACAATACCTGAATAAAGCACAATTATTATTGGATTTTGAGATTGATTTGGCATTAAAAGATTATAAAAAAGACATGCCAATTAGCGAAAAATTAAAATTAATTAAAGGAGTAATCCCGATTTTAAATAATATTCAAAATGCAATAGCAAGAAATGAATATGTTAAGGTTGTAGCAGAAAGGTTGAATATACCCGAAACAGATTTGGTTAAAGAACTGCGCAGTGCAAGCGCTTTGACGATTAGACCGTTTGTGAAAGAAGCTCCAATTGTTAAGAAAAGTATCAGTTTGTTTGAAAAAGCGGAAAGAAATTTGTTGTCCATGTATTTAATAAGTAGAAGTCAACTTCTTCCCTCTCAAATATCAAATATATTAATAAATGAAGAACTTGATGACGAAACGTTAAATTATATTAAAAATACGATTGACAAACTCTCAAGTGAGGTAAATAATGTAGAAGAATTAATCGAAACACTTTATAATGCTTTTGCGGAAGATAATGATATTAAAAATATAATTACAGATTTAATAGAATTGGCAAAACCGTACGATGGGCTATCAGCAACGGATTTGCGTTTTGCGATTGACGAAAATTTGAATAAAATAAGACGGTTCAGACAAAAGCAAGAACAAGAGAAGATTAGGCAAACGTATAAACATATTGATGATGATGATGTACAGGCAGTACAAATTCAAATCGAATTAAAAGAAAGATTAAAAAATAGGTTAAGAACTGGAGAAAATAATTAATGAGCAGAAAAAGAATGTCAGACGATTCAGTAGTTAGTGTTTTGGACGAAACAGATTCAGCCGATGATATGATGGATGTTGGTGCGTATGGCACCGAAGAACACGAGATTACTACCGATAACATTGATGCAATTATCAGCACTCGTAAAGTTAGTAATCCAATTATAGATGATATTTATTCTTCTGATGCAGATAGCGATGAAGAAGATTCTCAAGATATCATTATGCCAAAAGGACTTGCATTAGACGATCCTGTCAGAATGTATTTAAGAGAAATTGGTCGTATTAAGTTATTAACAGCAGATGAAGAAATTAACCTTGCTCGTAAAATTATTGAAGGTGGCTCAGCTGGTGTTCATGCTAAAAAGAAATTAGTTCAAGCCAATTTGCGTTTGGTTGTTAGTATCGCTAAAAAGTATGTTGGTCGCGGTATGTTGTTCTTAGACTTAATCCAAGAAGGTAACTTGGGTCTTATTAGAGCGGCAGAAAAATTTGACCACGAAAGAGGATATAAATTCTCTACTTATGCAACTTGGTGGATTAGACAAGCAATTACACGTGCGATTGCTGATCAAGCCAGAACTATTCGTATACCAGTTCACATGGTTGAAACTATCAACAAATTGAAAAAAGTAACAAGAAAACTTGCTCAAGAATTGTCTAGAAAACCAACTGAGGATGAACTTGCAGCAGAAATGAATATTTCTATTGGTAAGTTGCGTGAAATTATTAAAGTTGCGCAAGAACCGCTTTCTTTAGAAACGCCAATCGGTAAAGAAGAAGACTCTCGCTTGGGTGATTTTATTGAAGACAAAGACGCAGATGCTCCTGTTAAAACAGTTGCTCATGAACTTTTAAGAGAAGATTTAGCAGAAGTTTTGTCCGGCTTGTCTCCTCGTGAAAGAGATGTTCTAAGGTTGCGTTTTGGTATGGACGATGGTCGTCAAAGGACTTTAGAAGAAGTTGGACAGCTTTTCGGAGTTACTCGTGAACGTATCAGACAAATTGAAGCAAAAGCTTTGCGTAAACTTCGTCATCCAAACAGAAGTAAACGATTGAAAGAATATATTGAACAATAATTTTTATAAACACAATCAAAGCACTAAAAACGACCTTTTAGGTCGTTTTTTATTTCTTGCTTAAAGTTGAAAAACTTATTATACTTTTTGGTAAGAAAATAATGAGTGAAGGAGAAAGTAATGAAAAAGCAAATGGCTGAAACCCGCAATTTACTAGGGGGGGGGGGCTTTGGTAGCTTAGTAAATTCTCCTGAATGTCAAAAAATAAGTGTTCGTGAAGAAAAATTAAAAATAAAAACTTGTGAAAAAGCTAAAAAACATGCGTCATGCCGAACTCGTTTCGGCATCTATCCAGCAAACGGATGTAGTCAGGGTTTTAGTCTATTTTTTAATAGAAAAATATTCAATAAATTGGTTTCTAGCTTACGTTGTTTATTGGTTAGATGCCGGAATAGCACGCACGCGGCTTTTAGCGTAAGCGTTAAAAGCCGGAGCGGTATGGTGCAATTATTTGCACCGCAAGGGCTAACGAATAGTAGGGTGCGTTTATACGCACCACAAGGTCTTAGCACCACAAGGATTTGTGCAATGTTAAACTCGACAAAACAAAGTTAAAAAAAGAAAATTATTTGAACAAATAGAATTAATATAGGAAGGTAAAAAATGAATTTAAAAACAAAAAAAGAAATAAAAGAACAAATGGCACTGCCAAGATTAGCTAACTGTAGGGTATCGTCTTTAGACGCACTGCAATTGTTAAGCGGACAAAGGTACTTCACAATGCTACCAAAAAGAGCTTTTTCAATTGCAGAGGCTATGATAGTTTTCCTTGTTGTTTCAATTGTGTTGGGCATGTCTGCGCCAATGATTTCAAAACAAATTAAATATAATAATTTTAGCGATGCACAAATTTCTGTGTTAAATAGAAATTTTGAAAAATTAAAAACTGATATTGATTCTGGTTATAATGCTTTTACGTCAAGTATCGAGGATATGTTGTCTTCATTAAGAAGTTTAATTGAGTCAAACACTACAAAAATAAATAATTTAGATAGCAAGGTTAATAAACTTTTGCCAGTGGGTTCAATTATTATGTGGAGTGGTTCAAGTATTCCTGAAAATTGGGCATTGTGTAATGGGCAAAATGGAACCCCTGATTTAAGAGACCGTTTTGTTGTAAGTACTGGGTCAATGTATGCGGTGGGTGATGTGGGTGGTTTAAATAATGTTGTTTTGTCAAAAGAGCAGATGCCACAACACTCGCATACAAAAGGAACAATGAGGATTCAGGGGGTTGTAAAATCGACTGACTCAAATGGCGGGGAGTTTTTGACTTTTATCGACTCAGCAACTTCTTCTGGGGCGTTAAAACTAACAGATAATGCAAGTAAGCCAGGTGGCGGTAATGCTGGTAATATATCTGGATTAGGTGGAATATTTGATTCTTTAACTTTTGATACTAATTTGGGTGGCTGGACAGGAGCAACCAGCGAAGAAGGCAGTGGTAAGGCGCATGAAAACAGACCGCCTTATTACGCGTTAGCTTTTATTATGAAAGTTAAGTAGTTTTAAATAATGTTGTGCTGTGTGTTTCTTTGTTGTGCGAGGAAATTTACTGCTTGTGTAAAGATATGTAACAAATATATATAAACCGCGCAATTTTATATACAAAATATACTTTATATATATGTAAGACATAACACAAACACAATCAACAAACATTAAATAAACACAGATTTTAACACTAACTAACTTCCTAACCTTCCCTTCCTATAAAAAGCATTGCTCCGAAAAGGAGCTTTTTTTTTTTGCTATAAGTTAGTTTATTCTAGCGAGCGTATACTCTAGGCAGTCTTACTTTTAGTCTACAAGTAAGTTCGTAATTTATGGTGTTTAGTTCCTTTGCCCAAGTATCTATTGATAAATCTTCATCAAGCAGAGTTATAATGTCACCTTCATTTGCTTCAATTCCTGTTATATCAAACATCATTTGGTCCATTGTAATGTTGCCGATTTGTTTAATTTTTTGACCGTTTAGTTTTCCTATCAGTTTATTTGACAAGGCTCTAGGTATACCATCTGCATAACCTAATGGAATTGTAGCAATTTTTGTTTTGGCATTAGTTTTGTAGGTGTATGCGTAGCTAACCCCTTCGTTCGATTGGGTTTCGTGGATATTAACTATACGCGATTTTAGACCTATTATTTGTTTTAAGTCAGGTTTTTTGTTGGTGTTTTTAGGTAAATCGGGCATTAAGCCGTATAAACCAATTCCCTCTCTAACCATATTTGTAAAGCCTAATTTGTCTTGATATGCTACTGTTGTTGCTGTGTTTGCGCAATGGATTAATAAGTTTTCTTTTTTTATTTGTGAAATTAAATTTTCAAATAAAGTAATTTGTTTATTTGTAATGATTTCATCTTCTGCACAAGCAAAATGGGTGAAAATACCAGTTAGATTAATATATTCAGAGTTTTGTGCAGTTTTAATAAAATCAACAGCTGTGTCCGGTGAAATTCCAATTCTGTTCATACTTGTATTTATTTTGATATGAGCTTGAACTTTTAGACCGGTTTTTTCATAAGTTTGTTTTGCTGCTTGAAGGTGTTGTTCTGAAAATATAGAAATTGTGATATTGTTTTGCGCAACCCAATCATAAGCCCATATTGGAGCTGCTCCCAGAACTAAAATAGGGATGTTGAACCCTTCTTCTCGGAGTTGACGAGCTTCGTCAAGTGAAGCAACACCCAGCATTGAAATTCCTGTTGCTAGAAATGTAGAGGTTAGCATAAGAACGCCATGCCCGTACGCATCAGCCTTTACTACCGCTAAAATTTTTTTATCAGACGGAATAAATTTTTTTAATTCAGAAATGTTGTGCTCAACTTTATTTAGGTTTATTTCAACCCAAGCGTCTCTTCGTGTACTTATGTATGATGAACGATTATTTTTCATATATATATAATAGTTTAAACAAACTTTTTTAGCATGTTAAAATATAAAAGAGAGGTAAATATGAATAAAGAAGAACAATTAAGAATAATAGAAGAGATGCAACAAGTTGCGGCGCAAATGAGAATAGATGACATTGAAGAAAATCCTGATTGTCTTGAAGAGTTCTTTACTTGTGCTGCTTGTGGTAAATCAAAAGATTATGCGGGCTCAATAAAGTATAGTGAATATAGAGTTTGCAATGATTGTGTTTTGCTTGCGGAAACGGGTTTTGCGCTTGGTAAAATTAAAAATATTCAAGAGCTTATTGATAATATGGAAGATAAGCGCCTTGAGGCAATGTGTGATTTTATCAAAGTTGATGAAAAATCTATGAATAATTAATCTTAATAAACGGTTATTAATTCATATTTATGGGTATAATATAAATATGGGCGATAATTTTATAACATACGTTATATGCGGAATAGTTGTCTTGATATTGGTTTTATACAAATTAATAAAACCAGTTATGTCTTCTGATGCGTCTGGCGACGGTGAAAGACTTTTTATTAGTGCAAATGATGTGTATGAGCAAGCAAAAATTTCTATTTCAAATGGAAATCATGCAATTGCGCAAAAATTAGCTAAAAAATATTTAAAAGAAAATCCGCATCACGATAGACTGAGAACAATTATTGCAAAATCTTATTTTGATACAGGGAATTGGATAGAAGCGATTGAGCATTTTGAATATCTTAAACCAACTACAAAAAATCGTATAGATTTGTTGTCTATGTTGGCTAGAGCGTATCAACAAACAGGACAAACAAATAATGCGATTGATGCATATTTAGAGTTATTGGAAGAAAATCCTGATTCGATGGATGTTTTAATCTCTCTGGCAGAATTGTATAGTAGCGTTAATCATAAAAAATCAGCATTGAATATTTATAAAAGATTGCTTAATTTTGATATACGGGAGCAAGAAAAACTCTCTTATTATTATCAGGTTGCTACTA
Source organism: Candidatus Gastranaerophilaceae bacterium (assembly GCA_045635965.1). Taxonomy (GTDB): domain Bacteria; phylum Cyanobacteriota; class Vampirovibrionia; order Gastranaerophilales; family Gastranaerophilaceae; genus RGIG2134. Next base: position 39,457 of record JAZTWQ010000015.1, read on the forward strand.
TATATAAAGAATTATCAGAATATGAAAATGCGATTGAATACGTTATTTTTGGTTTAAATGTTGACCCAAATAATATAAAACTACTTTATTTGTATAAAGAGTTGAGTATGTATGTGCAAAATATTGATAAAGAAATAGAAATAATGAATAGGTTGCTAGTGTTAGCGCCTACTGATGCTCATCTGCAATATGATTTAGTAAATTTGTATTATAAAGCCGGCAAGTATAATGATGCAATGGATATAGCTATTCCTGCGTTGAATACGTCTGGCGCTGATGTCGAAGGTTTGAATAATATAATTGCTAATATTTATATTAAAAACAATAAAATTACGGAAGGAGTTAATGTATTAGAAAAAGCAATGGTTCGTTTTCCTGAATCCATTCGTTTATCTGAGACATTGGCTAATGCCTATAGAATTTATGGTGAATACGAAAAAGCGGTTGTTTTGTATGAAAAATTGATTGATTGGGCAGATATAAAATTAGCAAAGATTTATAATCAAGAATTAAGTTCTGTTTATTGTGATTGGGCGTTGAATTTATATAATTTAAGTGATGCATCTTTAGCTTTTGATAAATTTGATATTGCGTTAAAGTTAAATCCGGATAATCCTTATATATATGAGGGGTTGGGGCAAGTCAATTATTATTCTAAAAATTATACGGATGCGATAAGGCAGCTTCAAAAAGCCATTGATTTGGATGCTAAAAATGCTAATTATTATATTTCTTTGGCAGATATTTATCTTGATTTGAATAATGTTTATGAAGCTGAAAGAATGTATAAAGAGGCGATTTTTATTGATGAAAAAAATCCAGTTAGTCGTGCAAAATTGGGTGTTATTAAACTAAGACAAAGAGAAATGGAAAAAGCCCGTGAACATTTGAGCTTGGCTGTGGAATTAGAGCCTAACAATTGGGATTATTTGTATAACCTAGCGTTGGTTTATGAGATGTCTGCTCAAAATTCTTTGGCTATAGAAACATATAATAAAGTTTTGGAGTTGAATCCTGAACATAAAGAAGCTATTAAAAACTTAAAAATGCTTAAAAATTCAAGATAAATTTCTAATTATTGTTTAAATAAAAAAATATTTAATAATCTCTTTTTGTATTCGTTTTGGATAATGAATTAAACTTTTTATTTTTCTATTATGTAAATAATTAGAAAATATAAGAGAGAGTGAAATGGTTAATATTAAAAATAAAATAAAAATAATGATGGTTGAGGATCATAAACTTGTTAGAGTTGGTTTAAGAACAATATTTGAGGATGGTAATGATATTGAGGTTGTTGCAGAAGCAGAAAATGCTAAAGATGCGGTTGAAAAGGCTCGGCTTTATAAACCCGATGTGATTTTGTTGGATATAGGTTTGCCGGATTTTTCGGGAATAGAGGCGGCTAAAAAAATTCTTGAAGAAAATTCGGAACAAAAAATTATTGTTTTAACTTCACATCAAGATGAGGCGGAAATAAATGAGGCATTAACTGTTGGTGTGAATGCTTATGCTTTGAAAGATATTAATACAGAACATTTGGTAATGGTTATAAAAACTATTAAAGACGGAGCTTTTTGGTTAGATGCAAGAATTGTCCCAAAATTGAGGGCAAAAAATTGTGGGTTTATTCCTAAAAAACATGTTAGTCGTTCTGAATTTAGAGCAAAACACGCTAATTTGACAGAACGAGAATATCAGGTTTTAAAATTATTGGTCAACGGAAGTTCTAATAATGATATAGCCTTGGAGCTATGTATTAGTGAACACACCGCAAAAGCCCATGTTTGTAATATTATTCAAAAACTGGTTGTTGATGATAGAACACAAGCTGCAGTTAAAGCTATTAGAGAAGGTTTAGTTTAAAAAATCCGAATGTGAAACCGTAAACATTTATAAAATCTATTGTTTCTACCTCTTGCGCAAAAACTAAAAAGAGTGTACAATTTACAATAAATCGTGTAATTTGCGAATAGCTGGAGTGAGAAATGAAAGAATTATTTAATCATTATGTTCAGAATATAGAAACGTATATTATGTTTCGAATTAAACAAAGAACTTTAGAGTTGACACCTGAATTAACGGCGAAAGGAAGAGCGCCAATTGCTTTAGATATAGGAGCTCCAACTGATAATCCTCCTGAATTTGTTATAGATAAATTAAAAGAAGCATTGGATATTGATGGTATTCATAAATATTCAACACCAAAAGGAGAGCCGTTTTTCTTGGAAGCGATTGCTCAAAGAATGAAAAATCGTTTTGGTGTTAGTGTTGACCCTAAAACAGAAATTTGTTCGTTAATCGGTTCAAAAGAAGGTTTGGCAAATATTATTCGTGAGCTTATAAACCCTACAACGGATGAAAAAGAAAAGGAAATTATTTTGGTTCCTGATCCAGGGTATGCGTCATATAGCCAAATGCTTTTGGTTTCAGGTGGTTTAGCTTATCCTATACCGTTGACTATGGAAAATAATTTTATGCCTGATTTAGAAGATGTTTTAAAATCTTTAGAAAAAGACGGTTATGACAAGAAAAAAGTGAAAGCAGTTGTTATTAACTATCCAAATAACCCATTAGGTGCAACTGCACCGAAAGAGTATTACAAAAAAGTCGTTGATTTTTGTAAAAAATACAATTTCTTGTTAATTTCTGACGCGGCATATTGCGATATGTATTTTGATGAAAATCAAAAGCCAATTTCAGTTTTAGAAGTTGAAGGCGCAAAAGATATTGCTTTAGAATTTCATAGTTTTTCAAAACCTTATGCAATGACAGGCTGGAGACTTGGTTGGGTTTGCGGTAATGCGGAAGCTTTGGGCATGTTTGCAAAACAAAAATCAACAATCGATACAGGTTTGTTTAAAGCTCTGCAATATGCTGCAGCAGCGGTTCTTAATTCACAAGAGGGTGAAGATTATATCGTTCAAGCAAATCAAGGCTTTAAAGAAAAACAACAAATTCTTGTTGACGGCTTGAGAAAATTAGGTTGGAGTGAAAAAGATTTCGTTGTTCCTGATGCAACATTCTATTTATGGTTGCCTATTCCTAAAGAGTATAAATCGTCGGAAGAATTTACATCTGCGTTGTTAGAAAAATCAGGAATAGTTGCAGTTCCTGGAAGTGCGTTTGGTAAATTTGGTGAAGGTTATGTTCGTCTTTCTATTGTAGCTCCAAAAGATAAACTTTATGAAGTTATAGAAAGAATGGAAAAAGACGGATTTAAATATCAAGGATAAAATAACATATAACAATAAAAATCGGCTTTTAATTAAGCCGATTTTTTTGTGTGAAAATGTGTGGGGGGGGAAATTATAATTTATCAAATTTAAAAATTAAAAATTTTTTTACTTACGAAACAAGCATGTAACAAAATGTAAACACGAATTTAAAATAGCCTCAAACCCTTGTAAAATCTGCTAATAGAATAGAATGGAATGGATAAATTATGACTGTAGCAATAAGTTTATGGTTTGTGATTTTATAAAAATATAAGCCGTTATATTAGGAATATGAAAAAGGAAGGAATAATTATGTCAGTCGAAACTATTAATTCAGTTAAAAATGTTCAAATGTCAAAAATTCAAGCTCAAAAACCAGCTTTTGGGCAAAATGTTCCACAAAAACAAGAGTCAGAAGACAAAACAGGTTTAATAGTAGCAGGCTTAGCCGCAGCAGCAGCTATTGGTGCGGCAACAGTTATGATTATAAAAGGAAAAGGAAATAAAGCTGTAAAAGAGGTCGCCCAAGCTGCTTCAAATAAACCCGCAAATGCTGTTCAAGATGCGGCTCAGGCTTCGGCTGGTAAAGGAGGAAGTGCTGTTCAAGATGCTGCGGAAACTGTTTCTAATAAAGGTGCTGATACAGTACAGGAGTCCGCATCAAATGTTGCACCAGCTGTAGCAAGTAAAGAACAATCTGCAGTGCAAGGTGTAGCTCAAGAAGCAACCACAGGTGCAGAAAAAACAGTGGCAGATATTAATGTTGAAAAGTTGTCTAGATATACACAAGATGAATTGAATGCGATTTCTTCAAAAAATATAACTGAGCTTACTCGAGATGAACTTGATAAGTTGTTAAATACTATAGTTCCTGAAGATGAGATTTTATTTAGGCAAGTACTTAAGGTAGGTACACGGAACAGTGCGGATTCTAGATATGATTCTTCTACTGTTGAAGACTTTGTTTCAGATCTTTCGACTATTCGTAAATCTTTAGTGCAGTCAGTGGGTGGAGAAAAATATTTTAAAAAACTTTGCGGAAAAGATTCTCCGTTATTGAAAAAGGCGGGGGAATTGACAGTTGGTGATGCTGCAGATTGTTTGCCAGAGAATTTATTAAGACAATTTGTTCCTGAAACTTTTACTGATAGAACACAAAAATTGCTTGATGTTTCTAGAATGACTGATGGGAATTTCCATAAATCTGGTTTGAATTTCGATAAGCCAATTTGGGAGCAAGTTCCTTTGCAGTAGTTCTTTCCATGTTAGTTTGTTTTTTTAATATAAATAATGGCAAACTTTAATATATAAAAGAAGTCTATAATGTTATATTCACAAAGAACCTTCGAAAACGCTAATATTATTTTCGAAGGTTTTGTTTATAAAAAGTATTTTGTTTAATTTTTCTTTGGTTACGTAAAAAACGCTTAACATTTGTGCAAAATCATGAAAAAGATTGTACAATTTTTTATATAAATATTATAATATTTATGGTGGAAGAATATTATCTTGAGAGAAATTTTTGCGGATGGCAAATAAGAATACAGGCAAAATTTTAATATCATTGATTATTGGGGCGGTTGTTGCTTATTATGCGTATGATATGTACGCAAAACAACAAAAGCAAATTATCCAGCAAAATCAACTTATTCAGGTTATGAAGTTGAGAGATGAGCAGCTTGCAAAAAAATCTTATGATTATTTTGTCCCAATAAAAGACCTTGAAATAGGTGAAACGGTTACTGTTATGGATATTAAAAAAATCACTGTTTCAGAAAAGAATGACGGGGCAATTTCTTCTCAAAATAATATAATTGGTAGCGTTTTAGTGCGTCCTGTTAAAGCTCAACAGGTTTTTACAAATGAGGATTTTACAAGTATCACGGTTGAAAAATCCGGTTTGAGAGAAGGTTATAGAGCCTTAACGGTTTCAACGGAAAGTCTTGATGGAATGGCATCCGAGATGAAAGAAGGAACATTGATTGATATTTTTTCTAAGGCAAAGTCTGATGAAAAAATTTTATCTAAGATAAAAATTCTTTCTTTAGTACCGTTAAAGACTGAAACACCTGTAGAAAAAGCTGCGAATGCTGTAGCGAATGAGCCGGTTGTGAAAAAAGAACCTATTTCAATAACTCAAGCTAAAGCTGTAACGTTTGAAATTCCAATAAATAAAGTGCAAGATTTTGTTGAGATATATTCTTCTGGAAAGATAATGCTTGTTATGCGTCCAGTTGGTGATGATACGGTAATTAAGCCAAAAAAAGAAGAAAAAACGAAGTCGTCATCTTCAAGTGCGCAAAATGTTAATTATAATTCTTCAAAGTTACCATCGTTGCCGGTTGTGCAAACCTATGAAGACCCTTCAATTAATGAGCTTCCCGCTCCAATCAAGGCTGGAACTTATTCAAGTTCAGTAGAAATAATTGAGGCAAATAGTAAAACTCAAATAAGTTTTTAATAAATCTGAGGAAAAAATTGAAAAAGATATACAATAAAATTTTAATATTGATGATTATTTGTTCGTTGACGGTAGTGGCGCCGTTGGCGGCTTTTGCTGAACAACGAGTTAATTATGATTCGATTATTGTTGAGCCTCAAAATAATTATTCTTCGCAAGGCTCTCATGTTCGTTCTAAAAAAGTTAATCTTTCTACTCAAGTAAAAGATAAAAACGAGAAGCTTTATACTATTGTTGGAAAGTCTCAACTTTTAAAGTTTGATGAGCCTGTTACTAGAGTTTCTATTACTGACCCTCATTATGCAGATGTTGTTTTACTTTCGCCACAAGAATTATTGTTGAACGGTAAAAAAAATGGACGTACAAGTTTGATTTTTTGGGGAAAGAATAATCAGCCTGTTTTTTATAATTTAGTTGTTCAACAGGATGCAGACGCGTTTTTACAGGCAGTAGAGGAGATTGCGCCTAACGAAAATGCTAATTTGATTTTCACTGATACGGGAGTTATTTTGTCTGGTCATATTTCTTCTACAGGAACAAAGGAAAAAATTAAAGATATTGCAAAAGCTTATAATTTTGATCTTGTTGATATGTCAGAAAGTCCAACCAAGCAAGTATTGCTAGAGGTTAAAGTTACGGAGGCTTCTCGTAGTTTCACAAATGAGCTGGCATCGCAGTTTTCTTTTGGTTCAGGTACAAAGAATTTTGTGGAAAATGTGATGGGAAGAGAGGCGGGGAGAAGTCTTAGCCAAGGATCTTTTGATGGTACTATGAATGGTTTTCAATATATTTTCGCAAACAACTCTAATAACTTAGCTTTTTCTTTAAGAGCCGGCGAGCAAAAGGGTACTGTGAAGATACTTGCAGAACCTAAGTTATTGGCTATGAATAATGAAAAAGCAAGTTTCAATGTTGGTAATGAAACGCCTATTCCGTCAGGAATTGGTCAATATGGACAAGTTTCTTATGAGTATAAGAGTACTGGTGTTATTTTGAATTTTACACCACAAATCTTAGAAAAATCTAATAGGATTATTTTAAAATTGTCTCCGGAGGTTAGCGAAATAGATAATGGAGCTGGATTACAGCAGGCGACAGGTTTTATCCCGGGGGTCAAGACCAGAAAAGTTGATACGACAGTGGAGCTTGCGGATGGGGAAACTTTAGTTATTGCGGGTTTGTTAAAGCAAACTAGTAGCAAGAATAGGGCTGGTATTCCGTGGTTGTCTAATATTCCATTGTTGGGGATATTATTCTCAAATCGTTCAGATATGAAAGACGATACGGAGTTGGTTATTTTTATTACGCCTAAAATTGTAGAGGTGGAGTCTAATTCACGTTATGAAAGTATTTAATATTAAGAGGATATAATGGGTAATTCGGCAAGCGTTGTTATAATTGATAGTGAAGAATCATCTAGGAAAATAATTAAAAGCTATATTGAAAAGATGGCTGATATATACGTGGATGAAGAGTTTTCTGATGCTTTAGCTGCGTATAATTATATAATCGAAAATCGTACAAATATTGTTATAGTTGATATTAGCGAAGAGCCTGATGTTACTTTTGAATTGATAAATAAAATTACCTCGTTTAATAAGCAAGTAAAAGTAATAGTTACTTCTTATAATGCGGATGCTGATTTGGTTATAAAATCAATGAGAATTGGTGCAAGAGAGTTCTTGACAAAGCCAATGAAGGAGCAAGAAGCAGTTATTGCGATTACAAAGCTGCGTGATTTGGCTTTAGGTAATTTGTCTGATAATAATAAATGTAAGATTATTTCAACTTTTTCAAATAAGGGTGGAATTGGTAAAACCGCAATTGCTGTTAATTTGGCGTTAGAGTTGGCAAATGTTACTAAAGAAAAAGTTGCGTTAATTGATTTAAATTTGCAGTTGGGTGATGTTACAACATTTTTGGATTTAAACCCAAGTTTTGATATTTCTTATGTTGTGAATAATATTAATCGTGTTGACGAGTCATTTTTGTTATCAACATTGGAGCAATATAAAGACACAAGTTTATATGTTTTGGCGGATCCGCCTTATCTGGAGCAAGCAGAAGATATTACTTCAGACCAAATTGCAAAGCTTTTTGATGTATTAAAAGAAACTTTTTCATATATTGTAGTAGATACGGGCTCTAGTTTTGATGGAAAAACTATTACCGTTTTGGATAATTCCGATTTGATTTTGTTGGTTACAATAGTCAATTTGCCGGCTATTAGAAATGCGCAGCGTTGTTTGGAACTTTTTGACAGGCTTGGATATTCTCAAGATAAAGTTAAGATTGTTTTAAATCGTTATATGGAAAACGAAGAGATTAAAACAGAGGATGTTGAAGATGTTTTAAATAAGAAGGTTTATTGGAAAATTCCTAATAATTATTTTACAATTATGTCTGCAATAAATAAGGGAATCCCCGTGAGTATGGTTAACGATATGTCAAATATTGCTCGTAGTTATAGGGATTTGGCAGGGATTTTGTCTGATAGTGTAATTTCACCAACACCATCCAAAAAGCAAAAACGTTCGAATTTTAATATTTTAGATTTGTTTAAAAAATAAAAGGAATAAAAATTGTCTCTCAAAGATAGGTTAAATCGCACATCTGGAAATATTGTAAGTAACGATAATTCTTATGACATACTTTTTCAAACTGGAGAAGTAAGCGTTGAGTATACTCAACTTAAAGAGAGAATCCATTCACTTTTGATTGAGAAAGTAAATTCTACTCCGACATGGATTAATTTTTCAGACGATGAGCAAAAAGAATTAATTAAAGAGTTTATTGATAATCAATTAGAAACAAGCTTTAAAACGGTTCCTTTAAACAGAGTGGAAAAGGAACGATTAATTCGAGAAATTGTTCAGGAAACAAAAGGTTATGGACCATTGGATCCGTTACTTAAAGACCCTAATATTTCTGATATTTTGGTTAATGGCGCTAAAAGTGTGTATGTTGAAAAAAATGGTAAGTTGGTAAAAACCCAAGTTACATTTAAAGATAATAATCATTTAAAAAATATTATTGAAAGAATTGTTTCAAAAGTTGGCAGAAGAATAGATGAAAAATCTCCAATGGTAGATGCTCGTTTGCAGGATGGTAGTCGTGTAAACGCAATTATTCCACCGCTTGCAATTGACGGACCTTCTTTGTCAATAAGAAAATTTAAAGGAGATGCAGGTTCATTAAAAAGTCTTTTAAAATGGGGTTCAGTTACAGTAGAAATGGCTGAGTTTTTGGCGGCAATTGTTAAATCCCGTGCAAATATTGTAATCAGTGGTGGTACAGGTTCTGGTAAAACAACACTTTTAAATAGTTTATCCGAGGAAATTCCTCAAGAAGAACGTATTATTACAATAGAAGATTCTGCGGAATTGTCTTTAAATCAAGACCACGTAGTGCGGCTTGAAACAAGACCCGCTAACATTGAAGGCAGTGGTGAAATTGCGGCTAGGGATTTGGTTAAAAACGCACTTCGTATGAGACCGGATAGAATAGTAATTGGGGAATGTCGTGGCGCAGAATCATTGGATATGTTGCAGGCGATGAATACTGGTCATGATGGTTCTCTAACTACATTGCACGCAAATTCTCCAAGAGACGCACTTTCTAGGTTGGAAACAATGGTTCTTTTTGCTGGAATTAATTTGCCTGATATGAATATAAAATCACAAATTGCATCTGCGGTAGATTTCATTATTCAAACAAATCGTTTGTCGGATGGTTCAAGAAAAGTTACTTCCATTTCTGAAGTTACGGGTATGGAGGAAAGTGTTATTTCTATGCAAGAAATATTTAAGTTTGAACAAATTGGTGTTGAAAATGGAAAAGTTGTTGGGGTTCATGTTGCAACCGGTGTAAGACCTAATTTTGTTGAAAAATGTGAAACCAAAGGTTATCACGTGAACTTGACTATATTTAATAAAGATAATAAACTTACTTATCAAAATAACGATGCAAATAAGATTGCTCAAAAACTTGAACAAAGCGCACCTGTTAAGACAAGATTGATGCAAAATAACGCTATTGCACAAAGGTTAAGAAAATGAACGTAGTAGTTTTAAGTGTTTTGATAGGGGTTTCTTCTTTTTTGATTTGTTTGATTTTATTGACGGCAAAAGAGCCGCCTAAAGATGAAACACAAAAACGTTTAGATAAAATTAAAAGAAAATCTTTTGAATCTGAAAAAGAGATTAAAGAAAGACTTTCTTTGCTTGTAAATGATACAACTTATAGGATTCAGTTTTTAGGACGAATATTAAAGAACTTTAGTTTTAGTGCAAAGATTAGAAACTCTTTATTTTTAGCTGATTCAAAATTGCAAGTTGATACTTTTATATTTTTGAGTCTTTTATTAGGGGGATTGGGTGCAAGTTTGATAGCAGTTAAATCAGTTGTTTGTGCGCCTATTGGGTTTATTTTTGCAATAATTCCTTCGGTAATGTTGCGTTCGGCGATAAATAAACGTCTTAGGATGTTCACTCAGCAATTTCCGGATGCACTTAATATGATAGCAAGTTCATTAAGGGCAGGACATCCTTTGATGGCATCTTTTGAGACTGTTGTGCAAGAAATGCCAAAACCTGTAAGTAGTGTATTTAAAAATACTGTTGATGAAATATCATTGGGGATTGATATTAAAGAAGCTTTAAACAGTATGGTTAAATTAATTCCTCAAAGTATGGACCTGAAATTTTTTGTGACTGCTGTGTTGATACAAAGAGATGTAGGTGGAAATTTGGCAGAACTTTTGGATAGTTTGTCCGGTACAATTCGTGAAAGGTTCAAAATTTTAGGACAATTGAAGGCTCAAACTGCACAGACAAGGTTTTCTGGTATAGTATTGAGTATTATGCCTCCATTGGTTGGTGGTGCAATATTTGCATTAAGTCCTGAATATATGGATCCTTTGTTGCATACGGAACAAGGTAAATTGGTTCTTTTGGGTGCTGTTTTTCTCACCTTGTTAGGACTTTATTCAATAAGAAAAATTACGGATATTGAGTTTTAGGAGAATATTTTGGAACTTATTATTGCAATATTATTAGGAATATCAATAACAACTATCTTGTTCTTTATCTTGCAGGATAATACAAGTATGCTTGAGGAGCGGATTAAAAAAGTTGTTAAAAAAGAAAAAAATAAACAAAAAACTATTATCCAAAATATTGCTGAGGTTTTAGGACATTTAGAAAATGAAAATCCTAAAAATAAAGTTCAGATTGCAAAAAATAAATTATTACTAATGCAAGCTGGAGAAGATTCTACAGAGGAATCTATTATAATATACGAAGGAAGAAAGATTCTTACATTCTTTTTCTTGCTTGTGATAGCAGTTATTTTAATGTCATTTCTTGGTTTTACGACTATTAATATAGCTATTTCGATATTAGTTTTGCTAATAATTTATAGATTGCCGGAGTCTATGTTAAAATCAAAAATTGCAAGTAGACAGAAGGAGTTTATAAAAAATCTTCCTGATGCGATAGATTTGTTGTCTATTTGTATAAAAGCCGGCTTGGGTTTGGATGCGGCATTAGCAAGGGTTGCAAGTGAGTTTTCTATAACATCTAAAGTCGTTGCGGATGAGTTTGATAGGCTTAATAGGGATGTTTTGTCCGGCTTGACAAAGCAAGAAGCTTATAGAAATATGGCGATTTGTAACCCTAATGAAGAGGTAAAGTCTTTTGTGGCTCTTTTAATCCAAACTGATAAATTGGGGACGAGTATAACACAATCCTTGGATTCATATTGTGATTCAGTTAGAACTAGACGACGTCAAAGATTGGAAGAAATTGCTCAACAAGCTGCTGCTAAAATGACAATTCCTATGGTTTTGTTTATGTTGCCTGCAATTTTTATAGTTATTCTTTATCCGGCTTTAATAAAAATTAGTACAAATATGTCATTTTAAATTAAATATTGTTTTATTAAAATAAGTTGATGATGCAAAGTCATCAGAAAAAGGAGATAAATATATGAAAAAGAAAACGGTGAAAACCCGCATAATACTAGGGGGGGGGGCGATTGATAGCCCACTAAATTCTGCAGAAGGTCAAAAAATAAGTGTTCTAGGTAAAAATTTTAATCAAAAAGCTAAAAATCACTTCAACAATTTAGCAGTCATGCTGAATTTATTTCAGCATCTAGTCAATAAACATAGATTGACGAAGGATTTGTGTTTATTGCAATTAAATGGAGATGGACAGATGTTGAAACAAGCTTTTTCTGTCGCCGAAGCGATGATAGCATTGTTGATTGGAAGTTTTATTTTGGGTTATTCTGCCCCAATAATAACTAGTCAAATCAAGCATAATAATATGTCTGATATGCAAGTTCAAGTGTTGAATAGCAGAATAGAAGAACTTAGAAGAACACAGATAAATATTCCACCTGGCGCAATAATGGCTTTTAATTTAAATTCTTGTCCTTCTGGTTGGTTTCCGTTGACGCAATTGGATGCAAATGCGGCTGGAGCTTTTATCAGAAACGTTGGAGATAAAGCCTCCGCTATGGGTAAAGTACAATTAGACGCGGCTCCGAATATTACTGGAGAGGCAAGAAGTTTAGAAATAGGAAATCATTCTTGTGGTGTAAAAGCTGAAGTGGGCGCTTTAACAGTTGATTGTGATGGCGGATATGACTATGTTGGTGGCGGTCGGGGAAGTTCTGGTGTAATAACTCTTGATGCGAGTCTTTCTTCTGCGTCGTATGGTAGAAAAGATGACTTAGGTAACCCAGTAACAGAAGTACGCCCGAAAAACATTGCATTTTTATACTGTGTAAAGGGTGAGCCTTCATAAGCTTTAATCAATCCTGCATTTTGTATGCGAATTGTAAAAAGTTTCCCATTAAGTTTTCGTTCCAGACTTCTACGCCTTGTGGTACGTCCAAAACAGCTGGTGAAAAATTCCAGATGTATTTGATATTTTCTTTTACAAGTAAATTAGCGGTTTCTTGAGCAAATTCTCTTGGAACAGTTAAAATTGCCATATCAATATCAATTTTTGTGGTAAGTTTTTTTATTTCATTAATTGAATAAACGCTTTTGCCGTTTATTATTTTACCGATTTTGTTTTTGTCTGTGTCAAAAAGCGCTAAAACGTTTAATCCATAGCTGGAGAAGTTGCTGTAGTTTGCTAATGCGTTTCCTAGGTTGCCTGCTCCAATAATGATAGCATTTTTAGGTTTCGAAAAACCTAACGTTTTTTCAATAGAGGCTTTTAGTTCTTTTACTAAGTACCCGACTCGGCATTTGCCCGAATTGTTTAAAAAGCTAATATCTTTTCTTACTTGAGAGTCATCGATTTTTAAGAGTGTTGCAATTTGTGGGCTGGAAATTGTATCAATTTCTTTTATGATATAATCTGTTAAAATGCAATGATATAGTGTCATTCGACTTATTGTTTTTTCAGAAACTTTCTTATCCATAATTACCTCTCTTTTTATTATATAATAACTGTGAAAAAAATCACAATTTCTGTATGGTATTAATTGTAATCTTTACAATTAATATTGCAATATCGAAAAAAATGTAGTATTATAAAAATCACAAAAAATGTAAAGAGGAAAAAAATATGGGAAACGCTTATTTAGAAAAAGTTTTAAACAGTGTAAAAGAAAAAAACATTTATGAAAAAGAATTTGTTCAAGCTGTAGATGAAGTTTTGTCTTCATTGGAAAAGGTTATAGATAAGCATCCGGAATATGAGGAGATGGCTCTTTTGGAAAGAATAGTTGAGCCTGAAAGATTAATCACATTTAGAGTTCCTTGGGTTGATGATAAAGGTCAAGTTCAAGTTAATCGTGGTTATCGTGTTCAATTTAATGGTGTTCTTGGTCCTTACAAAGGAGGTTTGCGTTTTCATCCAAGTGTAAACCAAAGTATTATGAAATTTTTAAGTTTTGAGCAAATATTTAAAAACGCACTTACTTGTTTGCCTATTGGAGGAGGCAAAGGTGGTAGTGATTTTGACCCAAAAGGTAAGTCAGATGATGAGATTATGCGTTTTTGTCAAAGCTTTATGAATGAACTTCAACGTCATATTGGTGCAGATTTAGATGTTCCTGCCGGAGATATTGGTGTTGGTGCTCGTGAAATTGGCTATTTGTTCGGTCAATATAGAAAAATTAAAAATATTTATGAAGCCGGTGTTTTAACAGGAAAAGGTTTGGATTACGGTGGTTCATTAGCTCGTAAAGAAGCTACTGGATACGGATTGATTTACTTTATGCGTGAAATGCTTAAAGCGAACAATGATTCTTTGACCGGTAAAACAGTTATTATTTCCGGTTCTGGTAATGTTGCAATTTACGCTTGTGAAAAAGCTCAAGAATATGGTGCAAAAGTTGTTGCAATGAGTGATTCTAATGGTTGTGTTTACGCACCTAACGGAATTAAATTGGATATTATTAAAGATATTAAAGAAGAAAAAAGACAACGTATCAGCGAGTATGTGAAATACGATTCTTCTGCTGAGTACATGGAAACAGTTGACAGACCTCGTATTTGGGAAATTAAAGCTGATATAGCCCTTCCTTGTGCAACTCAAAATGATATTGACCTAGTTTCTGCTAAAAAACTTGTGGAAAATGGGGTTATGGCTGTGGGTGAAGGTGCAAATATGCCTACTACAAAAGAAGCTATTGATTACTTCCTAGAAAGTAAAGTCCTCCTTGCTCCGGCAAAGGCGGCTAACGCCGGTGGCGTTGCTACTTCTGCATTAGAAATGAGCCAAAACAGCATGCGTTTCTTCTGGACTTTTGAGGAAGTTAACGAAAAACTTGATAGAATTATGACTAATATTTTCTCTCAATGTCAAAAAGCGGCTCAAGAGTACGGCATGGGGACAAATTATGTTGCTGGTGCTAACATTGCGGCGTTTAGAAAAATTGCTAAGGCTATGCGCTCTCAAGGTATAATTTAATATTAAACTGGCGGGGAACTCAATTGTCTCCCCGCCTTTTATTAAAGAAAATACTGGACAAATAAATTTGTTTGTATTATAAAATAATTACACACGCACGTGTTTAACTTTACGCCCTGGTGGTGGAATCGGTAGACACGTTGGACTTAAAATCCAATGAGACTCACCTCTCGTGCCGGTTCAAGTCCGGCCCAGGGCAATTAAAAGACCTCCTAAGAGGTCTTTTTTAATGTTAAAATGTTGAAGCAAACGGTTTCTCACACGCGGCTCTAATTTTACAAGTGTTATTTACCCAAGCAAATATAAACTCCTTGCTCAAAATTGAGAAATATTATATTATTGGAAGGCAGGTTGGCTTTATCAAGCTGACATAAATCAGGAGATGGAATAATGAGGAAAAGCAAAACGGCGAAAACCCGCAATTTACTGGGGGGGGGGGGGCAATTGATAGTCCACTAAATTCTCTTTTTGGTCAAAAAATAAGTGTTCGTGATGAAGAATTTAATCAAAAACCTCAAAATCTTATCAACAATTTAG
>JAZTWQ010000016.1:0-21857 GCA_045635965.1 Candidatus Gastranaerophilaceae bacterium
TGAAATGGCGGATGTTCAGGCAAAAGTTTTAAACCAACGCATTGAAGAAGTTAAAAAATCAGCTTGGAAATTAACTCCTGACAAAAGGAGTATAACAAGACCAGATAATAATGTTGGGATTGGTGTTTCTGCCGGAACAAATCCAAGTGCAAAGTTGGAGGTGAATAATGATAATGTTTCACTTGTTGGGGTAAAAGTAAACATTCCAAATAATGCTGAAACTTATGCCTTAGTTGTTAAAAATGCAACTAAACATTTTTTTAGTATAGCAAATAATGGATTAATAAGAGCATTTCATGGTATAGAATTGTTTTCGCCCGCAGGTGGTAATACTAACTATTTAACTACGTGGAAAGCAGATAGGGATAGTTATAAAACTGCAGATGAAATGTGGAGACATGTTTTAACCAAAGATGGTGGGATTCACGTGCGTCATTCAGGTGCTGCAACATCTCCTTTGTATATGGTTAATGATGATAATGAAAATTTATTATCAGTTGATAAATATGGTGCTTTGAAAGTTGGAAATCGTGAAACTGGTGTTGGGTCTGTATTCCCGTGTTTTTATGTAAATAAATATGGGCAGGTTAATATTTATGCACCAACGAGAGAAGAGATGGGTGGGGATAGATTAACTCAACGAAATGATGCAAGAGCGTTTAGTATTAGATATCCTCAAGATTTTCCAGCTGATAAAGATTGTGCTGATGAAGCTTGCTCTACAAATGGTAATGATGGCTTAACTGAAACAGCGTTTTTTAATTCAAACGGTTCTTTATATATAAATTCAGTTAATATGAGACAAACCGATGGGTACGCAGGATCAGCTATTCAAATAAGGGATGGTGGTAACAAGTCTAGGGCACAAATAAATACCGATGGACAGCTTATTCTTTCTCCAAAAACTACATCAAAAAATAATTATGCGTTTCTTGTTCAAACATCAGCAGAAGAGGGTTCTAGTGGTAGAGCATGGATAAAGCGCGATGGCAGTGCATGGTTTAAGGGTAATGTTTCGGTTGATGGAACTATTGCTAACGCAGAATTAGATACAAAATTGGCTAAAATTAACAATGAGTTAATTGAGGCAAAAGAGGTGATAGCGGAGTTGAAATTAGAAAATTCAGGTATGAAGGCGGAAAATAAAGAGTTAAAAGAAAAATTGGCAAGTTTTGAGTCTCAATTGGCAGAAATTATTGCGATAAATAATATTCAAAAAATTGCACAGAAGAAGTAACGTTATAGATGATGACAAAAATCCTTTTTTCATTAATAAAAAAATATGAAAAAAGGATTTTTTTTAGTTTTAATATTAATATTTTTTGCGCAGGTATCTTTTGCGGATATGGTACTTTATGGCGAGGCAGAATACAATGTAGAAACGGCTTTGGCAGAAGTTCAGAAAAACCAGCAAAATAAAATAAATCCTTTAATTTTAAGACCTCATTTGTTAGATGTTAATAGATATGAAAATCTAACAGCACTTTTAAGCGGTAAAGTTGCGCTAAAGGATAGAGAATTGGCGTTATTTTCTGTTGGAACTTATGGTGTTGTTTATAAAAATAACCCCTATCATGCGTATTATTATTCAAATTCAGGAGTATTGGAGTATGTAGATGTTAGAAGTGGCAAAAATTACCCTTATAAATCATATCAGTATGATGTGGTGGGGAATTTAGTTAATATGGGATTAAGGCTTTCTAAGCGTGAAGCTTATATCTATTCACCTGATGGAAGATTGCTTGCTCATTGGGTTGGTGCAAATGGTTATGATGAAAAAGGTCAAATAGTTATGACAAGGCAATTTGTTGAATAGTTTTATTGTAGCGATTCTGCTTTTTTAAGTTCAATTTTAACTGATTTTATGGGTACACTAAGTGTTTCTTCGTTTTCAATTGATTCATTTAATCGTTCTATGTAAGTTTCAATATCATCCCTTTTTTGTGCCAGTTTTGCAAGATAATAATATAAGTCTCCATTGTATGGATTTTGGCTGAGCGCCTTAAGTAGGACTTCTTCGGCTTTGTAGTTTTCACCTGTTGTATACAAGACTTTTGCATATATTTTGTATGCATCTATGTCTTTGGGGTTAAGTTCCAATGTTTTTTCTAAATATTCGATAGCTTTTTCATATTGTTTTTCTTTAAAAGCCATAGAAGCAAGGTTAAAATAAGCCCAGCTGTAGTCAGGGCAGTTTTCTAGAACTTTTTTATATTGAGATTGAGCGTCTGTTTCATTTCCAATTTTTTGGTATTCGCAAGCAAGGTAAAAGCTTGCGAGTATATCTTTTTCGTTTAATTCAAGTGCTTTTTTAAAGTAATTTATTGCATCTTGTGATTTATTTTGGTTGCGATAGCAGACACCTAAATTAAAATAGCAATTCCCATCGTTTTGGTCTTTTTCAATTACTTTTGTAAAATAATGGATTGCTTTTTCATTTTCTTCCATTTCAAGATAGACGTAACCCAAGTTATAAAGGAAATCGGGCTCATCCGGTTCGTAAGACAATGCTGTTTCGTATGCTTTTAATGCTTGTTTGAAGTTGCGTATTTTGTCCCAAGCTATGCCTAGGTTGTAATGTAATCGTGCATCATCGGGAAAAACGCTAACTAAATATGAGAGCTGTTTTATTGCTTCTTCGTTAAATCCTTTATCCATTAGGGTGACAGAGAGTTCTCGACGAGCTTGAAAATTTGTTGGGTCGTTTTTGATTATTTCTGTTAAGTTTTCGATTTCTTTTAAGTGACTCATGTTTTTATTTTAGCAAATTTTTTAGAATAAGACAATTTTATTATTTAAAAAACGGGCATGGATTTTGAGTCAAAAATGATAAGTGTGCAATTATCTTTTAGTATAAATTATTTTTTATGAATAATAGTCTAATTGATTGATGTCTTTTTCTTTCGAAATCGTTAAAGTGAATTTAGAAGAAAAGAAGGATAGGAAATGGCAGACAATAATATTGTTTTTGTAGAGAGAAAAACATTATCTCTTGGTGAAATTTGGACATCACAGCACCCACTAATGCACTCGTGGTTGTTGATTAGTTTCATCGGTTTAGTGGTTTTGTATTTTGCAATGAGTATTTCTATGGTTTAAAAAATTAGCTCTTTGTGCTAAATTAAACCTATGAATTATGAATTTGATACAATTACAGCTATTGCAACACCTGTTGGTACAGGTGGTGTTGGCATTGTTAGGGTTTCAGGCTCAAAGGCGCTTGAAATAGTGCAAGGGATTTTTTCTAAGCCAATTAAGGTAGATTCCTTCACTTATGGTTGGATAAAAGACGGTGAAGAGCCGGTAGACGAAGTAATTGTATTGTATTTTAAAGCGCCGCATAGTTTTACTGGTGAGGATGTTGTAGAAATTCAAGCCCATGGTGGGGTTAATGTTTTGCAAAAAATTCTTGATTTAGTTATGCAAAGTGGCGCAAGAATGTCAGAACGAGGCGAATTTTCCAAACGCGCATTTTTAAATGGAAAAATTGATTTGTCTAAAGCCGAAGCTATTTTAGATTTGATTCATGCTAAGACATCTAAATTTGCGTCTAAAACAGCAAAAAATTTGTCTGGGAAATTGGCACAAGAAATCAATTCCATAAAAGAGATTTTGTTTAACACTTTGGCTAGTATTGTTGCAGGGATAGATTTTCCGGAAGACATGCCGGAACCTAGTTATGAAAGTTTAAATGCTGCACTTGTTGAGGTTCAAAATCGTATAGAAAAGGTTTTAGACTCTGCTAAAAATTCTAATATTATGAGACAAGGGATAAAGATTGCTATAGTCGGGCGTCCTAATGTTGGAAAATCTTCATTGTTTAATAATCTTTTGTCTATGGAAAGGGCTATTGTTACTGATATTGCGGGTACAACAAGAGATGTTATTCAAGAAACTTTGGATGTAAATGGTATTCCTGTAACGTTGATTGATACGGCTGGGATTCGTGAAGGCGATATTGATACTGTTGAAAAAATCGGGATTGATTTTACTAAACAAGCGGTTAAGGATGCTGATTTATGCTTATTTTTGTATGATTGTAGTGTTGGTATGACCAAAGATGATGAGAAAATTTATGAAATAGTAAAAGAAAAAACTCATATAAAAATAGCTGCAAAGTCGGATTTGTGTGAAAATCGTACGGATGATGCCCTTTATTTATCTAATAAAACAGAAGAGAACATAAATATTTTAAGAAATGAAATTTCTTCTGTTGTTTTAAAATCTGACTTGACAGAAACTGAATTTACAACAAATAATCGACAGCAGGAATGTTTGAGAAAGGCTTTAGCTTCAACCATGATTGCTTTGGATGCGGTTGAAAGAGAAGAAATTCAAGATTTGATTTCAATAGATGTAAAAGCAGCGTTGCTTGCACTTGATGAAATAACGGGCGAAGTTATTACTGATGATATTTTGAATAATATTTTTGATAATTTTTGTATTGGCAAGTAGTTTTGTTTTTAGATTTAAGTATTAACTAATTGTCTTGCAAGGTTTAAACTTTCTTCCGTAACATCTCCGCTTGCAAGAATGGCAATAGCTTTAAGCTTATTTTCTTCGTTTAAATCATGAACAGATATTTTTGTTGTATCTTTTTGACTTTTTGCAACATAAAAATGTTTCATTCCTTTTGCGGCAATGATTGGCTGATGAGTTATAACAATAACTTGATGAGATTTAGAAAGCTCACAAAGTTCATCAGCTACAGCTTGAGAGGCTTTACCGGAAATCCCTGTATCAATTTCGTCAAAAATAACAGTATTTACTTCATCTGACTCTGCAAAAATAGATTTTATTGCAAGCATAACTCGAGAAATTTCCCCACCGGAAGCCACTTTTATCAAAGGTTTTAAGTCTTCTGAAATGTTTGTTGATATTAAAAATTCAACATCATCACAGCCATTTATGTTCATATCACATTGTTTAACTGCAATAGAAAAACGAGCTTTTGGCAGTTCTAATTTTTCTAATTCATTAGTTATTTTTTCAGATAATATTGGGGCGTTGTTTTTACGTGAAATTGTTAACTTTTGGGAAAGATTATGTAGTTCATTTTGTAATGTTTCTATTTTCTGTTCTAATTCAACAATTTGTTCTGCAGAAAAACCTATAGAGTTTAATTCTTCTGCTATTTTTTCATAGTGTGTTAAAACTTCTTCTAAAGTTCTTCCGTATTTGCGTTTAAGTTTGTCCAGCGTATCAATTCTCTCATTGATTTCATCCATTCTTTGCTCGTTAGGTTCCACGGTTTCAGAATAATCTCTCAATCTTGATGCCAAATCTTTTAAATTTTCAAGAATATCAATGATTGACTCTTGTGCGTCATTTAAGTCTTCATCGTAATTTGTTGCTTTGGAAATGTTTACTTTAATATCATTTAACGCATCAATCATATTTCCATCGTTGCCATATATTTGCCAGTATGACGAGTAAGTAAGTTCTTTAAGGGTTTGCGCGTTTGATAAAATATCTAATTCTTTTTCTAATTCAATATCTTCGTTTATATTAATGATTTCAGCATCTTCAATTTCTTTGACTTGAAATTTTAAAAGCTCAATTTTATCTTGGGTTTGTGCGCATGCTTCTTTTGCTTTAGCATAAAGTTTTTGTGTTTCTTGATATTCTTTGTAAATTGTTTTGTAATTATTTAAAATCGTTTTATGCTCATTATCGGCAAATGCGTCTAATAACGTAATATGAAATTTAGGCTGAATATAAGTATAAGTTTGGTGTTGTGAGTGAATATCAATGAATTTTTCTCTTAGTGTTTTTATAAAATCTTGGGTAACTAACACTCCGTTGACTCTTGAACGTGAAGACGTTTCGGTTATTTCTTTTGAAATTATTATCTCTTCTTTGTCATAATCAATTTCATTTTCTTCAAAAATTTCCTTAGCATTTTGATTTGGGTCGCAAATGGTTAACTCAATAAAAGCTTTTTGAGCATCAGTTTTAATCACTTCTTTTTTTGCTTTTGCACCAAATATTATATCAATAGCATTAATCATAATACTTTTACCAGCACCTGTTTCGCCGGTAATAACATTAAACCCTTTGTCAAAATGGAGTTTTAGTTCATCTATTAATATAAAATCTTTAACAAAAAGTGATTTAATCATACTTACGCCCTTGGGTCAATTCCCCAGTTTAATTTTTCTCTTAATACAGTATAAAAACTATCATCATCCTTATCAAGCAGGATTATTTTTGCTTTGGCATTAGCTCTATCAATAATAACTTTTTCCTGATTATTGATATCAACTTGTCCATCAACAAATACAGAAAATTTTTCTTTATTATTTTTCGAACGAATTTCTATTGTCTCATTCGCAGGTATAACTAGCGGTCTGGCGTTTAGCGTGTGTGGACAAATTGGAACCAAAACAATCGCTTCAAGTGAAGGTTCAATAACCGGGCCACCTGCTGATAGTGTATATGCCGTTGAGCCTGTGGGACTCGCAACAATCATACCATCTGCCAAATAATTACAAACAGGTTTCCCGTTCAAATAAACCATAAATTCGACTGTTTTTGATGAATTTGCACTTTTTACAACTATATCATTTAACGCCAAAGTCCCATTTTTATTAAGTAAAAGCATTAATCTTTCATCAATTTTAAATTCCTTTTTTATAAGTTTTTCCAGCCCAAGTTCTAATTCGTCAACTTTAACTTGCGCCAAAAAGCCTAATCTTCCCATATTTATTCCAAAAATAGGGATACCTAGTGGGGCATAAAACCTTGCTGCTCTTAGAATTGTGCCGTCTCCACCAACAATTATTGCTAAATCAATATCTCTTGTTGGGTCATTAATTTCAGAAATGATTGTAACGAAATGTTTCAAAAAGAAAAAATTTTTTATTTTTTCACAAATTGCCAAAACGCCCACTGCGTCTGGCTTGTAAATTATACCAATTTTTTTGAACTCGTTCATATTGATATTATATTATAAAATTTACAAATTTTGTGAAATTTTTTTTGACGAAATGTTTTTATATAAATATAGGGAAGAGAATATTTAAGTTAAGGAGTTTTAAAATGTCAGAAAATTCAGTTAATGCTATTTCAGGAGGTTTAAATTCATCTGCTCAATACTCACCAATGGATATTGATGCAAAAGCGGCTAGAAAAAAATGGGTTAATAATCAACTTCAAAATCTTATTAATCCACAAAATTCATTGCCACCTACTCCGGATTGGTATGGCTCTAAAGAAACTAATGGTGTATCTGCATTTTATGGCTAAAAATAACTATAAAATTATTTTGTAGTAAAATAATTTTATGATTTTAGTAGCAGATATTGGAAATACAACCATAACAGTTGGCGTTTATGATGGCGAAAATCTTCTCGCCAGTTGGAGATTAGCTTCGGATAAGAAACGCTCTGAGGATGAATATGGAGTTTTATTATTAAACTTTTTAAAGCATGCTCATTTGCATGGCAAATTGGCGGGTGCTGCCATATCTTCAGTTGTGTTGCCTTTAACAGAAAGAATCAAGGTTGCTATTGAAAAGTATCTTGACGTGCAGGCTCTTGTGATTAATCATAAGACAAATTTGGGAATGGAAATTGCTATTGATGCTCCGGAAGAAGCTGGACCTGATAGGCTAGTTAATGCTTTTGCTGCGGCAAAATTATATGCACAACCGGTTATAGTTGTGGATTTTGGTACAGCAACTACTTTTGACATTGTTAATGATAATAAATTTATAGGCGGAATGATTACTGCGGGAATAAAAATCCAAGCTGATGCTTTGAGTAATTTTACATCTCGTCTCCCTAACGTAAAAATTGAAGCTCCAAAAGAAGCAATTGGAAAAAATACAATTGATGCAATGCTTTCGGGGCTTGTACACGGGCATTCTTGTATGATTGATGGGATGGTTGAGGCTTGCGAAAAAGAACTCGGTCGCAAAGCAACAATTGTTGCTACAGGTGGGTATTCCCCAATTATTAGTGATAATTTAAAACGCCCGTTTGATGTTATTAATCCTGAACTTACGCTTGAGGGGTTGCGTATGATTTGGGAAAAAGTTAATGTTCAAAAATAATTTTATATTTTAAGTAGGTCGAATTTACCAATCTGACAGAAATGGAGCATAAATGAGAAAAAACAAAACGGCGAAAACCAGCATAATACTTGGGGGCGTTTATACGTACCACGAGGTCTAAGGAATAGGTGCCGTATTCAGGCGCACCACAAGGACTCCTACTACAATGTCTAGCGTTACAAACACCACAAGGTTTAGTACAAGAAGAGCTTGCACCACTAGAACTAACACCGCAAAAACGCGAACAACAAAAATTAGCATTATATGAATTAATAAAGAAAGGATTAAAAATGATGAAATTAAAATCAGCAGGTGCTTTTTCTCTGGTAGAAGCGATGGTCGTGTTGTTGATAGCTACAATTGCATTAGGCATGTCTGTTCCGATGATTTCTCGATAACTGAAAAATGAATCTTCAAATAATGTTGCGATTCAAGTATTAAATAGGCGAATAGAAAGAGCTATTCCTGCTGGTGTTGTTGTGATGTGGAGCGGTTCAACGGCAAATATTCCAAGTGGCTGGGCGTTGTGCGATGGAAATAATGGAACCCCTGATTTAAGAGGACGTTTTATTGTTGGAGTGGATAATGTTGATTATTCTATGGGTTCAACAGGCCGGGAAAAAGAAGTTACCTTGACGATTGAACAAATGCCAAGACATAATCATGGTAATATGTGGTGGTTTTCAGGCAAGGGGGAAAATTGTCCTGCTGGTGATAGACACCCTTATACTATAGCGACTGGGTCCGCTTATAGTTCTTCTTGTGGGGCAACTGGTTATACCGGAGGAATAGGCGGTAGCACTCAATTCCATGAAAACCGTCCTCCATATTATGCGTTAGCGTATATTATGAAAACCAGATAAAAAATATAAACTATAGTGCATATTATTAGGCTAATAAGATTATTAAAGTTTATTTTTGTTAATGTAAACATTTGTAACAAAAATTATATATTTTGAAACTCAAAAGTATATATTGTTTTTATATATATGTAAGCAATCAACGAAAGGTTAAAATCAATGGCAGTTACTCCAAATAATGAATTAGATAAAAAATTAGCTTCTATGTATGCACAAAAGGTTACAGTGAACTTAGATAGAACTTCTTCACTTTCACCTGATGATTTTTGGAAATCTATGAGTTTTATTGCAGTGACAAATAAAGCTTTAATTAACTTTAAAGCAAACAAAGATTAATAATACGGCGTAAAGGACGTTGGACAAAATGAAAATTGGATAAATTTTCATGTATGGAGATAAAGGAGATTTTTCCTAAATTTTGAGTGATTCCCGCACTGGTTGCGGGTTTTATTTTGTGCATTTTATAGTTATAATTTCTTTGGGTGTAAATTCTATATTTTTTTCAATTTTTTTATCTGAATTTTCGCATAAGTTGGTTTGATAAATATTCTCGTATCCTTTTGGACAAAGAATTTTTGCTTGTTGTTTTTGGTTGGAAGTATTTACTAACCTGAAAATAATTTCGTTGTTTTGATTAGTTTTTATTGTTTGCACAAGTATATGTTTGTTATTTATTTTTACAAATTGTTCTATTTTTTTCTTTCCGAAAAAAGGTATAACGCAAGCATAAAATGCTTCTGCTGTTTTATATAAATCTGATGGTTTTTTTGAGAATGTTAGTGCAAAATTAGCGTTATTTTTCCCCAAGCATTGTAAATCCGGACAAGGAATAGGCGGACCAGCCGGTGTTCCTCGACAAGGGTTTTTCGGTTCTGAAATTAAATCAGTAGCCCTTAAAATGGTTAAATTAAGGCTATTTTTCTTGATTTCGTATTCGTTTAATCCTTTTGTAATAAGTCCTAGCCCTTGCGCCCATACAAATCTTTGTATTGGTGCTGTGTTTGTTTTGAGTTCAATTCCTCGTTTTGCATCAAGATGTTTGTAGATATTGTAATTAGGGTCAAATTTTCGTTCTATTATACCAACAGTATCTTCTGAAAAAGTTTTTGTTATTGGATTGTCTAAATTGAACCTGATTTGAAGTATGTGATTTTTAGAACGATTTTCCCAATTAATGTTAAATTCTAAATAGTCTTGTAAATTTGAAAGTGAAGCATCCATATAAATTGTGTGTTTTGCGGCAAAGCAGCGCCTTTTTGTGCTTATGTATGATTGGTACGGAATTTCAATTTCGTATGTAAGACGTAAGGTACTTTTTATTGTGCCTTTTGTTAAAACTTCAGAGGCTGTAAGTTTTGCTTTGATTTCTTTATCACCTTTAAGCGCCCCAAAATTGTAGCTATCTCCAATATCTGCACGATTTATTATTTCTATGAAATTTTTGTATATTTTATTGTTTTTTTTATCTATTAAATGAACCTTGTCTTTAATATTTTGTAGTGCAATATATTCATTTTCGATTACGTTGTAATCTATATGATGCTTTATTTCTTTGTTTATTTGAGCATTTTGAGTAGAAAAAGGTTTTAGATTTTTAACCTCAACTAAGTATTTATTTATAGTTGTAATGTCTTCTGTAACGGGAATTTGATTTGGGTCAAAAAGTTTTTTGTCGGTAAATCCTTTTCTTTTGGAAACAAATTGAGCATTGTATTTGGTGGGGAGTTTTTTTTCTGTTTCTATTTCAATAACGCCGTTATAGGTATAATTTGATAGATTTAAAAATGATAGCTGGTTGCATTCTTCACTTAAATCTCTAATAATTCTTTTATTTATTCCGTTGACGATTTGATTTGTTTTTATAAATCTATTTTCAACTTCTTTATGAACTTCATCTGTTGAGCATCCGTAAATACTGTCGTGAGCGTGGTTTTTAATTGTGTTCTTGTATGCAAAGTCTATTTCATTTTGCCAGTTTTTTGAGTGGTTATTTGCAAATGAAATAGTTGCTAGAGGCTCACAAATTCTGGATAAATTCCATTGAGTGTATGCATTTTGTTGTTTTTGATAAATTCTTGAGGAATAAACCCCTTTTAATAAAAAGTTTTTTGAAGGGTTTAAAAATTCTCCTTTAATATTTTTTCGCTTCGCATTTTTTACTGTGTCTAAATATTCAAAAGGTGAAGAGATAATTATTTCATAGTTATCTAGTCTTTTATTTATTTCTTCAACCTGTGTTTTTAGGTTGTCCGCAACTTTTAAGTGATCCGCTCCGCATGGTAAAAGAATGTTGTCAGATGAGCGTTGAGCGATTTTGTCTATGAATGATTTTAGGAGATTTGATTTTTTATCATAATCAATTTGTAAAGAAAAAATATCTTGAAAATAGCCTTGTATAAGGTATGTTGCAGCAATATCTTGCCATGTGAATTCAGAATTTAGCGTGCCTAATCCTCGCCATAGCATTGCAGTATTTATGTTTGCAGTTTTTAGTATGGCAGGAATTGAGGCGCTGTGACCAAATGTATCTGAAAGGTAGCCTATAAAATCATTACAGCCTAATTTTTTAGAATAGTTTATACCCATTGCTAAATTTCTTAATAGAAATTCGCAAGAAACTAAAAAACTGTCTGCTGAGCAGTAAAATGGACCAATGGTAAGTTTCTTGTTTTTTATGAGCCTTTTTATTGTTTCTTGTTTTTCAGGGTGCATTTCAAGGTAATCTTCAACTGCAGCGGTTTGTCCATCAAAGTAGAAATATGGAATTTCGTTTTTTTCAAGTTTGGTTATTACGTCATCAACAACCTCTATGAGTCTAAGACGAAATTCTTCAAATTCCCTGTACCATTCTCTGTCCCAGTGGCTATGGATATATAAAAAAACTTTTTTCTTCATATATTTATTTTATTTGTTATTAATTTTATTTCCAGTAAGTTACAAAATATTAACAATTCTTTATTTTACTAGCAAAAATATGTATAATGTTTTTTTAATGTTATAGTTATATATAATTATATTTTATTAGGAGTATTTATGACTAGAAGTATTAGACGAAAAGTTTCCGAAGATAAGTATCCTCGATTGCAAATAAATGATTTTCCAATCTTGAAAACAAGGATATTTGATGGAAGTGTGCCTAAAGACGAAGTCATAAAATTGTGGTTAAAAGATTATATCAAGTTAGGTTTTGAAAATAAAACAATTTTAGAAAATACCTTATTGCCGCTAAAATCGAAGTTGGCGTATTATTTTGGTGTTGGCGAAGGGACGGTACAAAGTGCTGTAAGAAAGTTAGAAGACGAAGGTCTCGTTGTTTCTAAGCAAAGAGTCGGAACTTTGATTGTTTCAGCTGACTCTACTTCTGAGCAAGGGATGAATAAGTTAACGTCCAAGCGGGATAAAATTGTTGAGCAGGTTAAGGTTTTGATAAAAGATAATTATCCTGTAGGCACGATTCTTCCTACTATGAAAGAATTAGAAGGTATTTTGAGTTCCAAACGTAATACTATTCGTGCTGCTTTGGATTTTTTGGTTTTGCAGAAATACATTAAACCTATCGTTGTTGGGAAAGAAGAAAATAAATTGTGGGAAGTTATTAATGAAGTTTCAAATGATGTAAATGCTGAGTTTGACACAGAATTGCATGCAGATACTCTTTCTCAAAAAATATCTATGAAATTAGAAGACTATATTTCCCAAAACTGCAAAGTAGGTAGTAGGATAGCGCCTATAAATGTTTTGGCAAAAAGATATAACGTTAGTGACAAAACAGTCTATGATGCACTCCGAATTTTGATTGAAAAAGGTATTATTCAGTCTCGTCGAGGAAAATATGGAACAATTGTAGTAAGAATGCCTAGTGATGCGTTTCAGCCGGCGAAAGAGTGTTCTATATTCATGCCAGCTTCACAAGCAGTCATTTATAGTTATAAACGAATTGAAAACTTGTTAAGAAATAAGATTATAAGTGAATATTCTGTTGGACAAAGATTACCTTCTATGAAGGAGTTAGCGACAGAATTGGATGTTTCAACAAATACAATAAGAAAGGCTATTATGGATTTGACGTCCGAAGGCTATTTGGCGGTTTCGCGTGGAAAATTTGGTGGTATTTATGTGCTTGATATTCCGCAGGAAAGTGTACAATCGTTTAGATGGCTTGCTGTTAATCCACAGTATGTAAAATCGTATAAATAAAATGGTTTCAATATTACCTGTAACAATTTCATCTCCTGCAAAAAGCAATGTTTATAAAAACTTTGCTCCGATTTCTGCAAAAAAACACGCGGCAGAGGTTATGAGTGAAGAGTTTATTATGCAAGCATTTCCTTGGATAAAAGACAAAAATATTGTATTGGCTTTGAGTGAGTTGAAGCAAATAAAATTTGATAGAAATGAAGTTGAATATTTGCAACGAATTGGGGTCAATATTCCTTTTTCTTCCGGCGCTGAGGCGGTTGAGTTTTTGAAAAATTCTAATGTTAGAATAATTTTTGATGAAATGCCGGAAGATGTTCATGCTCAATATGATTTTTCAAAAAACTTTGTTAAGATTAATAATAGATATAAAAACACTTTAGATACCGCTGAAATATTAGCAATAGCTGAGTCTATTTTGCATGAGGCGGGGCATGCAAAGGATAATGATAACCAAAGTTCTATTCAGGAAGAGATTAATTTTTTGGGGTTAAATGCGTTGGCTCATAGAGATTTGCAAAGAAGGTATCCTCATATGTTTAAAACTTCAACCTCCCCTATCGTACAAGATGGGGTGAGTGTTTATGAAAAATTATTTTTTGATACTGATGCTAATAAGTTGGGACTTATTAGAAGATTGCAAATAAAATATGGGTATCTTCCTGCCGGAGATAGCAAACATCCACCTTCTACTTTGGCTGTAAGGGTTAAAGGTTTGTAATTTTTATCAAAATTTATATAGATTTATAAAAAGCATAAAAATTTTACAAAAATTTACATAATAGTGGACTGTTTTTTGGCAAAATTTTTAGGTTTTTGTTTTTAAAACAGTAGCAAGTTCTTAAAAAATGTGTTAAAATAATTAAGTGCTTGATATTATATATGTTTGTTGATTGTGTTAAATAGGAGGCTTCTTATGACAAGTTTATCTACAGAAGTAAAAACGACTGAGGTTAAATCAAAATTTACTGATGAATTTGAAAAGTATTTGAAAAAACAATGTTTAAAAACAACTTTTAATGGTCTTGAAATGGAGACATTTAGTTGGTATAAAAAAATGTTGGGGTTAACCTAATAGATAAAATGTAAGATAATTTAAAAACACCGCCTTGTATTTAACTAAGGCGGTGTTTTTTGTTTTATTTTTTGCAATCGTAATTGCATTTATTTATTGCGGGTCTTTTGTGATGACGTTTTTTGAAGTTCTTTTTGCCTTCTTGTTTCATTTTTTCCAATGTTTGTTTTTGTTTGTCTGTTAGGATTGATTCAAATTCTTGCATATTTTTGATTCTTAAATCTCTTGCTTGTTTTTTTAAGTCTTTCATTTCTGCAAATAACTTGTTCAATTGAGCTTTTTGTTCTCCTACTGTTATTGCTTCGTTGTTTTTTACTGCGTCGATTTCAAGTTTTTTTGCTTTCATTTTTTCCATGATAGGTTTCATTTCTTGATGACCTTTTAGGCGAATTTCTTTTGCTTGAGCTTTTTGTTCTTCTGTAAGATTAAGTTTAGCTTCAAATTCTGCTTGTTTTTTTGCCATTTTTTCTTTGTCAAATTTTGGTTGTTGTTGCATTTTTCTTTCAATTGGCGGACGTTTTTTGTCACATGGAGCTTTTGGCGAGTCTACATTTGCAAATGCAGATGTCATTGTAAATGCTAATAAGCTTGCTAAAATTAATGTTTTTTTCATAATTTTTCCTTTCCTTATACTAAGTCTTTTAGTTTTTCGTATAATTCTTTTTTTGCGTTGTAAAGTCTTGATTTTATTGTCCCCGTCGGGCAATTTAGTTTGTTTGAAATTTCTTCGTACGATTTTCCTTCAATTTCATACATTATTATTACTTCTTTAAATTTAGGTTTTAATTCGTTTATTGCAGTTGTTATCCTTTTTTGTCTTTGTCTGCTGATAAAAACTTGTTCAGGTGTAAGCTTTTTATCTTTTATTGAGTTAAAAGTTAATTCATCATCCGGAGTCTTTGTTTCATATCTAACTTTTGCAGATTTTAAATAATCTTTGGATATATTTTTTGCAATTGTATTTATCCAGCTTTTGAATTTTCCTTGTTCTTGGTATTTGTGGCTATTCTGCCACGCTTTAATATAGACCTCTTGTTCAAGGTCTTCATTATACTCTTTTGTAATTAGTCGAATAATCTTTTTTACATTATTCTTGTTATCTTCTATTATTTTATTGAAATTCATTAATCTACCATTATGAACCCATAATCATCGGTCGGAAAACCCATATCTTCTAAAGTTATTCCATCGCTATATGATAATGTATTCATTATTTTATAATTACTATCTAAAACACCAAAAGTCACTCCCGAAAAAAGAGTAAATAGCATAACACAAGCTATTTTTAATTTTTTAAGGTCTTGTCTCTTTTTCAAGAAGTATGGTTTTGCTTCTTGAATTAATGAAGAAACTGCAATCATTTTTTCGTGTTCTTTTTTGCAATCTTCGCACTCAGAAACATGTTTGAGTAGTTCTTCTTCTGTGCCAAAATTTATTAATTGTTCGTATTTGTTACATTTTTCTTTCATTTTTTTTATCCTTTATACTTTTATAACGAATTTTGAGTATAAAGGTTCATTTTTTACAAAAAATATTAAGAAATGTTAAGCATTGTTGCTTTTAGAATTATTTAATTTGTAAGCTGCAATTGCTTTTTGGGCATATAAATTATTTTCTTGATAATGTTTGTATGTTTCGTCTGCTTTTGAGCCGATAGCGTTAAGGACAAGACCAGTGGCGGCACCTAATAGAAGACCTTGCATATTTGTCATCATTTTAGCGGCAGCTATAAATGTTGTGCCAACACCACCTATAATAGGGATACCGGCTTTTAATGTCGCAGAAATTCTTTCATCTTTGTTTTCACCCTTAGACACTGCATATCCACCTAATACTATAGGTATGAGCATGCCGACAACATCTGTAGGGGCAGAACCTACGCTGTATTCTGCGAATTTATCATACAATTTAAGCTCACTATCAAATGCTTTGTTTGTTGTGTTTCTGATTTGGTTTGTCAATGTTTTAGCTAGCGCAAATGCTTTAGGATTTTTTTCTTTAAAACCGGAATTATTTAAGGTTATCAATATTTTTTCAATTGTACCCATTTCTTTTTTTGTATTTCGTACAATGGATGTGAGTTCGTTTATTTTATCTGTAAATAACTTTTTAGTTTCTTTACTATATTTAGAATTATTTAGAGTTGATTCTAATGATGTGATTTTTATTTTAAGCATATTGGCAATGTCTGCGCGCTCAGTTGCTTCCGTTGCGCCTTTAGCATTGGCGTATTTTTTAATAAGTTGTCTTATTTCTCTCAATATACCTCTAGAAGAGTTATCCTCGGCTTTAATTGCTTGCCCGATAGTATCGCAAGCTTCGTTTAGTATTTTAGTTTTGTCAGAGATGTCAAAGGTAAATGAACGTCTACCTATTCTTAGTTCTTTTTCTAGTGTTTCTTTCCCTTCTGATGCAAGAACTTCGGTACGATAAAGACGAAGTTTTTCGCCTTTGGTTTTAGGCGATTTTATTATTTCTTGCATTTCTCTAGCTACTTTTTCTCCGATATTGGCAGTATCAGCTTCAATTTTTCTTAATCGTTGTAAGCGGCTGGTTGCATTTGTAATATCAGATATTTGAGTTTCTAAAGTATTTAAATGATCAATAAGTGTATTTTTTGTTTCAATATTTTCAATGCCAGCAATAATTTCTCTTAATTGTGCGATATTTCTATCTGCAACATTTCTTGCTGTTTCATAGGAGCGTCTTGAGGTTGCTATTGTTATTTTTTTGAATTGACGTGTTACCCAATCCATTGGTTTTGTTAGATAAATTTTGTCGCAGAAGGCTTTAAATCCTACATCTTTTGCAGCGGTTAAATTATTGGTTGCACCAACCCATTGAAAAACCTTTTTAAGTCCTTTATTAAATTTTAAAGACCATTGTTGCACTGCGCTAAGATGTTTATTTTTTTGCGAGTATTCATATATCTTATCATCTAATTTTTGAACATAGGTATTTATTTGTTTATAAAACTTACTTGAATTGCTACGCGCAAAAACTATACCAACAATACCGCCCAAAATTGCAATACTTGCTACTGCTTTAGTTAGTGCATTTCCTTTTTTTTCTTCATTAGCGTTGCTTAATTGTGCAGATGCGATTACGTCAGTACATTTAACTGCGCATGGAACAGGGGAATTTGGATATTTTTGAATATCCATAAATTTACCATATAGATTTGTCGTGTTTGCGTTATTTATCACAATTAAATCTTCCTATATCTATTAAAACTTAAAGACCTTAGAAATTGCCATGTTTTGGGTGTTTTTAAATAAAATTATATCAAATTGTAACAATTTAACAATTTTAAAATATAGATAGTATAATGTTATAAAAGATAATAATCAGGAGTTTAATATGGCAAAAGAAAAAGAACAAGTAAATGTCTCTCAAGAAAGAGAAAAAGCACTTAAACTAGCGATAGAAAAAATTGAAAAAGATTTTGGTAAAGGTTCAATTATGAAGCTTGGAGATAAAACAGCAGTTTCTGTTGAAGTTATACCAACAGGTGCGTTGTCTGTAGACATTGCGCTAGGAATAGGTGGTGTGCCGAGAGGAAGAATTATAGAGATTTATGGTCCGGAAAGTTCTGGTAAAACAACTTTGGCGCAACATATTGTTGCTGAATGTCAGAAAATGGGTGGGATTGCCGCGTTTGTTGATGCCGAGCATGCCCTTGATCCTGAATATGCTCAAGCATTGGGCGTAAATATAGATGAGTTGTTAATATCTCAGCCAGATACAGGTGAGCAAGCGTTGGAAATTACGGAAGAGCTTGTTCGTTCAGGAGCTGTTGATGTTGTTGTTGTTGACTCAGTTGCTGCGCTAGTTCCAAAAGCTGAAATTGATGGAACAATGGAAGATCAGCAAATGGGCTTGCAAGCTAGATTGATGAGTAAGGCGTTACGTAAATTGACCGGTGTCGTTGGTAAAACAAATACAACAATCATTTTTATTAACCAGCTTCGTCAGAAAATTGGTGTTATGTATGGAAACCCTGAAACAACCACTGGTGGTAATGCTTTGAAATATTATGCAAGCGTACGTTTGGATATTAGAAAAGGTGAAGTTATCAAAGGCGATACTGCGGATTTGGGTAATCGCACAAAAGTTAAAGTTGTTAAAAATAAAGTAGCTCCTCCGTTTAGAATTGCTGAATTTGATTTACTTTATGGAAAGGGCATTTGTAAATTGGGTTGCATTCTTGATGTTGCGGTATCTTTTGATATTGTAAAAAAAGCCGGCGCATGGTTTAGCTATAATGACGAAAAATTAGGACAAGGTCGAGAAAAAGCAAAAGAATTTTTGCAGGCTAATCCAACAATCTTGGCGGAAGTTGAAACGAAAGTAAGAGAAAAATTAAAACCAACAGAAGAATAAAAAATTTAAATAATCCTTTCTGGAGGCGGGAAACCGCCTTTTTTTTTAAAAAATGTGATATTAAAAAACCTCCTTTTAAAAAGGAGGTTTTTATTAAAATGCCGAAGGCCGGACTCGAACCGGCACGTGGTTGCCCACACAAGATTTTGAGTCTAGCACGTCTACCAATTTCATCACTTCGGCATGAAGTTGTTCTATTAAGTTTTCAACAGAACTATCCTACCAAGAACAAATTTTTAAATCAATAGTTTTTTAAAAAATGCAGTAAATTATAATTTGTTCCTTTAAATTTTCCAATATTATGCTAAAATTAAGTAGAGAAGTAACCGAACTGACGCGTCTTTAAAAGATGAGGAAAGTCCGAACACCTCAGGGCAAATCGACTGATAACATCAGCCGCGAGTAATCGCCGGACTAGTGCCACAGAAAGACACCGCCGATGGCTTTTAAGTACAGGTAAGGGTGCAATGGTGAGGTAAGAGCTCACCGCGAGGGTTGAGAAATCCTTGGCAGGTAAACTCCGATTGGGTGCAAGATTGAATGAAAGGTTAAGGTGACCCGCCGTCTTTCGAAAAATCGCTTGAGGCGTTTAGCAATAGGCGTCACAGATAGATGTCAGTTTAAAACAGAATTCGGCTTACGGGTTGCTTCTCTTTTATATATATAAGGATGTTTTATGGATAAATTTTTTGAAAAACAACTATCAACACAAATTGTATTTAAGGGTAAAATTTTTGATATTAAACATGATGAAATTGAACTTTCTAATGGTGCACACTCTTTTAGAGACGTGATTTTGCACCCTGGGGGCGTGGTTATTGTTGCTGAAAAAGAAGATAAGATTTTGTTGGTAAAACAGTATCGTTATGCTGTTTCTCAAGCTATGTATGAACTTCCTGCCGGTAAGCTTGAATATGGCGAAGAGCCACTTGAAGCTGCAAAAAGAGAGCTACACGAAGAAACAGGATATACTGCTCAAAAATGGGAAAGCTTAGGTTTTATCCATACGTCAGCTGGAATTTGCAATGAAAAACTTTATCTTTTTAAGGCGGAAGTAAATGATTTTATAGGACAAAAACCAGATGAAAATGAGATTATTGAATATTTTGAGTTTGACAAAAAAGAAGTGTTTGATATGATTAAAAATGGTGAAATTAATGATGCCAAAACGATTTGCGGACTAATGAGGGCTTTTAAATTATGATAAAAATGCTTGTTCTTGATATTGACGGCACAATTATCAAAAAAGATTTTACGTATTCCCAATTGCTTAAAGATACTCTTTTGCAACTACAAGATGACGGGGTAAAAGTTGTTATAGCAACAGGCAGGATGCACCGTGGCGCCGTTCCTTTAATTAAAGAGTTGGGATTAAACACCCCAGCCGTTTCTTATCAAGGCGGAATGGTTCGCAATTGGTTAGAAAATGATAATATTCTTTATTCAAAGAGAATGAGTGCAGAACAAGCAAAAAAGGTTATAAATTATTTTCGCTCACAAAATGTTCATATTAACGCATACTCCCAAGATAAACTTTTTGTAGAGCAAGACGACGAGCTAATAAAAGAATATGTTACTAACAGATATGTTCAATACCATGTTCTGGATAATTTAGAGCAATTAGATTTGTCTAAATTGAACAAATTGTTATGCATTGAGCCTAATTCGCAAAAAATGGAAAAAGTGGTGAAAGAGCTTTCAGAAATGTTTAAAGACGAGCTTTTTGTAGTTAAATCAATGCATCATTATTGCGAAGTTACTCACCCTGAAGCTACAAAAGGCAAAGCTATAGAATTTTTGTGCAAGTATTGGGGTATAGATATTTCAGAAACCATGGCGATTGGCGATAATGACAACGATATAGACATGATAAAAACGGCCCATATTGGCGTTGCAATGGGTAATGGAACCCCTAACCTTAAAGCTGCGGCGGATTTTGTTACAAAATCAGTTGAAGATGATGGAGTTGTTTATGCTGTTGAAAAATTTATCGGAGTGAAAAGTAAAAATGTATAGAATAGGGCAAGGGTTTGATTTACATAGATTAGTTGAGGGTCGGGCTTTAATTTTGGGCGGTATAAAAATCGAACATACAAAAGGTCTGCTTGGACATTCTGATGCAGATGTGCTTATCCATGCAATTATAGATAGTTTGTTGGGTGCCTTGTGTTTGGGTGATATTGGACAACATTTTCCTGATACGGATTTAAAATATAAAGATGCAAATAGTGTAGAGCTTTTAAAAAAAGTGCTTGCGTTAATTGATGGGAAAGGCTATGAAATAGTAAATATTGATTCTACAATACAAGCTCAAGAGCCTAAATTAATGCCTCATATTATGAAAATACGCGAAAATCTTGCTAAAAATATGAACCTTGATATAAATCAAATTTCAGTCAAAGCGAAAACTTACGAAAAGCAAGACAGCATTGGTAAAGGTGAGGCGATTGCTGTTTATTGTAATGCTTTGCTTAAAAAATGTTTTTGATTTTATTAAATATGATAATTTGATTTTTATATCCGCAATATATACATTGTAACGAAATTGTAACAATCTCATGATTGGTTCTGTATAAGGTTTTCAAACCCCTCAAAACCATGACTGCGCATGCTTTTAGGCAATTTTTTATATACTTTTTACTTTATTAATATATAAAGAGTTAATAAAGAGAGATTGCAAAATGGCAAACCAAAACAACACAAATTTTGAACTATTTAAATTGAAAACAAGCCCAAAACCACAACAACCAAAAACTCCGTTGTTTGTTGACAATAGAAAGCAAATCGTCAACATTTTTGGTGGTGGATGTGGAGCTACTGCTAACCCTTATGGGTTAAACAATAGCATCTTGTGTCCTAGTTCAATTCAATCAACAAATTGGCTAAACAGAGGAATGCCATCAATCTGGGATGCAGCAGTAGGTTCTTCTTCTTGTTGTTCAACTTCTAGCTCTTGTTCAAACTCTAATAATGGATTAGATACAAAGGATATGATAGTCGCAGGACTTTTGAGCAACCCTCAAGCATTACAAGTAGCAGGAAATCTGCTTAGTGGATTGTTTGGTGGCATAGCTAGCATGTTTGGTTTTGGTGGTGATGAGCAACAAAACGCACAAAATGGCATACAAGTTGGTAATCAAACATTACAAGCTGGCACACAAGGTATCTTCCACACTCCAGATGGAAAATTTGTTCAAGGTACTTTAAATGGTGATGGAACAGTTCAAACGGCTGATGGTAAAAATCATCAAGTTAGCGGTTATGCAGGACAATCTGTAGGCGGTGG
>JAZTWQ010000017.1:0-65239 GCA_045635965.1 Candidatus Gastranaerophilaceae bacterium
TAGCCCAAAGAGCCCACCGCGAGCCGGATAGATGCCGAAATAAATTCGGCATGACCGCCTGATTTTTAAGGTGTTTTTGAGAGTTAACAATTTGGACAATTAAAAAATATTAATTTTAATTCACTGTTAAATTATAATTTAACTCAACTCTGATAAAATTTTTTAAACAACTTGCAAAAATTTTTTAATGTGAGAATATATATTTTATATTTTGCTGCTTATTATTTATTATCAGGAGGTTACTAAATATGGGTCTAACAATCAATACCGGACTGGGTATCAATACAATCTACAGCCAAAAGCCATACGGAAGATTAAAAAAACTTGCCCAAGCCGCTGTAGATGAATTAAATGCAAGACATAATGTATCTAAACAATTTTTAAAATGGGTTAGTTTGCCTGAAGAGCAACTCAAAAGAATAGATTATATTTACGGCACAGTTGAAAAATTCAAGAGTCAAACAGACGCAAATTTCTTAAGCGTAATTGGAATAGGCGGTTCCAAACATCCTATCGAGCACATGCTAGGCATAAATGGCTTAAATTTAGACAAAAAAATCAAATTCATGTCTGATATTGATACAGTTAGCCACAATCGTTTTATGGCAACTATTGGCGGCGACGCTCGTAACTCAAATTATTTAGTCGTTTCAAAATCCGGTACAACTTTTGAACCCAAAGACGCACTAATAAGAACAAAAAATAAATTAGTTGAATTATACGAAAATGCAGGACACAGCAATAAAACAGCCAGAGAGTTAGCGGCAAGCCATTTTGTAGCGGTATCAGACAAAAATCTTGCAACCAGCGAACTTAGAAGAACAGCTATTTCTGAAGATTGGTTGGGCGACTTATACATTCATGATGATGTTGGCGGAAGATTTTCAGCATTCGACGACCACACATTGTTCTCGCTTGCCTACGCGGGCATGAAAAAATTAGACATGATAAAAATGCTTGAAGGGGCAAACGATATGTCTGCATTGGCATTGTCAAAAGATTTAACAAGAAATGACCCATTAGCGCAGGCTTCCTTCTGGTTCCAAGCAAAAATGCAACATATCAAAACATCCGTTCATCAATATTTAGGCTCAATGTTTGAAGACACGGTAAATTGGCACGCTCAAATGCAAAATGAGTCTATTAAAAACACACTTAAACAAATAACAAAAGTGCCGGATGCAATGCACCACAGTGCAGAAGCACATTTTAACCCTGATAATAAATTTGCATTTGCCCTAACTTCACCTGCGGATAAAGGATTGCTAAGCCAAAATCTAAATGGTTACGTTGGAGCTTTGAATAAGTCTTATTCTGATGCCGGACCACACTTCAATGAAGTTGTTGATGTAGCAGACTTAGGCTTAACACCTCAAGCAGCAGGGGCGCTTACCCAATCACGCGCATTTGCAACAGTTTACCAAGATTTGATTGAATCACTCCACAATATAAGCATTGGAAAAGAAAAGTCTTTGCCTGAGCAGCTAAAAAGTATACTACAACCATTCGTAGAAACATATAAAGCTAATCTAAAACCAACAACAGCTGGAGAAAAAGTTGTTGAAGCTGGTAGAACACTGTAAATATACGTTAGGATAAACACAATTACAGATAATTATTGAAAAAATTATCTGTAATTGTATAATTATTCTATGAAAAATATTTTATTAACATTATCTAATCTAGATGGATGATTCTTTCAACAAAATGGTGGTACAGATATGCTAAAAGATTTATTTGAACAACGAAAAGGATTTAAACTTGTTTGTGGTGCAGGCAATGAAGATGTTGAAGAAGTTGAAAAACTAGTAACAATCTATGCAAAAGCTGGCTGTAAATTTTTCGATGTAAGTGCAAATCCAAACGTAGTTGAAGCGGCAAAACGCGGCTTACATCGTGCGAAAGTCAATGACGCCGCAATATGTGTAAGCGTTGGAATAGCTGGAGACCCACATATCACAAAAGCAGAAATAAACTCACAAATTTGTACAAATTGTGGAGCTTGTATTTCAATTTGCCCACACAACGCAATTCAAAACACACCACCTCAAATTAAAAAAGAACGTTGTTTAGGTTGTGGACAATGCTTAAATGTTTGCCCAGTAAACGCAATCAAAACAAAATCTCAACTGAAAGAATACAAAGAAATTTTACCTGAAATTATAGAAAAAGGTATTGATTGCATTGAATTTCATGCGATTTCAACTGATGAAAATGATGTTGATGAAAAATGGCAACAATTAAATAAATTATTTGACGGAATGCTTTGTATCTCCTTAGACCGTTCAGAATTAGGCGATAAAAAATTAAAAGAAAGAGTCGAACGCTTAATCTCAAACCGCAACCCATACACGACTATAATCCAAGCTGATGGCGTGGCTATGAGCGGAAACAATGATGAATACGGAACAACATTGCAAGCTGTTGCAACCGCCCAACTTTTCCAAAACGCAAAAATGCCTGTATATATAATGATGTCAGGCGGCACAAATACAAAATCAACAGAATTGGCAAAACTATGTGGCGTAAACATCCACTGCTTAGCGGTTGGCTCTTACGCAAGAAAAATTGTTAAACAATATCTTGAAACAGATTCCTTGTTCGAAAACACTGAAGAAATGAATAACGCGGTTAAAATCGCTAAAAATTTAATTGATGTTTCTATTTTAAATATGAAATAGTTTACAATTATTTAACAAAAAAAAATTCTACAGAAAATTTATGCTTCTTTTTTGTTAGACAAAAAATTTTGTTAAACACAAGCAAATCAATAGCCTTCAGGTTGAATTATATTAATCTTTGTTAAAATTTGTAAAATATTTTCTGATTTTACTAAAGTTGTTTTTTTTTTGCCGAAATAGGGAATATAAGATAATATTAGTTTAAAGTAGGAGAAAAAAATGAACAATGTTAATTTGTATGGGGCTGAAGCAATTACACAACAAACGAACGTTAACAAAACTGGGACGGGTTATGTTGAAGTAGAAGAAGGATTATTTACAGGTACAACAAATGCGACAAACACAAGCACTGTAGATGCAGACATGTATAGAGAAAAATTAGGGGTTTTAACATCTATTGGGGAAGAAATTGGACTAGATTTAACAGGCAATGTCGAAACTGATTTGGATGCACTAAATGCATATCCAGAAAAACTTGACGCAATGATTGCACAAATAGACAAAATTATTGAAGAGAAAACAAGGGAATTAGAGAATTTACAAAAGCAACAACAACAATTAAAGTCCGACGAAAGCGAAATGCAAATTAAATTAGACGACCTAAATAAGAAAATGCAAACAAATCAGGCGGAGCAACTTAAAGCAAGCAATGAACTTGTCAAAAAACAACAAGAAAACCTTGCCACACAAGCTGCATACCACGCACAATACAGTCAAGCGTACGCTGACGCTGAAGCTAAATATAATCCTGAAACAGACGGAGACAAACAAGCTTTTATTGAAAAACAAATGGCTTCATTTAGTGGACCACAAACTCAAAATCTTTCATCATTACAAAGCAATTTATCATCGCTTCAAGCGACTGGTGATATGCTAAGTTCTAGCATTTCAACTATAAACACATCATTACTAAGCGTACAAGATAAGATAAAAACAGTTAACAATAAAATATCTATAGTTCAAACGGCGCTGGACATAGCAGTAGATGATAAAGTTGCAGTAGAAAAAGAAAAAGCAGAAATTCCGGCAAAAGCTTTAGAAACAATTAAAAACGCAGTAGGTCCAAAAGAATGGAAACTCGTTGAAGAAAACAATATTAATTTATCTGAAACCTTGGAAGATGGTTCACCAAGATATGTTCTTGCTAAAGGTGAAGACGATGGAAAATGGCACCTCTATGACTATGGAACAGACACAAAAGGTTGGGCAAAATCAAAAGGTACCGTGCATCCAAGCATAGCTAGATTATACGGTGAATATACATATGCAACAATTAAAAATCCTATAACAGGTAAAAAGACAAATACAGCAATAAAATCAAAACACAAAGGACTAGATATTACATCTAATGGTAATGGTTATATGCATAACATAAAAGAAGCAGAACCAGGTGCAAAAAACACTAGCAACGTATATGGAATAAATTTATCAGCTACATCATTTAAAGCAAATAAAACAGCTGTTCAATACAAAACAGACTCACCTTTAACTTTTGATATGGATGAAAACGGCATCAACACATCAGACGAATTAATTCAATATGATATTGATGGAAATGGAACTCTTGACAATATCAACAACGTACATGAAGGCGTCCTCGCATTTGATCTTGATGGTGATGGTATTGCAGGTGAAAACGGTAAAGAATTATTCGGTAATAATACAGACCTTGATGGAGATGGTAAAGCCGATGGTTATAAAGACGGTTTCGAAGCATTAAAAGCCCTTGCACGCAAAGAAAATCTAATTGATGGTGATGCCGATATATCTCTAGATGAAAACGATTTAAACTTCTTATCAGAAAAATATGGTTTAACAATGAAAATGGGATATGATGGTGAAACAAAATCACTTAACAGTCTCAACCTTACTGAAATCAATCTGGCAAAAACTAATGAAACAACTCTTCAAGACAATTTTGACGGCAAAGGAAACCAACTTATGACCCAAGAAGGTGCAACATTTGTACAAAACGGAAAAACAAAAAATTATGCTGATATTTGGCAAGCAAAAAAATAAAAATATCATAGTCCATGTAAAATAAAAAAGCTCGGATTTACGCTCTCCGAGCTTTTGATTTACTATTCTAAATAACATAAACTTTTTCTAAATTTAAAACAACAAACTCACAGACATGCGCAAGCTCATCAATTGGAATTTGCCCTGTTGCTACAAGAACAATGCTTTCTATACCCGCATTTTGTGCTGAAACATAATCCATAGGCGCATCACCTATCATAACTGTTGTTTTGGGATTCGCATTTAATTGTTTAAGTGCTAATTTTGTTGGTTCACCACTTTCTTTTGTGTATGGCGAAGATTCTCGCCCAATTACAGCATCAAACAAATACTCCCAGCCAAAATGTTTTAAAGTTAATTCAGTTGAAACAACAGAATCTGAGGTAACAATACCAAGCTTTACGCCTTTAGAGTGTAGCAATTTTATAAAGTTTATAGCGCTTTCAATAGGTTTTGTATACTCATTTATATTTTGATAAAAAACATCACTGACATAATCAAAAATTTGAGTCAACTCATCTTCTGTCGTAATTACGCCTAATTCTTTTAAATTCTCTTTAAATATTTCAATAATTTTAACCCTTGAATAAAGCGCGGTTATTCCATCTGAAAGCATTTTTCCCGTAGCAACATCATACCCAAGATACGCGCATAACTTTTCAAACAAAATATCATCTAGTGAATAACGTTTAATAATTTCCCTAGCCCGCAACTCGGTCATCTTTCCCCAAAAATAATGCAAGTCAATAAACGTACCATCTTTGTCAAATAATACCGTTTCTATATTCGCAATTTCCCAGTTTTTAGTTTTTAAATTAATCATAAGCACATCTATCCATATTTTTTAACTATATTACGATTGACAAAGTACGTTAAATCGCTTATACTGTATGTAGTCATTTGATAATGGCTACGGGAGGTCACAGTTTTATCTGCAGAAACCGTAGAGGGACTATCGAATGACTTTTTATTTTCTAGAATTTCGGAATACAAATCATAAATTGAAAATTCATCAAGCTGTATACTATGGTAGTCAATTCGCTCTTTTAAAGTAATCATAACTAAAAAAATCAACCCGCAAATCCTAAGTGGTAATGCAAATCTGTGAATAATTTGACAATCATATATAGTTTCTTTTTTTAATTCAGAATGTTTAAGAACAGGAACAGCCGCAAAAAATATTACATCAATATTTGAGATAATTTCTTTTTTTAAGTACCCATATTTTCCACCAATATCCTTTGTAAAAACTGTAGAAATAATTTTATTCAAATGTTTTTTAGATAACCCAGCAATAATTTTTGATATTTTATTTTGCAAATAAACCTTATCCTTACCATTAAAAACAACATCTTGTATATAAGTTTTCTTGATATCTTTAGTATTCATTCCCGCAAATCTTAATTTTTTAATATCTAAAATCTCGACGTCACTAATACCGTCATTATCATATAAAATGACATCTACAATTTTTCCATCCTTTCTTGTTAATTTTAATGCTTGATTTAATTCCATTATGTCAAATTTTTTTCTTTCTCAGTAATGATACATTATGACTTATAACAAAAAAGAGCCCTAACGGCTCTTTCTTTTTTAATGGAGCGGGAGACGAGGCTCGAACTCGCGACATCTTCCTTGGCAAGGAAGCATTCTACCACTGAATTACTCCCGCGTGTTTTGCTTATGTAATTATTATACATGGGGATTTTTAAATTTCAAGTATTTATTTTAATTTTTATTTTTTTAAGCTATTATAGGCATGTTGGTTAGTAAAATGGCTATTTAGACAATGATAAAAACTCAAAATATTAAAAATATTGTAGAAAAAACAGAACTAAAGCATGTCGCAATCATAATGGACGGCAATCGACGTTGGGCGAAAGAAAAAAAACTTCCTAGCATGTTTGGACATCAAAAAGGAGTAGAAGCACTTAAAAATACACTTAGCGCATGTTCTGATTTTGGAATTAAATATTTAACCGTTTATGCTTTTTCTACAGAAAACTGGAAAAGAACGCAGGAAGAAGTAAATTTTTTGATGGATTTATTAGCAAAAACGCTAACAAATGAATTAGATGAAATGAATAAAGAAAACGTCAAAATTCGTTTTATTGGCGACATTTCAGCCCTAAGCGACAAATTACAGAAAATACTTTTTAACGCAGAAGAAAAAACAGCGAAAAATACCGGAGTAAATTTACAAATCGCATTCAATTACGGGGCAAGAAACGAAATTTTAAATGCTGTAAAAAATATCGCAAACAAACTTGCTACCGGTGAAATAAAACAAAATGATATCAAT
Organism: Candidatus Gastranaerophilaceae bacterium; assembly: GCA_045635965.1. GTDB lineage: Bacteria > Cyanobacteriota > Vampirovibrionia > Gastranaerophilales > Gastranaerophilaceae > RGIG2134. The sequence goes on from JAZTWQ010000017.1 coordinate 7,003, forward strand.
GAAGAATTAATTGAAACTAATTTATACACAACTGGCATGCCAGCGCCTGATTTGCTTATCAGAACAGGTGGGGAATATAGAATTAGCAATTATTTACTATGGCAAATTGCTTATTCTGAAATTTTAATTTTTGAAGAATTTTGGCCGGAATTTGGAGAAAATTTACTCTCAAAAGCAGTTTTAGAATTTGAAAAACGAAACAGAAGGTACGGAAAATAATGATTGAAATTGTTTTAGCCAGCTCAAATGAACATAAAGTCGAAGAAATCAATGCAATTGCTAACGCTCATGGCATCAATTTTACGAAAGTTAGAGAAAGTTTTGACCCAATTGAAGATGGAAAAACATTTGAAGCTAATTCGGCAATAAAAGCTAAAGATGCCTCTATATTAATGAAAACGTACGCGTTAGCTGATGATGCTGGGTTATGTGTTGATATATTAGACGGACGACCTGGAATTTATTCCGCCAGATACGCGCAAACCCAAGCTGAAAAAATCACTAAATTATTAAACGAACTTAAAAATACACCTTCTGCAAAAAGAACGGCTCATTTTGTTTGTTCAATGACTCTTACGAATGCCAACGGTGATATTATTCATACGACCAAAGGAATATGCAATGGGAAAATAGCGACAGAACCATACGGAAATGGTGGTTTTGGTTATGACCCGATTTTTATAGTCGAAGGATTAAACAAAACAATGGCTGAATTTTCTCTTGACGAAAAAAACACACTAAGTCATAGAGCAAAAGCGTTACTACCAATGATAGAGTGGATAAAAGAAAATTTATAACTTTGCATTAATCTTATTATGCGTTTCCCATTTATTATTCAACCACAACGGCGCTATCATTGTTTTTGAATAACCATTACCGCAAAGACGATGGATAATAGTATTTTCCGGTAATATTTTCAAAAACTCACACAAAATATCAACATACTCATCTTCTGTTAATAAATTGATTTCTCCGTTATTATACATTTTTTCTAACGGAGTATTAGGCATGACACAAAGTGCATGAAATTTTACACCATCAACTTCCAGCTCAGACAACCTTTTTGCGGTTTTTAACATGTCTTCCTTTGTTTCATTGGGTAATCCCAAAATTACATGTGCACAAACTTTTATTTCTCGTTTTTTTGTCTCTAAATACGCTTTTTCAAAACATTTATAATCATGCCCACGATTCATCCACAATAAACTTTTATCATGAATCGTTTGAAGTCCATATTCTATCCATGTTTCATACTTTGGAACGAAAGATGCAATCAAATCTAGTTTTTCCGTATCAACACAATCTGGTCTTGTCCCAATAGATAGCCCAACTATTTTAGGGTGGGAAACTGCCTCATTATATATTTTTTCAAGTTCATTAACCGGTTTATAAGTATTTGAAAAGGCCTGAAAATAAGCCATAAATTTATTTGCACCAAATCTGGCATGCTGATTTTCAACCCCAACTTCTATTTGTTCCGGAATAGACAAAAAACGGGAGTGGGCTTTAGAAAAGCTCCCCCCGTCATCACAAAAAACACAACCTATATTTGAAATACTACCATCTCTGTTTGGACAAGTAAAACCAGCGTCAAGGGTTATTTTATAAACCTTTTCTCCAAACTTATCCTTCAGATAGGTACTAAATGGATAATATTTCATTATTTTTGTTCAGCGTTCTCTTGTGGTGTTGGATAAACATAATGCTCACCACATTCAGGACAAACAACCTCTTGTTGTCTTCCATCTTCAAGCATAGCAACTTCAAAAAGTTTTCTACAACCTGAATTTACACATCTGATAGCCCATGTTGGACGAATAATTCTAGCCATAATTATAATTCTCCTTACCTAATTGTTAGTTATATTTTAACACATACAAATTTTTAGCGTTAATTGTAAAGAAGTGTATCAAAAATAAAAAAAATCCTAAAGTCATGAAAAATAATGCCGATAAATAAAAAGTAAGGTGATATGAATAAAATCTTTAAGGAGATATATGAAAGTTTTATTAATCAGTATGTGGGTAAGTTTAATGGAGGGTATTGGAAATCCCACACTCAAATACGCACCGGTGCGTGTGTATAATTGTGATAGCTTAAGGGCGCGTTACTAGGCGCAGGAGGTTGTATTACTTTTTCTATAATTTAATAGTTTAGACCAATCTTGTTTAGGAAAAGCAAGAAACATTATTTACAAAAAACCGCGTATAAGGTTAAACACATTCAAAACCCACTTCAACACAGAAGTGGGTTTTGAGTTTATAAACAATAACAAATTATGAATTAATTATATTCAAACCATTAAATATAGCATGAACGTTTGCTTTCATTGTACTTGCATCTTTCGCTCTTGCAATAACAGTTTCACCGTTTTTACCCTCAAGATGAATAATTGTCATTGCAATGGCTTCTGAACCTAAAATTTCTTCATCTATAGCTTGTTGCTCATAATGAAGTAATTTTTGAGAGAAACCAGCCTCATCCAGTGCTTGCAAACATGCTGCCACGGGACCGTTTCCTGAACCATTTAAATCATACTGTTTATCATTATACATAAATGACAAATGGAACAATCCATCCAAAATTTTAACAAAATTAAGAAGTTTGAATGGTCCAGTTGGCTCAAATACTTCTTTTTTATAAATTTCAATCAATTGTTCATCACTTAACTCACCAACAGATTCAGCTTTTTCTTTAATAACCGGCGTAATTCTGACGGCTTCTTGCATGGTAATAGGATATCCGGCAGATGAAATAATTTCAAACACTGCAGTTTTACCAGATTGAGAAGTAAACCCAATTTTTTCATCATCTGAACGACCAATAAGAGATGGATGTATAGCCCTATAAGCACCTTTTTCCATGTTTTTGGTTTTAACAGCACCATCTTGATGGATTCCACTTCTATGCGCTAACGCGTCCGGACCAATCAAAGGAGCTTTTTCGTAAATTGGCACATTTGCCATCTCTGCAACAACCAGCGCTGTTTCGTAAATTTTATTTAATTTTAACCCTGTTTCTACGCCAGAATTATGCAAAGCAATTGCAACTTCATACATATTTGTATTTCCTGCACGCTCACCCAATCCATTTAACGCGCACTCTAATTGAATAGCACCTGCAAAATAACTTTCTACGGTTGCAGCTGTCGCCATACCCAAATCATTATGACAATGAACAGATATTGCAACATCTTTAGGCAATGCATTATAAACCTTTTCTATCATATCAACATAAGTTTTTACACGATATCTTTCTACTGTATTTGGCAAATTTATTGTTGTAGCACCGGCTTTCACGACTTCTTTTAATGACTCGATGACCCAGTCCAAGTTCTCCATACAATCACCAAAATGCTCGACAGAAAACTCAACGTCTCCCTTATTTCCAATCAAATTTTTTGCGAAAGTAACAGCCTCAATAGCCAACTTTCGAACTTCTTCCGGACGTTTATTTAAAACGTATTCCATGTTAAACGGACTCATTGTAATAAACGTATGTATTCTAGGTTTATTAGCAGCTTCAACAGCCTTTGCAACTTTTACAATATCTGATTCTACGGCACGAGCCAAACCCGAAATAACAGTATTTGATGGAGCAATTTGAGCCAATCTTTGGCATGCTTCAAAATCCATCTCGGAAGCAGCAGGGAAACCTACTTCAATAGCCTGAACCCCCAACTCATTCAGGTAATTAAAAATAACTTCCTTTTCTTGTAAATCCCAAGGTTTTTTCAAAGACTGATTAGCGTCTCTTAATGTAATATCATAAAAAAATGGATTTCTTTGCATACTTCACCTATAATTGACTGACTAAGGTCAATTATAGTATGTCTAACTCTTATTTTCAAGACTTTTTAAATATCTTAAGAAACTTAGTTGATCCCTTTGCTAAAACGTCATAAATACCATATATGCCATCAAGTGGATTAAGCTTACCTTTAGAACACGCAACACCTGTTAAATACGTTAATAACGCAATGGCTCCATAAGTTTTTAATTTATCATTTGGATCTTGTGCTTTTTGCAAATCAAGCACATCTACCTCCGGCGCTGCAGGCTTTATCATATCAGTTTTTGGCGTTGCAGGCGCAGCTACAGTGCCGTCTAAAATACCGTATCTGGTTAATCTATCTACTGATGTCGCTGATAAATCGCTCATAATTTTCCCTTCATATTAATAAAGGATTTTAAGCAAAAAAAAATTGCGCTAATATTAAAAATTATTAAAATAGTTTACGAGGAGGCTAAATGGCATCAATAACAGACTCAATAAAACTTGTTTTTACTGAAAAATTTGCCTATCTAAAGATATTCATATTAAGTTACATTCCATTTGTTGCAATTCAAATAGATAAAGGAGTCTATTCATTAGGAGACACTCTTGATTTAATAGCGTACTTCATACTTGGACTAATTTATTTTGGTTATATGTTTTTAATTTCTGCGTACACAATACAATGCAAGCAAGATGTCCTACCTCCAATAAACCCATTTAAAATGTTTTGGATAGGGACAAAAGGGTTTATAGCACTTATTCCATCACTGACTTTATGCTGGTGCTTTTATACTTTCTATTATAAGAACTTAAATTTAGAAATTATGCAAAATAAGATAATAGCAATAGTTTCGGCATTTTTATTCCTTTCAATAGTTTTTACCAGCGTAATTTTTTACGCAAAAAAATTCAGCATCATTGAGGCTTTAAACATAAAAAATATAGCCAAAAACTTTTCCCAAGTTTTCTTATATTTGATTCTTACATTTATATTACTTGGTATAATTTGCGCACTTGTTTCAATACCAATATTAGCATTATCAAGTATATTGTTCTCTAAAGGGCTAATAGAAACCTGCATAATAATTTATCTTATTACTGCAACCTTATTTGTCTACTTTCAAAACCTTGGTTATGCATATTTTGAATACATTAAAGAAGATGTTTTTAAAATATAAAACATACACTTTTATTATTTAAAACCACTTATTCATGTTATAATTTTTCTATGGGAAAAAAGATTATATCAACAAATAGAAAAGCTTTTCATGACTTCTTACTTTTTGACAAGTATGAAGCAGGGATTGTGTTGTGCGGAACAGAAATTAAATCATTAAGAAAAGGCGGAGTTAATCTCAAAGATAGCTTTGTTAAAATAGAGGACGGTGAAGCTTGGCTTTATAACTGTCATATAAGCCCTTATGAACAAGGTAATAGATATAATCACGAAGCTGAAAGAACAAGAAAACTTCTTTTAAATAAAAAAGAAATAATGAAAATGCTTGGTAAAATCAAAAAAGAAGGTTATGCAATTATTCCTTTGGAAATATTCTTACTCAACGGTTGGGCAAAAGTTGAGATAGCTTTAGCTAAAGGTAAAAAGCTGCATGACAAACGTGAGGCAATTAAAGAAAAGGCTGTTAAACGAGATTTGCAACGAGCAACTAAAATAACAAAATAGCAAGCATATATTAAAATATTAATATATGTTAAGTATTGGAAATAAAGAAAATTAGAAGTATAATTTAAGTAAAGCCCACTGTCTTATAGAGGAATTATAATCATTAAGTTAATAAACAATAAAAATATCATAGGGATTTTAGCGGCTGTGTGCTTGTTTTTGCAAGGCATAACACCGGCAGAGGCGGCATGGTTTAATAAAAGAGAAAAAAAGAATGACCATGCTGAGCAGAATGCAGTTTTTGAGCAACCACAATTATTAAAAACCGATGAACAGAAAGCGCAAGAAGAAAAAATCGCAAAAAATCCAAATGCTGTTTATGTTAAAGACATTCAATTTGATGGCAACAAGCTAATCTCATCGTCGGAAATAGCTACAGCCATGAAAATCCAAGCCGGTGACATATATAGCCGTGATATGGTTCAACAAAGTCTCAAGCAAATTTATCAAATGGGATATTTTACGGAAAAAATAAAAGCTTTGCCGGTAAAAATAGATGACAATAACGTTATCTTGAAAATAACTGTTGAAGAAAACCTACCAATTACCGGATTTACAGTTGAAGGCAACGAAGTAGTAAGTGTTGGTGAAATACTTGATGCTATAGACGATTTAAAAGGCAAACCACAAAACATGACGCTTGTTAACCAAGCAATTACGGATATTGAAGAAGTTTATGCGGCTAAAGGTTATATATTGGCAAGAGTTACCGCTGTTTATGATGATCCTGACGGAGTCATAAATTTTGAGGTTGAGGAAGGACATATCAACTCAATAGCAATCGAAGGCAATAAAAAAACTAAAGATTTTATTATTGAACGAAATATTCTTTCAAAACCCGGAGAAATATATAATGAAAACCAAATTAAAGCAGACTTAACACGCTTATACGGAACACAAGCATTTAGTGATGTAACTAGAAGTATTCAAAAAACAAATTCTGATTCAGATTTGTATGATATAACAATAAAAGTTGAAGAACAAAAAACAGGCACACTTTCTTTAGGTGGTGGTGTTGATACAGCTACCGGTTTATTTGCAACTTTAGGTTTTTCTGAAAATAACTTCAGAGGATTGGGACAAAGAGTCTCTCTAAACGTTATGACGGGTACAGGTATTATGTTAAACGACCGTTCAATGATTGATAGAGCAAACATTCAGTCTGAATTGAGTTTCTTTGAACCAAGGTTAAAAGGATCAGAAAATTCTTTATTATCAAAAGTTTTTTATAGAGATTTTGCCAGCTATCAAGTTCCTTTAGCAATTGAACGCCGTTATGGTTGGGAAAACACTTTATCCAAACCTTTAAACTCAACTAAGACACTACGAGGACAAATCAGCTTAGGCATAGAAAATATTGACGTTAGAGAAGGCGACGCTGATGAAGTTGCAAGAAGATTTGCACGCAGAAATATTGACATATCAGAAAGGGCAAAACAATTAGAAGGTGGCTTATTCCTAGGTGTTGCGCCCAGCTTAATTTACGACACAAGAGATACAACCATAAATCCTAGAAATGGTGTTTTAGCGTCAATTAGATTTGACCAAAACGTAGGTTTGGATGATATAGAAAACACTCATGGTAAAATTACGGCAAGTATCAAAAAATATTATCCTGTTATGAAAAAATCAAGCTTTTCACTTTTGGGTAGAGCTGGGGGTAGATTATATGGAGATATGCCTGAAGTTATGGCATATCGCTTAGGTGGACCATATACGGTTAGAGGTTTTAGAATGAGCGAAGTCGGTACAGGTGATGGGTTTATGATGGCATCAGCTGAATTGTTAACTCCATTCTTATTCCTTGATAGAATAGAAAAGGTTAAGTTCTTTGACAATGTAAGACTAGCTTTCTTTGCTGACGCCGGTAAAATGTTTAGCCAATCGGTTAGTGACAGAATGTACAACCGCCCCGGAGAAGCTATTTCAGTTGGGGTAGGCTTAAGAGTATTTGTTCCTGGTATTGGACCATTGAGCGTAGACTGGGGCTATCCTCTTACAAATGTTGGAGCTGGAAACAAACGCGGTGCATTTACGTTTGGGGTAGGGGAATTCTACTAATGAAAACATTTGATTGTAAGAATTTAGAAGATACTGACAAATTAGCTCAAAAATTCGCCAAACTTGTAGAAAAAGAGGGCTGTTTTGTTTGTATGTTTGGAGATATTGGTGCCGGTAAAACCGCATTTGTAAAAAAAGTAGCAAAGCATTTGGATGTTCAAGAAAAAGTAACAAGCCCTAGTTTCGTCATTTTAAATGAATATCACGATGGAAAAATTCCTATTTTTCATTTCGATTTATATCGGCTTGAAAATGAAGGAGTTAAAACAATTCTTGATGAGTTAGAAGAATATTCACAAGGACGATGTCTGACTTTTGCAGAATGGGCTGAATTTTCGCAAGGGGAAATCCCCTTAGACAGAATGGAAATAAGCATTGAGTATATAGATGAAACTGAACGAAACTTTGTTTTTAATGCTTATGGCGAAAAAGCACAAAAAATTCTAGAAGGGTTGTGTTAATGAACTTTTTAACATTTGATACATCATTAGATAAAACATACGTAACATTGTTTAGCGATAATAAATTACTAGAAACTCAAACTATAGAATCGCATGATGACAAATATCATTCAGCATATTTAATTCAAAATATTGTTAATTTATTAAAATCTTACAATCTAACAATGAAAAATATCGAAGCGATTGGGGTTAATATTGGACCTGGAAGTTTTACAGGAATTAGAGCATGCCTAACAATAGCACGAGTTATTGCTCAACAATTGGAAATTCCATTAGTTGGTATTTCTTCTATGCAAATTCTTGCACAGTTAAATCAATCGAGTACTAAAACAACTGTTGTTATGGATGCAAGAAAAAATATGTGTTACTTTGCTCAGTATGATGAGGCTGGAGAAACAATTATTGAGCCCCAATTAATTGATATAAACTCATTAAGTTTTGATGAGACTCAAGTGATAATTTCAGATAAAGCTATGCAAGAATTATTAACAAAAGACAAAATTGAAACAGTATGCTATACTGATATCAACGCTGATTTAGGTGCGTATTTAGGTATATTAACTCAAAAAGCACTAAAATCCGAAAAAAAATATCATTGGGCGAATGTTAAGCCTTTATACTTACAAAAACCATCTATAACAATGCCCAAAAAACAATTAATCTAGAAGGATAAAATGACAGACTCAAAATTAAACTGGTCAAAATGGTTAACGCAATCCCGTTTTGAATATATGACAAGAGACCAAAAAGAACAAACAATACAATGGTTGTTTGCGGTTAGGGATGCAGTGTTGAGCAATGCTGATATTCAACAGACCGACACGGTTTTGGATTTAGGCACCGGTACAGGACTGTTAGCGTTTGGAGCATTAGAAAAAACCAACCGAGATGGAAAAGTTATTTTTTCCGACAAATTTGAAGATTGCCTTTCTTCTTGTCAGAAACTTGCAAAAGATTTAAATGTTAATGGAAATTATGAATTTTTATTATCAGATTGTTGTGATATAAAATTACCAAACAACTCTGTTGACAAAGCAGTTATGAGATCAGTTCTTGTTCATATTTTAGACAAAAAACAAGCTTTGTCTGAAATTTGCAGAATATTAAAACCTCAAGGCATCTACAGCGCATTTGAGCCAATTATTCGCTCAAACACTAAATGTTGGGAGCTCGTTTCTAGCAACATGCTTAGTGACTATACTGACTTTAAAAAAGCTGAAGAAGAATTTATGACGGCAGATGATGACCCACTTACAAACTTCGACGAAATAACAATTTCAAAAGATTTACAAGATGCCGGCTTTATTGATGGGATATTAGATAAACAAGTCGTTGAGTCAAATTATGTTGTACAGTCCGGCATGGTTGAACGTTGGGTATCTATTCCGCCCAGCCCCGGAGCTAAAACAACGAAAGAAAAGTTTTTGATGTATTTTGACGAAAAAAAGGTCAACAACTATTTAAAAGAGTTGCAAATGGCGTTAGAAAATAAACCTGTATCCATAAAATCTAATGTTTTATTTATTAAAGCTATAAAATAATTTTTTATTTAGTTGACTTTTTATAATTTTCTATTAAAAAACAAGAAAGCCTCATACAAATAGATGTGGTTAGTTAGGATGCATTAAGTCATAATAAATAGGTATAGCTGTAATATTTTGGGAAATTATGCCTTTTAGATACCGACTGCAAAAAGTTATTGAATTTCGAATAAGAAAAAAAGAAGAACAATTGCAGGTTGTAATCAAGGCACAAGCTGAAGTTACAAGGATAGAAGATTTGATTGAACAAAATAAACAGGCAATTATACAAACTCGACAAGACATGCGTACTGCTAATCCGATAATGTATGAGAGTTATGATAATTTTCTTCATCATCTCTATGAAGTTGGAGAACAACTGGAAGTTCAAAAACAAGAAGCAATAAAACGACTTGAAGAAGAAAAGAAAATCCTTATTGAAAGAGAAAAAGATGTAAAAATTCTTGAAAAACATAAGGAAAAAATGAAAGAATCATACATTGCAGAAGAAAAAGCTGCAGAATTAAAACAATTATCTGAAGTGGCAGTACAAAAATATTTTGCAAAAACAAAGGCAAACGAAGAAGATGCTTATCTAGAAGAATTACAAAGAATACAAGAAGGACACAAATCAAATGAATATTGATACTATATCAAATGAAAAAATACAAGAAAAAAAATCCTCCGGTAATATTTCTCAAAATGACGCAGAAAACACAAATTCATTTTCTGAAGAATACCAGTTACTATTAGCTCAAAATGGTATTAATACGGGATTTATTCAATCTTTAAATGATATAAATATGATTTCATCTGTAAAAAGTCAATCATCCGGATTAATTGGAGGTTTAGACGCTGTTCATTCTTCATTTAATTATGATACTTTAACTATTTCAAAAGATGATGCTTTGTTCTTTAATGATTTAATCGAAAAAACTGATTTTATTGTAAAAGAAACTGGAAATGCAAATTCGTTTCAAGTTAATTTATTAAAATTAACTAATGATAATACACAAACTTTAAAATCAACAGAAATAACAAAATCACTTTTAAATTTAATTGAATCTGCTTATAAAACGCAAAAACCTGTACGCATTGATTTTGATAATAATGTCTCAGTTATTTTAAGAATAGGACGAGATGGTAAAGTTAATGCCGAATTTATCCCGGGAGACAAAGCTGTTGAACAATATTTAAGAAACAACATAGGCTATTTAAAAGATAGATTTGAAGAACAAAATCTTGACTACGGAGATATAATGTACAAACCATATAAAAACAATAGTAAAAGACAAAACAATAACCAAAATGGAGGAAAGCAAAATGAATGATGCTTTTATAAATGCGCTTAATGCACAAAAATCAACAAATGCGTGGATTGATGCATTGACACAAAACATGTCTAATATGTACACTCCCGGATATCGTGAAAGCGCTATAACTTTTAAAAATTTTTTAACCGGCACAATTGCAGATAGCCACATGAAAAACACCGGACAAGGTAAATCTATCCCTGGAACAAGTAGCGAAAATGTCTTTCTTGAAGGTACCGGATATTTTATGCTACGTCGTCCGGACGGAAGAGTCGTTTATTCTCGACTAGGTGAGTTTAGGTTTGACGCAGAAGGTGTTTATAAAAACCCAAGAGGTGCCGAAGTTCAAGGATTTATTTTAAACGACAAAGGCGAAATTATGCAAGGCGCAAAACCTGCATCCGCAAATATCTATGAAGATACAGCACTAGAAGGCGGCGCTATAAATATACCAACAACAAATATCAAAATGTGGATTGATCCTAATAATGGTAAATATTTAGGAAAATACGAAGAATTTGAAATAAAAGATGATGGTATTATTTACGGCAAATCAAATTCAGGAAAAGTTATGGTGCCTTTGTATAAAATAGCTGTTATGAACTTCCACAATCCAGAAGGGTTGTACGAAGTAAAAGAAGGCGAGTTTATTGAAACAGAAGATTCAGGTAAAGCGGTTTTTGGTAGAGCTGATGTTCGCGGAGGTTTACTCGAACAATCTAACGTTGACTTAAAAGCAAATATTTCATATTATCAACAAGCAAAAGTGCAGATTGATTTATCTTCAAAGATTATTTCAACAAACAAGCAGTTGCTTGAAAGCGCACTTGGTTTGTTAAGTTAAAAATTTTCACATACTCTGGTTATTGTTTTAATTCCCGATTTTATCGGGAATTTGTTTTACTTGTTTATTTTAGTAAAATTTAGTATAATTTTTTATGTAATGAATATAGATTTTAGTTTCTAATGTAAATAGTATATTTGTATTAATCAAACAGAAATGGAGAAGAAATGAGAAAGAACGAAAGTGCGAAAACCCGCATGGCAGTTGGGGGTGGGATTGTTAGCCCGTTAAATTCTCTTGTTATAAAAATAAACAATATTTTTCCAAGATTTAATCAAAAAGCATTTACGCTTGCGGAAGTTTTAGTTACATTGACAATTATTGGGGTTGCATCGGCTTTAACAGTTCCAACTTTACATAAGAAATATCAACAGGTACAATATGCTTCTGCTTTTAAACAAGGTTATTCTTTATTGGCACAGGCTGCGAAGAGTTATTTGGCAGAAAATGAAACGTTTTATCCAACTGGGCAATTAAACTATGGTGGGCGTCCTTGGATTGACGATTTTAATAAGTATGTTAAATCTACCTATGTTAAAAAAGTAGGATATCAAGGTAGTGGGTATACTTCTTATAATGGTAAGTCAACTGCTGTGTGGGATAATGGTGGACCCGTTTATCAATTACCTACAGGGTCAACGGTTCATGTAACTTGTTGGTATGGTGAGGCAACTGTATTGTATTTAGATTTAAATGGAGCGTCAAAGCCAAACAGGTTGGGTTATGATGTTTTTATATTTAGTCTTGATGATGAAAAAGGTTTAATTCCTAATAGTTCTGGAGATTGTTCAATTAATACTAGTATGGAATTTAAAAATGGTACAACCTGTGCCAAAAAAGCGTTATCAAATGCAAACTATTTTAAGGAACTGTTTAAATAGTGAATTATAATTTAACTTTCTTTTAATTCAACACAACTTTTTTAAGTTGGGCGAATGTTAAGAGGGATTGATATTCTTTTTTAAGTTCATCTACTACATTTAGCAAGCCTAAGTGGGATGCTAATGTAATTGCTTTTTCATATAGTTTTTTTGCATTAACTAGTGGTGAAGAGCCACCGTCATTACCAGATTTGAACATTTCGATGTGGTATTTTGCATGGAAATCGTATAATTGTACATTCAAATATTCCAGATTGAATTTTTTTGTAATTAATAACGCCTTGTCTAAGTACATTTTAGCTACGCTGTAATCGTTTTTAAGGAGATAAATCTCAGCAATTAAGCGTTTATACATAACTTGGAAGTAGTAAGAATTGATTTTAGGATTTTTGGCTACTTCTAAAGCGTTTAGTGCTATTTCTAATGCTTTATCAACATCAAATATTTTTAAGCAAATATCTGCCAAGAAATACCAAGTTAGAAGAGCACCTAAAGCTATTCTTTCTTTTGCAAAATATGTAATTTGGTCATTATAAATTTCTTGCGCTTTGCTAAAATCTCCTTCGTTTTCAAGTAAACGACCTAGCGCGCTTTTAAGTAAGTTTTTGCCTAAATAATCACCTACGTTGTTTGCAAATGTTACTGTCTCAAATAAGTAAGTCTTCATATTTGAGAAGTCTTTTTTCAAGAATCTAATAAAGACTTGTAGTAAGTTTAATTTGCAAATTAATTCTTCCTCAAGTGGTTCGGTTTTTTGGGCATCAGCAATCGTTTCTAAAACTTTTTCTGCTTCAATAATATCCCCTTTTACAGTGCAAGCAAACGCCTTCGTAAAGGCTAGCGCTAAATGATATTTTGGTAATGGTTCATGTGCAGCTAATGCCTCTTCCAAAGCAATCATTATATCGTAAGCCCTATTATTACCCTGAATCAATAATGACTCCGCTAAAATAAGATTTGTTTCTATCCAAGTTTCAAATATTTTAGAAATTGGTAAGTTAAACACCGTATAATTTTGAGATAGCGCATCTTCCAATTGAGGATTAATATCATTTTCTATGATATTAATCAATTGCTCAAAACTACCTAAGTAAAACATTGTTTTTATTTTTCTTGTATTGATTAAAGCAATTTCAAGCTTATATTTTTCAGCAGGAGTTAATATGCTTGCTACTTTATCTACAATTTCAATAACCGCATTATAATTTCCTGACTTATTTGCAGCTATAATAGCACTTGACGCAGTGTCTACAAAATCAACTATATCATTTTTTTCGTAATCAATATTTAAAATTGTTGTCAAAAACTCATACGCCAGCTCAGGTTCTTTTTCACACAACAATCTGCCTAATCTATATCTAATATTGGTATCAATAATTGGTTTATTGGGCAAGTTAAGCTCATTATTAAGCTTTAAACATTGTTTTTGAGCTAAAACATAAAGATTTACATCCCCGATGTACGCACAATTTTTCATAATCATTGTCCAATATGCAAATGCGGAGTCAGATAGTTTAGCATTCTGAGCTAAAAGGGCTTTATATGCGATAGTAGTTAGCCTCAATTTTTCTATCATATTTAAGGTTTCTTTTGCCGTTTCCTCAAATATTTCATCTTGTTTTGTATGCTCAAATATATTTTTCCAAAGTATAGTATTTGTAAACTTAAACCAGAAGTTATCAATTTGTTGTATATAAGCAGCGCTCACCAAATATTGAATTAAGTCTTGCGTTGATTGCTCATCCAAATTTAATACGGCTTGAACCATTATTAAATTAAATTTCACTCCAAGCATTGATGCTATCAAAAGAGCTTTATACGCAATTTGCGACTCTTCTTTTAATTTATTTAATCTTTTATTAACCATTGTAGAAATATCTATAGGCAGATTAAACGTTTCTTCATCGACTAAGCAAGTTAAGTGTTCTCCATCAAAGTTAAAGTACCCTGACTCATTCATATATAACAAAAGTTGTTCTATATACACAGGAATACCATTTGCAGCTTTTATTATTTGTGATTGAAATTTATCATTAAACGGTTCAAAATTATTTAAAATAGTTTTTGTTAATGCTTTTAGGATTTCATCATCCATTTTTCCCAAGAAAAACTTCTCACATTTTTCAAGTGGCAATTGTGCCAAACTTATAAATCCATCAATGTTTCTCTGAGTTTTCGCCAAAACAAAAAGTTTTAAATTATCGCCTATAATATTTTCCTTGTACAGCTCAATAAGCAATTCAAACGATGATGCATCAATTAAATCAAAGTCATCAATAGTGACTACAATTTCACCTTTAGTTTTTAGATTTGCAAAAATTTTCTTTATAACTGTTTTTAATTTTTCTCTATTATGCAAAATTTCTTCGTAATAAGCAGTTTTCACAGGATACAAGAAATTAAACATTATACATGCATCATCAGAAGTTATCCCCAGCCCCTGTTCAATGCTTTTAATAAAATCTGATTCATTCTGTTGTCCATCCACAAAATAATTAGCTAAATTAAGCGAAGTAAGAAACAAATCTTGAAATAGACCAAATGGTGACAATTGAGTAACAGGAGTTGCTTCCATTGAAAGAACGGTTATATTCGCCGCTGTTAAATCATCCTTAATTTGATTTAACACGTATGATTTACCATATCCTTCATTAGCTATTAATGCACTAAAAATATAATCTGCAGAATTTATTAAAGAATTAACTGCCAAATTTTTTATTTCACTTTGTGACTTTACAGGAAAGGAAGGTTGAGGAATTTCCTGCTCTGAAAAAGGTTTTACCTCTTCACCTTTTTCTTCCATTTCCAAAGTTTCTTTTTTAGCAGTAACTTTAGACTTAACTTGAACTTCAGTAGTAGATTGAGACGATTGTGCTTGTTCTAACTCATCCAAGATTATATCATTATTGGTATAATCATTTTTTTGCAATCTAACAACTAACGAATTTTCACACTTTCTACATTTTTTAGCAGTTGGTAAATTATAAGCCCCGCAAGACGCACATTTTCTAAGCAATTCGTGATTACACTTTGCACAAGTCAAAGCATTTACTTTATTCAAAAGCCCACAAGACGGGCATTTCGAACGAACCTTTGCTCCGCAATTGGAACAACGAACTGCTGTTTGTGAAATTTCTGTCTTACATTTAGGACAAAGCATTGTTAATACCCAACTACGTCATTTTTTATAATTTTCGTTAACTCATAAAGCCTTTTGCAAACTTCTGATTGCGATATTTCTAATTCTTGTGCTATTTCAGCTTGTTTTTTTGATTCTATATACCTTTTTACAAAAATATCATAATAACATTTAGAATTATCTTTAGAATTAGCGACAAAAACCGCATTGCAAACTTGCGCAAGCAATTCTTTATTTTCAACACCTTCTGTAAAATCAGCATCAGGATCAGGCAAGTTATCCAACGAAAATTCAACTTTCCCTGTATCTTTGCCGGTAATCAATTCATCTAAAGAAACAACTGTAGGCGCCGCAACAAATTCATTCTTTACACGACGAACGCGTCCTGACTCCTTTAATACTGTAAGGATTGATGTATTAACAACTTTTCTCAAATAAGGCGCTACAAAACTTATATCATCTACGTTTTCCAACACCGAAACCGAACGTTTCATAGCTTCCGCCAAAAAGTCCTCGCATAAATCTTCATTTCCTTGATATTTAGCATTTTCTTGTATGTATTTTAATAACTCTCTATTCATATCCCTGTCAAAATCTAATCATGTACATGTGCTTAATTAAATTTTAACACACTTAAATAGAAATAACCAATATAACTTCTCTATCTCCTTTATCCTCGGACATTACAGGCGTATTTATATATTTTAGCGTTTGCTTAATGCTTTGTAACACAATATCATCTACATTCTTGGAACCACTTGATTCTACTACTTTTATGTTCTTTACAGGAGTATTATTTTTAACCGTCATCGAAATTTTAATTTTGTTATTATAGGCAAAATCATCAGTATCAAGCAAATCTGTAGCTAAATTCATCTTGATATTTTTCCCTGCAATTTGTAAATATTTGTTAAATATTGCGTCTTTTGAAATAGATGTTGGTACTTGCCAAGCAACGGCTTTTAGTATAACCGGAGCAGCACCGGCTTGATTTGATAACGAAGTTTCTATTTTTCTATCAGAAACTTCGTTTGCAGAAGGAGATAAAACATCCTCATCTTCTTCATAACTATTCGCCACCACTTGTTTTGGGGCAGTCTTTTGTACCTGTTTTTGTTCTACAGGTTTTGGTGCTGGATAGTTACTCTCTATTTCATTATCTTGTGAGGCTAACGAATAATCATTATTTGAGTTTTTAGAAGAATTTATCATTACACCCGATCCAGCCAGCAATAAAAGTACAAGCGCAACAATCGCAACTAATTTTTTATTACCCTTTTTATTTTTATTCGTTGTTATATTTTGATAACCTATTGGCATGCCTTCTTGTTCAACTTCGTTTGCCATGCCTGCTTGTGCGTAAAGAAGTCTCAAGTCCGAACTAGGTGCCACACCTTGTCCATCTTCAATAGTATTAAGCTCTGAAACATTCTCATCAGTCGAACTTACATCTGAAGGTTTTAATTGGCTTATTTGAGTCAAGTTATGAATGTTTGTTTCTTGTTGTGTAATTGATTGTTCATCTTGAATATCTTGTCCAAACGAACTTAAATCAACAATTAATTCATTTTCAGTTTGTTGTTCAACACCAAGTATTGAATATAATTCTTTATCATCAACGGTCATGTCTGAAACGCCAGTATCTTCGCCAAGTAATTCCATTAATTCATCACTTAAAACATTAGCACCATCCGTACCATCTTCAGTTGTTTTTACCACTTCATGTTGAGACTCTGTTTCAAATTCCAAATCTAAAACTTTTTCTTCTACAATTGTTAAATCATCAAGAAAATCTTCTTTTTCTTCCTCAACAATTTCAATTTTTTGTGATTGCTCTACTTTTATAGGCTCATCATCCTCCTCTTCCAATTTTAACGACAAAGATGCAAGTTCAGCAGATAATCTACTTTGATTTGAATTATTAGTTTGTTCCATCACTTGTTCTTCAACCAGTTCATCATCTTCTAACGCCAAACTAAATTCATTATCTAATAATGAATTATCTTCGCTAATCGCATCCATCAATTCAATATTTTCTTCCGCACCAGTATCTAATAACTCATTTGCATCAGTATCACTTAATGAAAGCGTTTGTTCTGAACTTTCTAAGACTGGCAAAGTAATAGCCTCTTCTTCTTGTATATTTTCTTGAGACGCGTCCACTTCTTCCAATACGTCATCAACAGCATTATTTTGACTGAAACCAAGTGCTATATCATCCAAAATTGTTTCATTATTTAAAGGTTCTTGTGTTTCTTCTTGAACAATGTCGTCCAAATCAAATAAAATATCGTCAGCTGTATCTACTTTTAGCTCTTCACCATCCTGACTCAAGGAATCAAGCTCATTTTCTGTTTTTTCTTCATTTATAAATTCTTCCAAAAGCGGTTGTTCTGCAGACAAATCATCATTAGAAATTGACTCATCTTGTAATAGAGCAAGTTCATTCTCTAATGTTTCATTTTCTGCAACAACTGACGCCAATGAAAAATCTTCTGTTGTGACATCTTGTAATATACTTGTCTCCGAACTGTCCTCTACAGAGAAAAATTCATTTTCAATTTCTGTTTTATCCAATATTTCAGGCAAATCACTACTTATATCAATTTCATCCGGATCTATAACTACAGGCGTATTTTCTACTAAGCTGTCTAAATCATCTAAATTATATTTTTCTGTATCATTTTCAGACTCTTGAGCCTCTAATATTTCATCTGCCATTTCGCCGCTAAATACAGACAACAAATTATCATCCAAAAATTCCGGATATTTTTTTGTTTCTTCGCATAAAGAGTCAAATTTCCCAATTTGAACAAAAACTTCCCTTAGCTCCGCCGAGTTACACAACAAACATGCTAACTCAGACAAACCGGCTTCATCAATATCATCATCTAAAAACATAGAAATCAATTCAAAATATTTCTCAGAAACGTCAGTTAAAGACATCTGAGAATCTAAGATTTCAATATTTTCAAAATTATCTACAGGTCTTAATTTATTTACGTTTATTTTATTTCCGTTTACGATAGAGTTAAAATCCTTAGACAGAAAATAACCAACAATTTCAGCCGTTTTAAAATCTTCACTAATTCTAGCTACAGTATAACCATATATATTTGAATGTATATCATCTTGAATAGTTTCAAATAACAGTTCATCACCATTAGGTTTAAGAATGATTAAATCAAACACATTATTGTTCACATAAAAATCAAATAATCTGGTTAGCGAATAAAACTTTCTGCTGTAAAACAATGATTCATCAATATCAACAATATTTGCGGATTTTTTTAATGCAGATATTATTAAATACTTCAAATATATTTCTTTTCTGTCATTTATTTTTTCGTAAGGTGATGCCAACACTTTTGCATCATAATTTTCTATTTCTAAAGATAAAATATTATTCATTTTTTCCCCATGCTCGTACCTATTTCTTATCTAATTGATTACAAACACAAAAAATTTATTCCAAATAACAGCTATTTGTAAAGTTTTGTAACAAAAAAGTTTAAAATACAGCATATTTAGCAATTTTTTTGAATCATGTGCATTATGTCTAGTACCAATGTGTGTAAAAAATTTAGGAGGTCATAATGAGCATTAATAGTATTACGTCTTTTAGAGCAAATAATTTAGAAGCTGCAATGGCAGAACTCCCGGCTAATGTAAATACTGTGATTGCGTCTCGTTCAATAGAACCGGACACTTATGAAAAATCCGAATCATCATGCGGTAAAACTATTGCAAAATCACTTATTGGCATAGGTATTGTAGCTGCAACCTTAGGTTTGCTTAGAGGCAAAGTTGAAATGTTCAAAAAAATTGATTTAACAAAGGGTATGAGCGGACAAGAAGGTATTTTGGCAAAAGCAAACTACTGTGTAGCTAAAGCAGGAGACTTTATTAACGAGTACGCGACAAAAGCTTGGAACGGTATTAAAAAGATTTTTGGCAAGGAGTAAAAAGAGGCGACTAAAGCAGAAAATGTAGCATCTTAATAAAAATTTTCAAATTCATAAAAAACTTCGATAGCATTATCGAAGTTTTTTATGAAGTAAATTTGTAAAGTTTTTTGTTGCAGTTTTCATAATTATGTCAGATAATATTAGTGTCATGACAAATAATTTTGATTTTGATTTGAATACAATTCTGCAAGATTATCTTAATGCATCGGGTCAAGATAATAATCTTATACTTTCTAATCTTATAGAGATAGAAAGCAAATACTCGACTGAAGAAATAGAAGATATATACAATTATTTCTTGCAGAATGCACAAAATCCTGAAATTCTAAAATGCATACTAAAAAGGATTAATTCATCAAAACCAGAGTCATGTTTAGATACGCTTTTGGATATGTTATTACTAAAAAAAACTTTTAAAGATAACTTAGCAGAAGTTGAAAGATATATAGAATTAAGAGTTAATACAGCAAAAGTTATTTCAAACTATAAAGACAACAAAGCTGTTTTACCCCTTTTATACTGTATGAATAACAAAGACGAACATTACAAAGTTCGTTTGGCTTGCGCTGAAGCCCTAGGAAAAATAGGTGATAAATATGCAGTAACACCACTTATAGATTTAGTTTCGGATGAAGATGAAAAATCCGTGTATGTCAGAGAATCTGCTGCTGTAGCTTTAGGTATGATTGGAGATATGCGGGCTGTTGATTCATTAGTTAATATACTGGAAGCTAAAAAAACGTTTATGAGCAAATTTACTTTCCTAAAAGAGCGAATTATAGAAGCGTTAGGCAAAATTAACAGCCCAAACGAAAGAGTTTTTAAAGCTTTGAAAAACTCATTGGACGATGAATCTTCTCAAATCAGAATTAATGCAATAGAAGCATTAATGAATAGTGAAGATGACCGTGCAGTTGAGTTAATAAAAAAAACACTAAAAGATAGAGATGCTGAAGTTGCCGAAAATGCAGTTGTTGCGCTTTATAATTTAGAAGGAGCGGATATATTAAATGAAATATTAGAAAGTGATGAATATTCATATAAAGTTAAAGATAAAGCACAAGAAATTTTAGATGAGTATGAGTGTGAAGATGACGAATAAGGCTGTTATTGTTCTTTTATCTGGAGGGCTTGATAGCTTAGCCACCATCGCTACCTTAAAAAATGGCTATAATATTATTATGGCATTGCATATTAATTATGGTCAAAAACCTTTTACTAAAGAAATTTGCGCTAGCAAAAAAATATGCGAATACTATGATATAAACTTGGAAATTATAGACCTTGATTGGTACAAAAAAATTTCTATCAACTCAGCATTAAATAGCTCAAATAAAAATAAAAACAAATCATATTGGATGCCAAACAGAAATGGTTTATTTTTAAATATTGCAGCAAGCTATGCTGATGCAATAAAATGCAAGCATATTGCAATAGGCGCTAACAAAGAAGAGGCTGAGGTTTTTAGTGATAATTCAAACAATTTTATTGAAAAAGCAAATGAATTATTTACACTTTCTACTCAAGAAAAAGTTGAGGTAATCGCACCACTGATAAAGATGACAAAAAAAGAAATTATCAAAAAAGTAATAGAAATGAATGCACCAATTGAATTTATTTGGAGCTGTTACAATGTAGAAGAAAAACATTGCGGATGTTGTCCATCCTGTGAGTTTTTAATAAACGCACTAAAAGAAAATAATAGAAAAGATTTAATAGAAAGATTATTTTAAGAGAGAACACTTATGAACACATTATTTATAAAAGAACCTATAAAATACGATGGCACTCAACTTGCACCTCATTTTATATATAAAAATTTCAACATAATGGGAGATGCAATAATATCTTTTATTGGTCCTTGTGAGGTAAAACTTACAGAAATGGTTGATATTGAAGATGTTGTCAATAACGAACCAATTTATAGCGAAAAAATGCTACATTTTATCTGTGAAATTTTTAATGCGGACTTAATTCGTGGTGTATACATGCAACGATTGCTTGTAACAACTGTTAAAGAACAACTAGAAATGAAATATAATCAATTAGTAGCCAGAAAAGGTGATGATTTATTCAAAAATGATGGTAAGCTGTCTGTATCCATAGCTACAAAATCACCAACCTCAATATTAATACATACAGCGCTAAATATAGTAACAGATAACACCCCTGTAAAAACAGCCGGATTACAATCTGACCTCAATATTACAAATATTGAAAAATTTGCAAATGAAGTTTTAAATGCTTACAATGAAGAAGTGGAGGATATTTACTTGGCAACAACAAAAGTAAGAGGAGTAATTTAGATGCCATCTAGCGACAGAAAAAAGAAATCACAACAAAATAAGCTCGTATTTATATTTTTAAGTACCTTTTTTATAACATTAATCACGCTCATCTATTTAGCGACAGCTTTTACACCTAAAATAGATATTGAAGTTAATGATACGCAAGCACAAGCGGAACAAATACCCCAAGATGATGAAAATATGGTTGCTGAAGTTGAATATAAAAGTATAGATAGCAGGCTTAAAGATATCCAACTGGATGATAAATATCTAATACAAACAGATCAACAAGAAACCTCAGATATAATAGCAAACCTAAAAAAAATGAAAGAAGAAGCAATTGCCAAACAAATAAAAAATGAAGATGCCCCTTCTGCGGAGTCTATAGGCGAAATTCAAGCACCTAGTTTTGATGTAATAAAGCTTGAGCCGCCTAAATTAGCAACCCCTCAATATTCTACCCAACAAAAAACATTATCTGTTAGTCAACCAGTAAAAAAAGTTAGTACTACAACAACTAAAATGACAAAAGTTTATGTTGGGAAATACGCAGATTTTGAACAAGCTGCATTGGTTCAAGACGCGTTAGTTAAATCATCACTCGTAAGCGCCCCATTTATTAAAAATTTAAATGGCTATTACGTTGTTCAAGTTGGATCTTTTTCCAACATGGAAGCTGCGCAAAATGTTGCAGAATTGTTAATATCTAACGGTTATTCAGCTAAAATGGTTTTAGAATAAAATTATTTTATTTTAAATTATTGAGTTATAAAACGCTAATAATTTTCACCAATAATTTTTTATAAAAGACGCACTCAATACAAAATGAGTGCGTCTTTAATTTATATCCAGATTTAAAATTAAAATCTAATTAATTTTTTTGCCAATGGGAAATTATGTGCTTCAAAGTATTCTTTCAAATCATTCTTTATTTCAGGAGCCAAAATGTATAACACAATAACGTTTGGAATACACATAGAAAGCATCATAGCATCAGTAATATTTAAGATTGAACTAACATTCATTGCTGAACCTATTATAATAAATAAGCAATAGATTAGGTTGAATGTAAGTACTCGTTTTTTACCTTCTCCAAGCAAAAACGTCCACGCTTTTTGTCCATAATATGCCCAACTAATTAATGTCGATAGTGCAAATAATACGGCAATTATTGAAAGTATAACCGGGAAGAATGAAAGTACTGATTGAAAAGCATTTGATGCCAATTCAATACCTGAAATCTGCCCAATTGTTTGATTTTCCAATACACCGGAAAAAACAATCGCAAAAGAAGTAAACAAACAAAGAACACCAGTCAAGAATGTTTCAAGCAAAGCAACAAAACCTTGAGAAATATGTTCTCTTGTTTGAGCCGCAGCATAAACAATCGCCGCCGCACCTGTTCCAGCCTCGTTTGACTGAACTGAACGGCGAAGCCCAATAATTACAACTCCAAAAAAGCCGCCAGCTACCGCTGTTGGGTTAAAAGCTTCTTTTACAATCAAAGCCAATGCGCTAGGAATATTTGCAAAATTAGCACAAATTACGATTAAACCTGAAATAATATATAGAAGGCACATTGAAGGCGTTAATATTGTTGTAACTCTTGCAATACCCTTAATACCACCCATAACAACAAGCCCGATAAGTATAGCTGCGATTAGACCCAACACCCAAGCATAGCCGTGAAAAATACTATTTTCTCCACCTGTTATAAATATTATTTGATGTGCGGTTTGGTTAATTTGAATCATATTACCACCGGTTATACCGCCACCAATACAAAGAATTGCAAAAATTACAGATAAAGGTTGTCCTAACCAACGCATCTTTCTTTTAGTTAAACCGTGCGCAATGTAGTGCATTGGACCACCTGAAACTGAACCATCAAGGTCAAATCTTCTATATTTAACGGCTAATGCCGCCTCAATAAACTTGATTGACATACCCAGTACCGCTCCTACGAATATCCAAAAAGCAGCCCCTGGACCACCTAATGAAATAGATAAAGCAACACCGGCAATACTTCCTATACCAATTGTGCCGGATAACGCAGTAGCTAAAGCTTCAAAGGAAGAAACATCACCTGTACCATCACTATTTTTTTCTGGCTTTTTAATAAGGTTGTCAATAGCATGTTTTATCCCCCAAAAAGCAATGCCTTTGAAGTAAATTGTAAAGAAAAACCCTGCAACAAGAATCCATAGAATAATCAATGGAACCTTTGTTCCGCATATAGTTATAGATGAAAAAATTAAATCTGCTATAAAATCTGCACAAGGCGCAATATGATTGTCAATGAATTCATCAACATTCATAGCTGATGCGGGTTGCAATCCCACAAATAGAGTGAATATCATTAGTAAAAATTTTTTCATCGTCTCTTTTCCTCAACTCGCTAATATATAAAATATAGTGTTTTTTTGACACTGTCTAACCATTGTACCAAAAACATAGAAATTTTGTTAAAAATTTTTCACTTTATTAAAATATATTATCTAAAAAACTATGGTCAGACAGGCTATTTTCCCAAAAATACAATTTGTTATATTGAGGTATAAATGGCTTTGTGTATAAGTTTGAGCCAACTTCCCTCGCTAGTTTTGTTAATAAATCACATTGATTATATCTTCCTACTTTGGAGGGATGTGCCTATTTCCCTCTTGTAACTTCAAATGTAATTGAAGAAAAATAACTTCCATAAGTTGGAAATGCTTTTAAAATAAAGCTTTTGGCTTTTAAAAACATAATTTTTCAATTACATTCCTACATTCATTTTATGTAATCGAAGCACAATGTAATCGAAAATTGTTCAATTACATAAATAGGCTTGAAGTATTGCTATTGTTTAATTTAAGGCATTTTTTAATAATTACATAAATTTTGATAAATTCGCAATTTTATACTCATTTTCAATTACATAAAATGTAATTGAAACTCAAAAAAGTGATAAAAACTTTAGAGGAAATGTAATTGAAATGTGATCACAAATAATTAATTATTTTAAAATTATCTATAATAAAGATAAGTCTACTTTAATTTCTCTTACATCATTATTTTCATCAATTATATACAGCATCTTATTCCACTTGTCATACAATATATAATTATCAAATTTTGATACAATATTGTTTTCTTCTTTTCTAATTTCATCAATAATAGAATTTTCAATAAAATTTTTATCAATAAATTGGAATTCTATTATTAAAAATAAAATATTTTTAATAAATTTACGATAAATCAGTATCTTTTTTAATTTTTTACAAATAGCGCTTGTTATTGTGTTTAAGTTATCTCCTATAGGATAAATCACACCATTTGCAATGTCGTTAGGAATAACATGTTTAGATTCAATATATTTTTTAAGTTTTTTATTTTTTTGAGCTTTTAAAATAACTTCTTTTTCTGACAGCCCTCTTATTTTATTGAAAAAAGATTTTAATTCTCCTTCTACAGGCTGAATTACTTGGGTAACTTCAATTCCAATGCTATCATCAATAGTTTGAATGTCGGGTTCTTCTGTTGTTTCAATATTAAAAAAATCGGCTTTATTTAAGTTTAAGTATTTACAACAAATTTCAAACGCTAATTTTTCTTCTGGTTTATTTCCCATTTTTACCTCTTATTGTTTATAAGCCTACAAAATCTTATATTTTTTAATATTATAAATAAACTATCCAGTATTGTAAATTAATTATTATACAATATAGCATGCAAGGCTTTGTAAATTTGCTTTAATTTATCAGGGTTTTCTTCAATTATTTTTAAAATATCTTCTTTTAATTCTTTGTCTGATTTATGGTGTTCAAAATCAAAAAGTTCGCAAGGTCGAACTTCTAAAATTTTAGAAATTTTTTCTAAATTTTCAGCTGTTGGATAAAAAATACCTCTCTCAATATTAGACAAACTTTTGGTTTCAATGCCCATTTTTTCTGCAATAAATTCTTGAGTATATTTTTTTGATTTTCTTATCTCTTTAATTTTTGAACCTAACTTTTTCTTGATATTCATAGCGTCACCTACATGAATTATCAAATATAAAAGGTCTTATTTTAATCCACTTGTAAGGTGTAAAACATGTTGATTTTAGAAGTTAAGCATGGATAATTACTTGTAAAACATGGTATTGACAAATTTAAGAGAAGTTTTACAGGTATTTTTATGGCGACAAACACAAGACTGCATAAGGCAAAACAGAATAAGAATGATGAGTTCTATACACAATTATCTGATATTGAACAAGAATTGAAGCACTACAAAGAATATTTCAAAGGCAAAACAATATTTTGTAATTGCGATGACCCTGAATGGTCGAATTTTTGGAAATATTTTGAATTAAACTTTGCTCATTTTGGCTTGAAAAAGTTGATTTCAACACACTATGAATATGACAAACCGTCGTATAAATTGGAAATAATAGGTGATATAACAGGCGACGGCAAAGTCGATAACAAAGATATTATTAAAACGCCATTAAAACAAAATGGTGATTTTAGAAGTCCTGAAGCAATAGAAATATTAAAAGAAGCTGATATTGTTGTAACAAACCCACCTTTTAGCTTATTTAGAGAGTATCTTGAACAATTAGTTGAGTTTGAAAAAGATTTTATTATTGTTGGCAACAAAAACGCTCTAACTTACAAAGAAGTATTCAAGTTAATTAAAGAAAATAAGATGTGGTTAGGTTATAGAAATATCAATAGTGATATGTGGTTAATTCTACCTGATGATGCTGAAAAATGGGAGAAAATCAACGATGATGGGAAGAAAATAAAACATATTATGGCATGTTGGTTTACTAATTTAGATACAAACAAACGTCATGAAGATTTGATAATGTATAAGCAATATAACACAGAAGAATACCCAAATTACGAGAATTATGACGCAATAAATGTAGATAGCGCAAAAAGAAACCTTGAAGAAACTTTTGATGTTTTGGAAACTGTTTATAATATAAAAGATTTGGAAAGCAATATATTAACAATGTTATAATGGTAAGTTTTAAAATGATAGACACTGGTAAAAAAATAAGAATGGATATTTTATCAAGAGATTTTAATCGTCTAGCAGTTCCATTGCTTGAAGCACATGCTTGGAATTATGATATCGAGAAAAGTGTCGATGATGGAGAATATCTTGTAATAAAAATAGAAAAATGTTCTACAATAAAAAGATTTGCACTTTTGTATTCACAATCTACCAAAAAAGAAGTCTATTTAATTATAGAAAAAGAATGCGATGCTTGTTTAATTAATGGACTTTCATTAGTTTCCGATTGTTCTTTCTCTAAAGACTTTAAAAAACCTCTAACAACATTAGGTAATTTATTAGAATTGCTAAAAGATTGGAATTGCGAAGTTAACCAAATTGATGAACAGGAGGCTAATAAAATTAATACAATAATTGTTGTACAAGATTCATCATACAAAACTACGTAAGTACCTTTATTATCCGATTTATAACCTTCAGTAGTATTTAAATAGCTAGTACTGTTAGCTTGATTGTCATAACTTGGAATGAAAAAGCCCGCAGAATAATTTCTGTCTGCAATGCGCATATGCATAGCTAATTCAGGAATTCTCTGTAAAATACTGTTGAAAGTATAACAAAGTTCATTCAATTGTTCTATTTTTTTTACTTTTGATGTTAAAAAGTTTGTAGTATCGTACCCGAAATTATCTAACCATGTTGAAAATAATCCAGTTTTTAATACAAATGTGTATAAATTATCTATTTCATAATTATCATTTGGCAAAAAAGTTCCTAAGCCATGACCTTGCTTAGTGATATTTTCTACAGCTTTCAAATCATTATATTGGCTTGAATTCGCTAATATATCAGCTTCCATGAATGAAAGCACGCCATAATATAAATTCAGCATACGCTGTGTTAAATTTTGTCTTTGAGCAATATCAAAATAATCGCATGCATTTTGTATTAAAAAAGAAACACCTTCAGCTTTTGATGTAACAAATTCTTCGTTGCATCCAGATTTCTTATTTGCTAAAAAACGCTTACAAATTTCTTTGCTATTTAAAGATTTTATTATCATCTAACATTGTTCTGAAGGGTTTTCAGCATTAGTAAAAATTATTTGAGGAACTCTTGAAGATGCAAAAAAAATACTTGGACCGACTGAACAACATTCTATTTCCAATCATAATGAATACGAAAAAGATGGTTTAAATGCAAATGCGTACAGTATTTTTGTAAGGCACGATACAGATAAAAAAGAACAAAAATCTTTTTGGTCAGTTATTAATACTCATAAAAGCAATTACTCTAAAACATCCGTCCTTATACCCCTTCCTTTCTTGAAAGATGATTGGATTGTGTACGCGATTATGGTTCTTTATACATTTTCAATTATAGTAAGATATTATCCGAATTTAT
Source organism: Candidatus Gastranaerophilaceae bacterium (assembly GCA_045635965.1). GTDB lineage: Bacteria > Cyanobacteriota > Vampirovibrionia > Gastranaerophilales > Gastranaerophilaceae > RGIG2134. The sequence goes on from JAZTWQ010000017.1 coordinate 35,332, forward strand.
GGAGGCGAATGCAATATGGAGAATTAGATAATTACTATGCTGTCTGCATTCAATTTGCCATGATTATAGAAAAAGTTTTACCACAAATTTTTTACGAGCGTATAACGGGACAAAAACTAAAAATTGCAACAGCAAGATATGCTTAAACAATTATATTTTCAAAATTCTCAAAACGGACATTTTGCGTAAAATAATCAAACTAAGTGTCCTGCCCTAAAAATAGGGTTTAAGCCAATAATATCTTGAAAAGTTTGGCTTGCGTAAAATAATCATTCTATCCGTCTGAGTATCAAATGAGTAGTTTCGTCCGTTTTCGGGACAGATAGATTGGTTATTTCCTACCCCCGAAACCCAAACCCCAAGCCTATTTGCTTAAAATAATCACTTTATCCGTCTAACCAAACTACTCATTAAAATACATTAACAGTTAGTTCCATATTTTTAATATAAATTTATTCTGAAACTATTTGAAATATTTTATCAAACTGCAAGACAATTGTAAGCAAGTATGGGTAGATGTATGTAAAACAAAAATCCCGAACATAAGTTCGGGATTTTAAAAAGGAGGAGGTGGGATTCGAACCCAATGCATAAGCCGTTTTTGAAGTAATAACGGCACTTTTGAATTTTATGAATTAAATCCTTTTCTATTGAATAAGCATATCAAATGGACACAATATGGACATGGGAAATGTATCATTTATAGAACTTGTTCGTATTGACAAGACAAATATTGTATGCTATATTTAAAACATGTTCGTAAATAGAATACGGAAAGGACTGTTATGAAAGAAGTACAAATAGCTGAAGAACAAAGTAAAACCACTTTAGTCTTTCAAGTTCCAGAATTTATGGTAACATTACTTCACTCATATTCAGATGAGGGTTGTATTGATTTAGATAAATTTATAGAAAAAGCTATTAAATATAACTACAAGAGAGTTATACCATATACATTGGAAACTCTTGATGACAGTTATTATGATGAAGAAACAATTCCTATGAGAGTAACTATATCCAAAGATTTGGCAGAAGGCTTATTTCTTAGTGCATTTATGTACCATAGTTCAATATCTGCAATTTTCATAGAGATTCTAATAGTTGTTTTAAAGGAGTTAGAATATGTGTTTGATATTATTTACGACTATGATTTGAATCTGGTTGTAGATAATACAAAATATGGAGCAAGAGAAGTGTGATAAGTAAGAAGAAACCCAATAGTAATTTTATAAACTTGTCTTCAGCTATATATAATAGAGATTCCTACGACAAAACTATGTGTGTTGAGATGGAAGAGATAGACTTTATTATTGGATTAGAGTCTATAATGATAGATGGTAATGATAAGGATAATTTATATAAACTTATAAGTAGTAGTTATGGTTCTATATTTGATAAAGAGTTTATAAATGATATAGAAGGTTTAAGAATAGAAGATTATAAAGATGTATGTGTTTACAATAAAGATAGAAATTCATTTTCTGGTATAGAATACTATATTCTAAAACACCTAAAGGATTATCATATTAAGATGTTCAGAGATGATGTGAAGAATGGGAGACTTAACAGTATAATTAAGTTAGCTGTAAGCAAGGGTAATTTAATTGTTAAGTTATTCCCTAAGAAATCTTCAGATGATTGTCCTGTATCTTATTGTTTTAGTTTGCTTTACTTGGTGCTATTGCACCTATATAAGCATACGAACAGGCATGTTTATGAACATAATAAGAAGTACAATACTAAGTTTTTATCAGCTAATAAGTTTGTAAACTGGGTTATCAAGAATGCTTTTGTATTATTGAATCCTCTTGTTTCAAAGGTTAAATATACGCTTACTGTAAATGCTGATAATAACTACTCACGCTTTACAGAATTGAAACAGTTACATCCAGCCTACAAGTTCTTGTTGGTAAAACAAGACGAAAACCAAGTTGAATTTATATTCAGACCTAAGTCACATTATTTAACGAATACTATTGATAATGAAGTTACTAACCATGCATTATCGGATTCAAATTACTGCAAAAGAGAGATTAAGTGCAATTACAAGTTGAATAAGGATAACTTACTAACTTGCAGAACTACTATTATAAGTAGAGATATGGTTAATGCTGTCTTTTCTTTTAGTATCGATGAAAGTGAATATAATTCATTAGCACCAATATTATCAAGATTGTGTGATAAAGAAGAAATATACCTCCTTCAGTATTCTATATTGGAAAGGTTATTGTCATACACACAAGAACACGAAGCACTAAGGAAGAGTACCTTTAATAAGGCTCAAGAGTTTGTTGCTAAAGATAAATTTAAAACCTTTGCAGAGATAGATGATGAAAGTAAAGCAAAGTTATTGACTAAGATACATACAAAGAAGAATGCTTTTCGTAATCTAAAGGAAATTCCTCAAGATGATAAATTACTAATACATATCAAAAACGAGTTAATAAAGTTAGGTCAGAAGAACAACCTCGTATCCTATATAATTGTTGTAATGGAGCTTTATAAAGAAGAGAAAAGTGTTATTGACAGTACATTGGCTTCTCTTGACAGTAGAACTTCTGACAGAATTAAAAAGGTAATAAGAAAGATAAAGAAACTTAAGCTACCACCAGTATATAACTTAAACAAATTCTATAAGGAAGTGTAATATGATAGGTACCGTTAAGGTAGATAAATTGCGTGTCGGCTTTAGGAATAGTTCTGAAGAAATTGCTAATAAGATAGAAGAAGTGTTGGAGTCATACTATGAGAGATATAGTATTTCAAAGGAAGCTAACCAGCTAACTATCTCAGTAACACCAACTAAACAACTTAGAGATTATTACGATGGATATAATCATAATTTACAGATGATACCTTTAGACCAGTTTCTTGAATTCTTGAAGGATTTAAGAAAAGCTGCTGGCGAAGATTTAACAATTTATCTTCAACATTTAGCAAAAGATGTCTTAATGTACAAGAAGATAGATAAATATTTGGACAATCTTTTAAATCACGAATATTTGAATGGGTATGTTGCGAGTAACACAGCTTCAAGCGTTTCTGAAGAGGACGATAATGAAGATGATAGTTGGCGTTCTTTTGAAACGGTGTATATTTCTAAGAAGAAAGAATTGGATTCAGGAACTCCCCAGAAACTTGTAATAAAATTCTATAACAAAGCAATAGAGTTAATGAGTGAAGAACAATTAGGAGGTAAGATTCTTAAATTAAAAGAGCCAGATTACAATCCAGAGTTGCCGACTTATTGCGAAGGTAACACAATGTATCTTGAATTAGATGAAATTAAATTATTGAGATGTGAAATGGAGCTTAAAGATAATAACCTCCCTTTTAAAACAATAGATGAAATGATTGAAGCCCTTGAAAGTGGAATTTTTCAAACAATTCTTGAGAGTAAGTTTGATGGAATAATGAATAAGGTAGTATTTGCTGAATTTCAAAATTTATCATGTAAATCAGTAAAGGAAATTGCTGTTAATTTAATTGGCAGTTCTGATAGAAATTATAAATTATTATTTGTAAATGCTGGCATGAGAAGAGAGTATAACTACTTTAAAAAGTCTAAGGAAGCTAAAATTAGAAAGTCAGACCCTTTATTTAATGAGTTAAGGGAGAAACTTGTAAGTACAAGCTCTGAAGCCTCTTAATATCGCTTGTTTCAGAGATAATGTTCGAAATGAGAGTAGGAATTATACCATGTAACACCCAAAAGCCTCTTCCTGAGCTGCTGAGCTGCCTCTCGTTGAATGTTTTGAATAACAATAATACAACCTTGTTTTCATGATAAAATAAGCTCATGGTGGAAGTATCTTCAAAGATAAAGAATAAGTATCATGCAGTTGCAGAAACAACAAGAATGATAGCTCTTGCTGATGACAAGAACTTCTTACCAATTTATGCCTCTTCTAAGGCTAAGATTTATCCTTATCAGATAGCCTCAGCGAGATTTGCTCTACGCTCTGACTATCTTAAAGGCTGTATTCTTTGTGATGAAGGCTCTTTAGGTAAGACTTATGAAGCTCTTTTGATTGCTGGACAAAAGTGGTATGAAGGCAAAGAAAATATTCTTGTAATACTACCTTCAAACCTTATAAGACAATGGTTAAGAAAATTAGATTCTGACTTCACGCTACCTTATGCATTCTGGAATAATACAAAGTCTATACCAGATGAAGAAGGGATTGTTCTAACCTCGTATGATGTGGCTCTTAAATATTCTGACCGTATTAAAGAAAGAGATTGGGACTTAGTAATATTTGATGAGGCTGATGTATTATCAAAACCAGAAAAGCAACTTACACAAACTCTGAAAGACGCAGTAAGAGAAGCGTATAAACTATTACTTACACCTACACCTATTACAATGGATATAAGAGATATTTATGGACTTATTCACTTCATAGATGAAAGCGTGTTACCTGACGCTGATGAGTTCTATAAAAGGTATTTCAGGAAACCTGAGAATTATCCTGAGCTTACAAGCTGGGTGGCTCAGTTCTGTTTCAGAACACTAAAAGTACAAGCCTCTGAATATGTACCATTCTCTAACAGAATACCGTTTACTGTGGATTATCCTCTAATAAATGAAGAGAAAGAACTATATGAGATTCTTCATAGATATATTAAATCCGAAAATAAAGTCGCATATCCAGAGATGGAAGAGTATAACTTAGCTTTAATGCTATTTAACACCTTATCATCTTCTCCCCAAGCTCTGGCTAAGTTGTTGATTCCAGCTATATCAAGAACTTATGGAGATGAAAAAGTAGTATTACAAAAGATTCATGATTTAGCAGAGACCGTTACTGTTAATTCTAAGACACAGAGCTTATTGAAGATTCTTAAATCGGTATTCAAGCACCTAAGAGCATGTAAAGTTAATGAGAAAGCTATTGTATTTGTTACTAACAATACTACTCTTGATGTTTTGTACGATATCTTTAGAAAGAATGATTACAAGGTGCTTAAATACAAGGACAATGACACCTTAGAAGAATTTAGAAATAATGATGAGATTCAGATTCTTGTAACAACCGATTCTTCAGCTAAAGGCATAGATATAGAATACTGTCCAGTAGTTGTAAATTATGACCTACTTTATAACTCAATAGAGATGGAACAAAGGATTTGCAGATGTCATAGACAGGGACAAAAGTCTGATGTGCTTGTAATAAATATGCTAAGCAAAGAGAATTTAGCTGATGTTCGTATGCTTGAACTCATTAACAAAAGGACTTTACAATTCAACGGTATATTTGGTATGTCTGATGATATTGTAGGTAACTTTGATTTAAAACTAAATGAAGTCCTAACAAAATTCAGACCAGTATCTGAGGTAGCAAAAGGATTTATAGATAACTTAAGAGAACACAAATTATCTAATGAAGAGCTTGTTAAGGATTCTGAGAATGTCCTATTTACAACATTCTCTAAGTCTATAGCTGATAAGATAACTGTTACTCCTCAGTATATTGAAGAACAAACGGAAGAGCTGAATAAGGATTTGTGGGAGCTGGTTAAATACTACTTCTTGAATATAAAGCCAGATTGGTATGAGATTGATGATACAAATAGAACTCTAAAACTTATAGATGGATATAATAGACCATATTTATTTGACTATAAAGAAGATAACCTTATGCGACACAGAAAGTATGAAGGATATTCAGAGTATGGTATGAGTGCTGATTTCAGACCGAGTTATAAAAGAATAACTTATACTTCACTACTTGCAAAAGGAATAATGAAAGAGCTTGAAAGCACTAATACAAAACAAGCTGTATTATATGTGGATTCAAATATTGAGCCTTGCGATATCGGACTTTATAACTATTCAATTACAACAAGTAAAGTAGGCTCTAATAAATTGTTTCAATATATGCTAATAGGACAGACTCAATCTGGTAGGATTCTAACTGATTCAGAATGTAGAGCTATCCTTGACATGTCTGTTACAAGGATTGAAGAACAAGAAGAAGTTAGTTTTATTAACGCTTACACTAAACTATTTGATGATTTTGAAGAGGCTGGAGACCTTGATAATAAAGTAGTTAAAGAAGATATTATAAGAGATTATTTAAGAGCTAAAGAAGGCTCTATTGCTTATGAAGTTGAAAAGATTAAACTACTCTCCGGGAGAAAGAAAGCTAAGCTACAAACTGACCTAAATGACCTAAGAGCAGAAGTGAAAGAACTTAATAAACAACTTCAAAACAGAATGGCTGATAGACTTGAAGAGCTAAAGGTTACTAAAAGGGTTAAGTTGATTGAAAAAGAGCTTAGAGAGAAGGAAGAGTCACTTTTCTTTGCAGAAGCTCAGATTGATGTTGATACGGATAAAGAAATTGAAGAGCTGACAAACTCATATAACTTCAATGTGCTGACCTCTTGCAAGTTTAAAATAAGAGTTTATCCTAATTCATAACCATATCTTGTAATAATACTTCTATTCTTCATGTTCATGGTAGAATTATGATGTAAGTTAGGGGCAATTATAGGAAGTATATATGGTAGAAGTTGAAAGAGTATCAGGCATGAGTATGGATATAGAGGGGGTAAATAAAGAGAAGTTAATGGCGTTATTCCCTCAGTGCTTTAATGAAGGAAAGTTGGATATTGATAAGCTCTTAAACCTTTGTGGAGAGTATATTGATAACGATTTTGAGAAGTATAAGTTCGAGTGGAAGGGTAAGTCTGAATGCTATAGAATAGCTGGTAAACGCTCAACTGGAACACTTAGACCTTGTAAAGAAGAGAGTGTAAACTTTGATACTACAAAGAATATGTATATTGAAGGAGATAACCTCGAAGTCCTTAAGCTCTTACAAGCCTCTTACTACCGTAAAGTTAAGATGATTTATATTGACCCTCCTTACAATACTGGTAATGACTTTGTCTATGAAGATGATTTTGCTGACCCTATGGCTAAGTATAAGGAAGTGACAGGACAAACAACTAAGTCTAATCCAGAAACAATGGGAAGATACCACACAAACTGGCTAAATATGATGTACCCTCGCTTAAGATTAGCTTCTAACCTACTAAGAGATGATGGGGTAATATTCATATCTATTGATGACCATGAAGTTTATAACTTAAAGAAATTGTGTAATGAGGTTTTCGGAGAGGAAAATTTCGTGGGTTTATTAACTATTCAAAGTAACCCAAGAGGTTCGCAAAATAGTAAATTTCTATCTTTCGTGCATGAATATATTCTAATGTATGCTAAAAGCATAGATAGTCTTGAGCTTAAGGGGATAGGTAAAGATGAGAGTGCAATTTCTGAATATTCTTTACAAGAAGCAAATGGAAGAAGATATAGACTTTTAGGATTACGCAAGCGAGGTGGAGCATGGCGAAAAGAAGATAGACCTAACATGTTTTATCCAGTGTATGTTAATACCGAAACTGGCTCAGTATCTTTAACCAAAATAAACAATGATGATATTGAAGTTGTACCTAAAAGACCAACTGGAGAATTAAGCAGATGGACATGGGGAAAAGAAAAGTTTATAGAAGAAATTGACAAAGTCGTAGCTAAGCAAGTAAATAGGGTAGGAGAGCCTGACGCTTGGGATATATTTAGAAAAGACTACTTGGATAATGACAATGGCGAAGTTAAGACAACTAAGGTTAAAACTATATGGGTTGAAAAAGAAATAAATTATCAAAACGCCAAGAATGAAATAAAAGACTTGTTTGGAAATTCTGAGATATTTGATTATCCCAAACCTACATATATTGTTAATAAATTAGCTTCAATGTTATTTATGGATGATACTGATATAATACTTGATTTCTTCTCAGGTAGTTCTACAACAGCACATGCCATTATGCAACTTAATTGTGATGATGAAATTAAAAGGCAATTTATTATGATACAACTTCCTGAAATATGCAACGAAAATTCACAGGGAGCAAAGGCTGGTTATAACAACATTTGTGAAATAGGTAAAGAAAGAATCAGAAGGGCTGGAGCTAAGATTGCAGAACAAAATGAGAATATTGATACTGGATTCAAAGTATTCAAACTTGATACTTCAAACCTTGTTAAATGGGATTCTACACCTACTGAGAACACTAAAGAACTTACAAATAGAATGGCATTACTCAAAGATACCATCAAGCCTGATAGAAATGACTTAGACATGGTATATGAAACAATGCTTAAGCTGGGAATACCTTTAGATTATTCAGTTACGGAAGTAAGTGTGAATGATAAGAAAGCGTATTCAATAGGAGAAGAATGTTTAGTTCTTATATGCTTAGATTACGGTAAAGAAGGTATAACAGCAGATGATGTTAAGACAATGTGCGAAGAGTATGTACCAGCAAAGATTGTAGCTTCAGAACAAGCATTCAAAGATGATGTAGCACTTTCAAATGCTCACTATATCCTCAAAGACCATAATATAGAAATGAAGTTGTTGTAAGAGGTAAACATTAGTGAATATTTGGTTAGCAGTAATACCTATAATAATTTCAGTAATATCACTTTATTTCTCTATTAAAGCGAATCTTAGACAAGTGCCTAAATTGGAGATTAGCTTAGTAGATGAATTGATAAATGCGTGTTACGGAGGCACGCATGTATCAGAAGACAATACTCCTACCAGTTATGCTGCTTATGTTAATCTGCGTTTATACAATAAATCTCTAACACCAGTGACAATATCCGAAGTGCGATTAAAAGTTGATAATACATACTATGAACTTGCTGATAGAACGCTTCCTTATTGGTCAAATGTAATTTTCTATTATATGCAAGATGGAGAATGTACTTATAATGGTAGTTCTATAAGCTATAGTCAAAACAAAATTGAATTTCCTTTTGCACTAAATGGTTATGAATCTAAAGATTTAAAGTGCGTATTCTTACACTTTCCTAATCTTAATAAACCAAAGGTTAAGGTTAAGATAGAGTTTGATACAGGAGCTGGTAGAGTATCTAAAGGTATTGAATTGTTTTATTATGATGAGGAATTTACTCATAGAGAATGGGAAGATTTTGAAAAATATGATAAAAGTCGTTAAGACGAATTTTAATTCTCTCGAATTTGAGGAAGTTAAACAGGAGATAAGATTTGAATAACACAAAGACGGAATATGATAATAAGAAAGAAAGATGGGATAAGATAGACAAAGACCTAATATCTATTCCTATAGATGAAATGATAAAGGATTCTAAGAGTCCTTTTGACACAACTTCTTCTCTTGATACAACTGCATTTCTTAATTGGAGATTTTATCCGAGTAATAGAATTGAAACGCACTTCTTTACTTTAGCAGAAGGTTATTTTGAAGTTGCTCTACATTTGATTCAAGAATGTGTTGATTCAACAAGTACACATAAATCTGATATTTGGATATTCCCTGTATTATTCAATGTTATTCATGGAACTGAATTATACCTAAAAGGATTTAATTCACTATACCCTATCTACAAAAAACTTGAGAAGTTTGAAGGTATAGAAGAAAGTAATATTGAAGGGAATCACGATATAAAACAACTTCATGATGTTGCTATGAGTTTAATAAATAAAAGTAATGACAAACAGTTTAGACCATCACTGCTATATATAAGGAAATTTATAGATATTATTTATAAATACACTGATGATATGTCTTTTGGAAGATATCCGATTGGTAAAACTAAGAATAATGAGGATACTCATTTCTATGTGTCACAGGATAATATTACTTTAGACCTAACTAATTTGTATGTTTGGGTCAAGAGAATAAGTCATGAATTTGAATGTATTTCAGGATATTTAGAGGATATGACAGGAGAAATGGAAAGCCTGTATTATGATGTTATGTCTGAATATGCAGAGGGAGGTTGTTAATGAAGAACGAACTTAAAGTATTTGAAGATAGTAACATAAGGTCTGTCTTTGACGAGACCAATAACAAATGGTACTTTAGTATTGAGGATATTGTAAGAATCCTTACAGATTCAGTGAATCCAAAGGACTATATTAAGAAACTCCGTAAGCGTGATGAAGAACTTTCAGAAGGGTGGGGACAAATTGTCACCCCCCTTAAAATGCAAACAGCAGGAGGTAGCCAAAAGGTTAATTGTGCTGATGTAGAGGGCGTTTTCAGAATTATACAATCCATACCATCTAAGAAAGCTGAGCCAATTAAAAAATGGTTAGCTAAAGTAGGTCAAGAGCGTGTTCAAGAAATGGCTGACCCATCCACAGCTATTGATAGGGCAAGAAACACTTATAAGAAGTTAGGTCGTTCTGAAAAGTGGATTCAGCAAAGAATGATGGGGCAAGAGACACGAAACAAGCTCACTGATTACTGGAAAGACCACGAAATAACTGAAGGCGAAGAGTATGCAATTCTAACTAACATTATTCATCAAGAATGGAGTGGGCTTTCTGTTAAAGAACATAAAGACCTCAAAGGATTGAAGTCTCAAAACTTAAGAGACCACATGTCTGAGGCTGAGCTTATCTTCACAGCGTTAGCTGAACTATCGACAAGACAAATAGCTGAGAGTGAGAATGCTACAGGTATGGAAGAGAACAAAGTCTCAGCCAAAAAGGGTGGTAAGATTGCAAGAGAAGCCAGAGAAAAGTTAGAGCTTCAAACAGGGCATAAGGTAGTTAATGACGGTAACTTCTTACCTAATAAGAAACCTAAGCAAATAAGAAATAAAGGAACAAACTAAGTGAAACTAAAATTCAAAAATCAAGATTTTCAAACAGAGGCAGTGAACTCAGTAGCTGACCTTTTCAAAGGTCAAGAGAAGGCAAATACAACATTTTCAGTAGATGAAAATTCTCAACAAATAAACTTTCTTCAAAATGAGCTGGGTTATGGTAACAAGCTCATGATTGATGATGACACTCTGATTGCCAATATGCATGAAGTTCAAAAGAGACACAAACTTCCCATTACTAGAGACTTTGAGTCTAAGCAATACTCAATAGAAATGGAGACTGGAACTGGTAAAACTTATGTCTATACTAAAACCATACTTGAACTTAATAAGAGATATGGATTTACAAAGTTTATTGTCGTTGTCCCTTCAATAGCTATCAGAGAGGGAGTTTTTAAGTCCTTGCAAGTAACTCAAGAACACTTCTCAAACTTATATGATTCAGTACCTTATAATTACTTTATCTATAATTCTTCTAAGCTCTCTGATGTAAGAGCCTTTGCAACTTCAAACAACATTGAAATAATGATTATCAATATTGACGCATTTAAGAAGGCTGAAAACATCATTAACCAAGAGCAAGACAAACTCAATGGCGAAACAGCTATGAGGTATATTCAGGACACTAATCCTATAGTTATTATTGACGAGCCTCAATCGGTTGATAATACACCTAAGTCAAAAGAAGCTATACAAAGTCTTAACCCTCTTTGTGTGTTAAGATACAGTGCTACACATAGAGAGAAGATTAACTTGCTTTATAGATTAACTCCAGTAGACGCTTATCAAATGGGATTAGTTAAGCAGATTTGCGTATCTTCAAACTCTGTAGCAAATGATTTTAATAAGCCTTACATATACCTTAAATCCGTATCCAATGAAAACGGATTCTCAGCTAAGATTGAAATGGATATTGAAGGTAAAGAAGGTAAAGTTGAGAGAACTACTAAAACTGTTCGTGCTGGAGACGACCTTTATATTCTCTCCGGGAAGAGAGAACTTTATCAAGACTATGTAATTGAGGGTATTGATTGTACCAAAGGATTTGAGTGTCTTGAGTTTTCTAACTCAGAAATAGTTAAGCTGGGTAAAGCAATAGGTAGTGTTGATGAAAACATTATGAAGAAAGCTCAGATATATCGTACTATTGAAGCTCATTTAGATAAGGAAATGAGATATTATGATAAAGGTATAAAAGTATTGTCATTGTTCTTCATAGATGAAGTTAAGAAGTATAGAACTGAATCTGGAGAGAAGGGTATATATGCTCAGATGTTTGAAGAGTGTTATATAGAGCTTATAAATAAGCCTAAGTATGAAGAATTAAGGAATAGATTTAACCCTAATGTAGAACTTGCTCATAACGGTTACTTTTCTCAAGATAAGAAGGGTACTTATAAAGATACTAAAGGAGATACTTTAGCTGACGATAGCACTTATAACACTATCATGAGAGATAAAGAATACTTGCTATCATTTGAGTGTCCTATGAGATTTATATTCTCTCACTCAGCATTGAAAGAGGGCTGGGATAATCCTAATGTATTCCAAGTGTGTACTTTAATAGACCAAAAGTCCACCTTTACTTGCAGACAAAAAGTCGGAAGAGGTTTAAGACTTTGTGTAAATCAAGACGGAGAAAGAATAGAAGATAGAAATATCAACATACTTCATGTAATGGCTAATGAGAGCTTCTCTGAGTTTGCTGAGAATCTGCAAAAAGAAATTGAGACAGAAACTGGTATGAAGTTTGGTATGTTTGATATAAGTTACCTTTTAAATTTAACTACTGAAGAAGAGAAAGTTATTGAGCATACTATTCAAGAAGCTGACGCTCTTGATGTTATTGATGAGTTATTAAAGAATGATGTCATTGAAGCTGATGGTACGGTTAAAGATGAAGGTAAATTAGAAGAAATAGAACTTTCTACGATTTCTGAACCGTTGAGAAATGAAGTTAAGAAGATGGTACAAGAAGCTAAGCCTTTGACTTTTGATACTTTAAAAGAGGTTAAGTGTGTTGAAAGAGTAATAGAAGAGAAACCTCTATTTACTCATGAACAAGCTACAGAAATGATAGAAGATTTGAAGAGTACAAAAGTTATTTCTAAAGAAGGTCGAATAAAAGATACTATGAAAGCTCAGCTTAAGGCTGGAAAGTTAGACTTAGTTAAGAGATGGGGAGAAGCTAAAATGAGAGCTGTAGAACAAGCTCTTGAAATAGCAAGTAAGAATAAGCCTGTCATCAATGACGCTTCTAAAGAAGTTAAGATTAGACTTAAGAAACAAGTTATATTGTCTCCAGAGTTTACTGAATTGTGGAATAAGATTAAACAAAAGACTACATATAGAGTAAACTTTGATATAGAAGAGTTAGTGAAAAGATGTGTTAATGACCTAAGAGAAATGTCTCCAATTCCTAAAGCGAAATTAGTTTCTAAGATAGCTGATATTGATATTGAGAATTCTGGTGTATCTCATACTGAAACACACATTAAAACTCAGGACTTATCAGGAACTTATGAGACATTACCTGATATTATAAGACTTATTTCTACAGAAACTCTTTTAAAGAGAGCTACTGTTATAAGAATTATTGAAGAAAGTGGTAGAATACAAGACTTCATCAATAACCCTCAAGGATTCTATGAGAAAGCTCTCGAAATAATATCAAGAAATAGACATTCCTTAGCTATTGATGGTATTAAGTATGTGAAGTTAGCTGGAGAACAATACTACGCTCAAGAGGTATTTGATTCATCTGAATTAGTGGGATATTTAGATAAGAACGCAATAGCAGTAAATAACAGTGTATATGATTATTTACTATATGATAGTGGAATAGAAAGCAGATTTGCTGAAAGTCTTGATAATGACCCTGATGTTAAGATGTTCTTTAAGATACCTTCAAGATTCAAGATTGATACACCAATAGGCTCATATAATCCAGATTGGGCTGTATTCTTAGAAAAGAATGGAGAGCAAAAACTGTACTTTGTTCTTGAATCTAAAGGAACTAACACATTATTTGATTTAAGAACACCTGAACAACTCAAGATACATTGTGGTAAACAGCACTTTGAAACTCTTGAGGTTGGATTCCCAGCAGAGCCTGTTAAAGATTGGAAAGAGTTTAAGACAACGATATAAGAATCGGCTTATAAGTCGTATAAGGACACAACACAAACTCTTAAAATACACCATTATTGCCGTTTACGGCTGGCATGTGCAAGTGGTAGTGATTAAATATAAAGAGAAAAGCCCATCATTAGTAAATAATGAGGGCTTCTCTATCGTCTAAGGAGCAACGACATCTCTATAATTCAAACTGTTGTAGTGTGGTTTCCACATTGTCTTGAGTGATTCCAATGTATCTTAATGTAATGCTGGGCGAACTATGATTAAGTAGATATTGCAATATAGCTACATCATGAAATTGCTGGTAATGATGATAGCCGAAAGTCTTTCTAAGTGTGTGCGTACCTATGGAATCAATTATTCCAGCTTTCTGACACGCCTCGTTAATGATTAAATATGCCATAACTCTTGTTATAGGCTTATTTGTACCTTCACGACTTCTAAATAAGTATTCATTATCGTGCTTACCTTTAGTGTATTCATCAAGCATTGATTGTAGATTACCAAGCAAAGGGAATCGTTTAATCTTGCCTGTTTTCTGTTCTTTGATTTCAACATGTAATTTGTTTCGGACATCAATCACTTTTAATTTTAGTAAATCTGAGATACGAAGCCCAGTATTGATTCCCATAGTGAACAGAAGTAAATCACGACTCCCATTTTGTTTAAGATAGGATTTTATTTCTTCTATCTTATTCTTATCTCGAATAGGTTGTACATATTTCATTTTGACACCTCGTTTTCATTCATTATGTTAAATTAAATTTTACTTTATGGAACAATATGTTAAACTTATCTACTATAGTTTATGGTTAATTATTGTGTGGCTCTTGTTGTACTTAGGTTTGAGCCTATTTTGATGTATTTAACACAATACCTATTGTGTTAAACTGGCTTAGGAAATTTCCAATCTTTCATGGAAGTTTATCTACTGCGACACAATCACTTTTTATAAATCAGTAAGTCAATTCCATATTCTTTCACATATACAATAGCCTCAGCTTTTCGCTTAAATCTAAATATGATATTCATTTCTTTTGTGAACTTGTGAAGATATGGTTTAAGTCCTAATGGCTCTAATTCTTCAAGCATAAGCTCTTTAAAACCTTTGTAATTATGGTTACGAGTCCAGCAATACTTATAATATGAAAGAACTATATCGGTGCTTGACTTCTCAATCTCTTGTAATTGCTTCACAAAATCGTTATATGTTTTTATCTTTGGTATATATTTTGTTTCTGTCATTGTTAAAACCTCTTATTATAAGGGGGAATGAATCCCCCTGTTAAATCTCTTAATGTTCTCCTGGAAGGAGTAAGGTATAGATTACTGGATTGTATGAGCTTAGTTCTAAATAGAATTTATAACTTGTTATTTCATCATCAATCTTAGTTGGTAGGTCAATGAATGGAATCATTTGTTTTACAACTGTTATGGATTCGTGATATTCGTCTCCAACCCAGCCTTCTCTATAAATCTCGAAGTATCCTTCTTGTTCTTTGTTCAATCTAACTTCAATCAAAAAGAATGTTTCTTCTGATTTCTTATATTCATCTATAACTTTGGGCATATAGCTACATACTGTATCAATCAACCAATGGGCATTCAGAGTCTCAGCAAAATCCATTATTCCAGTAGTGTAGTATAGGTTATTGCAATAATTCCTTTTGTATAATCTATCAGAGCCATAGTTTCTATCATAAACTTGCTTAACATCATAATATGTTGCTGTCATTTCAATATCTCCTTTAATTGTCATTTACAGGTACTCTTTGAGGGGTAGAGCCGAAGCTCTACACAACCTCAAATTTAAAGTACGAACTAACTTTTAAAAGTGATTTATACAGTTCAGCATATTTAGTTTTCAAAGTCTTTGTATCGACATTGTTTCGTGTGATTTCTTTTAATGAGAAAGTAAACGCACCAGCTCTAAGCTCCATAACATTAGCTTTCTTCATAACTTCACGCACTTCTGCTATCTTCTCATCTCGTAGCTCTTTTAATTCGGCTATCTTACTATCAAGGGATTTGATAACTTTTGCGTTGTCTTCTAAATTGATGTTTGTTGTAATAACTTTGTTTGTCATAATTGTTGCTCCTTATATTATTTGTCTTAACTAAGAAGCAGCGGCCGTTGCTTACTCTTTCATGATATGTCATTTTTCGAGCCAACGCAGCTCAAAGAGTTAAACTCGTAACAAATAGCAGCATTCAGCAGCAGTTCTTCACAATTCAGAGCTAACACTTGACAAGGAATCTCAAATATATAGATAGAAGTACCCTAATAAGTTAAAATCCAGTTACAATAAACCTCTAATACTGAGAATCGAATTTTATGGAAACTTATCGAACTGCGACATAATAAAGAAATACCACCTCAATAGAGCTGGCATTTCAATTATAAAGTTAAATGTATTTAATTGTTATCTACCTTGTTTCTTAAAGTCAATAAATTCTGCAAATGCAACAATGTCTGCAATTTCTTTTTTAGAATATTCTAAATTGGATAATAAAGAACTTATTTTATCATATTTACTAATCATATTGTCATCTGGAATAAGTTTAGAGCCATTAGGTTGATTTTCAGTAACAGGTTTCATCTGCTCAAATAAGTTAGACAATGGTATTTCAAGAGCTTCACAAATTCTAATTAAAGTTTCAATTCTTGGCATACATCTTTTATTTTCTAAGTCAGAAATTACACCAATACTAACACCTGTCATGTGATTAAGGTCTCTAACTGTTATTTTCTTACCAGAGATTCTTTTGGTATTTCTTTCATTACCTATATATGTACCTATCTGTTTAAGAATTATATCTTCATATTGTAATGCTTGTTGTTTAACCTTTTCTGCGTCTTTCATAATCGTATCTCCTATGTACTAATACTATATCAAAATACTTATCTTGTCAACTATTTCAGAACAAGTTCGATAAAACGCTTGACAAGAAAAGTGATTATGTTTATACTTATATTATCGAACATGTTCGATTGTAAGCACAATAAAAAGGAGAACAATAATGTTAGATTTCAACATTATGAAGTTAAAAGACTTCGCAAAGGCTATCTGTACGCCTGAAAGTACAGTAAGAACTTGGAAACGCAGAGGAGAAATTCCTCCAAGTTGTTTCAAAGTTATTGGTACAACAGTGTATGTAAGAGTAGATGAAATGCAGGAATGGATTAAGCAAACTGCATAAGAAAGGAAGGTGATTAAATTGTCAGTTACACAACGCAAAAATGGCAAGTGGTACACTAAGTTCACGGTTAACGGTGTAACTAAGCATAAATTATGTGCTGGTGCTACTACTAAGAAACAAGCTGAAGAAATTGAAAATGCTTATAAGTATAAACTTCAGCAACAATTAAATGGTGTAATACCTATGGAAGAAAAGAAGGTTACTGTGGATAAGGGCTGCGATAAGTTTCTTGAACACTCGGAATTAAACAAAAAGAGTTATAAACAAGATAAGTCCAGAATTAAAGTAATTCGTGAGTTCTTCAAGAAGTGTAAATACATCAACAACATTAAGTTAGATGATATTGAACAATTCAAAAGATACCTAC
This sequence comes from Candidatus Gastranaerophilaceae bacterium, assembly GCA_045635965.1. Lineage (GTDB taxonomy): Bacteria > Cyanobacteriota > Vampirovibrionia > Gastranaerophilales > Gastranaerophilaceae > RGIG2134. The sequence goes on from JAZTWQ010000017.1 coordinate 52,713, forward strand.
TTAATAAAGGCTTGAAAAAGGTTACAGTAAATAGATATCTTGAAGTTCTTAGCAAGATGTTCAATATTGCTATTCGTAATGACTGGGTAAAGAAGAATCCTGTTGAACATGATGTGAAATTTGCTTTAAAAGAAGATAACTTATTTAGACAATTATCTTTTGAAGAACAAGAAAGACTTTTAGAAGTAGTTAAAGGCACTTATCTTGAAGGTATTATTATCTTTGCACTTAACACTGGACTCAGAAAGTCTGATATTCTACCGTTAAAGTGGGATGAAATAAAGTCATACAATGACAAGGTTATTCATTTATATGTTCGTAAAACAAATAAATATATGGATATGCCATGTACACAAATGTTATATGACTACATTGAACGCACTCCTAAGGAAAACAGAAAAGGGACTGTGTTTATAAATCCTTTAACCAAGAGACCTCCAAAAGAGATTAAGCGTGCTTGGAATACAGCTAAAAAGAAAGCTGGAATTGAGAACTTTAGATTCCATGATTTGAGACATACTGTGGCAACTCGTTTAGTGAATGCTGGCGTACCATTACCTACTGTTAAAAAGGTTATGACACACTCTGACATATCTACTACAATGAGATATATTCATACTCCAGACGGAGAAATGTTCAAGGCTATGGAAGTTCTTGATTCATGTAATAAGGGAATTATTCAAAATGGATAATGGACATAATATGGACATAGTACTTAATAAGAAAAGCCCGAAACCTTTATGGTTTGGGCTTTTAAAATGGAGGAGGAGGTGGGATTCGAACCCACGGTACGCTCGCACGTACGACAGTTTTCAAGACTGCTCCAATCAACCGCTCTGGCACTCCTCCAGGAGTCTTGGGTTTTGGAATACAATTATAATAATAGGAACATAATTATTTGTAAAGTCTTTTTTTGTTTTTTATTTATTAAACTATTAATAAAATTTAAATAGCCTATTTATTTGCTAAAAAAGGCGACGACTTAGTGTTCATTAATGGGTATTCTTTAATTATATTTTGGAGAAAATATGTCATTAATACATCGTCATCACAAAAAATTACCGAGAGAAGAATTAATTTTGCTTGCGCAAAGAGGAGATTATCATGCCTTAGAAGAATTAATTAAACGTGAGCAAAAAAACATTTATGCTTTTTTTTATTACTTAAATGCTTCTTCTGAAGATATTTCAGACTTAGCTCAAGAAGCGCTTTATCGTATGGCGAAAAACATTAAAACATTAAGAGAACCTACAAAGTTTCAAAGTTGGCTTAACCAGATTATGACAAATTTGTTTTATGATGATATGAGAAAAAAACAGAAAAAGCCAGATATTTTACCACTGGATACAAATATCAATGAAACCGAATCATTAAATAAAATAACAGAAATTAAAGACAAAAAAAAGCTTCCACAAGAAAACACATTAGCTAGTGAGCTAAATAACAAAATAATAAATGCAATTCATACCCTGCCAGAGCCATTTAGGGTTGCTATTATTCTACGGGAACTTCAGGGGCTAAGTTACGATGAAATAGCTCAAATTACGCAATCATCCATAGGAACAATAAAATCAAGAATCGCTCGTGCCCGAACAAAGTTACAAGAACTGTTAAGACCATATTTAATCCAATAGGAGTAATACAAATGACACAAAGTGCTAATTGCAAAAAAGTGTTATCTTTACTAGCTTTATACATAGATGATAACTTGGATATTGAAACAAAATCTTTTGTTGAAAAGCACCTTCAAATTTGCCCTGAATGCAATAAAAAATATCTAATGATGAAAAAATTAATAACAGAATTAAGAAATGCTTACAAACAATTCAATGAAGAGTCTACAGAACAAGAAAAAAATGTTCAGTTTAATATAAAAGAGCATGAACGATTTCAAGGAAATTTATCAGCATATTTTGATAACGAACTTCCGTTAGAAGAAAGTTTAAGCATGAAAAAATATATGATTAAATATCCAAAAGCAAGACGAGATTTAGAAGATTTATATCATTTACACAATATTATAATTAGCTCGTTTAATAGCACTAAAAGAATTTTAAATACAGATTATTCAAAGGTAATTTCTTATAAATTACAAGGGAAAATTTATAATATCAAAAAAAATTTAGGACTTAAAATTGCAACTTACGCAGCATCCATTTTTTTAATATTAGGCATATTTCTTTACAACACACCACTTGGAAAAACTGTTATAGATAAAGGAATTGAGTTTTTAAAAAGAAACATATACGTTTCAACGCCAAGCAATATTGATATAGTAAGCGATGTTAATTATCCTTAATTTTTGTAATATTACCTAAAGTTGCTAAATTTATTAAAGATTTAAATTCATCATCATTATTAAATAACTCCTCAAAAGTACCACACATTACAGTATCAGCACTTTTAAAATAGAAAATCTTATCACAATTTTTAAGAGTTGATAATCTATGAGCAATCGCAATTATTGTTTTATCCCCTTTAAGCTCATTTAGACACTGCACTATTTTATTTTCTGTTTCTAAATCTAACGCAGCTGTAACTTCATCTAAAAACAGAATTTGTGGCTGTTTGTACAAAGCCCGAGCAAGACCAATTCTTTGTTTTTGACCTACAGACAAACCTGATAAATCTGTTAATATTTCATTCTCACCATTTGGCAGAGCTTGAACATAGTCAGTTAATTGCACAAGTTTAATTATTTGGGAAATTTTTTCATAATCTATTTCGCTTTCATTAAGGCAAAAAGCAATATTGGATGCTATTGATGCAGGCAAGATAGTTATTTCTTGAGGGACATAACCTATTAAGCTCATCCATTTGTGTATGGAATTTTCACTCAACCGTTCATTATCTACACATATCGTCCCTTCATAAGAAGTTAAAATACCCATTAATACATTTAAGAATGTAGATTTTCCAACTCCGGATTCACCTATTATTCCGATAAATTCACCTTTATTTATCTCTAGATTTAAATTATCTAATATTTTTTTATAACCATAGCTATAGCTCAAATTTCTTACAATTATTTTTTTATCTAAATGTAATGAATTTTTAATCGCTTCATTTAATTTTATCTCATCATAAAAAGCGTAAGCTTTAAAAAATGAGTCAACCGCAGGTTTTGACATGTTTATTATATTAAGATTTGCTTGAAGCTTATTAATGATTGGAGCCATTCTAAACATTGCGGCAGCAAGCAAACTAAAAGAGGCAATGATTTCTTGAGAATTACCCAATGATGTTTTCACAATGCCATAACACATAATTATTATTGAAAAAATTATACTTATCTCAACAATATTTTGAGGAATTGCGTTGAAAAAGTTTATTAAACTATCAACCCGTCCGACATCATGAACTTGTTTTTTATAAACATCGTAAAAGTGGTCTTCTTTTGCATAGATTTTTATATCTTTAAAGCTTTTAATCGCAGATAAAAAGCTGTTATTTGTTGTCGCTAATAATTTAATTTTTTCATGCGTTAAAGTTCTACCAATTGACTTAAAAAATTTGTTTTGTAAAAGCCCACAAATAAGGAAGAAAGAACATGTTACTATTGCCCAAATATTAAATTTCCAAAGCAAAAAAGCAAATACTATAGTAATAATAATTAAATTTGAAAACAAATTCAAAACCATAGTAACAAAATTACTAAAAACAATATTTGATAAATTCCAAACCTGAAACACCGAATTTTCTTGAGAAACTTTTAAATTTGTTTCAAATGAAGAATAAATATACTTCCTAAACACAGCTAAATTTAATTCATTTTGCCAGATTTTTAAAAAATCAAATTGATAATATGTCTTATAAATCATTAAAAGATTTTTTATTACAAACGCAAATACAATTAATAAACCAAGTATTAAAAGCAAATTTGTATTTTCTGCTAAATTAACAGGTAAAAATTTTATATTACTAACCTGTAACGGATTTAGAATGAACGTTATCAACGGAAAAATCATTGCAACGCCTAAAAATTCAAATAAGCCACAAAAAACTGAAAGAACAACTAAAACTATAAATTTTGCCTTATAGTTTTGAGAAAACATTCTTAAAAATTTAGAAAAATAAGTTATAAACATTTTACCCTACAAAATATCGTTTCACATAAAAATTCTGAGAATTTTTTAATTCATATAAAATATCAATTTTCTCATTTTTAAACGGGACTGAAGTAAGTATTTTAGCGATTTTTTCATCTATTGTATAATTATTAAATTCAATAGCCTTTTTTAAAAAATTCAACAACTTTACCTTATCTTCAAAGTCCTCCAAACTACAAACTAAAGAACCAACCGCCTCAAAGCACCAATAAAGATTAAACAAGCGAACCGTCAAAAAGTTTTTTTGTTCTAAATCAGGCGATGCAATTCTTTCAAATATATTTTCAATTTTATCAATTAATAGCTCTATTATGTAAGATTGATTATCCAAAAATGGCAAAAATTCAATTACCGTCCGAGAGACATTTGGATTAACATCACAAACAGCATCCACAAAAATTGAATAAAATTGTTCATTGTCAATTAAACAACATGCCTTTTTAGTTATTAACTCATTTAATTTTATTGAGGTAACCTCTCTAATTGGTCCATCCTGACCCGTTAAATGAGACACTAACAAATTTACATCAGCTAGTGAGTCTAATTGTTCTATTTTTAATATGGCTATTTGTTTTTCAACATCTGAACCCGACATCAAAACAGACATGATTTCATCATAAGAAAAATCTTTTTCACACAAGAAGCATGCCTTTTCAAATATATCTTTATCTAAATTAATTACTTTCATAAATATAAATATAGCATAAGTGGGGAATAAAAATCTCATAAAATAGTTTTAATATAGGATATGAATGAGAGGAAAATTATTTAATAATAAAATTATTAAATAAAGGAGTAAAAAGTGAGAGAAATACTTGATTTTTTCAAAGATATCTTTATCATAAAAGAAGAAACAACTTTTAATATTGGATTATCACAATTAAAACCCAAAAAAGAGATTATAAAAACAGTTAAACCTCCTAAAAAGCAAGAAACGAGGTTATCAGATTTAATGAGAGGACAAGCAGGTTAAAAGCAGGTAATTATGAAATTATTATTGATACATGGACCTAATTTAAATATGCTCGGAGTTAGAGAGCCTGAGAAATATGGAAAAGAAAGTTTTGATGAAATAAATAAAAACTTATATGCGTATTGTTTTAAGCACAATATTGAGCTTGATATTTTTCAAGACAACTGTGAAGGTGCGATTGTAACAAAAATTCAAGAGGCATTAAATAATTGTGATGGAATAATTATTAACCCTGCGGCATATACGCATACAAGTATTGCTATTCGTGATGCAATATCAGCTGTGAATATCCCAACAATAGAAGTTCACTTATCAAATATACATTCACGAGAAGAATTTAGAAAACATTCTTACATTGCTCCGGTTTGTATTGGACAAATTGCCGGTTTTAAATCGAATAGTTACAAGTTAGCAATTGATGCGATGATTGACTACCTAAATTCTAAAAATGGACTGGAAGAATAAGTTTGTATTTTTAATATTTTTAAGTTTATTTTGCGCACAAAATGTTCTGGCGCAGGATTATGATGCGCTAAAACAACGATTATTAAACAACCTCCCATCAACTTTTGAAGGAAAAGAAATTCACCCCAAAACTTATTCTTTAGGACTTGCAATTATAAATCAGATTGTTGAAGATTTAAGAAAGATTGAATTTGATGAAAATAAAGCTATATGGCTACATGCCAATAATTATGTTTTATACGACTCAGCAACTGCAAAAAGGTTAGGAAAGACCTATTGGATAGCGTATAAGACAGAAGACAACAAAGTCCTAGGGACATATATGATGAATTGTGAAAATCCTGCAAATAACAGATTGCTACACACATCTTACCATCTTTCCAGTGGCTCATACAAAATTAAGAAAAAAATAACATTGCATGATTTTTCTCATTTAGTATGCAAAAAACACGAAAAGAAAATTCAAAGATTTTAGTGGTTTAAGCTAAAATATTTTTAACTTTTTCCAAGAATGAAAAAACCTTAATAGGTTTTGTTAGATAATCCAAACAGCCTATATTTTGAGCCAAAGTTATATCTTTTTCCATAGCACAAGCAGAAACAACTAGAACTTTTAATTCTTTATTTATCTCTTTAAGTACATCGTAGCCCGATTTTTTAGGCATCTGAATATCCAAAATTAACAAATCATAATCATTCAAAGATATTTTATGTAATGTTTCTTCTCCATCCAAAGCCTTATCAACCTCAAAACCGCTAGCAACAAGAATATCAAACATTAATTTCATATTTGCATCATTGTCTTCAGCAATAAGGATTTTAGCCATTTTGTCGCTCCACAGGTAATGTTATTATAAAATTTGCGCCTTCTCCAATAGCGCTTATTAATTCAATTTTTCCATTCATCATTTCAACGAATTTTTTAGTTATAGTCAACCCTAGACCTGTAGAACTACCTGTTTTTGTATAAGTATTTTCAAGCTGAACAAATTTATCAAATATTTTTTCTTGAGAGTTTTTATCAATCCCATTACCACTATCCTTCACCGATACAATTAAGTTCTCAGATGTTTCTTTTGTTGTTATCTCAATTTTCCCATTTTCCGGAGTAAATTTTATAGCATTACTTAATAAGTTATACAAAATTTGTTGAAACTTCTGATAATCCAGCGTAGCTACACTTTGAGCATTATTATCAAATAATACATTTATAGATTTCTTATTCGCCAACGGCTTCATCACACCCAAAACCTCATTAATTGCATTATTAGGAACAAATTGAGAATACGTTAACTTCATAGCATTTGATTCCAGCTTTGAAATATCCAAGATTTCATTAATCATTCCAAGTAAATGCACTCCTGAAGTATAAATATCGTTTATATATTCAGCTTGCTTTTCGTTAAGCTCTCCAAATATTTTTGAGCCCAAAACTTCCGAAAACCCAATAATAGCGTTAAGCGGCGTCCTCAACTCATGCGAAATATTCGCAATAAACTCATTTTTTGCTTTATCAGCTTCCAGAATTTTTTCATTCTGTTCTTTAATCGTTTTAACAGCGATGGTTTTATCCATGATACTTGACTGCAAAGCTTTAAGCTGGATTTTAAAAACATTTGATAGCTCTGAATCTTTTATAGCATAAGCTGCTATTCCTGCAAGAGCGACTAATGCGTCAACTTCTTCTGTTGTAAGAGTTTTTGATGTTAAAGTCAATATAAATCCAAAAACTGCTTGTCTTATTTTTAATGGAAACACCGTTGCTACTTCACTTTTTTGTGATTTTACATCTAGTTGACTTGCGGGGAGTTCAAGAAAATTATTATCCTCTATCTGTGACAAAAACTCTTTTGACAAACAAAAATTTTCAAAACATTTATTATCTGTAGATTGTTTCAAATATGCATTTTCTTCAGAAATATAATAAAGTGCAACTTTTTTAAGCAAGAGTGAATTTTCAGCCTCCTGTATTATTGAGTTAATACAGCATTCAACATCTGAAGTTGTTGACAATAATTCAGGAACAGATTTTAAAATTTTAATAGCATGGTCTTTATTCATAGTAAAATTATATGTTTTTTTTATTTATATGGCAACTATGTTAAAAAATATGAGGGTAACTAAAAAGTTACCCTCATAAAATTATGTAAAATACTTAATTACATCGCACCTTTAACGATACTTGCAAAGCTGTCAGCTTTTAAGCTGGCACCACCAACCAATGCACCATCAATGTCTGATTTTGACATTTGCTCTTCAATAGTTTCAGGTTTTACGCTACCACCATAAAGAATACGAATAGCATCAGCAGCAACTTCGCCGGCAACAGATTTTACAACATTTCTAATCATAGCAATAACTCTATTAGCTTCATCTGAATCACAAGTTTTACCTGTTCCAATTGCCCAAATAGGTTCATAAGCGATAACAGATTTAGCAATGTCTTCTGCTGAAATTCCATCTAAAGCAGCTCTGATTTGAGATTCAATATGGCTGTCAGTTACACCGGCTTCTCTTTGTTCAAGAGTTTCACCGCAACAAATGATTGGAAGTAAGCCATTAGCCAAGATAGCTTTAGCTTTTTTGTTAATCATTTCATCTGTTTCACCAAAATATTGTCTTCTTTCAGAGTGTCCGATAATTACATAATCAACACCAGCATCTTTAACCATTTCTGTAGAAACTTCACCAGTGTAAGCTCCTTGTGCTTCATAGTAGCAGTTTTGTGCAGCAAGTTTAACTTTACCACAACCACAGTCATCCATAGCCTTTCTAACAACAGCTAATGATGTGAATACAGGGGCTACAACTACTTCAGGTAATTCTGATTTATCAATTGATTTTAATTCAGCCATAACTGCATTTACCAATTCAACAGATTCAGCTTGAAATTTGTGCATTTTCCAGTTTCCTGCAATAATAGGTTTTCTAGCCATAATTTTATCCTCTTAATAACTCGATACTATTAAATCTTAGATTAAACAATTTGCATTTTCAAGTAATTAATTTTTGTGTACAATTCAAATAAAAAATGTTATAATATGTTAAAAGTTGTTAAAATTTTTTAATATTAACTAAAGTTTTTGATTATTATTACCGATAAAAAATAGGTAGACGTAAGTCGGAGTTAGCATGGAATATATCGAGGAAAACTTAAATCAAAGTATAGAACAGGTCTTGATGTCTGAAATGACTAATGAAAAGCGTACCATTTTATTGGTTGATGATGAGGAAAACAACCTCCAACTATTAAAACGCTCATTAAGAGGCAAATATGACATCCTAACTGCGACTGACGGAAAGCAAGCTTTAGATATCATTTCTGCTCGTGGAGATGAAATTTCTTTGATTGTTAGCGACCAAAGAATGCCTGAAATGACAGGTACTGAGTTTTTGAAACGCATTTCAAAAACAAATCCCGATATAATAAAAATCCTATTGACAGGTCAAGCTGATACGGAAATTATGGTAGAGTCAATTAATGAATGCCAAATTTTTCAGTATATTTTAAAACCTTTTGACCCTATTGATTTAGTTGAGACTATAAAAAATGGGATTACCAAGTTCGACTTAGCACATTGCAAAACTACTGCTTTGCGCGATTTAAGAGAGTTATTTTACAAAACAATAAAATCGATTTCCTTTGCACTTGATGCGAAAGATCAATACACACACGGACATTCTCTTAGGGTTACACTTTATTCATTAGTATTAGCAAAAGAATTAAATTTAAGCGATACAATGTTAGAAGAAATTGAAACAGCCGGATTACTACATGATATAGGAAAAGTTGGCATTCCACAAAGCATTTTATGTAAACCCGGAAAGCTTACAGATGAAGAATTTGAAATTATGAAAACACACCCTGAACAAGGTGAAAAAATTGTTAAAAAGATTAAAAAATTAAGCATAATATCAGATTGGCTAAAAACACACCACGAAAGATGGGACGGAAAAGGGTATCCAATGGGATTAAGCGGAGAAGATATTCCTATTTCTGCCAGAATAATTGCACTTGCAGACACTTATGATGCAATGACATCTACTCGCTCTTACAGACAAGCATTATCTCATGAAGTTGCCATAGCTGAAATAGAAAAATGCGCAGGAACTCAATTTGACCCTAAATTTGCGGCACTATTTATACAAATTCAAGATAAAATATTGGCAGCAAAAAACAATCCTGAAGAATACTACGAAAAATACAGTTACTTAAAAAATGATTTAGGCATAAATTTAGATTAGCTTAAAAAATTTCTTAAGTATTTTTGTGAAACCATTAATTGCATCATAAATAAACGTTGTATATGTTGCCTTTTTAGACATTGGCAAGTTCTTGTTATTCTTATTAAACAAAATTTTATCTAGTTTTTTTTCTTGATGCTTATGGCGCGCACGACTTTGCTGTGCGTAGTAACTATTATTAACTGATAGAATTTTATTTATTTTAGACATGTTTTCTCCTAAATATTATTTTGTTATTATTAGCGCTAAATAAAAAATTGCAATAGTTTATGAAGACAGTTCTTTTCTAACATTAGAAATTTTTTCTTTTATTTTACTATTTAATTCATTAAATCTCATACAATTATCACCTTTTCCCAACCAATCTTCAAAAAGTTTTATAAATGTCTCTCCGGAAATAATTTTTTCTGTGCTATTTAGATAATTATTCGTATACTCTTTAAGAAATGATTGAGTAAACATTGAAATCATTTTTGAAATTTCCATAGATGCATTTGAATAGGTTTCAATATCTTTTTTTATATCATTTTTATAAAGCTCAAAAATTAATCCATTGGGCTGGACACTTATGTATTTGGTCTTGGAGCCAAGACCAAACTTTGTAACAGCCTCATATATTCTTTGAGTATTATGCTCTAAATCTCCTTGAACACCATCAGTATGACAACCAAACAATGTTTCCTCCGTGCTATATCCACCATAAGTCACGACTAGCGAGCAAATCAAAGATTCAATGGTAAATCTACCATCATTAATTTTTGATGGTTTGTGCACAGTCATGCCCGCAGCACCACCACGAGGCTCATTTACAATCAAATCTAAAACTCTAACAGGTCTTTTGGATAAAGTTTGCTCATTTTCAAAAATTTTGTCCATTACTACAAGATTTACAGCATGTCCTGCCTCGTGCGCAATCATAGTTTTGCGTTCATATTCGGATGTCTCTGAATCTGTTTTGATACCAACCATGCTTTCAAGTTTAGCATTGTTAATATCATCCTGAGTGATATATTCTACATTTCTGCCTAAATATAGTGTTTTCCTATAAGCACGCTTAATTACATCCGCAAGCTCAGCACCGGAAAAACCTGATGTTGTTCTAGCCAAATCTCTTAGCATTTTATTTTTTGTTTCTTCATTCTTAAATGGTTTATCTTTAGCGTGAATTGTAAGTATTTCTAGTCTTGCTTTTTCACTAAAACGTGGATCATCAATCTTAAATTCTAAATCAACACGACCTTTTCTGAATGCAGAATCAAGCATATCTTTTCTGTTTGTAGCTAAAATTGTTATAATTTTAATATCGGTATTTTCTTTGGATTTAACGCCATCCATTTCGCACAACAAAGCATTTAGCGTGTTATCTCTTTCAGAATTAGAACTTTCTCCACGCTTTCCTCCAACAGCATCAACTTCGTCAATAAAGACAATAGCTGTTTTAGATTGGTGATTTTCTGCTTGGTATCTTGCTTCAGCGTATAAATCTCTAACATTTTTAGGACCAACACCCACGTATTTTTCAGCAAAACTACTTCCCTCTGTGGCAATAAAAGGAACACCTGCTTCACCGGCTATTGCTGTTGCTAATAGAGATTTGCCAGTCCCAGGAGGACCGTATAGGATAATGCCACTTGGTTTATCTACGTTTTTAACTTTCGGGTTATTTAGAATAGCCAGTAATTCATTTTTTATCTGTTTTTTTACGTTAAACATACCTCCAACATCAGAAAAACGAGTTTTGACATCAGTGTATATTTTAAAATTGTTTGAATTCTCTTCATTTTTTTCTGTAGAAATTTTTCGCGATGAAATTCTATTATTATTACTCATAGATTCAAATTTATTTGCTAAGTCTTTAAACATATCTGCTTGCTCAGCAAAACCTTTCTCCATCAAATGTTCGTATTGAGTTCCTTTAGCGTCTTTTAAATTAAAAAACTTAGTTTTTATTCTTTCATCAATATTGCTATTCGCCGCAAACCGTAATATTTCATTTGCTAATTTAAAATTGTGTCTTATTACTGCATGATAATATGCTGTATCATTAGGAGTGCAATAAGCTCCTAACAAAAACTGACCTTGCAATTGTTTATTATTGCTGTTGAGAACATATTCCCAAATTTTATTAGCCGCAGTTGTATAATAACTCAAAGCTAAGGGAAAAATGTTGCCTTCATTAATATTCACTTCTAAGATAATTTTTTCTTGACTTTCTTTATCTAAAATATCTAATTCATTAAATAGTTTTTCAATTTTTGGTGTTCTTTCACCAAGTTTTACATTTTTATTACAAATTGAGTCTCTAAATCTACAACACCAATCATAAACAATTTTTTCTTTATCCTCATCACCTTTAAAAGCAACGGGATTGGAGCTGATTTTATTATTAATTTTAAAATTTTTATAATTATTGTAATTATTAATGTTTGATGTTATCGGCAAAATTTGCATAGTAATTCCTTATTTTTATTTTGCTTAAATAAAAACCCTAAAAAATAAATTTTGCGCTTTTCGTAGAAATTTATAAAAAAATATTAAGAAAAATTTAGATTAATTGTTTTAAAATATTTTATAAAATTAGAAATATAATTTGGTAAATTATAATTTAACAGTGAATTAAAATTAATATTTTTTAATTGTCCAAATTGTTAACTCTCAAAAACACCTTAAAAATCAGGCGGTCATGCCGAATTTATTTCGGCATCTATCCGGCTCGCGGTGGGCTCTTTGGGCTA
>JAZTWQ010000018.1:0-12347 GCA_045635965.1 Candidatus Gastranaerophilaceae bacterium
TAGAAGCAGGAAAAGATGTAGAGATTAAAACTCAAGGTGATTTAATCCAAGCAGAAAATCCGGCAAATCCAGAAAACCCAGCGATTATCTCTGGTGGAGATATGGTATTAGAATCAACTAAAGAAGATGTAGGCGATCCGGAAAACTACCTACAAGTACAAGTAGGTGGCGAACTTAGTGCAGAAGCAACAGATGGCGGCGTGTATATCGGTTCTAAAGAAGATTTGGTAATTGATAAAATTGTTGCTAAGGAAGATGTTGCTATTAAAGGCGGTGGTGATGTTATTCAAGCTGCGCCAGCAGATATGGAAGACCCAAGAATCATTGCAGGTGATGATTTGATTATCAGTTCAGATAATGAAGATGTAGGCGACCCAGAAAATTACTTGCAAGTACAAGTTGGTGCTGAAATCACTGCTGATGCACCAAATGGCGGTGTTTACATTGGCTCTAAAGAAGATTTAGTTGTTGATAAAATTGAAGCAGGAAAAGATGTTGAGATTAAAACAGAAGGTGATTTAATTCAAGCAGAAAATCCGGCAAATCCAGAAAACCCAGCAATTATTTCTGGTGGAGATATGGTATTGGAATCTTCTAAAGAAGATGTAGGCGACCCGGAAAATTACTTGCAAGTACAAGTAGGTGGTGAGCTTACGGCAACTGCGCCAGAAGGTGGTGTATATATCGGTTCACCTGATGATTTGGTAATCGATAAAATTGAAGCAGGAAAAGATGTAGAAATCCATACAAAAGGTGATTTAGTACAAGCAGATCCAGCTGATACAGAAGACCCAAGAATTATTTCTGGAGAAGATATGGTTCTAAAATCTGATAAAGAAGATGTAGGCGATCCGGAAAATTACTTGCAAGTACAAGTAGGTGGTGAACTTACGGCAGAAGCTCCAGAGGGTGGTGTATATATTGGCTCTCCAGAAGATTTAGTAATTGACAAAATCGTAGCAAAAGATGATGTTGTAATCGAAGGAGAAAAAGATGTTGTACAAGCAGATCCAGCTGATCCTGAAGATCCGAGAATCATTACAGATGGTGATTTAATAATTAGTTCTGATAAAGAAGATGTAGGAGATCCTGATAATTACTTACAAGTAGATGTTGGCGGTGATATTATAGCAGAAGCTCCAGAAGGTGGTGTTTATATCGGACAACCTGATGATATTCCTGTTGTAAATCCGGATGAAACTGACGATGAGGCATTAAACTTGGACGATAACAGAGACCAAAGAAATATGAAATACTTAACAGATGATGATAATAATGATGCGTCTGTTAGAAATAACCGTCAGCACTTAAGATATAACGTTGCAAACTCTGATTATATCTTGATGGGTTCAAATTCTGAATCAGGTGCTCAAGTTCAAGAAGTAATCAATATTTCTAAACAGGGTATGTTGGTTCAAACGAATGAAGCCTTAAAAGTTGGTGAAAATATTGAAGTTACAATGGATTACAAAGGCTTGCCATTCACGGTAGAAGGTAAGGTTGTTAGAACTGATGACCTTAAAGGTACAGCTGGTGTTGAATTTAATAATATCGACAGGTTGACTTCTTCATTAATCCTATATTTGGGTATGATGGTAAATCGCTAATTTATAAACAAAAATTAATAAAATAAGCAGCCGAGTAAATTTATTTTGCTCGGTTGTTTTTATATATTTATAGGGAATGGACATGAGGAATTTTTTCATTAAGATTTAATTGAAAAAGATTTTATAATGTTAAAAATTGTAAAATTTTCTTTAAAAAGGCTTAAGGTTAAACTAATATATGCCGATAAATATACATATATTAGTGTATTTAAATAAGGGTGAAACGACATGCAAAATGGAAATTTAAAAAAGAGAATGCAAAAAAGCATAGCTTTAGCGTCAATGGCAGCGTTTTTGATGATGCCTGGAACGACGGCGTTTGGAGTAAACAACATTACTGCAGGGAACAGTGGTGTTGGTTCATTGACAAATATTAGTGGTACAACTACTAATACGCAAATTACATCTGGTTTTATAAAAAATGGTACTGGTATTAACCACTTTGGTCAATTTAATATTGGTGAAGGCGGGACTGCCAGTTTGTTGGGTGCAAATAGATATGTCAACATGGTTGACGGTTTTGCAAATATTAATGGTATGATGAGCGCGATAAACAAAGGAACGGGCTCTGCCGCTAATGTTATGTTTATTACTCCAGAGGGTATGGCAATTGGTGCTAAAGGACAAATGAATGTCGCTGGTTTCCAATTGGTTACACCGACAGCTACAGATTATGCTAGTTTAATTCAAAAAGCTGGTGCGGTTGGTACTGCAGCAGATGCAATTCAATTGTCGTTAACTGATATTGAAGCAATAAAAGCTGGTGGAGAAGGATATTTCCAATTAGGTGGTAAAATTTACTCAACAGATGATGTGGTAATTAGTACAGGTAATGGTATTTGGTTCCAAGATGGCGGTATTATCGATACAACAGGTAGTGTAGATGGGCTTGGAAATATTTCATTATTCACAAATACCGGTGAAATCTTGGGCGGAAGTACTGTTCATTTAGATTCAGCCGGTAATATCACTATGGAAGGTCTTGGCATCGGCGGTTCTATTAATGGCGCTGGTAAGGTAGAAGATCAAAGCGTTGCTGGTAATTCTACTGTTGCTCCATTTAATGTTAAGGTTGCAAATGGTAAAAAATTAAATATCAAAGTTGCTGATACCGTAAAAGATGGTGGCTCTACTCAAGGTTATGCCTCTGTTGCCAATAATTCAGTTAATTTAAAACTTGGTGATATCCAAGGTGCAGATGTTACAATTACTAATAATGGTAACGGAGAGCTTTCAACAACAAAAGATATTACTTCAGTTGATAAAGTTTATTTGAATGCTAAAAATGGTGGATTGAATGTTGCAAATAATGTAACAGCAAAAAATATTGTTAGATTAAATGGTAAAGTTTATGCGGATGTAGCTGGTGATATTAATGTTACTGATGCTGGATATGTTTCAGTTTATTCAAGCAATGGCGATATTTCAATGGGGAATGCAACGCTAAAATCCGGTAATATTGATATTAAATCTGCTAAAGGCGATGTTGAAGTTGGAAATATTACAATTTCTGAACGCGGACAAGCAGAAGGCGTTTTAGGGCTAAAAGACAACTCTAAATTGTCAGTTGGTGTTAAAGCACCTGATACATACAGATTTGATGGTGTTCATATTGAAGCTACAAATGGTGCTGTTTCTCAATTAGCAGGAACAAAAATTGAGTCAGCTGGTAGAGTTGATTTGACTGCGGGGGATTCAATTGATGCAACTGTTAATGCGGTAGATTTGATTTCTGCAAAGTCAAGTGGTATTACAAATCTAGAAGTTTTGGATACTGCTAGGTTAGGTGATATTACAGCCACAGCAGCGGTTATTACAGGTGCTGATATCTTGGTTGATGGAAAAATCAATGCAGGTGCAGTTGATATAAAAGCATCAGATAAAGTTACAATTCGTCCACGTTATGTGTTGGATGCAGAAAATGGACATTATACTTATGGTTCTATTACTGGAACAAATAACGTTAAAGTTAAAGCAGAAAATGGTATTTTTGCAACGGAAGCTAAAACTGATGCTCCAATGATTTCTTCAACAAATGGTAAGGTTAACTTGATGACAGCTGGTGATATTGGTGATGATATTAAGATTTCAGTGGCTGCTGGTGAAATGGTTAATGCTGACGGCACAAATGTTAACTTGGTATTTACCGGAGATAAAGGTAATGTCGGAACAATAGTAGCTGCTGAAAATGCAAATATTGACGCAGTTGGTACGCTATGGCAGGCTAGTGAAGGTGTTGCGATTATTTCTGGTGAAGATATGGTATTGTCTTCTCAAAATGCGAATGTAGGTGACCCTGAAAAATATATGACGGTTCAAGTTGGTGGTTTGTTATCAACTGATACTCCAAACGGCAGTGCATATATCGCAAGTGATAGCGCGTTGAGTGTATTGAATGCGGTTGCTGGTAAAGATGTCGCAATTGTTTCATCTGATGAATTGGTAATTTCTAAAGTTCAAGCAGGAAATGATGCAATATTGGCCGCAGATAAAGATTTGTCGGTTGTTACAGTAAAAGCAGGTAACGATGTAGGTCTTGGCTCTAATTCAAATATTATCGTTGGCAATATTGTAGAGGCAGGAAATGATATTTTAGCGGAAGCTAATGGATACATTCATCAAGCCGTGGCTGATAAGACATCATTTAAATCCGGCAATGATATGACTTTAAATTCTGCTAGCAACAATGTTGGTGATCCTAGCCAATACTTAAAAGTTGAAGTTGATGGATTATTAAGTGCTTCAGCTCCTCAGGGCGGTGTTTATATCTATGGTAATAGCGACTTAAACGTACTAAATGTAGCGGCTGGTAAAGATGTTGAGTTTAAAACTCCAAATCATTTGACAATTTCAAAAATCACAGCTGGTGAAGATGTTGTTCTTGCTTCAGATAAAAATATTGTAGCAACAACCCTTAAAGCTGGTAATGATGTTATTATAGATGCAGTTGGCAATGTTACTGCCGGTAACTTGATTGAAGCTGGTAATGATTTAACGATTACTGCAGATGGAAATATTAACCAAACTGCAAAAGGTAAAACTGCATTTAAGTCTGGTAAAAATATGACATTTAATTCAGCTGATAAAAATGTAGGCGACCCAAATAAATACTTATATGTTGAAGTTGGCGAAGCATTAAATGCGGAAGCTTTAAACGGAGGTGTTTATATTGCTGGCGCAGGTGATTTAAAAGTTGATAAAGTTGAAGCAGGTAAAGATGTAGGTTTAAAAGCTGAAGGTAATTTACATCAAATTGCTCAAGCTGCCCCAGAAAACCCTAGAATTATTTCTGGTGGTAACATGAAACTTGAGGCTGATAAAATCAACGTAGGTGATCCGGAAAACTACTTGCAAGTTAAAGTTGGTGGTCAATTAGACGCAGCGGCTCCAAATGGTGGTGTATACATTGGTTCTAAAGATAACATTGTAATCGGTCAAGTTGCAGCGGGTAAAGATGTTGCAATCGAATCTGAAGGATTTATTCATCAAACAGACGCAGGAAAACGTCCGGCAATTATCGCAGGTGAAGACTTGCACTTATTATCAAAAGCTGACAATGTGGGCGATCCAAACAACTACTTAACTGTTCAAGTTGGTGATAAACTTGATGCAGCAGCTCCAAATGGCGGTGTATATATCTACGGATATGGTGATTTAACTATCGATAAAATTGAAGCCGGAGAAGATGTTGGTATCGGTGGAAATAAAGACATTATCATCCCTCACGACAGAGAAGAAGGTAATATCATAGCTGGAGGAAACGTGAAAATCGAAGCAGGTGATAACGTTCTTAACGGCGGTGGTGAAAATGTAGGTATTGTTTCCGGTGGTGATATTGAAATTATTGCAAACTTGAATCCAAAAGAAGATCCAAGCTCTATCGGTAAACTTCCATACAATGATTTGTCTCACTCAATCAACGTAACTTTAAAAGGTGAAGTAAAAGCTGATGAAGTAGGTGTTCCAGAGGCAAATAAAATTCTAAACATCCATATTATGGGTACAGAAGCTAATGGTGGTGCAGTTGATACAAATACAACTTACGAAATGGATGATAGAGACCAAAGAAACTTGAAATACTTGTCTGATGATAGCAACAATGATGCGTCAGTAAGAAACAACCGTCAACATTTAAGATATAACGTTAATAACAGCGAATATATCTTGATGAGCTCAAATTCAGAGTCCGGTACTAAAGTTAAAGATGTGTTGAATATCTCAAAACAAGGTATGTTGGTAGAAACTGACGAATTAGCTAAAGTTGGCGAAAATATTAAAGTAACAATGGATTACAAAGGTCTTCCTTTCACCGTAGAAGGCAAAGTTGTAAGAGCAAACGCGGCTAATAACACAGCAGGTGTTGAGTTCACAAATGTAGACAGAATGACTTCTTCATTAATCCTATACTTAGGTATGATGAATGGAAAATAAAAAATATAAACCCTGATTAAAAACACATTATTATGAGGATGACTAAATGTCATCCTCTTTTATTACAAATGGACTGCATTCATCCATTTATTTGATTACATTTGTGTGTAAAATGTTATTATATTTGTGGATACAAAGAGGATTGTCGTTATTAAATTTATCGATAAAAAAATCATAAATAAAATTTTTGTAGCAATTTTATTGAGTTTGAATTTTGGACTTAGCGGATTTGCAATTGATGAAATTGTGGAAGATTCCACACTTGAGTTGCAGGATTGTATTGATTTGGCTATAAAAAACAGCCCTAAGGTTAATATGTCTAAAAATTATGCTTTGGTTGCAAAAAGTCGTGTGGGGCAAGCAAAATCCGATTATTTTCCAACATTAGGTGCAGGTACTGGGTATTATGGGCAGATTGATAGTTCAAAAAATATGTCTGGAAATAGTGATTATTATTCTGCTAATGCCTCATTAAATCAATTAATATACAATTTTGGCAAAACTGGTGCGCGCATAAATATGCAAAAGTTTTATGAAATTGGCGCGAAACATGATGTGGAAAATTCCATAGTTCAGGCTGTGTTTGATGTCAAGTCTGCATATTATAATGTCTTGGCTGCACAGGCAAATAGAGATATTCAAAAATCAAATGTGCAAATAAATGAACGTCAATATTTGAGAACTAAAGCATACTTTGAAGAAGGAATTAAATCACGTATAGATTTGGTTAATGCTGAGGTTTATTTAAGCGATTCAAAAATTCAGTTGGTCAATGCTGAAAACGCTTATAAAACGGCTATAATAAAACTAAATAATGCAATGTATGTTGCTTATGCTCCAGAGTATTCTATTAAAAATACTGAAACTTTTAATTTTACAAGTGAGCAATTTGCACCTGTTTCATTATTAAATGAAAATGTTGATGAAAAATATGACGTTACAAAATATGATGAAGAAGATGATGTTTTTGAAACTTCAGTTGAAAAAAATGATATTTTAAAAAATTACGAGTTTAAGGTTTATCCATATACGTTAGATGAGGCGATTAAAAAAGCTAACGAACAAAGACCGGATTTGTTATCTTATGCAGCTACTTATGCGGCAATGGAAGAGGCTTTGAAATATACTAAACGTGAGTATTATCCATCTATTAACGGACGGGTTGGATATACCCATAGAAATACCAATTATTTGGTGAATAACGGGATGAATTTTTCAGCGTCTTTAGATTTTCCGACTGTAAATATAATGAATACCAAAAACAAAATAGATGAAGCGAAGTCTCAACTTGATGTTGCTTTAGATAATGTAAATTTGAGTAAGCAAAATATTTATTTTGAAGTACAAAATGCTTATGTAAATATGCAACAAATAGAAAAAAGAATTCCTCTTTTAGAGGTAAAAGTTCGGCAGACATTAGAAAATTTTGAATTGGCAGATGGACGCTATGCGGTTGGGGTTGGTGATTTTATTCAACTACAAGACGCGAAGCAAAACTATAACAATGCTCAGCAATCTTATGTTCAGGCTGTATTTGAGTATAATTTAGCAAGAGCGACCTTAGAAAAAGCTATGGGGGAACGATGAACAAACGGTTTATAATTATCGGAGTTATAATAATTTCTTTAATTTTTTCATTGTTTTTGCTTAAAAAGAGTAAAAACAAAGTTGAATATGAAACAGCAAAGATAGGGAAAAATACTATTGTTCAAGTTGTTGAAGCTTCAGGGACAATTAATCCTGTAACTACTGTTAATATTGGTTCACAGGTTTCAGGGTTGATTAAAGAAATTTATGTTGATTTTAATTCGCAAGTGAAAAAAGGTCAATTACTGGCACAAATCGATACGTCTTTGTTTGAAGCTCAATTACAACAAGCAACCGCTAATATTGCCAATGCTAAGGCAAATTATCAAAAGATTTTAGCAATAATGGAAAATGATAAAAAAACATATAATCGATATAAGAATCTTTATGCAAGAAATTTTATTGCAAAAAGTGAGTTTGATTTAGCGGAAGCTACATATTTATCTGATAAAGCACAGCTGGAGTCAGCTAAAGCGCAGATATCTCAAGCAGAAGCAAGTTTAAAAACCGCATCTGCAAATATGCGTTATACGAAAATAATTTCACCTGTTGATGGCACCGTTGTTTCTCGTGCGGTTGATGTTGGGCAAACAGTTGCGGCAAGTTTTCAGACTCCAACATTATTTATGGTTGCTCAGGATTTAACCAATATGCAAATTGAGACAAGTGTTTCTGAAGCAGACATCGGGAAAGTAAAAGTTGGTCAAGAAGTCAATTACACACTGGATGGTTATCAAGATAGAGTTTTTCACGGTACTGTAACACAGGTAAGAATTTCACCTACAACGGTTCAAAATGTTGTTACATATACTGTTATTGTTGATGTTGATAACGAAGAAGGTCTTTTAATTCCGGGGATGACTGCAAATGTTTCTATAATTACAAGTAAAAAAGAAAATATTATTACTGTACCAAATTCTGCATTAAAATTTGCACCTGTAACGAAAGGTGTGGTTCAAAGATATAAAGAGCAAGGTATTTGGGTTTTGGAAAACAATAAACCAAAGCGAATTAATATTACAGCTGGTGTTAGCGATGATATTAATACAGAAGTTATTTCTAAAGATTTAAAAGGTGATGAAATCGTAATAATTGGAACTTTAAATGCTAAAAAAAATAATAAAAATCGTGGACCAAGACCAAGGATGTTCTAATGGCGTTAATTGAAGTTAAAAATGCAATAAAAACATATTCGACAGGAGATTCATTTTTTAATGCGTTAAATGATGTTTCTTTAAGTATAGAAGATGGTGAATTTGTAGCTATCATGGGGACATCTGGTTCCGGCAAATCAACGTTTATGAATATGATTGGTTGTTTGGATAAGCCGACATCAGGAAGCTATTTTTTAGATGGAATAGATGCAATGAGTTTAACTTCAGATAAATTATCAGAAATTAGAAATTTAAAGTTGGGGTTTGTCTTCCAAGGGTTTAATTTGATTTCAAGAACTTCTGCTTTGGAAAATGTTGAGCTTCCTATGATATACAAAGGTTTGCCTCCGGAAGAAAGGCGCGCGCGTGCAACTAATGCCTTAAAAATTGTTGGACTGGAAAATCGTGAACATCACATGCCAAATCAAATGTCAGGCGGACAACAACAAAGGGTTGCGATTGCTCGTGCTATAGTGAACGATGCGCCGATTATCCTTGCAGACGAGCCCACTGGAAATTTAGACACTAAAACGAGCTATGAAGTTATGGATTTTTTTGTTGAGTTGAACGAAGTTCATAAAAAAACTATTGTACTTGTTACTCATGAGCCTGACATTGCTCAGTATTGTAAAAGAATTGTTCGTTTTAAAGACGGAAATATAGTTTCAGATGAGGTGAACAAACGTGATTGATTTCGGTTCAACTTTTAAAATGGCAGTTGTTTCACTTCGTGTTAATAAAATGCGTTCAATGCTCACGAGTTTGGGGATTATTATTGGTGTTAGTGCTGTTATCATTATGCTTGCGGTAGGTGCAGGCGCAAGTAAAAAAATTGCCGATGATATGGCGTCTATGGGTAGTAATCAGTTAATGGTTACATCTGCATCGTCTACATCCGGTGGGGTTAGAATGGGGGCAGGAACCAAGCCGACTTTAACATTGAAAGATGCGAATGCTATAGAGGCTAATTGTGAAGCTGTTTTGAGGGTTGCTCCGTATATGAATGAGGCTAAGCAAATTACTTACGGTAATCAAAACTGGTCAACAGCTGTTGGTGGAACGTCTCAGCAGTATTTGAGGATAGCTAATTGGGAGCTTGAGGCGGGGCGAAATATTATTTCTGAAGATATAAAAAATGTTACTAAAGTGGCGATAATAGGGAATACTGTTGCTGTAAATCTTTTTGGTGATGTTGACCCGATTGATAAAACGATTAGAATAGGGAATGTTCCATTTAAAGTCGTAGGGTTGTTAAAATCCAAAGGTGAAAATGGGATGGGAATGGACCAAGATGATATTGTTCTTATTCCAATTACTACTGCGCAAAAACGGGTATTCGGCACTGATTTCCCTGGAATGGTTAAAAGGATAAACGTGCAGGCTCGTAGTGCAGAAAGTCTTGAAGTGGCCGAAGAACAAATTATAGAACTCTTGCGCCAGCGACATCATATTGGTAAAAATCAGGATGACGATTTTTCCGTACGAAATTTGACGCAGATGATGGAATCCGCAAAAGAGGCGACAAAGACAATGGGCTTGCTTTTAGGGGCAATTGCGTCTGTCTCTTTGCTCGTTGGTGGAATTGGTATTATGAATATTATGCTTGTGTCGGTTACTGAAAGAACTAAAGAAATTGGTATAAGAATGGCAATTGGCGCAAAAGCCAGTGATATAAGAATCCAGTTTTTGATAGAGTCTTTATTGTTATCAATAATTGGTGGGCTAATCGGGGTTTTAATTGGTGTTACTGTTTCTTATGCAATAAAAACATTTACTGAAATGAATATAGCAATCTCTTCATTCTCAATAATTTTGTCAATGGGCTTTTCTTGTTTGATAGGGGTGATTTTTGGATATTATCCGGCTCACAAGGCATCTCTTTTAAATCCAATCGATGCATTAAGGTATGAGTAGAGTTATTGTTTAAATATTGGTAGATTATCAATATGTATTTCTTAAAGAAAAAATGGAAGCGATGATGGATGGTTGGTATGTGGAGCGTTCCACATTGAATGTCTGTTATTGTATTGTTTGACTAAAGCGTTATAAAATGATATATTTAAACTATGGAAAAACTAGATATTACACCATTTGAAAAAGCTTTAAATAGCCTCAAAGAAGTAATTGAGGTTTATAATTCTGATAAGACAAATCTTATGATAAGGGATTCGATGATTCAACGGTTTGAATATACCTATTCTATTGCTTTAAAAATGATAAAACGTTTTTTTTCCAAAGGCGCTTTTGTTTTAGAAAATATTGAGGGAATGACTTTTAATGAGATGATAAGGCAAGCTAATAAGATGGAGCTTTTAAAATCAGATCTTGAAAAATGGGATGATTTTAGACAAAAAAGAAATCTTACATCACATACTTATGATGAAAATGTTGCAAATGCTGTCGCTTTAGTTGTTGAAGATTTTGCAATAGAAGTGCAATATTTATTAGATAGATTGAAAGAAAAATTAAAATAATGTTTGGATTGGAAGATAGACATTTAGATTTTGTGTTATACGTTCTTAAACGTAATATTTCTGATGTTGATGCCAAATTTTATATTTTTGGTTCTCGAGCAAAAGGTACAAATAAAAAATATTCTGATATAGATATAGCTGTAGATTTAAACGGAAAAAAACTTGATATTTCTGTTTTGGGTAAAATTCTTATTGAATTTCAAGATTCAACATTGCCTTACGAGGTTGATGTAGTTGATTTGAATTCTATTGATGAGTCGTTTAAAAATTTAATAAAAAACGACCTTGTTTTATTGAAATAAATATTATAATATTGAAAATGTGTTAATCAAAAGAACCGTAGGGTGCGTCGTTTTGATGCACCATCATAAAATTAATCCTTCTTTTTCCATTCAAGCTCGTAGCCTAAAACATCAAGTATGTCTACAATTTCGTTGTAGGTTATTGTGCCTTTGGTTAATTTACGAGAAAATGTTTCAGGGTAATATTTCTTGCCCATTTGTTCGTTTAGCAATAGCACTAAATCTTTTTGAGTAATGAATTCTTTTGTTAATATAAGTTTTATTAATTCTCTAGCTGTTAATTTCATAATTAAAATTATATAAATTAATTGCAAATAACGTCAATTTTTAGTTGAATTATTAAAGAAATTGATAAATATGTTAATTTAATGATATGAATAATTAAGAATTATTTAACTTGAATTTTAAAAAGGAGGCTTATGATAGAAGATTTTATTGTTGAATTGGATGAAGATACCAGGGCAATTCGTTTAATTTCCATGTTTTTAAGGAAATATATTGAGGGGGATGTTAATTTTGTTTCGGAGGAAGCGGAGCTGCAAAAAAGAAGAATATTTATTCTTTGGTAAATGCTTTGTATGTTTTAAATAAGGATATAGTGCGGTTGAGAAATCAATATTATAATTTAATGCTTAAGGAAAAGTACGGTAAAATATAAAACTGTAAGGTGTGTCGTTTTGAATCACCACAAGATTTAAAAAAGCGGGGAGTTAAAACAACGTACACTGCAATTTTTTACAGATAATTATAATTCATAATAATAAATCCATGGACGAAATGCTTAGAGTTATG
>JAZTWQ010000019.1:0-7426 GCA_045635965.1 Candidatus Gastranaerophilaceae bacterium
CAAGAGCATTTTCCGTAGCGGAAGCGATGATTGCGTTGTTGATTGGAACAATTATTCTCGGTTTTTCTGCCCCAATGATTACAAAACAATTGAAACATAACAATTTCACAAGTATTCAAACACAAATTTTGAACAAAAAAATTGAGAATGTTGATGACAAAAGTGATGCAAATGCTGGAAAAATATCTGGTATCTTGAATGGCAAAGACGTGGCTAGTTATGTTGATTATATTAAAAGTTTAGAAAATAAAATCACAGCTATTGAATCAGTAACGAACAACCCAAATATCCAAAATATTATCAGTGGTACAAATCAACAGAAAAATTATGATAGCGATATTTCTAGCTTGAAAACACAATTGAGTTTAAAAGCCAGCACTTCAACTGTAAATACAATAAGTAAAAATTTATCCGATTTAACAACTAGTGTTAATAGTATTGATAGCGATTTAGCAACATTAGAAAATGATGTGACACAACTGGAAAAAGATATCAAAAACCTTGTGCCAAAAGGCACTGTTGCTTTTTTCAACTTGTCGGCTTGTCCAACAGGCTGGAGTGCAATAAACGCGAATTGGAGAGGACGTTTTCCTAGATTTGCGGGAAGTTATACTGTTTTAGAGTATGACACTACAAATAAAACCTATAAAACAACAGGGACAGCGCAAACGCTTAGTGTCGGCGCAACTCAAGAAGATGCGATTAGAAATATTACAGGATCAATTCCAGGGGAACGTAAAGATATGACGGATTTTCCTTATACGGGAGCTTTTTATCAAGATACAACAACGGGTAATCTAGGATGGGGCGCTGCTGATTATGATAACGCAAAAGTCGTTTATAATGTTTCAAGAGTTGTTCCAACCGCAGTCGAAAACCGTCCTCGCGCTATTGCACTGCTTGGATGTGTAAAAAATTAATAGTAATTCTTCCATTTTCTATTACAAAAAAGTATTAGATTTAATTAAAAAATACTTCCAAATTGGATAATGTAAAAAATTGAAACCTAAAATATAAATAATTATTATGAGAGTGAAAAAACATAATATTTTATTTATATTAACAATTTTAATTTCAATGAATTTGCAGGGTTTTGCGTTAACTCCCACGCAAAATCTTGCAATGATTGAAAACCATATTTTTGGTTATGAAAATTCTCGAATGAGTGAGTCGCAAAGGATTGATACTATTGAAAAATTTGTGTACGGCAAAACTCAAAGCTCCAATATGGATACAAGACTAAATAACTTAAATGAAGACTTGGGTTTGACAATAGGAAATGAGTCGAATTTAGCGACCGCTTCAAAAGAATTTAGTAAGGCTCCTCAAGAATATGATTATTCTAGCGAGCCAACAGACCCATCTGCACAGTATCCGGTTGTTGATAATTTAGAAACCTCGCTTTTGAGCCAAACTTATAAGAGTGAGAATATTTATAAACGATTGGATAGGCTTGAGAAAAAAGCTTATGGTGAGGTTTTAAAAGGTTCTTTAAGTGAACGAGTGGAAAGATTGTCGACATTGGTTGAACCGATTTCACCTCAAAAAAGTTACGATGAATATATGGCAAATAATGATGATTATAATTACTATAGCCCCGCAACAAATGGCAATCCGCGAGCATCTTCAGCGCAAACCTATATTCCGGAGCAAATGCCAAGCGCATCAAGTACAGCCGAGTTGCTCGCATTGGAACAAAATGTGTTGGGCAAAACCTATACAACCGATAGCACAAGTCGAAGATTGTCTCGACTTGAGAAAAAAATTCTCAACAAAGATTTTGCAACAGAACCGGATGAACTCAGAATTGAGCGACTTACAACGGTTGCAAACGCTCAGCAATCTTCACAAGTTTATAAAGAAAGCAAACTTATGCAGCACGTATCGACAGGTATTCAAATTGGAGGAATGATTTTGATGCTGTTAGCTATGATTTTGTAATATTAAAAAATCAATAATAAACGCGGTAAAATTGTAGTTTTACCGCGTTTATACATTTGTAGTTGTAGTTTTAATTTTTTTCGTCTGAGCAACTAGACATAATAATTTTGTTAATAGGATTACCTGCCAGTACCCAAGGATAAACCATTTCAAACGGTTCTACAACAAAATCAATGAAAACAGGTCTGCGCGCTTCAATTGCTTGTTGAAGTACAGGGACAATGTCTTCTTCTTTTTCTACTCTGAAACCGAGTGCCCCGTATGCTTCTGCTAGTTTTACAAAATCCGGCGCAGATATTTTTGTTTGAGAATAATGTTTATCAAACAATTTTTCTTGCCATTGGCGAACCATTCCCAAATACCCGTTGTTTATTATACATGTGATAACTGGAATATTATACTCTACGCATGTTGCAAGCTCTTGAATATTCATTTGAATAGAGCCATCGCCGGCAATGTTTAAAACAACTGCGTCTTTGTGCGCAATTGCTGCTCCAATCGCCGCAGGAAAACCAAATCCCATTGTGCCCAATCCGCCTGATGTTACAAGTTTTCTAGGTTCATTAAATTTATATATTTGAGCTGTCCACATTTGATGTTGACCAACTTCTGTTGCTACAATTGGTTTTAGGTCTTTAGTGTGCTCGTATATTTTGTTGATTACAGTTAGGGGATTTAATTTGTCAGAATTAACAGAAGGGCATGCTCGTTTTTGTTTCCATTCGTCAATTTGTTCAAACCAGATATCTTTTATTGATGCATTTGTTTCGTAATCATTTTTGTCTAATTCTTCAAGCATTTGATTTAATACAATTTTTGCATCTCCAACAATAGGAATATCAACAGGCACATTTTTGGAGATTGAACAAGGGTCAATATCAATATGAATAACTTTCGCGTCTTTTGCGAAACGTTTTAAACACCCTGTAATTCTGTCGTTGAACCTTGTGCCAACTGCAAAAAGAGTGTCGCAATGCGTAACCGCATAGTTTGCCCAGTAATTGCCGTGCATTCCAAGCATCCCAAGAGATAATTCGTTATCCGCAGGGTATGTTCCTGTTCCCATCAATGTGTTACATACAGGGATGTGTAGTCTGTTTGCAAGCTGTGTTAATTGTTCGCTTGCTTCTGATGCAACGACTCCACCACCAGAAATAATTACGGGTCTTTCAGCTTCACACAACATTTGTAAAGCTTTAGATATTTGTCTTGGGTGTCCTTCGTAGTTTGGGTTATACCCAGGGAGTTTTATTTCTGTTGGATATGAGAAAACTGCCTTGTCGGTCAAAATATCCTTTGGCATGTCAACAACAACGGGACCGGGTTTACCGGTTGTTGCGATATGGAATGCCTCTTTTATTATTCTTGGTAAATCATTAACGTTGTTTACCAAATAATTGTGTTTACAGCAAGAACGAGTAATACCAACGATATCAGCTTCTTGGAATGCGTCATTTCCTATCTGATTAGAACCAACTTGACCTGTGAAAACTACAAGTGGATATCCGTCGTAGTATGCGTTTGCAATACCTGTGATTGTATTACAAGCCCCAGGACCTGAAGTTACAAGTGCAACTCCGGGTTTTCCCGTTGTTCTTGCATATCCTTCTGCCGCGTGTACGGCAGCTTGTTCGTGGCGAACAAGATAGTGTTTGATATCAGTATCATTGTATAATGCTTCGTATATGGATAATATTACCCCACCAGGGTAACCAAAAATTTCAGTAACGCCTTCTTGTTTTAAGCATTCTAAAAAAATCTTTGCACCATTCATTGTAGTAGTCATTTCAGCTGTTTGTAACATTTTTCTCTCCACTATTCTTATAAATTATAAAAAGAATTAGTTTTATTATAGCATTAGAGAGATATTTTTCAAATATTATCAATATATTAATTAATAAAGTTTTATTTGTTGAAAATTATGATTTAGAGGAGGGATTAAGTTTTTCTGCCGTAGGTCAGTATAAATGGTTTGTATCTGTAAATTATAATTTAAGAGTGTACTTAAAGATAAAATCGAGATTAAATAGTCATTCCGAACTTTACCGATATAGTGAGTAAGAGCAGGTAGTGTGCGTCGTCGTGGAATAAATCTGTAACTCATGAAATGATGTGCGATAAAGAGTATTGGCGCGCAAAAAACAAAAAAATGTATTTGTTTAAAAAGAAAATTTTGCGGTTGCTTGGGATTTCTTACAAATAAACTTTTTATTTTTAGCTGTGTTGGTGAATTATTATTTGTTAAATATAAAATAATTAAATAGATAGCTTGGGTAAAATTTTAATTTGTTTCAAGATTTAGTTTATATATGTTTATCGCTGTTTTTTTTATTTTATAATCTTGAACCTTCAAAGCTGACTTTTTTTACTTTGTTTATTTTCTGACCAGAAAATTTCATAAAAAAGAAGTGGTAAATTTGAATTTGCCACTTCTTTTTTGTAAATTAATTAATATGGTGATTTTAAGTTTAGCGCACTTTCGAATATTATTTTAGCCATATCGAACGTAAATTGTGATATTTCTTTACCTCCATAATATTCATTAATGTAAGCATTAATCGCAGCATCATCAGAACCGTATTTTGCTTTTAGCTCTAGTAGTCTAGGTTGGTGTTTAGCTAATGATTTATTGTGTTCGACTTTAAATGAAGGATCAAGGCCCTTGTAGAATGTTTCATTGTATGGACTCTCACTATTCGATCTTACAAAATAGTAATCAATATCTAAATTTCTTGGGTCGCCGTGGAATTTTGAAACTGGATCTAAATAATGTTTTTTACCGCTACTATCTACTTCAAAATAAAATCTGTCATCGTAACTCCATCTACTTGGCCAAAAACTGTCAGATTGATTTTGTGTAACGTCTTGTATTAGTTTTACAGCGTCAGAATCTTTTACTAATTGTGAATATAATTGTCCAGTTGTGTATTCGATGTCGCCTACTCTAACAGTTTCAGGGGTTCTGTATATGTTTTCAATTTTTGTTTCTGCATTTAGAGCAGTTGACGCTAGTTCCTTGATTTTTTTATGGCTATCTAAGAAAGCGCGGGCTGCCTTCGCTGCAATTGGGGAATCTATATCTACAATTTTTATTAATTTTTTAAAGTTCGCATTGTTAGACGTCCAAAAATCGTGGTCAACACCAGCAATATCTGGATGAGAATTTGGATTGTTAATTTTGTCAATAATATATTCTACAGCATTGTTAGGTCTATTTCGGGTTGCGTCGAATCCAGCATCACCAAGTCCTTCGTTTCTTACTAATACAATAGGGTTTCCGCTTTCAAGTGCGTTTTTGAAGTCTTTTACACTAACGTCTCGACCACCAGTAATTACTAATCCATTGGACAAATCTGCACCAGCTTTGGAGTATGCATCGCCTGACTCAAATGCATATTTTTTAACTTTGTTAAATGATGATATATCGATAGCGTTAGGGAACTCAGCAGGATTAATGTATTTTGTATATTGCTCTGCTGTAAGATATGCAATAGGAGATTGATTTCTTTGTGCAACCTTGGTTGTTATAGCATCAATACTACCTTGAGATGCCGTTGGGCTTGTAATAAATGCAGTTTTGCTGGTTGTGGTATCCTGAACTAATTCATTTAAGAAGGCAGTTGTTTTTGCTTCATATCCAGCAGGGGCTGCTGAATATCCCGCAACGGCAAGTTTTAAATCCGCATCACCTAGTGCTTGATTAGCCTCTATTAACGCTTGATTATAATCTTTGACTTTTATTATATTAAGTTCTGGGTCTCCTGTTAGTACGCCTGCATTACTGCCCGAGGTTTTAACTATTGTAGGTTGTGTATCAGCTAAAAATGCTCTCGCATCTTTAATTGCCGTAGGAGAATCAATATCAATAACTTTAACTAGTCTGTTTAGTTTGTCTGCATTATCAATCCACCATTGAGGAACAACGTGTTTTGTATGGTTAGTTGCTCCTGTCGGATTTGCAATCATATCTTCGATGTATGCAACTGCGTTGTTTGGTCTGCCTCGGTTAACATCAAAGTTTGCTCCACCTAAATCATTATTTTTGAGCAATACAACAGGGTTGTTTGCGTCAATAGCGTTTTTGAAATCTAATACACTGACATCTCTACCACCAGTGATAATTAAGCTGTTTGAAACATCTGCTCCCGCTTTTGAGTATTCAGCACCTGTTTGAAATGCGTATTTGTCAATTTTATTGAATTTTTTTGTATTAATAGTGGTTGGGAATTCTTCAGGATTAATATATTTAACATATCCTTCAGCTGTTAAATATGTAATAGGGGCACTGTGTTTCTGTGCAATGTTTGTCGCAATAGCATCAATACTGCCTTTTGACGCTGTTGGGCTGGTGATTAGTGCTGTTTTGCCTTTGTCGCCAGAACCAACTAATTCGTTTAAAAACGCCGCTGTTTTAAATTCATATCCATCAGGAGCCGCGGAGTAACCCGCAACCGCAACTTTTAAATCTGCTCCATCAACGGCTTGACGTGCAGCCGCAACAGCCGCATCATAATCAGCAACTTTTGTAATGTGCATTTTAGGATCGCCGATTGATTCTCCGATAATTCGTGCGGGAGGAACATCCGCTTGCGCAGCCCCTTTAAGCCCTCTATAAGCAGAAACAGCACCAAGAGCAGACATAGTTGCGTTCATCGCGGTACCGGCAACGGTAACTTTACCGGTTGCAGCATAATCAATACCGGCACCAACGACGGTGTTAGCAACTATATCAAGCCCGATTTTAGTCGCCGTGCTTAGAGTTGTCCCCATTAAAGCACCGGCAATCGCACCACCGGCAGCACCACCAGCTGCGCCCATAGCGGCAGCATCCTCTGCGTTTTTACGCATTTGTGTAAGTTCTTCTGCGGAGAAATCTTTAGCATTATCAGTGTCGTTAGTTAGTTTGTCTACTGTGTCAGTGGCAATACTAGCTGAACCACCAACAGTGGCACCTGTTGCGGCACCAATCGCCATACCTTTTGCTACGCCAGCGACTGTTATACCACCAATAGCCGACGCACCTTTAGTAAGTGCAGTAGCCGCTACTGCTTTTGTAATAGCTACTGCGCCAACTGCTCCGGAAGCCTTTGCGGCGGCTACTGATGAAGCAACAGCACCACCAGCTAAACCGCCAGTAACCGCCATTGCAACCCCGCCGATGACATACATTTTACCGGCTCCGGATGCTGCATCTTCACCGGCATTAAAGTCGTTTACAATTTGATTGAAATCGAAATTTTCACCAGTTAATTCTTTAAACTTTGCAGCAAATTCTTCAGCTGTTAATTTGTATTTTAAGCCGTTTAACTCTGTTATAACCTCTTGAGCTGACATCAACTTTTTAGCCGCAGTTTTTCTGGTGTCTTCTTTGTCAAGCCATTGAGTATTGATACCATGACCTAAATGAGTAATAATCCCTGCTTTTTTGTTTCCTTTTGTTATTTCATCATCAGCCGCATTATATGCTTCTTTGAGCTTGTTTAAC
>JAZTWQ010000020.1:0-60486 GCA_045635965.1 Candidatus Gastranaerophilaceae bacterium
TTTCTTTCAGTTTAATAAAAAAGCGTTTACCCTCGCAGAAGTTTTGGTTACTTTGACTATAATCGGCGTAGTTGCCGCAATGACCGTACCAACACTTTCACACAACGCAACAAAACATGCAACTATTAATACACTAAAAACCACATATTCTATATTGTCTCAAGCTATACAAAGTGCTCAACGAGAAAATGGTAATATTTCTGAATGGCTGTCTGATAGTGAAATAGGCACAGAAGAAGGTGCAATAATTATTGCTGAAAATTTAAAACCTTTTTTTAAAATTAGTGTTGATTGTAAAACAAAAGATGAAAAAAATGAATGTGTAAAAAAAGATCCATATTTGAGATTAAATGGAAATGCACATGATATAGATTATGCATCTAATGAGTTATATTATAAATTAAGATTAAATAATGGAACCAGCGTGTGGTGGAGAACGTCATTAGGAGAGGAAATAGCTTCAGGTGATTATTTATATGTTTTTGTTGATACAAACGGTATAGCAAAACCAAATAAATGGGGAAAAGATTTGTTTATGTTCACATATAATAACGAAAAATTAATCCCAGCGGGTAGTCCAAATGGTTATTATAATTATGAGCGTGAATGTATAGCAAAAAACTCTACAGGCATTGGTTGCGCATATTATGTTCTAACAACAGGCAAAATGGATTACTAATTTAAACTTAAAATATTTAATAAATTAAAAGGAAAATAGCTTGTAAATTAGAAAAACTCAACAATATCATGCAAAGCTCATATTCTAAAATATTTGTATATTACAAACTATTTAACAAAGCCTATTCTTCTCCAACTACTTCGCTTACCTCCTTGTTTTCTATACAAAACTTTATTTCCATTTTCATCTACTATTATTCGTTCAGTTTCAAACATAGGATGAATCGGTATTGGACCAAAATTTTTTGCTATAATATCTAATGTATTTATCAAATTTTGTGTATTATAATCTCCATTAAACCAATTTGGTTTGTTTGTTAAATAAGGTTTTGTTATCTTAATCCATGATCTATATTGATTAAATGCAAACGAATAATTTAACATTTTGAACACATAGTCGTTATCCTCTAATTGAAAAGGTAGCACTTCTTTTATTGTAAAATTATCTATAAATTGTTTTAGTCCTAACGACTCTGCATATAATTGACATCCAAGATCTGTTCTTTGACTAATATTCATACCACAAAAAACAAAAACAAATAAACTTATGGTCGTTATTACAATTGAGGGGATATTGTCTAAAGAATTTATTCCCTCATTACAAATAGTTCCGAGTATCGGTATAAGTATAATTGGCCATGCCAATAAATTTGCTAAAAGAAAAATAGGTAATTTTTTAAAATCTTTTGCCAGTATAGTTGTTTCCCAACCTTTTATCAACATAAAAATAAAAAGTATTAAAAATATACAACTAAATATTGGCATAAAACACATTTGAATAGTGTTTTCATTAAAAATATAATTGTTGCAACATAAATACCTTAATATGTCATTTATAATAAAAAATATAAAAAATATTTTTGTAAAAAAGTAAGATATTTTTTCATTTCTAAGTACTTCTGTTTTTAGTCTAACATTTTCATATATTTTCCATGCCATTTCTTTTATGTCTTGAATTTGGGATAGCCCTTCTGCTTTTATAATATTAGTATTTTTAAATAATTCATCAAAAACAGTTTTTTCAAAAATATTATCACCATCGTATTGCGCCAGTTTCTCAAATTTTAAGTTATTCTTTTCATAAATAATTTTTAAATAATTTTTTTCAGCTAATTCAAGAATGATGTTTCCAATATTTTTCATTTCAAAATTTTCTATATAAATAGCCGCGTCAAATGCACTAAAATTGGGAATTTTGCCATTTCTATGTGAAATTGGTTCTGCTTTTTGAACCTTTTTACAGATATATAAAGAATATAACATTGTAAATAAGCTAAATAAAATTGTACCTATATAATATGCTTTCATCTTTAATCCTCAAAAGTATTAATAATTTACTTTTTCTATAATAAAAAAATATAAATGTTTATACATCAACTAATAATATTAAAGAGCCACGTATTTCTACGTGACTCTTTAATTTGTTTTATTAACTTAATCTTAATTATGCACCTAAGTATTCTTTAACATCAGTAGCTAAAGTTTTGCTATCTAATTTAATACTTGGACCCATAGTTGTTGTCAAGAAAATAGATTTAACATAAACACCTTTTGCAGAAGCTGGTTTTGCTCTCAAAACCGCATCAGCAAGAGTTGCAAAGTTAGTAACCAAATCTTCGTGAGTGAAGTTAACTTTACCGATTGGCACGTGAACCATACCTTGTTTGTCAGCACGGAACTCAACTTTACCAGCTTTAGCGTCTTTAACAGCTTTAGCTACGTCAAGTGTAACTGTACCAGTTTTTGGGTTAGGCATTAAACCTTTTGGACCTAAAACACGACCCAATTTACCCAACATACCCATACAATCAGGTGTTGCAATCAAAGTATCAAATTCAAACCAACCGCCGGCGATTTTGTCGATGATTTCTTCTGCGCCTGCTTCTTCAGCACCAGCTTCTTTAGCTTCAGTAGCTTTAGCACCTTTAGCGATAACGCAAACTCTAATATCTTTACCCAAACCAGCTGGAAGTACTACTGTTGAACGTACTTGTTGATCAGCGTGTTTAACTTCGATACCTAATCTCATGTGGCATTCTACTGTTTCATTGAATTTAGAAACTGCTTTAGAGATTTCTTGAAGTTTAGTCAATGCTTCTTTAGCGTTGGTAGGTTGAACCATACCTTCAAGCATTTCGTTTATTTTTTGTTGTTTTTTAGTTAATTTACTCATTAATTTCTCCTTTATGGTCTTAGCGGCTTACGCCTCCCATTGTTATTCTGCTACTGTAACGCCCATTGAACGGCATGTACCTTTAATCATTTCAACTGCTGCTTCTAAAGTGGTTGCGTTAAGATCTTCCATTTTAGTTTTAGCAATTTCTTCAAGCTGAGCTTGTGTGATTTGTCCAACTTTTGTTTTGTTTGGAGCTGCAGAAGCTGATTGAAGATTAAGAGCTTTCTTAACCAATACAGCTGCTGGTGGTGATTTTGTTACGAATGTGAAACTTCTGTCTTCGTAAACATCAATAACTACTGGAATGATGTATCCAGCTTGAGCTTCTGTTCTAGCATTGAACTGTTTGCAGAAGTCCATGATGTTAACACCGTGTTGACCCAATGCTGGACCTACTGGTGGTGATGGGTTAGCCTTACCGGCTTGGATTTGTAGTTTAATTTTTCCTACTACTTTTTTAGCCATTTTGTATCTCCTTTCGTGGTCATAGCGGTTTTCTTCGGCTTACGTGAAAACCTGCCACTTTTCTAATAAGTGTCTATACTTTTTGAATTTGCTTGTATTCCAATTCAACTGGAGTTTCACGTCCAAAGATTGAAACGTTAGCTCTGATTTTAGATTTATCAGGATAAACTTCTGTGATATCACCGATAAAGTCTGCAAATGGTCCAGAAACAATTCTAACTTTGTCTCCAACCTTAACATCAAGTTCAATTTTAACAGATTGACCTTGAGTTCTGTGGATGATTTTTTTGATTTCGCTGTCTTTTGCGGCGATAGGACGTTTAGCAGAGCCTACAAATTTTGTAACACCTGCTGTGTGTCTAACTACGTACCAGCTGTCGTCATCCATAATCATTTCAACTAAAACATAACCAGGGAATATTTTTTCGTCACGGTCTTGTTTTTTGCCGTCTTTAACTTTTGTAATTGTTTTTTGTGGCACTTCAACGCGGAAGATTTTGTCTCCCATGTTCATATATTCGATACGTTTTTCAAGGTTCACTTTTACCTTGTTTTCGTGTCCTGAATAAGTGTGAACGATATACCATCTTTTTTGTGGAGCTTTTTCTTTACCAGCTTGTATGCTAGCATCTTTTTCATTTAAAATTTCTTCCACTTCGGTTGATTTTTGTTTTTTATTTTCAGCCATCATTCTTTCCCGCTCTAAGTACTATCCCAGTTTTATAAGATTAAAAAATCCTTTAAAAACCATATCCAAAAGCAAAATAAATATGGTAAATGCAAAAACTATAAGAATTACAGCAATAGTCTCATTTCTCACTTGTTCTTTTGCCGGCCAAGTAATTTTACCCCATTCGGATTTAACTCCTTTGAAGTATGTTATTATTGAATCTTTTGCTTGTTGTAATCCCATAGTTGCCTCATTTTCTAATAAATCGCGCCCTGAAGGACTCGAACCCTCGACATCCGGTTTTGGAGACCGACGTTCTACCAACTGAACTAAGGACGCGCGTGAGTCTTGAAAATCAAGACTCCAAAACCTTTATACTTATTTTGTTTCTTTATGGTTAGTGTGTTTTTTGCAGAATGGGCAATATTTGCTCAATTCCATTCTTTCTTTTAATGTTTTTTTGTTTTTAGTTGTAGTGTAGTTTCTTCTTTTGCAATCTTCACAAGCTAGAACTACCATTCTGTCTACTTTGCCTTTTATTCCCATTTTTATTCACCTTTACTTTAGTGTATCTCTGTTTAATTCTGTTGCAAAAACTATAGAATGATTGTTTTCCCCTCATTCTATTCCACAAGTTCTTGACATACTAAAATCATAACCCAAATAAAATTTTTTTCAAACAATAATTTTTTAATATTTATGAAATTTAATATTTCGCAACATTAATATCAAAAATATATGTTTTTGTTATTTAATAATTTTGTAAAAGACAAAATGAGAATTTAATTTATGAAAATTAATACACTAGCAAACACTAATTTAAATAATTCGGTATCTTTTTCGAGTTTAAATCCTAACAGAACAGTATGTAATATGCTTGATGTTACGGAGCGACTTAAATTAATACCTACAGTAAAGCATAAGAATTTTGATGAATTGGCAATGGTTGCTCACGAAAATGCAATGCATGGAAACGACAAACCGCAGATGTTGGTTGAAATAATGACTCGATTTGTTACCGGCGTAGAAGAAATGGTTCGAAATGGTTTGAGCTTGCCGGTTGCATTTAAGAAAAACGCGAGACAGTTGTACAAAGATTGGGCCGGCAATCAACACGAAAAAAACACTTTTAGTGCTCATTGGGAATACCTTTCAAAATTAAGCACAAGAAGAGATGATGGATTCACAAACGGAATTAAGCCAATTATGGAAAAAACTGATAAAAAAATATCGTTCTCTTATGTTGATTTAAGAGATATGTTTGAATTTTTACGCCAAAATTGGACAAGAGGAAATGCGGCGTATAGAAATATAATGTTGGGTAAAGGACCGATTGGTTGGGCAAAGTATCTTAGAGAAGAATTGTTCCCTAATCATTATGATGAGTTTTTTAGAAAATACTAATTTTTAGATTTTCATATTTGAGAAATCTGGCTTTATCGCCAGATTTTTTTGTTAATTAATGTAAAAAGTATGTCAAATCATTAAAGTTTCTAATTTAAAATGCCGTTATGAATATTATCTTGGAAGAAAGTACTTTTCGTGGTGAAATAAATGGCTGATATAGATATAGCTAAAATACAATCGCAAATACAATCATTTCGACTTGCAAATCCGCAATCTGTTAAGGGTTTAAACGATGAACAAGTTGTATCTATCATGGAACAACAAGGGGTGCTGTCAAAAGAAACAGCTACACAATTATCACAAATTTTATCTGGAGAATTTATAAAAACAGAAAGCTCTGTTCTTGGGCAAAAAAGCCACACTATTACAGGAAAAGACAAAAACGGAAATTTAAAATCCGATATTTATATCGATTTTAACGGAGATAATGTTGCAGATTTAAAAATATTTAAACAAGGAAATAATGTTTCAGTCTTTGCTTCACAACAAACAAATGGAAAAATAACAGGCTGGACAACTACCAATAATTATGATGAATATAAATTCGCAATACTTAACCCTGAGGAAAGATTTAAAGACTTAAACCTAAAACGAGTTCCCGGAAACAATAATCAAGGGGAGCAAATTATAACTCAAGATAATTTTGATAGTAATGGACGGATATACAAATCAAAAAAAATAATCCCAGGAGATTCAAAACGGGCAATATTGTTTGAAAGTGCAACACCAGAAGCTCAACAAGCGATATTAAACGGTGAAATTAATCTAAAAGATGTCGATAGGTATCTTCAAGAAAATCAG
Organism: Candidatus Gastranaerophilaceae bacterium; assembly: GCA_045635965.1. GTDB lineage: Bacteria > Cyanobacteriota > Vampirovibrionia > Gastranaerophilales > Gastranaerophilaceae > RGIG2134. The sequence goes on from JAZTWQ010000020.1 coordinate 6,198, forward strand.
CTTGATAAAAATAATCCTGAAAATGCAGCTCGACTAAAATATATAGAAGGTTGCACAGACGAAGAATTTAAAAACTTTTTAAAATTATCACCAGAAGAACAAAAAAATGTAGATTTTAGGCTGAGAAAAATCCAAGAAGTTACATTAGCAATTTGGACAGATAGAATTTCCAAATTTGAATCAGCCGAAGAATGCCAAACTAATATATATGCACTAACTGAAAGCTGTAACGAAGAAGGCACTCTAGATAATGTTGTTTTGGTGTTGAAAGCAATGGAAGAAAAATTACAAACTTTCCCAAAAACAGCTGTAGATAGAGTAAAAACTCCTGAATGGAAAGTGCAAATGCATACCTCTCAAAAGCTCAATGACATGGTTTTTAATGCACTTAGAACAAAACACGAAGAAGCTATCCAAGTTTATGAAAACACCATAAAACAAATGGGCTGGTGTGATGATGTAGGACAAGCCTTCAAAGATATTTTTGGTGAGACTGATATAGAAGAAGCCCAAAGGGCGTTAAGTGAAAATAATGAAAAAATTCAAAAATTAGATAAAAAACGAAAATATTTAACAAATCAACAGTTTGGAAGGGAAATACAAGATAATATATTTATGGACTATGACAACAAACTTGTTGAAAAAATTGCAAAGAATCACCCTGAATACATACAATTAACTTCAGCAAAACAAACAACTGATGTTCTAACAGAAATGTCAAAGCAAGAATATTCTAGAGAAAATTTTAAAAATATTCAGACTGCTTTGGGTGGTGAGAATTATTTATCACAAATTTTCCCTGAATATAATTCTCTTTCTAAAGAAGAAAAATTTAAAAAATTACAATTATTATCCTCTGAAGCAGCTAAAACAGCACAATCTCAATTAAAAGAATTATTGGGCGATAGAGATTATGAAACCACAATAAAAGCCCACGAAGAAGATTACAAAGAATTTCTCAATATGATTGGGGCAAATGATATTACAGAAGCTATGGAAGAATTCCAAAGTGATGTTGCTTTTACTGGAGGGGTAGTTAGAATCGGTGTAACAATAGCGGCAACCGTTGCGCTTACCGTTGCAACTGGCGGAACTGGTGCGGTTGCATTGGGTGCAATTTCAGCAGGAACTACCGCCGCGATAGACGTATCAAACAGAGCAACAAATGGTATAGATGATTCAAAAGATTTGTTTAATGGAGAATCTATAAGAGATATTGCAGTAGATGCAGCAGTTGCAGGCTTATCTGCTGGCGGTGGTGGAAAAGCTGCTGACTTGGTTTGGAAAACTGGCATGAGTAAAGCTGGTAAGTTTTTAACAACAACCGCAGCAGACTCTGCTATTGGTGTTGTTACAACAGGTGCTGGAATGGAACTTAAAGGACAAGATTTCACCGATATGACAGCTGGTGAAGTTGGACAAAACATAGCATTTGCCGCAGCTAGTAGCGCCATTAACGTAGCGACATCAAAGGTTAGATACACATCATTAACAGGTGATGTGAATTTTACAACAAATAAAGCTTATGCTGTTGGTGCATGGCTTAGAAAAAGTGGTATTTTAAAGGATGAAGTTCCTCGTGCTAAACTTGATAATAAGTCTTTTGATATAAATAAAGAATATCAAATTAACGGCGGAAAAGAACTTAATCCTGCCCAAATGGAAATTTTAAACAAAGTTGCAAACTCCAAAGCAAGATTTACAACAACAAAACAATTAGATGATTTGATAAATATGAAAAATATGGCAGATGTGGATGCTAGAATTCATGATTTTTCGACCTTTAAGCCTGAAAAAAGTAAACCGTCAATAATAGAAGAAAATGGCGCTATTCGATTAAACACAAATAATCCAGTTGAAATAAGAAAATATTTAAAAACTTTAGGCCTAGAAACAACGTACCCCGACATTTCAAAAATTTTAAAAATCCCATCTAAAGGTGAAAAAGCAGTCCCTTTAACAAATATGCAAATAGAAACATTAAACAAATTTATTGACAAGGTTAATAAAAAAGAGATTTATAACAGCTATTTATATGTGAACGACGGCTTATTCTATTTAGACAAGCTTTTAGCAATGGATAACAAAGCTTTAATTAATGCCATTTTAGACAATGGAGAGTTATCCTTAGTTTATTTATCGCCAGAACAAAAAACGCTGTTTATGCAAATGCGTGCAGCTAAAAATGCAGATGGTACACCTGTTTATGAATATTTAAATAGCAGTGATGTTGAACTTTGTGAAAAGATAGGTCAAGACGAATTTAGCAGTTGCTATAAATTTAAAAACGCTTCAGGACGTCGTATTTTCTCAAGCTCTGATATTGATTTTTACATTCGAAAACCAGAATTGGGCACTATTCCATTAGAAACGTTACTTTCACGAATTAAAGAATGTTCTGACTTTTTTACTAAAAATAAACATTTTGAAATTAATTATCATCACGATATTAAGTTTATAGAAGATTTGTCAGATGAAGAATTTAAACGTATGTTAGAAACTCTTGAAAACATCAACAAATCTATTCCTGAAAACATAGATAAAAAAACGTATTTGCATGATATTTTTGGATATTCTTTTTATAATGAATTATTTGAAAGCGAATTTGCCCATAATAGTACCAAAGAAATAAGTACAATTTTTAATATTGCAAAAGAAACTAATACTAGTGTTAATCTGGAAGTTTTTAAACACAAAAAGGGAATAATAAATACAACTAGCGAAATTATCAGCGCTCATAAAAAAGGTGAAGTTGATAAAACTAAATTTATGCTTATGACAAATAAAAAGTGCTCAAATTATTATTTTAATGAGGTAGCTGAAGCATGGAAAAACTCTAAACAAACCGCAGATGATGCAAAATTTTTCTCCGAATTATTAGAAATGCCTTATACAACCATGAAAATAATAATAAAGAACGAAGAAGCTAACAGTATTTATAAACGAATTAATAAATTATTTGGAAAAAAAGATGGATATGTTAATACGACTGATTTTTATCATAGAATTAATGATGAAAAATTTTCAGAAACTACAATTGCGACAATTAATAAAATATTAGATTTAATTGAAAAAAATCCTGAAAAAGCTAAAGAAATCAAGATATACACTGCGTTTGAAAGACTTAAAAGGTTAGATTTCTTTGATGAAAAATTATTTAATTGTAAATATACTCCACTAGAAATTGTAGAAGCATTAAGTATTGATGCTTCGCAAAATTACACATTATCAAAGCTTTTAAATACAGAAATTAAAGGTTTTGATTTGCCGTCTAGCGTTAAAAAACTAGGTGCTTATCTAACAGATGCACATATAGATAAACTAGCACTAATAGGAGAAAAATCACCGACTATAGTACAAAAACTTTCTCAAAATCCGCAAAATTTAAATTCAATAGATTTTACATTAGTAGCACTTGAGAAGAAATTTCCACTTGCCGTAATTGAAAAAGGGATAGATTTTAAATGCAAGGCCGTTGATGTTGATACGATTCAATACATTAGTCAAAAAGCCCCTGAGTTGTTAAATATTTCATCAAAATTATTATATAATTCAAATAAACAATATATCATTTCATTGATGAAAGATTACATAGATAATGGAATATTAAACAGATATCCTAGTAATATTGTTGAAATGGGATTAATTTGTGAAATACCTTCTTCAAAAATTGCTATGGTAAAAGAACTTATGGATTTAGTCCCTGATATACATTTTAGCACGGCAAAAGATGTTTTTGAGTTATCTTTTGATGCGGCTATAACAAAAAACATATCAATAAATGAAATTCGCTATAAGGCGAACAGTATGAAAGGCGATTATGAATCCCTATTAGAACAATATCCCCAACTTAAAAACTATTCAATAATAAAAGCTATTGATGAAATAGGAGGGGTTGATAATGCTGTTGCCAAATTATATGAAAGCAAAATGAACACAATAAAACCTATTAAACCTCGACTAGGCACCAAATCAGCCTCACGAGTTCAAGGTGATATGTATGGAGCCTTAAAAACTGAAAACTTAGAAAAAGCATTTAAAAACTTTGATTTTCAAAAATATGCAACAGGTATTCCTCTTTCATACCCACGAACAAAATTTGTTGAAGATATAAATGAAATACTAAAAAATTGTTCTGATGCAGATAAAAAAGTTATTGCAGAACAATTTGGATTTGAATTCACTCCTCAAGGGTATATAGACCAATTCCCAAGACCTATAGACTCTTTTGCCAAAACTTTAACTCCAGAACAAAGAGCAATATGCGAAAAACTTAATCCATTAATGCAAAAATTTATTTATGAAAATAAAGTAATTCTACCAGAACACCCTCAAATGCAAACACTTTTAAATTCAATAATCGATATGTTCCCAGAATTTATCAGTGTAATTGGAAAACAACAACATGGCACACACGCATATAGTGTAGATATGCACACCCTCAAAGTGCTTCAAGGTTGCATAGAGCATCCTAATTACAAAAATTTAGCACAAAAAGACAAAACCATTCTACATCTTGCAACGCTAATGCATGATTTAGGCAAAATGGAGGCGGTAGTTGATGATGGACATTATATGCAATCTGCACTTTACACAAGAAATATGCTAGAAAAACTTAGCCTAAATAGAGAAATGCAAGAACGTATATTTAACTTAGTCGAAAATCACCATTGGCGAGGTGAATTAATGACAGGAAACCTTGATGAAAAAACTGTCGCTGCAATATTCCGTTCGCCAAAAGATTGGGAATTAGCACAAATTTTTGCAGATGCCGATTTAAAAGGTGTAAGTGATGCTTTTTATAAATCGATTAGTGCAAGGATGGATTTAAGTAAAATCCAAAAAGTGGAAGAAGCCATAACTCAAATTCACAAAACAGGTATCCCAATATTTAGCAGCAAAATGCTAAATCACCCAATATTCCCTAGTAAAACTCCTGAAGGTGTACCGTATATTAACATCGCGCATGCAACAGACGAGCAAATTAAAAAAATATTTGGTGCACAAGCAACTCGTGATAATTTAACACTTAATGTTCACATGTGTAGTGATAAGACTGATAATTTCAACTCATTAAGAATACTTAGTGCATTGGGTAATGAAGGACATTTAAGTACAACTTTGATTTCAGGTAAAAATACAAGAACTTATGGACATAAAAAAAGAGGTATATTATTAGAAGCCAGACCTTCTAATGTTACTGAGGCATATTACAGGAATACTAGTAGTGGAAATGCTAAAGATGGTGAAGTAATGGTGCGAATGATTAATAGTGGAGGTGATACAAAATTATATGCATCTAATTTTATGCAAGATAAATTGGGTTTAACCCCAGCTGAATATGCGGAGCTTTATAAGTATATTGCAGATGAAAAATTCCAAAATATTAAAGATATTGAAATAAATGGCAAAAAAATTAAAGGGGATGAAATCAGGCAAGCAATTACTGATTTTCAAGATGATTTAATAATGAGCGTTCCTGATATTCATAACGAAGTATGTGTTTATAACCCAGAAATGAAAGCCCTTATTGCAATCTGTGATTCAATTGACAAAGTATCACAAGAAATGAAAGACTTTGCCAGACAACATAATTTCCCAATTATTATCCATCCAAATGTAGATGTAGACTCTTATTAATAACTTATAATTTATCTATTTAAATAAAAATTATTTTTAAATTTATTAATAAAAACTTTCCTCTATGAACAAAAACTGATATTATATTTCTATAAATATGGAATAGTTTATGGGAGAAAAAAATGAAGAAAATGTTTACCAAAATGGCTCCACTAGCGCTAGCTCTAGCAATAAGCTCATCAAGCGTATTTGCAGCCCCTACTTTTACAGACTTGGACACAAATCATTGGGCATACGCACAAATTATGAACTTAGCAGAAAATAATGTCGTTGTTGGTTATCCTGATGAAACCTACAAGCCGGACGCTGAAATTACCCGTGCCGAGTTTGCATCAATGGTGGTTAAAGCATTAAAACAAGAAAATGCTGAAATAACAGAAACTATTGATTTTTCTGACGTTGCGCAAGACAATTGGGCATGGGAAAATGTACAAAGAGCGGTTAGATTTGATTTAATTGAAGAATCAGAAGACAATCTTTTCCGTCCGGAAGACAAAGTTACAAAAGCTGAATGTGTTGAAATTGTTGTAAATTCACTTAAAACAGAAGAAATGTCTTTGGAAGAAGCAAAAGAAATTCTTGCTAATAAATATTTAGATACAGAAAATGTTTCAGAGGAAGTTTTGGTGAAAATTGCAAAAGCAGAAAAGCTAAACCTTGTTACTAAAAATCCTGCTGATGAACAAACAACTCTTGCTGCTAAACCTGCTACAAGAGCTGAGATTGCAGTTTATTTATACAACATGATGGAACAAGTAAGACTTACGCCTAATGAAAAAATAGAAGAAGTTTTAAAACCAATAGAAGCAGATGGGGTGGTTTTAGAAGATGCAATCGTAAAAGGCAACATAGGTATTATACCAGCAGGAACAATCATCCCTCTTGTTATCGAAACCGATTTAAACTCTCAAACAAGTGTTGTAAGCGATGTTTTTGAAGCTAAAGTTCCTAAAAATTTAGTAACTTCTCAAAAATATTTGTTAATTAAAGAAGGCTCAACAATAAAAGGTCTTTTGATTGACAAGAAAAAAGCAATGTTGATAATTAGAAACGGAAAATTAAATTTAAACACAAAAACAATTACTACATCAAATGACCAAACAGCTACTTTTAGTGGAGTTACTGAAACAAATCCTGATTTGAGTATCTGGAGAAAAATATTCAAAGGGTTAAAAGTTAAATACTCAGAAGGTGATGTTATTACTGTAAAAACAATTAAAACAATAAAAATTGATTTGACAAATAGCTGGATTATAGAATAATGTTTTAATCTAAATACGAAAAACTCCGCTTGTATAAAGCGGAGTTTTTTATAAAAATAAAAGCCTTGAAATATTAATCTTCAGGGCTTTGTTCGTAATCTTCTTCTTCAAATTTTTGTTTTTCATCAATATTTTCATCCAATATGCTTTTCTTTTTCTTGGATTTATTTATCAAATTTGCAACATTCATCATAGCAAGAGAATTTAGCGTGGCTCGAAGTTGTGCGGATCTGTCCACAAACGGTTCATTCATCATCATTTGTTCTTCTTCTCTATATTGAGCGTAGTATTCATTACCCTGTCCCATTTTATCGTCAGAAGTTTTTGCAGCAGTTCCCGATATGTCTCCACTTTTAAAGTTAAATGCAGACGTTGGTGCGGCTATTGAATTTAGTGAGTGGCTATCGACCATTTTGAGTTAGTTCTCCCTTATTAAATCAAAACTTTCGTTTTGGTTTATCGTGTTTCGTGTTTACAATATCTCTAAAACAACTCTCTTATTTTAGCAGTAATGCCTTAAAAAGACATCAACCCATTGATTTAAATCCGCTAAAAAAATTTATTTGTTAGTTAAACAAAATAATTTTAACAAAGCGTTACATTTATTGTAGGTTATATGACTCTTCGCCTTTTAATTTTCTATTCATAAGTTTTTCTACAACCTGTTCAGGCGTTATATCAGTGTAGACTGCCTCGTAAATAGCATTAGCCATAGGTGCTTCAATATCAAGTTTTTTAGCTAAATCACATACGGCTTTTGATGTTTTTACGCCTTCTGCTACAGAACCTAATTCGGCTAAAATGTCATCAATTTTTTTACCTTTGCCTAGCATTGAGCCAACAGTAAAGTTACGAGACATAGGGCTTGAGCATGTTGCAATCAAATCGCCCATGCCTGACAATCCGTACAATGTTGAAGGATTTGCACCCAACGCCAAACTAATTCTTACCATCTCCGCCATGCCTCTGGTCAAAAGAGCTCCGCGTAAATTGTCACCTAAATTCATTGCATCAGCAAAACCAGACGCTATAGCAATAACGTTTTTCAAACTTCCGCCCAGTTCAACACCTATTATGTCCGGATTTGTGTATAATCTAAACCTGTTAGGCACAGAACATGCTTTTTGAACTTTTTCAGCTATAGCCATGTCTTTAGACGCAACACTAGCGAGAGTAGGCATGCCCATCAAAACTTCTTTTGCCAATGTAGGGCCGGAAAGAATTGCAATATTTGCATCAGGCAACTCTTGTTCCATAACTTCAGACATTCTCATTAGCGTATTCAACTCTAAACCTTTTGACAAATTAACAAGGATTTGATTTTTATTCAACCCAATTTTAGCTATTTGCTGACAAACACTCCTAATTCCTGATGTTGCAACAACCATCAAAATAATATCGGCATCTTTTAGCGCTTCTTCTAAATCCGCAGTTATTTCTACCTTTTTATCAAGTTGTACTTCCAACGGTTTTGAACATTTTTTTTGTGTTCTTAATTCTTCAGAAATATCTTGTTCCCTACCCCAAACGCAGACTTCATCAAAGTTATCATTCAAAAGCCAAGCTAGAGTTAACCCCCAACACCCTGGACCTAAAACTGTTAATTTCATATCAAATCCTCTACAAATATCGTTAATATAGATTATACACTTCTTGGCATATTAAAATCAAGTGAAATTAAATAAAAAAATTTCAAAAAGTTACTTGACAGTTAATCATGTCCTTAATATTATAATATAGTGAAGTTAATTCACGTGCCGGTGTGGCTCAACGGTAGAGCAACGGTTTTGTAAACCGTAGGTTGTAGGTTCGATTCCTATCACCGGCATTTTATTTTAAGAGTCCGCCTCTGTGGCGCAGGGGTAGCGCACTCCCTTGGTAAGGGAGAGGCCACGGGTTCAAATCCCGTCAGAGGCTTTTAATAGACACCAATTGAAAATTAAATATGGGTAGATGGCCGAGTGGCTAAAGGCGACAGACTGTAAATCTGTTCACGAGAGTGTACGGTGGTTCGAATCCACCTCTGCCCAATTTAAAAAAGAGACTGAACATTTGTTCTAGTCTCTTTTTTCGTTTTCAATTAAATATTAAAATTAGGCGCAGGTTTGTGAAACATCAAGCATTTTAAATGATATTGTAATGCCCAATGCGCGCAATATTTTTGTTATAGTATCAAACCTTGGACTAGTTTTATTAGAGAAAATTCTATAAAGATTTTGCCTATTCAAATTAGTAGCCTTAGCAAGTTTCGATATTCCTCCATTAGCGTCGGATACACGTTGAATAGCCAACATCAAGGCTTTTGTATCCCCATCTTTTTGATAATCTGCAAGTGCTAATTCTAGATAAGCAAGCGCTTCGCAATTATCTTGCAATGTATCATTCATATATTTATCCCGTGATGTTAATTTTTCACTAATTGTCATTACTATCTCCTTTATAGTCTTTTAAATATGTTTTAGCTTTTTTAATATCTTCAATTTGAGAAGATTTGTCACCGCCAGTAAATAAAATTACAAGAACATTATTTTCTATAGTATAATAAATTCTATAACCAGCCCCAAAAAACAACCTTAATTTATATAATTATTGTATCATATATGCGACAATCGTTCAATCCATCACCACTTAATATCTTTCCTTAAGTAATCCATGTTCCCTTTATAAATTACCCAAGATGAGCAACTATGCCCGTTTAACTTTTCCTTGCTGTTTAGACTACAAAATTTTGATATAGGTCTTGAGGTATCTTCGACATATCCCAAAGGAACAATATTGTATTTTGTATAATAAAAAACAAAAACATCTTTTCCTACGGTATTTGGTGGCGCATCGCCGTTTATATCAACTTTTATATCTCCACACACATTCTGCAAGTATTTAGAAGTACCGTATGCATATTCGCATGTACTTGAGGCTACAGTAGCCGGATAAAGTGCAGATACACCATTTTCAAATTTAAAAATAGGGCGCGCTTTATTTGTCATTCCATATATACCGTGCAACGCTTTTGGCTGATATGCGCTAACTTTTCCATCTATGTTTTCTGATTTTAAACTTGTTAATATCATTTCCCAAGGAACATTTTCAGAAGGATTATACGCATTATTTTTTTTGTCAGTGTAACTTTCTTGTAACCCCCATTCATCGGGTGGACCGTGCTTAATTATTGCAGCTTGATATGAATTATTTATTTGTGAATAAACTTGTCTAAGTTTAGCAACAATTATAGCTTCTTCGACTTTGGATTTAAGCGTTGGAATGGTAATACTAGCGACTACACCTATCACGGTTAAAGTTATCAAAACTTCTGCTATGGTGAAAGCTTTAAATATTTTACACTTAATCATTCTAAATCCTAATTTACTTTTAATTATTATATCATATAACTAAGCAGAAGGAAAACCTAACAACTACTTTCACCACTTAACTTGTTTACCATAAAGCCAAGGCATAGAGCCTTTTTCTATGGCCCAAGCAGCACAACCATAACCGTTACGTTGAGGCATTGAGGCTTTATCTACAACACAAAATTTATCAACCGATCGTGTCTCTTGAGGATACCCCATAGGAATTATCGCATTTGGGGTTATCCAAAATTGAAATTGGTCAATTCCAACTATATTAGGTGGTTCGGATCCATTTATATCAGCTCTAAAATCACCACAGATATAAAAAACATTACCATCAACACCAAAATTACCTGTACAATCTGATTCTTCTATCCAACTTTGAAAAAATGTAGTTCCATCCGGCAATCTATACAAAGGTTGCATTTCAAAACCATCTGTTACTTTAAAAGTCTTATCTTCATTTCCAAAATAATTTGTAGCCTGCATTGGTAAAATTTTACTCACGTTCTCAGCATTAAGCCCCTCTAGCAATCTAGAATACAACATTTCTGCATCAGCAAAAAATGCGGAGTCATCATTGTTTGTTGTAGTATCGTCCCCTAATTCCCAAGAACCTTCTGCCAAATTCCAATATTTCAATGGTCCATATTTTCTTATAGCCTGTTGATATGAATTATTTACCATAGAATAAACTTTTCTCAATTTAGAAACGGTTGTTATTTCTTGATATTTGAGTTTAATTCTTGGTACAACAAAACTAGCAATAACACCAATAACTGCCAAAGTTATCAAAACTTCTGCTACCGTAAAAGCATTTTTATATTTTTTTTGACCTGCAGGAGATTTTGTCATGCTGCCAATTGCCCTCCCCCCCCCCTCCTTAGTGTTATGTGGGTTTCCGCCGATTTGTTTTTCATGTTTTTCTCCTTTTTTACTGGTCGCCTAAAGTTTATTCTAGGTTTAATTTACTGAAGATTATACTAAATTTAACTAATATTGACAAGATAAATTATAATTTACAATAAAAAAACTTCCTATATTAGGGGTATTACAACAGGGGAAAATCGTTATAGAATGAGTGATATGGATAAACATTTAAAAAAATTGGAATTAGAATCAATTGATATTATTCGTGAAGTTTGTTCAACAAACAATCTTGATGAAATAGTTGTTCTGTATTCTATTGGAAAAGACAGTAGCGTTATGCTCAGATTATTCGAAAAAGCGTTTTATCCACAAAAAATCCCAGTGAAATTTATGCACATTGATACCGGCTGGAAATTCAAGGAGATGTATGAATTTAAGGAAAAAATTGCCCAAAAGGTCAATATTATTACATATAAGCACGGTGCAAATCTAAACCCGTTCACGGATGGCAGAAGATACACTGACGTAATGAAAACAGAAGCTTTAAAATTGGCTTTGAAAGAATATAATTTTAAAATTGCTTTTGGTGGAAGTCGAAGAGATGAAGAAAAGAGCAGAGCTAAAGAAAGAGTTGTATCTATAAGAGATGAAAATTCCAGATGGAATCCTCGTTCGCAAAATCCGGAAATTTCTCCTTTGTATAATACTTTATTAACAGAGAAAACATCATTTAGAGTTTTTCCACTCTCAAATTGGATAGAACTTGATATCTGGGAATACATAAAAGCAGAAAATATTGAAATTGTTCCATTGTATTTTGCACAAGAAAGAAATGTTCAAATGCTAGAAAATGGTATGTATATTGCAACAGAAAATGAAACCGGAGAGTTGAAAAAAGTCAGATTTAGAACTTTAGGTTGTTATCCTTTGACCGGAGCGGTTGTATCTAGCGCACAAACTCTTGATGAAATTATTAACGAACTTAAATCTGCTCAATACACGGAAAGAATCACACGTGTTATTGATTATGATGCGGATGGCTCAATGGAATTAAAGAAAAGAGAAGGGTATTTCTAATGATTAGCGAAAATAGTCATCTACTAAGTCTTATAAAAGGTGTTTTGTATCGCATTTTTGGTACAATTTGTACTGTTTTAATTTCTTTTTTATTTACAGGAAATATTCAAATATCTTTAGGGATTGGTGTTGTAGAAGTTTTTTCAAAAATAATTCTTTACTATTTTTATGAACGGATTTGGCTATTTGCGATGAAAAAGATTTATAAAAAGGAGCTACAACAAAATGGATAATTTATTTAAGTTTATATGTTGTGGTAGTGTTGATGATGGAAAGTCAACTTTGATTGGACGACTTTTATTAAATACGGGAAATATCAAACAAGATCAACTTGAAGATGCACAAAAAGCTTCAATAAAAAACGGTTCAGAAAAGTTAGAACTTGGTTTGTTGTTAGATGGTTTACTTGATGAAAGAGCTCAACAAATAACTATTGATGTCGCACATAGGTTTTTTGATTATGAAAATACAAGATTTCACATTCTTGACTGTCCAGGGCACGAACAATATACGAAAAATATGGCAATTGCTGCAGCGGAAGTGCAAAGCGCAATTTTGGTTATTGATTTAATACGAGGAATCCAACCCCAAACAATTAAACATCTCGAAATTTGTAGTTTGTTTCAAGTAGAAAATTTATGTGTTTGTATAACAAAATGTGATTTATCCATGCACGCAAACACAAATGATGGATGGGATTTTGAAAAAATTAATTTGCTTGAAAATGAAATTAAAAATATTTTAAAAAATTTCAATTTTAATTATAAAATTATTCCTGTGTCTGCAATTGATGATGTTAATACGGATAAAGTTTTGGAAACTTTAATAGAATTTAAAAATACAGAAATAAATAACAAATCTAAAAAATGTATAACACATATTCAATCTTGTTGTTTTCATAACCAAAAACGTTATTATTGGGGACATTATGTTGATGGCGTTTTGCCGGAGGCAGATAAGTCTTACATCCTTTATCCGGAAGATATACCGGTTACTATTGAAAATGCGACAGAAGATGGAACAATCACAATTAAAGAGAATGTTGATATTTCGCGCGGGCATTGTATTAGTGGCGCAGAAGTGTTTGTAAACAAAACAATAAAGCATTATTCAATCTGGTTTGATGAAATTTCTGATGATTTATTATTGAAACAGGGAACCAAAGTAGTAAAAATAAATTCATTTTCTAACAATACCTTACATTTAGATGAACCCATTATTTTCAATAATATAACAGATGTTAAAAATAATGGTTTTGGGTTGATTATTGATGCTAAAACTAAAAAAACTATAGGCGCATCAGTGTTTTTAGCCAATGAAAAACAAAATATTCAAAAAGAACACAATGGTTATGTGTATTGGTTTACTGGCTTATCCGGCGCAGGAAAAACAACTTTAGCAAAGCACTTGGTTTCTCATTTTACAATAAAACCAATTTTGTTAGATGCTGACGATGTAAGAATGGGTATAAATGCTGATTTAGGTTTTTCAAAAGAAGATAGAATAAAAAATGTTAATAGGATTGCGCAAATAGCAAAGCTTTTAAGCAACCAAGGATTTAATGTTATTGTCACTTGTATTTCAAAAGAAGCAAAACAAAGAGCTGAAATAAAAGAACTTTTAGGCGAAAAATATGTTGAAATTTTTGTAAATAGAAGTATTGAAAACTGCCAAAAACACGACAAAAAAGGACTATACAAGTCCATTGGATTAAACAACATAGTAAACGATTATCAACAAGGTGATTCTGTTGCCATTGAAATAGATACCAACGAAGACAGTGAAGAAATTTCAAAGTTGAAGTTGATAAATCAATTAAAAGAAAATAATTATTTAGACTAAATTTTAGTAACCAAAGATGGTGCGATTTGGATAAATGTTCTAACCATTTCTTTTTCCCACTGAATACCAGCACCAAGTTTCAAAATTTCACAAGCTTTTTCAACGCCTAAACCTTTTCTATAAGGTCTATCGCTAACAAGAGCGTGGAAAGCATCCGCAATAGACACAATTCTAGCGGTATAAGGAATTTCTTCACCTTTCAGTTGTTCAGGATAACCTGTACCATCCCAATGTTCGTGGTGATATTTAACCATAGGGATTAAATCGTGAAGAGCTTTATTTGGCATTAAAACTTTTTCTGCACCAATTGTAGGGTGTTGTTTCATAATTGCCCATTCATCATCGCTTAATTTTGTTGGTTTTCTCAACACATTTTCTGGAATACCAATTTTTCCAACGTCATGCAACAGCGCACCTAGTTTAATACGTTCAACTTCTTTTTCCGGTAAGTTTAATGCTCTAGCTAGGGCTTCAGCATATCTGGAAACCGATGTGGAGTGGTCTTTTGTATATTCATCTTTAGCATCAATTGCTGTAGCTAATGATGTAACAACGTCAATCAAGTGATTTTGGTTAATAATTTCTTCGTTAGTGAATTTATTTACAAGTTCTTCTTCAAAGTTTACGCCAATTGATGCGTGGCGTTTTGTAAGGACTGAAGCAAATGAGCTAAGCGCCATATCATCCCAAAAATCAAAATCTTGAGAAGAAACAATTGTAGAAATTCCGTTTTGATAACCTTTACTTTTTGAAATATACATTGCTTGTTCTGCAAGGATAAGCAATTTTTCTTGTTCTACAGCTGAATCCGGATATGTAGCAATACCAACTGATACCTTAACCGGACCAACATCATCAACTAAACAACAAGACAATGAGTAAGTCAAATATTCTGCTAAATATTTAGCATCTTCTGTGGATGTATCAGGTAAAATTACAGCGATTTCATCCCCACCGTATCTGCCGGCAATATCATTTGCCCTAATATTTTGTTTGATTTTTTCCGCAACAAGCTTGATAATTTCATCACCTTTGCTGTGCCCTAATTCTTTGTTAATTGTTGAAATATTGTTAACGTCAAAAATTAAGATGGATAATTCTTGAGATGCTTTTTCTGAACGCGTCAATTCTTTTGACAAATATTCTTGGAAAGTTCTGTGGTTGTACAAGCCGGTTAAAGTATCTTCATTGCTACTCAATGAAACTTGTTCCGCCAATTCTTTATTTTGAATATATAACGATAAATATGACGACATCATTTCATAAAGTGCTTTATTTTCTTCAAATTCATTATCCCCAACCATAAACACACCGATAGGTTGAGCTTGTGAATACATTGGTATTATTAAACATTTTGACTCAGATAAATATGGAATATTCAAAAACTTATTGCTTTCTTTATCAATGCTTATATTTGCCATCACGGCTTCAATTACAGGGTTTGATGAATCTGAATTGAAAATTTTTGTAGAATATGTTGAGCCTATTTTATCAATAAGTTTTAAATTAATGCATTTAGATTGTTGGTTACAATATCCAAAGGCTGTAAAGTTTGAGTTTAATTTGTTTGTAAAAATATTGTGCAAAGCATAAAACAATTCATTTGCATTATTTTTGTTTTTTATTGAATTATTAATTACAGAAATTAACTCAGAATAATCAATTGTTGCAAGAGGTTTTTGCGTATAATTGTTATAACCTGCGTAAAGTCTGTTTGAAATCATTTTGGATGGCGTAATGGAGTTCATTCTCGCAATTTTAGCGCCACTAAGAGGATTGGAAGACCAACTACTTGCGGGTAGACCTGTTTTTGGGCTATTTTCGTTTTTAATTTTGTTATCTGAGTCCACAACTATCCTTTTTACTAACACATGCTACTTTCACAAGTTTTGCACATATAAATCCTCGAATAAAATTTTTTTGCTACCTAATTTCAAAAAAATTTACTTTTTTACATTCAAATTATACCTAAACCTAAGCTAACATTCAACTATAGCTTTTTTAAGTTTTTTTAAGCTAATTAAATAATAGCTCAACAAGAATAAAATACAACTTTTTTTGATTTTACGCAATAAGTTATTTAATAACTAACAAATGTTTTTATACTAATTTAAAAATACAAGCTACAAAATCTTTTATCTGTTGAATTAATTGTTTATCTTTTGTTTTATACTCTGTTTTTATTCTTTTTTTGTAATCTTTATATTGATTTTTAAAATCATTTAAATAGTATTTTAAATAATTGAAATATGAACCATTTTTGAATATGTTAAGGACTTCTGTAGGAATATTAAAATAACGTAAAATCAATCTATTTGAATTTTTAAGTTTATTTTTAATATAATGATATTCATTTCTGGAAATAAAGAGTTTAAAGAAATCTATTGTTTTAATTCTATAATAAAGTTCATTTTCTATTTGTTTTCTGTCTTTTAAAAATATTTTAAAATTATTTTTGGTTATTTCTATCTCTTGATGAATAAATTCAAGTGGTGGAATGTAAGTAGCAATTAACATGTGCGCAATTCCAAATATTTTGTGATCTTTAAATTCTTTATTAGGCATAAAGGTGAAAGATGGAATATCAAAAAGCCAAGGCATTGTGAATAAAGAAGATGAAAACATTGAAACAATAGCACAAGGTTTTAAATATGGAACAAGGGTTTCCATAGGAACTACCGCATAAGCTCCAAGTGTTGAAAAATTTGGATGTTGTATGAATTTAACCAAATTTTTATAAAACATATTTGGAGTCTTGGGATGTTCTTTGAAATATACAAAATAACCTAAATTAAGTAACTTCTTAATATTTGCAATATAGAGTTTTAGCTCGTCTTCGTATGTCATTGCAATTTGGCTTAACGAAATATTTTGCGCACAAAAAATAATACTTTTTTGCTTCGGTTCAATATTAAATCTTATTTGTTTAGATAGGAAAGCAAAAACATCTTTTAATATTTCTTTGTTAATCTGTTCACAAGGAACTCCCTCATATAAGCTTGCAAAAGGTTTAATTTTGTTAAAATAATTTAGTGTAAATATTTTTTTTGCGCGCTTATTTATAATTTCTGCATTGTCCATTTTTAAGTACGTTGCAGTCCCGTCTTCTACAAAGAATAAATCGGCTTTTGGGTATTGGTTAAATAAATAGTTTGCCGCTCCATGAATATAAACAGAATATATTTCGTCAAATTCAATATTGCCAATAGAGTCTTTGAATTTTTTAACATTAAAACTTAGTATATGTTTTTTTTCTTCTTTAAACATTTTTTTAGGAAGGCAAAAATCAAAATAAAATTTTATATCTTTAAATAAACCTAATTGATTTACTACAGCTTTAATATGTTCATCCAGATTTTCGTATATAGTTGGGGCAATAGAAACAATGTAATTTTCCGTGTTAATATTTCCTAATTGCTTAACAAGCGTTGCGGCAATTGCTGTCGTAAAAGTCCCTGAAACTATGAATAATCTTTTTTTTAACTCTGACATTAGGTTATTTTTTTACCTCATTTTTATACTTGTGAAAATTATATGTTTTTAATTCACTGTCCAATATGTCCTTTTCTTTATGCTGTAAAAACATTTGTGTTCTTTTTAAATTATGATTTAAGTTTTTCATTTCATTATAATCTAATGAAATTTTGTGGTCTGAACCCTTTGCATTCTTATCAAATGTAAAATGTCGTTCTATATAAGTGGCACCCATAGACAATGCGATGCAATCAGGCAAATAATCTAAATGATGAGCCGATAAACCTAATGCCTTGATTTTATCTTTGTAATCGTTTTCATATCTATTGATTTCTAGCAAAGTAATATCATTATCTTGAGTTGGGTAAGACGATACGCAATGATATATAATAGTATCCTTGAGTTTATTGAATTTATCTAGTGTATCAAAGATATTAAACTCTTCTTGTTTTGTTGTCATTCCTAAGGATACATGGATTGTGCCATCAAAATTTTTAGCTATATATTCAACAACTTCCAAATTGTTATTTATGGGAGATGGAATTTTAATATGTGTAGGTTTAATGCCTACGATGTTTTGTGCCGAAATAATATCAAAAACACTACAAGAGTATTCAAGACCTAATGAATTTGCAAAGTTCATCAAAATTTTATGTTGCTCTTTAGAAAATTCAAGATTTTCTCTATGTTCTCCATACGTTTTCCCAAAAGCATTTTCAGGTGTTGGATGAGGTGCATTATATTTTTCAGGTGAAAATTGTAACTTTGGTTCGCGTTTTTGAAATTTTACAAAATTGCAACCACAATTCTTGGCATTTAAGATTAATTCTTTAGCCTTATTTATGTCTCCTTGATGGTTGCAACCAATTTCTGCTATTAAGTTATAATTTTGAATGTTTTGCATTTTATAATATTACTTTATAATAAAAAGACCGCAAATAACTCTGCGGTCAAAACTTAATCAAATAATTTACGCTGCCAAGTAAAAGCCCTTGACACTCCTCCTCCAGCAAAGCTCTTATTGTTGAGCTTGGTTCCACAAAGCATCTTTTATAAGCATTTTGCTTTTTTGACTTTCAGCTGAAAGGTTTATGTTTTGTGGAGTGAAAATAAATACAGATTCACCAATTCTTTGTTGGTTACCATTTAACGCATGAGTCGCACCGCAAAGGAAGTCAACGATTCTTAATGATTGGTCTTTATCCAACAAGTGAAGATTTAAAATAACTGTTTTTCTTTCTTTTAAATGTTTAACGATGTTAACAGATTGATCGTATGAACGTGGTTCACAAACTATAACCTCATAACCACGGAAGTTTGGATGAGAAACAACTTTAGATTCTCTTTCTTCTCTTTCGCGAACACGTGAACCATAAAGTGGTTCTAAAGCTAAATTGTCTTGAGTTGGATATTCAAGATCTTCTTGCATTGTGTCAAAAATGTCTTCGTTTTCTTTTTCAAATCCACCTGTGATAAGCCCTACAAATGATCTGATTCCTTGTGATATACTCACTGTTTTTCCTCCCAATATTTAATTATCCTTATATAGCATTCTGCCCAACCTTATCATCGTCGCACCTGATTTCACTGCTATTTCGTAGTCACCGCTCATCCCCATTGATAATTCCGGAAGCCCTACTTTATAGCTTACCTCAAGTTCTGTTTTTAATGACCTAATGTCATCAAACAATTCTTTGAGTCTTGTTCTATCCTCTATTAAAGGTGCCATATTCATCAAGCCTTCAACCCTGATATTTTTAAGATTAACAATTTCCCCAAAAATCTTCAAAACTTCTTCAGGATAAAATCCAGACTTTTGCGGTTCTTTTGCATTGTTTATTTGTATCAATACATCTTGAATAATATTCTTTTTTTGAGCTTCTTCATCTATAGCTTTTGCAAGTTCTAGCGAATCAACTGAATGTATTAAATCAAAATTACCAACTGCTTTTTTAACCTTGTTTTTTTGTAAGTGCCCAATAAGATGGAATCGTGATGTTTTTCTTATTTGAGCGTCTAGCTTTTCAATTTTTGCAACAGCATCAAGTACTCGATTTTCCCCAAAATCCCTTAATCCTGCATTGTATGCATCAATTATAGCCGTATGGTCAAAATATTTAGTAACCGCAATTATATTTGGTGTATAAGGTTCGATTTTTTTCTTAACCTCTAGCAAGTTTCGTTCAATGGTTTGTTTCACTGTTTGTCCTCGATTTCTTCCCATTTAACCCTTTGCGTAAGGTTAATATCAGCATGTAACCGACTTTTTTATTATAGGATAAAATTTTTATTATTACAAATATTTGTTGAGTAAACAAATAGATGAATAACACTAACATGTCGAAATCATGTATTGGTGCATGTTTTGCATGATTTATTTGTTTTTACATTTCTTAATAAATGTATATAAAACACCTATTGAGTGCTTAATATATGTTAACATTTTGTTTTTTCTGGAGTTGAAAGTCTTGAACTGTGTGCTTGTTTAAATTGTCATTCATATAAAAATATGATGTTACTATGGTTAAAATTGATAAAATAAAATTTAGAAAGAGGAATATAATGGGTGCGCCAAAAAATTTTAATGAAGTATTAAATTTTGAAGAGCATTATGCTCGTTTTATGTTGCCATTGTTGGATAGAATTGAAAAAGAAAGAATAAGAGCGCTATTAGTATGTTTGCCGTTAGATATTATTTGTGGTTTTGTAGTCTTGTGCATTTCTTTTCCTCCTGTTGGGGATATAATTGGGCTTTATAAGTTGAGCGATGGTGTTATTTTTAGTTTTTTTCTAATAGCAGCGGCTTTATCAAGTATAAGTTATTCTGCTCGTTTGAAATATAAAAAGAATGCTAAAGAAAAACTTTTTAATATTCTTTTTTCTTTTTTAGGAAATTTTAAGTATCAAAAGGAACAGAATGTAAGAATTACTGATTTTAATTGTGTTGATTTTATTCCTAGTTATGATAGGAATTATGTTGATGATTATATTAAGGGTACATATAAAAATTTAAATATTGATTTTGAAGAACTTTGTTTGAAAAGACGTTGTAGAGATAGGAAGGGGCGGACACGTTATGTGACTGTTTTTGAAGGTTTGTTGGTGAAGGTTCCGCAGTTGAAACAGACAAGTGCAAGGATAACCATAAGAAATAAAAAATATGGGCAAGCTGTTAATAAAAATCAAGAAGTTTTATTAGAAGATGTAGAGTTTAATAAATTATATGAAGTAAGTGCGACAGACCAAGTTGAAGCACGATACATATTAACGCCTGCGTTTATGGAAAAATTAAAAAATCTGCATAGAAAAAATATTTGTGTAGTTCTTTCGCTGCAGGCTGGTGATATTATTATGGCAATGAAAACGAAAAAGAATTTATTTGAGCCGCCATATTGGACAACGGCAAAAAATATAAATGCGTATAGGGAAATTCTTTCTCAAGTTTCAGAAGTATTAAAAATTATTGATACTCTTCAGTTAAGTATAAAACCTAAGTTATAAAATAGAAAGGAGAAAATATGGTATTAGTATTATTGATAGTGGCTTTGGTTGTTGCTGGATGGTTTTACTTTTCGTACGCGGCAGTTATAAAAGCGAAAAACATGGCACAAGAAGCATCTTCAGGTATAGATGTTCAACTTAGAAAACGTTATGATTTAATACCTAATATTTTGACTATTGCTCAAAAATTCATGGACCACGAAAAAGGATTAATAGAAGAAATTACAAAATTGAGAACTATGGCGATGAATGCAAAAGCGGGGACAAGTGCTTCGATGGCTGCAAATGCTCAATTAGATTCTTTGTTGGGACAGTTAAAGGTATCTGTTGAAAATTATCCAAATTTAAAATCAGATGCTACAATGGTTCAAGCTATGCAGACATATAATGAGGTAGAAGAACATATTGCTGCGGCTAGAAGATTTTATAATTCAGCATTAACGCAGTTGAAAAATGCTACTCAAATATACCCAGGGACTATGTTTGCTCATTTGGCAATGGAAGAGTTGACTTATGTTTATTATGAAACAGAAGAAAATACAAAAGCAGCTATTAATGCAGCTGATTATTTGAAATAAAAATAAATTTTATACAAATTAAAACGAGAGACTTGTTGATAAGTCTCTCGTTTATTTTCCCCAAAACTATTTAAACATTGTCCTTTTTATTACTTCAATGTTTTGTTTTTAGTCTAGCATCGCCTCTAAGATTTGTGCGTTTTTAGTCGCGTATGTATTTTCGCGAATTTTGTTGCGGTGAATGTAAGTTCTCAATGCCTCCCTGATTAATTCGCTTCTTGTTCGGTTTTCGTTGTCTGCTACTTCGTCAATGTTTTTTAAAAATGATTCGGGCATTGAAATTAAAACGCGTGCCATGTAAATTTCCTCCGGTTATCTAATATTCTTAATTATTTTTCAGTGGTTAACTGCTTACTCTTATATAAACAATTTTTCTTTCAAAAAGTTGCTTATTATGTTTCAAATTTATATATAAAAAATATAAATCCTTGGTAATTCTAGGTTTTTGGGTTCATAAAACTTAACAATATAGTTGGGCTAGTTCTTTGTGTGTTGATTTTTTTCATACTCTTTGTAAAATTAATAACAAAAAGGAGATTGTGATGACAGATAATTATGAAAACAACAATTATTCAAATCAAGAATTGACAGGTGATGCAAAAAGAACTTCTTGGACAGATGGAAATAGCGAAATGATTAGAATTTTGACCGTTGCTCTAAGCTCTTTTTTGGGGACATTTTTAGCTATAGCATTATTGGGAAAGACGATGTTTCAAGATTATAAGAATATGTCTTTACCTGAAGGTCGGCCACCAGTTAGTCAAAATGCAATGAATTATTCAGATACTTTTGACGAAAATGAAATGTTTAAACAGCTTAATCGTGATTTTGAGATGATGACACCGAAATTTATTACTCCTATCGTAACACCTAAATTTCATGTTGTTAAACTTGAAGAAAATAATGACAGCTATAAAATAACAATAGATTTAAAACAATTTCATGATGATGAGAAAAATGTAATAGTTGACGTAAAACCTCATGCGGTAAAAATTTCAGGCAAGGCTGTTATGAAATCAGATAATGCCCAAAGTTCATTCTCTTATTTTCAAGAAATGCCTTTATCAAAAAAAGTTGAGGTTGATGATGTAAAAAAAGAAAAGATTGGAAATAATTATATAATTACTATTCCATTCGAAGATTAATTATTATTAAAAAATGAGCCCTATGAAATTAATTCAAGGGCTCGTTTTTATTATTTAATTTAAAGCAGTTTCAAAAGCTTCAGAAAGTTCTTTTTGAATATCTGACACTTCTACATGTAAAATAGGTGAATTTACATCTTTTTGAAGATATACGTCTTTAATTCCGGCTTGAACAATAAAACGTTTACACAAAATACAAATAAAATTATGCCCGTAAATATACATTGTTGCACCTTGACATCGATCTTGTCCTGCTTGAATTATAGCGTTTTGTTCAGCATGAATAGAGCGACAAGTTTCATATCTTGTGCCGGATTCAATGTTATTTTTCATTCGATAACATTCACCTAACTCATAACAAGAAATCACTTTTGTTGGAGTGCCGTTGTATCCGGTTGCTTTAATTTTTTTATCCGGTCCAACAATTACAGCCCCAACTTGTGCCCTTAAACAATTTGAGCGTGTTGCACAAGTTTTTGCCATATCTAAAAAATATTCTGTCCAAGGTTTAATCATATATTCAGTCCTTAATTATTCAAACTATGTATAGGGGCAGGAACTCTTCCTCCACGTCTTACAAAACCGCTTGAAGATAGTGAATTAACTTTAATAATAGGTGCTTCGCCAAGTAAGCCTCCGTACACAGCCATATCTCCAACCTTTTTGTTTGGCACTGGGATAACACGAACGGCAGTTGTTTTTTTGTTAATCATACCAATTGCCATTTCATCGGCGATAATTCCTGCGATTGTATCGCTTGGTGTGTCTCCTGGGATACAAATCATATCAAGACCTACAGAACAAACTGAAGTCATTGCCTCTAATTTATCGAAAGTCAAAACGCCCATTTTTGTAGCTTCAATCATGCCTGCATCTTCAGAAACCGGAATAAATGCACCGCTCAATCCTCCAACGTGAGAGCTAGCCATAATTCCACCTTTTTTAACTGCGTCATTAAGCATAGCTAAAGCTGCTGTTGTACCATGAGCACCAGCGTGCTCTAGCCCCATTGCTTGGAAGATTCCGGCAACGCTATCTCCTGGGGTTGGAGTTGGGGCTAAAGATAAATCAATTACTCCAAAAGGTACACCCAAGCGCTGAGCCATTTCTCGTCCAATTAATTCTCCTGTTGTTGTAATTTTGAACGCAATTTGTTTAATTTTGTTTGCCAATGTCCCCAAATCAGCGTCTTTTGGTAACGCTGCAACCGCAGCTGCAACAACCCCAGGACCTGAAACACCGACGTTAAGCGCGCATTCTGGTTCACCTATGCCATGAAATGCGCCTGCCATAAATGGATTATCCTGTGGTGCATTACAGAAACAAACAAGTTTTGCGGCGCCAATTCCATCGGCGTCTGCGGTTACTCGGGCTGTTTCTTTTACAATTTCAGACATTTTTAAAACGGCATCCATATTGATACCTGCTTTTGAGGAGCCAACATTTATAGACGAGCATATTCTTTCCGTTATTCTTAGTGCTTCCGGAATGCTTTCCACTAAAGCTAAGTCGCCTCGTGTAAAGCCTTTTTCTACCATTGCACCAAAACCACCAATGAAGTTTACTCCAACTTCTTTTGCCGTATCATCTAAAACTTTTGCAAGATAAACATAGTCATAATCTTTGCAAGATTCTCCAATCAAGGAAATTGGGGTTACGGCAATACGTCTGTTTATAATTGGAATAGAGTATTCTTGTTCTAGTTCATCAGCGTATGCGTTAAGATTTTTTGCATATTTTAAAATTTTATTGTGAATATTTTCGCCAACTTTTTTAATATCAGAATCACAACAGTCGCGTAAAGATAATGCAAGCGTAACTGTTCTAATATCAAGGTGATGAACCTTAATCATATTAATTGTTTCTAGTATAGATTCAGCATGAAATAATGTCATTTTGTTTTAACCTTTCTTAAATTGAGTGCATTTTGTCAAAGATATCTTTTTTTTGTACCCAAATTTCCATTTTTAATTTTTCGCCTACCGCATCAAGTGCTTCTTTTACTTCTTTAAAAGAATATTGAGAATTTTTTAAATCACCCAATAAGAACATTACGAAATAATCTTGCATAATAGTTTGTTTAATATCTTCAATATTTACGCTATATTTAGCTAAAGTAGCTGTTAGTTCTGCGACTATACCTACTTTGTCTGCACCTAAAAGTGTTACAATAATTTTTTCATCTTTCATTTTTATTACCTTATTTAATCCTTGTTTTGTGTTTTTTTATATTAATTCGTCTTTGTAGTCTTCGTATTCTAGTAAATCACATGAATCAACAGCGGCGGTCTCACTTTCTATTTTGACAAGCCACCCTTCACCAAATGGTTCATTATTTAGGATTTCAGGAGATTCTAGAAGCTTTTCGTTAATCTCTATAATTGTTCCGCCTATAGGCATATAAATCTCAGATGCGGCTTTTACAGATTCAACGGTTGCGAAAACCTCTCCCTTAACAAAATAAGAACCAACTTCCGGCAATTCTACAAAAACTATATCCTCAAGTTGTTCTACTGAATAATCAGTTAGTCCAATTATAAAATTTGTATTATCTTCTAATAAATATTCATGACTTCTTGCGCATAGTATTCCTTCTGGTATTGTCATTTTTTATTATCTCCTTGTGTTATGTTTAAATTAAAGTCATTAATTCATCTAATGAATTAATCATTGAATTTTGATAAATTTCACATTGTTCTTTTGTTTTCGCTTCAAATCGTAAAGTAAATACCGGTTCAGTATTACTTTGTCTAATCAAAGCAAAACCATCTTTAAAGATAACTCGCATTCCATCAAGTGTCACTATATCAATGATTTCCCCTCCAAATAAAGTTGGTTCATTTTTCACTTTTTCTTTTAATGTTTCAAGTACAAGTTTTTTCTTGTCATTAGGGCATTTGTAGCGAACTTCCTGAGATGTGAAAACTTTATCAAATTCACCAAGTAAACTTTCAAGTTTAAATGATGGGTCTTTTTGTTTGTGTTTTGCGACTATTTCTATTAATCTGCAACCCGCGTAAACTGCATCGTCAAAACCGAAATATCTGTCTTTAAAGAATGTATGACCTGACATTTCTCCTGCTAAAATTGAGCCTGTTTCTTTCATTTTTGATTTTATATATCCGTGTCCGGTTTTGCACATAATAGCTTCACCACCATTTTTATTGATAGTGTCATATAAAACTTGAGAACATTTAACTTCGGATACAACAATTGGTTTTTCTCCACGAGGTTTTAGTTGCTCAATAATATCCATAGCATAAATTAGTAGTAATTTATCTCCGGTAAGGCTTCTGCCTTGAGAATCAATTGCCCCAATTCTGTCAGAATCTCCGTCGAATGCGATACCAAAATCTGCACCAACTTCGACAACTTTGGCTTTTATATCATCCAATGTTTTGTCATCACTTGGGTTTGGGTGGTGGTTTGGAAATGTTCCATCGGGCTCAGAATAAAGCTCGACAACTTCGCAACCTAAAGCCCTATATAAATCAGGCGCAACTACCCCTCCTGTTGCATTTGCGCTATCGACAACAATTTTTATCCCTTTTCCAATATTAGGACTAAATCTTTCTTCTATAAAATCTTGATATTGAGGAATGATGTTGTATTCTCTAACAACTCCAAATCGTCCGGTGTTTTGTCTTCCGTCTATAATTTCTTGTGTGTATTTCTTAACTTCTTTTATTTCTTCTTCGCTTAAGGATGATTTGTTGTAAGTCATTTTCATCCCGTTGTATTCTGATGGGTTATGGCTAGCGGTGATAATCATAGCACCTAAAATTGGCTCACCACAAGTTATGTCTGAGGGGATACCGTTTGCTTCTGAAAAGTAACCTATAGGTGTTGGCGCAAGTCCTAATTTTACGACGTTAGCACCTGTTGCCGTTACACCTTCTGTTACAGCTTTCACTAATGCAGGGGAATGTGTGCGGGCGTCCCAAGTAACGCTAACCCAAATATCATCCGGTTTTTTTCCACTTTTTTCTGTCAAGAATTTTACAAATCCTTTTCCTGTATAATAAAAAACCTCTTCAGTTACGTCTTCGCCGTAAATCCCACGAATATCGTTTTTACCAAATGCATCTAATGTAATCATTCTTGTCATTTTTACCCCTTGTTATCTTAACTTTTTTTTCAATTTAACTTATAATAAATTGTAACTTAAATAGAGAAATTATGAAAATATTTTTAAAAAACTTAATTAATAATGATAAATTATCTGCAACAATTTTTCTTCTGCCTGCAATTTTAGGTGTGTTTATTTTCATTGTTATACCAATTTGTTTTTCTTTTTATTTGAGTTTTACAAGTTGGGATTTACTTGGAGAAATTAAGTTTGTTGGGATAAGAAATTACATTGAATTATTTAATTCAAAGAATTTTTATTTTATTTTAGGAAATACTATTTATTATGCAATTATAACTACAATTTTTGGAGTTTTAATCCCTTTAATTTTAGCTTGTATTTTAAATTCAAAATTTAGAGGTTGCGAGTTTTTCAAAACCGTTTATTTTTTACCGTTTATAACTCCAATGGTTGTTATTGCAATTATTTGGACGTGGATATTTGATGTGAATCATGGTTTGCTTAATTCTATTTTAGGTACTCAAATTGCTTGGTTGCTTGATACAAAATATGCTATGAACGCTGTTATTTTTGTATCAGTATGGAAACTTATAGGTTATAATATGCTTATTTTTTTAGCCGGTTTAACTGCAATAACCCCTAGTTTATATGAGGCAGCAAAAATTGACGGGGCTTCTGCAGTAAGAACTTTTTGGATGATAACTATTCCACAACTTTCTCCCACAATATTTTTTGTAATAATTATTACAACCATTTCTTCGTTTCAGGTTTTTGATTTGATTTATTTAATGACTCAAGGTGGTCCACTAGATACTACAAATGTCTTGGTCTATAATCTTTACCAAAGTGCATTTGAATATTTTAATATTGGGGAAGCTAGTGCAATTGCCTATGTTTTGTTTGTCATAATTTTTATGCTTACAATTTTTCAATGGAAAATTAAATCAAAATGGGTATGTGAAGATTAAGAATTAAAAATAAACTCAGAAAAGACGAAGTTTAACTAGAAAAATAGAAACATCGTGTGGAAATTTGTAATATATGTTGTTCTTATTTTATCCTACTTAGATTGAAAACTAAGTAATCTAAATCCACGTTTGCGGTTTTCTGTTTTAATATCAGGTAGTTCCCAACATTCATAACAGCGAGCTTCATAAGTTTCATCCCCGCCAATCATAATAAGTGGCGAATTTTTATCAACAGGTTTTCCATTAATTAAACGCTGAGTTCTTGTTGCTGTTTCGCAACCACATTTCAAACACACAGCGCACAATTTGTCCACTTTATCAGCCATGCAAAGTAATTCCGGCATGTAACCAAATGGATCACCTTTAAAATCTAAATCCAAGCCAGAACCTATTACTTTTTTACCTTGAGTAATAAGTTTTTTTACAACAGACACAATTGCCTCGTCAAAGAACTGAAGTTCATCAATTGCGACAATTTCATCTTCTTCTTCAACAACATGTAAAATATCATAAGCACAAGGAACCTTAACCGCTTCTAACCACAAGCCATTACGAGATTCAATATAATCGCCTTTTGCTCTTGTATCCATTTCAGGAGTTATAACTTTAACGCGTTTTTTAGCTAAAATTGAACGTCTTATACGCCTTAACAATTCTTCAGTCTTACCACAACCCATTGGACCAGTAATCATTTCAAATCTATACACGTTATTTTCCTTCTTTCTTCCCAACTCTAAATATTTATTTCTATTCTCATTTAAACAATTTTTTCAAATTCTGCCATCCAATTTATGAATGAAATTAATTTAAATAAAAATACCTTCCCAAAATCTTAGTCTATACTATCGTAAACATTTAAATAATTCCAGTAACTTTTAAAAACTTTACGAATATAATTTTGAGTTTCAGGATAAGGGATTTCTTCAACAAACTCATCGTAATCACTGTAATTTAATGAATTAGTCCAATTTCTAACTGCATTAGGTCCACCGTTATAGCCAGCTACCGCAAAAAGATATTTTTTAGAAAGTTGAGATAAAACAAAGTCTAAATAAGCACAGCCTAATTCTATATTTTTATCTGCATCGTATCGCAATTTTTCATTATATTGAAGATTATATTTTGAAGCGATAAATTTTGCTGTATCCGGCATAATCTGCATTAAACCACCTGCCCCGACATAGCTTTGCGCACCGGTATCAAAATGACTTTCTTCTCGCATAACTGCCAACACAACATAGGGGTCTAAATCAAACGCTTGGGAGTGTTGGGATATTTCTTTCGCATAATGTATTGGATATGCAAGTTTAAACATAGTATCACCAAAATCTATTCTCCCTTGGTTTTTTGCAATAAACTCTTGCGCTTGCACGCTGGATAAAGCATAGTTTTTGCGTTGATAATTTGTCCAACTTTTCATTACTTCATTTTCGGATAGAATATTTTCAAGCAAACGCCAATCTTCTACTTGCATAAGTAAATTTATAATAGGTGCATCTTTTGATGATATTTTGCAATGGTTTATTGGAAATTCAATCTTTGAATTTTGAGAATTTAATATTCTTTTTCCTTTTATGGTCCAAGCCGTTTTTCTGTTATCTAATAATAATTTTGCTCTGAATGAATAATAACTATCAGGATATTTTTCAAATAGTTTATTGTAATAATTTTTTGCTTTTGAATACAAGCCGGCTTTCTGTGCGGATTTAGCTGCAAAAAATAAAACTCTTGGCGCAGAAACTGTTTCGGCATAATTTTTATTATGTTCTTCGGCTAATTCAAAAACCTTTTTAAAATGCCCTTTTTTATATTGTGAATACAAAATATTCCATAAAGATTCAGATGCAAACCGTCCATTAGGATATAGAGCTACAATTTTATGGTAATAAGGCATTCTTTCAGCTTGAGGTGTTAATTCTATATATTTGTATAATGCATAATCTCCACCGGCAAGAGTTTGTGGTGTCAATATATTTGCTATTTCTAAGTACCCGTTTCTTTTCGTAGTTGAAAATTGAGAATAAAAATCTATAAATTCATAAATATTTTCATCTGTAAGGTTTTTTAATCCGTATTCTGTTAAGCCTTTATAAGCATAGTTTTTAGCTTGTTTGTAGTTTTGTAATTTTCTGTCGCACTGCATTAAATAATACCAACTTTTTTCAATTGGTACATAAGAAAAATATTTTTTAGCATCAGCAAACCAGTTATTTTTATATAGTGCTAATGCTATTGTAAAATTTTGTTTAGCATTTAATGGAAGCTTTGTTTTTAAAACACCATCAATTGCATTGTCTGCGTATTTTTCATATGGGACAGCTTCTAAATATTTAAGTAAATACGTTTGTGCATCTTTTAAATTTGAGTCTAATAAAATTTGACCCAGAAAATAATTTGCAGCAATTTTATATCGGTCAATTTCTGATGATTTTAAAATAACATCAAACAAACTCTGAGCTTTTTTGTATTCTGTTTGCTCAAAATACAACTTGGCAAGTTGAAAACGTGAATGTTCTTCAAATAAAGTCCCGGAACAACTATTTATAACTTCCTTATACATTATAGTTGCACTATTTTTATCATACAAATTTTCTGCAGCCAATGCGGCTCTATACTTTGACGGACAATAAAAGTCATTGCCTCTTTCTACCGAAGAAAAATTAAAATAGGCGTTTTGATAATCTTTTTGAAATATAAAATTTAAACCTTGTTTATAATATCTTTCATTGTTTTTAGACATTAAATTTCCGGCAACCATGTATAAAAATGTGCCTACTGATATTATAAATACTAATCCCCAAAATATGCGTTTTATTGTACTCTTCCCCAAAGATAATCCTACATAATAAAAGTATCTAATAAATTAGTTAAAAGGGCAAGGTAAATTTTGTTATGTTAAGCGATTATAAAGTTAAAAATTATTAAATTTTAGAGGGTGAATTATGCAAAATAATAAAATATTAAATCTTGAATGGCAAAAAAATACAAAAATTGATTCAAAAAATAAAACAATATCTCCAATCATAAAAAATTATATTTTTTACGATGAAAAAATTAAATTGACATTTTAAATAGTATAGCTGCTTAAGATAGCTTTTAGTGTTTCGTCTTTTACTTTTTCTTTTAATGTAGATAAATCCAGTTCTTTTATTAATCCAAAAGCATAGATAATTCCTGTAGCCATAACAATTAATTGTTCATCTTCGGTAGAATTAATAAGTTTGATAATTTCATTTTGAGTTTCTTTTATTTCTAACGCTTGTATTGTTTCTAAGGCTGAAACTACCCTTTGTTTGGGCTTATTTAATTCTTGAATTATCAAAGATTTTTGAGTATTCCAAAAGTCCTTAGATTGGGAATTTAATAATTCATGAATGGCTTTTATTTCTTCTTTTGTATTTTTATCTTCATCGAATAAATACTCATCATTAGAAGTAAATGTAGCAAATTTCTCGCAAGCCCTTAATAATACTTGTGCTATATGAGAATTGTTTTCATTATTTTGTTTATTAATTAAAATTTCTAAAACGTCGTATATTTCATAAAAGAATATATCTTTTAAGTTAAATATCTCACCCAAACTGTTTACAACAAGGTCAAAGCAGCTTAAAACTTTGCTTATATCTTGTGTTTTTAACATTTCTGTAAATGGGCTTAGATATGGTATTTCGCCTGCAATATTTTCTGCTGTTGCGGATGTTTCTATAATATTTAACAAATCTTTAACTGCATTTTTATTACCATAAGCGCTTAAAAATCTAACAATTTTGATTTGTTCAAATTCGTCACTTGTATTTAATTTTGTTATGGTTGAATTATAAAATGCTTCATCGTTCATAATTCCAAGTGCTTGAGCACAGTTTACTGAAAGCTCTATATCTTCTGAAAAAGCATTTTTTTCCAGTAATTCAATAGCAATTGTATCAGGGATAAACTGAAAATATTTTGCTGCATATTTTTTTTGATTTAAAGAGCCGTTTTCTAACAAATCATATATTTCATCGGTTAGTTCTTCGTCTGCAAATTTACAAATAGAGTCAATAAGTGTGGATGCGTATGCTTCATTATATGTATCAAAGAATGAAATTACATTTTTGTAATTTTTATTATTAATAACTTTATTGAATCTTTTACAAACATTGTTTATAACGAAGTCAAACAAAAACTCTGTTTTTTCGCAAAGTTTTTGAAATGCTTGAATATTTTTTTTATCAATAATTAATTGAGCGGCACTAAGCGCTTTGCTTTCATCTTTTTGGGTGAGTTCATTTATTAATTTATCCATAAAAATATTATATAATAAAATTTCATAATTTAAAGGACTATGATATAATATTTTCAGAGGAATTATGAGAGACGATGATATAAATTATACAGAAGTATATAAATGGCTTGAAAGCTATAGAACAACAAATAATGAGCGAATTAAAAACCAGCTTCAAAATTTGATTGTTATGGCTTGTATGCCTCTTGTTAGAAAAATATCTTGTGGTCTCGCACGAAGAAGTACTGACCCTATTGATGATTTGATACAAGTTGGTAGCGTTGGTTTATTAAAAGCAGTTAAGCTTTTTGATGCGACTCGTAGCAAAAATTTTAAAATATACGCAACATATTTAATTACAGGAGAAATCAGGCATTATTTGCGAGACAAGTGTAATATGATAAAAGCTCCGAGAGAAATACAAGAACTTGCGTTTAGAATTTATCAAATCTCTAAGCATCTGGAAGAAGAAAATGGAGAAAAACCTACAGATATTGAAATTGCAGAATATTTGCAAATGGATTTAGGGAAAGTTCATGAGGTTATAGATGTTGAAAGAAGAAAACAAATGCTTTCTTTAGACCAGTTAAATGGAATAACTGAAGAAGAACAATTTTTGCTCCATGATAAAATTGCAGATACAAAAGCAATTGAAAAACAAAATTTAAAAGAAATTAGAATGTTATTAAAAACAGCAATTGCAAAACTTAAACCAGAACAAGTTAAATTGATTGAAATGCATTATTTTGAAGATGTTAGCCAAAAACAAATTGCTCAAATTTTAGATGTTTCATCAATGCAAGTTTCAAGATTATTAAAACGTTCACTTCGTTCATTATTTAGAATAATTCAATCACAGGAGAATATTGATTAATGAGTTTTTCTTTACTTACCTCTTTTGAATTTTACTATTATTTATTTGTAATTTTTATAATAGGTGCATGCATTGGGAGCTTTGCCAATGTTGTTATTTTAAGAGCATTCACAGGTGAATCAATTATTCTTCCACCATCAAAATGCCCACATTGCAAGAATAAATTAAAATGGTATCACAATATTCCAATATTATCTTATTTGTTCTTAAGAGGTAAATGTGGTTTTTGTAAGGAAAAAATTTCTATGCAATATCCTCTTGTGGAACTCGTTGTTGCTATATTAACCGTTGCAATTTTTTTAAAATATGATTTTACCCTTAATTCATTTTTCTTAAGTGCTGTTGCTGTTTTATGCGTAGTTCTTGCTGTTACTGATATAAAAGAAAAAGTGATTTTTGATGGGCATGCATATTTTTTAGCTTTGATTGGGCTTATTTATAACTTTTTTGATATAGGAAAAAGTGATTTGGGTTCTTATAATTTCATGCTTTTTTCGCACAACTTATCCATAAATAAAAGCTTTATATTTGCAATTTTAGGGATAATTGCAGGTGCATTGATTATGGAAACTCTTGCATTTAGTGGAAGATTGCTTGTTGGTCAAAGAGCATTTGGAGAAGGCGATTCTTTCATTCTTGGCGCATTTGGTGCTGTTTTTCGTTTGCAGGCAATCCCTCAAATTTTGCTTGTAGGTGTTATTGTTCAAGTTTTAATTATTCTTCCAATGTTTATTAAAAATTTAATAGTTAAAAAGGAACATGCGCTACTTGCTTCATTATTTGGCTTTTCTGTATCAATTGGGTTATTTAAATTATTGGAACTATTTAATCTTTTAAATAATTTATTTATTTTACTTGGCGCGTTCTTAATAATGTGTATGTTTGCGCTAAATGCTTGTAAATTACTTATTAAATCTGCAAAGGAGCCACAAGGATTAACTTATGTCCCATTTGGTCCTCCTCTTGTTATTGCGGCTTTGGCTTTAATGTTTATTTAGTCTATACTATTATTAAAGACTAAGGAGAGTTTAAATGCCTATTTATTTTCAGTATTTAAAAAGTTTATTAATACTGGCAATACCTATGATAATTGGTAATTTAGGTCAAATGCTTATAGGGGCTGTAGATGTATTTGTAGCATCAAAACATAGTATCGACACATTATCTGCAATTAGTATTGCAAATGCTATTGCTTTTTGTATTTATATTGTGGGAATAGGTATAATGTCAGCCATATCTATTGTTTTATCAAATTATAGAGGGGACAAAAAACCTACTAAAAAATACCTTTTTTCGGTAGTTAATTTTTCATTACTGTTATCTGTAATTTTTTTCATCATAACTCTTTCAATAGTGCCGTTAATCCCTAAAATGGGTTTTGAAACGCATCTGGTAAAAAATATAAGCGACTACATTTTTATTTCAGCATTTTCTGTTTTTGGGATGTATGTATACCAAAGTTTAAAAGAATTTTTACAAGCACATGAAATCGTAAAATTTCCGAATATTCTTTTAATCGGAGCTTTATTTTTTAATTTAGTACTTAATTTTATTTTAGTTTTTGGCATGTTTGGTTTGCCGGAACTTGGGGTAATTGGTCTTGCAATTGCAACATTAATAACAAGAACTCTTATGGGGCTTGTGATGTTCTTGTTTTGTTTAAGGTTAATTGACTTTAGAAAAACATTTGACACGGTTATAATAAATCAATTTATAAAAGTGGGCTATCCAATCGGGTTTGCTTTGCTTTTAGAGTTTTTAGGGTTTAATATCATAACAATTTTGGTTGGAAGAGAATCCGGACTTTTTGCCTCTGTTCACAACATTGTTTGTACGATTGGCTCATTAGCATATATGATTCCATTATCAATTTCTAATGCCTTGTCCGTTAAAATTGGATACTTTAATGGTGCAAAATTATTTAAACAAATCAAAGACTATTCGATAGTTGGAATAACTACATCTGTAGCTTTTATGGGATGTTGCACACTTTTATTCTTAGCCTTCCCTGTTCAAATTTTTGGTATTTTTACAACTGACCCTAATGTCCTTACGGTTGGTATTCCTGTTTTAATAGTTGCTGCGTATTTTGAAATGTTTGATGGACTACAAACGTCATTAAGTGGTGTTTTAAAAGGACTTAAGATGACCAAAACAGTTTCTGCTTGTATAATTTCAGGATATTGGCTATGCGGTTTACCTCTTGGTTTTTGGTTAGCTTACGGACACAATTTAAAACTAAAAGGTTTTTGGCTCGGCTTGGCGTTTTCTTTCCTTGCAATAAGCATAATCCAAGGAATAATGATTCTTCTTAAATTCAAAAAATTAAAAAATGAGTTTAATTAATATTAATGGTGTCTACTTTATCATATTTATTATTTGAGTAACCACCTTCAGCTGGAAATAAAAACTCCAACGCTATCTCAAAATTTTCTTTTGTCATAAATAAATTCTCCTTTTAAACTTTCAACTTGTTTTTTAAAAGGTAAAACAATTTATTTAATCATTTTTTATTAATTCAATATAATAATTTTTAAGAAAAATAGCTCTTTGTTTTTTTTACTGATACATCTTGTTTAAAACTATTGTTGAATAAATATATCCTTTTTCGTTTTCAAGTAATGTATTCATTAAAATTGTTTCCTGTTCATAATAATTTTGCCATGATTTTTGTACTTTATTTAAATATTTAATATCCGAAGCTTTTAACTTACTTTTTATTGATAATAAATATTTATCAATAACAGAATCCAACTTCTGAATACTATTTTTAATACATAAATTCATACCATCAGCCATATAATTATTAGTTACACATTCTTGTAATTCTTTATCAATCAATATTTCATCTGCATTTGATGTTTGCGCAAAAGAACTTAAATCGATAAAAAATATCGAAAATACAAACAAAATTATAACTGAATTAATAATTTTTCTTTTCATAAATTTATTTTACCTTAAAATTTTTTTGTTTTAAATCTTTAAATTAATAATCGTTTTATCAAAAAATAATTATTAAAAATTTAAAACGAATTACACGATCTAATTCTCACATTATGTCATTTTAATCTCCTTTCTGCAATAAAACACAAAATATTTTATTGTCATTTGTCATGTAAATATTTCCAGTATAAAGGTATTTTATAAGCTTTACAAGTCTGTAATGTTACGCAAGTATTTTGCGTAGTTGACAACAAAATGCTTGCAAATAAAAAAAATTGGCAAACAACTTGACGATATAAACAAAAATCCACTATCTTTTTGTGAATTTCATTTAAAAATTTAATAAAATCAAAAATAATGCACCAAATTGAGTATTTTTCTTACTTAAAAATATGTGTTATAATTTCAACCATGAAAAGATATTTGAGTTTAATTATAGAGGTTTTATTATGGTTTATATTCATAACAGTGTTAGTTATGGGGACTTTTTTGTACAATCATATTAAACTCAAAGAAAAACACAGTTATCACGTGTTTTTTAATGATACCAATGGTATTAGAAATGGCTCACCTGT
Source organism: Candidatus Gastranaerophilaceae bacterium (assembly GCA_045635965.1). Lineage (GTDB taxonomy): Bacteria > Cyanobacteriota > Vampirovibrionia > Gastranaerophilales > Gastranaerophilaceae > RGIG2134. The sequence continues at coordinate 42,651 of JAZTWQ010000020.1, forward strand.
AAAAATAATGGGAAATGAAATTGGGTATGTATCCAATGTAAATGTTATTAATAGCGATGAGATTTTTGTTTCTTTTGTTATTACCAAAATGGGCATATCTATTCCTGCTGGTACAATGGCAAAGGTTGAAAGTACGGGGCTGGTAGGTTCACGCTCATTAGAGCTTTACCCGCCACAAACAAAAACAAACAAAGAAGATGCAATTCTTATCCCTGTTAATCCGGAAAGAGTGCAGGGGGCTTTTGAAAATTCAACTCGAATTGCAGAAGTTTTATATAACGCATCAAGCAATGTCAACAAATCCCTTGATGTGGGACAAATTCCCTTGGTAAGAAATTTGGTTCATAAAAGTTACGAACAAACCATTGATATGCCCAAACAAATTGATAAAATTAATGAACAACAATCAGATATGACTAATTTAATAAAAAATAATGAAAATATAAAAAAATTAAATGAAAATATGGAGAATTTTGCAAAATGACACAATACAATTTAGATGAAAATATAATAGTATGTGATTTTCCTTTGGTTGAGCACAATTTAAGTGTGATAAGAAATAAGCAAACGACTTCTGAAATTTTCAGAAATGCAACAAAAAGATTGGCACATTTATTAATGTTTAATGCTTATAAAAATTTACCAATGAAAGAAGTAGAAATTGAGACACCCATTTGCAAAACAAAATCAAAAGAGATTGATTCGGATGCTGATATTATAATCGCTCCTATTTTAAGAGCTGGTCTTGCTTTTGCGGATGTTGCCGCAGAAATATTGCCACAAGCGACTATTAGACATATTGGTATGTACAGAGATGAAAAAACATTACAACCGGTTTGGTATTATAATAAAACGCCAATAGAACTAGAAAAACCTGAAAATACTTATGTTTATGTATTAGACCCAATGCTTGCAACAGGAAATTCATCTGTGGAAACAATAAATTTATTCCTCAAAAAAAGAATGAAAGAAGAAAACCTAACCTTTGTAAATTTAATAGCTTCGCCACAAGGAATAAAAAATATTCGTGACAGATTTAAAAAAATTCGCATTGTAACAGCACATATAGATGATGGGCTAAACGAAAAGGGATATATTGTTCCTGGGTTGGGCGATGCAGGTGATAGATTGTTTAATACTTTTAATTAATAGGATTTTAAAATGTTTTATATTGGAGAAATTAATAATAAAAAAATATTTAAAACGTCAACACTAAATGCACTTGAACATTGTTTTACAACTCGTGAAATGATTATTTCAAGTGAAGAAAAAGAAATGCAAGGGTTGATTGAAAAAAACAAATTAGCATTATGCAAATATTTTAAAATAGAACCTCAAAAGTTAATATCGCCCACGCAAACGCATAGTACAAATATTAAAATTACAGAAAGCGGAAAGTCCGCATATCCTGATACGGATGCAATGATTTTAACAAATAAAGAGCAGGCTGTATTTTTAAATTTTGCGGACTGTACTCCTATTGTTATATATGATAAAAAATTGAACATTGCGGCTGTTGTTCATGCCGGCTGGAGAGGAACAGTAGGTAAAATCGCATCTAAAACCGTGCATACAATGAAAGTTGAATTGGGTTGTGATGTTAATAATATGGTTGCAGTAATCGGTCCAACAATTGGGCAATGTTGTTATGAAATAGGTGAACCTGTATATGAACAACTGGTTGCAGTTGTTCCTGCAGAAAATAAATCTGATTGTTTTATAAGAAAATCGGGTAAGTTTTATGCTGATTTAAAAAATATTAATAAGTATCAACTTCAAGATATGGGAATTAAAAAAGTTGAAGTCTGTGAATATACTACTTGTTGTGATAATGATAAATTTTTCTCATATCGTAAAGAAAAAGGCACGACTAGTAGACATAGTGTTGTTGTAAAGTTAAAGTAGTATTAAAAATATATAACAACATAAAAAATCCCCTTATGTACTGATTGAACTTTAGATATTTATGCGTTATTTTAATACATATCAAAGGAAAAAAGAAAGATAGAGGATAAAAATGTCAGTTATAGAAAAATTTTCAACAATTTCAAGCACAATTTCAAAATTATTTGATTTTTTAATGACATCGGATGTTGTAAAAGAAGACGTAGAAGAATATTTAAAAACGGTTTCGGCATACAGCCAAACAGCTAAAAATCTTCAATCTATTTTAATTCCTTATCTTTTTGAACGAACAATTAAAAATAAAAGCATTTTCCAACTTTATATAGATAATACAGATATTAAAGATAAAACTGAATTAGAAATTGTAAAGAGCTTGGAAAACTCATTTGAAAGTGTTTTTGAAATTAAAAAAATTCAAAAAAATGGATTTATATTTAACAATCTTTTAAATGAAAAAGAATATAGTGTTTTACCTTTGGTAAAAATGACAAATTTTAGAAATATTTTGCCTAATCAATATGTAATTTCTAGAATTTTTGAATTTGAAAACACTTTTTATTTAATAGAAATTGCAAATGTATACGCAAGTTACCAAAAAGATGAAGTTTATCGTTTTGCAGTAGCAAAACTTCTTGAAAAACCTGAATTATTGTATATTGATAACCCGGAAAAACAACAAACTATCGAAAAATTAATCGTTGATTTCAAAACAAAATTTTATGATTTATTTGAGAAAGATGAAATTATTTCAGACAATACAAATGTTGATGAATTAATTACACTTTTTAATGATTATTGTGATAATCCGAATGAAGAGCTTAAAAAAGAAATTCCGCAGTATTTGAAAGAACCGCAAGATTTTAAATTTTTTAAGGTTAAAGAGTTTGATTCCCAATATAATGATTTCTTGGAAAACTCAATGGGGGGCTTTTCTTCTCATTCTTCACACTATGATGTAGGAATGATTTTTGATGAAAAGCTAGGGCTTTATATTATTCCATTCTGGGCAACTTTAAAACAAGGATTTAAATCTGATTATAAAGAAATTGAAAATTATGTTGATTGCCTAAAATCAGTCCTTGAAAATGATAAAGTACCTAACACAATTTTAGAAAGATTATACAACGAATTTTCAAATTTCATGCAGGTTGTAAACGAGATTTTAGAAAAAGAATATACTTTTGAAGAGTTGATTCAGATGTATAAAACTGATTATTTAACACAAAAAATTTATTCTCCAACAACTGTTTTATATTCTTCTGAATTATTCACAAAAACAATTGATATGATTGATGAAGAACAGGAAAATCCAAAACAGCCTATCCCTAAAGTTGGACCAAATCAACCTTGTCCTTGTGGAAGTGGTAAAAAATATAAGAAATGTTGTGGCGCTAATTAGTTTTAGCTAGCTTCAATCAACAATTCACCTGCTTTGATTTTCAAAACATCAACTTTTTTTAAGTAGGTTTCCTTAAATTGCAAAGTATCAACGGATGTAATAATGGTCTGAGTTTCTGTACCTATTGCATCAAGAAGATATCCTTGCCTTATGTCATCCAGCTCAGCAAGCACATCGTCTAATAACAGTAATGGTTTTTCATTGATTTTTGTCTCGATTAAAATTAATTCTGATAATTTTAAAGACAAAACTATTGTGCGCTGTTGTCCTTGAGAGGCAAATTTTTTAGCTTCAATATTATTTATTAAAAAAGAAACATCATCTCTATGTGGACCAACAAGTGATTGAGCGCGAATTATTTCTTCCGCTTTTCGTTGTGTCAATCTTTCTTCAAATAACTTTGAAATTTCTTCTGCTTCTGGAATTTTATCATTCAAAATATCAAAATCACCTAAAACTTTAGAATTATATACAATTGTTAGTACCTCGTTTTGGGCAATTTCAGAATGTTTAATTTGTGCTAAATTTAAAAGTTCTTTTAAAAATTTTAATCGTAAATATAAAATATTGCTACCGGAAATCGCAAGTTGAAGGTTTAAAACATCTAGCAACTCTGTAGGTGCTTGCAAGTTACCTTTAATTTCCTTAAGAAAATTATTTTTTTGCGTTTTTATTTTGTTATATTTCTGAACCCTATCAATATAAGCCGGATAAATTTGAGAAATCGCTATATCAAGCCAATCCCGCCTATCATCAGGTGCGCCTCTTAAAAGCAGTAAATCATTAACACTAAAACTTACTACACTTAAATTTTTTATAAAGTCGGATGACTTGTTTTTATTAATTCCATTAACTTTTAAAATTTTTCTTTTTGGGGGGCTTAAAATTACATCTAAATTTAAATCTACAGCCTCTTTTTGTAATTTAGCCGAAACACAGGCAAAATTTTCATTCCATAAAATCAATTCATTATCTGTTTTTGCGCGATTAGAGCCTAATGCTGCGAGATATTGAATAGATTCCAATAAATTTGTTTTGCCTTGTGCGTTTTTACCTGTAATCAAAGTTATATTAGACTTAAAGTCAACTTTTAAGTTTTTGTAGTTTCTAAAATTTTTCAGCTCAAGACTTTTTAAAAACACGGCGTCCTCCAATTATTAGTATACCAGAAGGACAATAAAAGTTTTACTTTTTATCTTTTGTAATATTATGCAAAATTCTTTTTACCTCATCAAAAAATTTAGGAGGTGTTTTTTGAGGTTTTTTACAGAATTTTTTAAGAACTGGAATAGAATGTCTATATCTCCATCCACAGCATAAAGCTACAACACCAATTGTATATTTAATAACACCAATAACATTACTTTTTAAATTCGGATGTTTTTCTGCAATCATAGCTAATCGGCTTTTATCCATATTTTTTAACATTTTTCGATATTCATTTTCACCTAATCTCAAATCATCGCTTAATGAATAACTATAAACAGCAGGTGGATTTATTACACCCTTTGGCGCAGGTGTAAACTTCATGTGGGGATTTATTATTGGTTGATTATTATTTACAGTAGACACACTAATGCTCCTTCAAGATTATTAAAACAAAAACTAAAAAAAATTGCCTTATTTTTATGCTAAGACAATTTTTTTATACAATTTGTTACATTAAGATTAAACTAAAAACGAATTAAATCTCTAGAGCTAATATGATTTAAAATGTAATCATAATAAGCGTTTTTGCCTTTGTATGGCGCTAGATTTTTCTTTAATTGTTCCGCGGTTATAAAACCTTGTTCAAATGCAATCTCTTCTAAACAAGATATCTGTTCGCCTTTATTCTGTTGGAATGTTTGAACAAAATTACTAGCTTGCAACAACGAGTCAAATGTTCCGGTATCAAGCCAAGCAAACCCTCTGCCCAAAACTTCTACATTTAATTCGTTTCGTTTTAAATATATTTTGTTTAAATCCGTAATTTCTAACTCTCCTCTAGCAGAAGGTTTTAAAGATTTTGCATATTCACAAACATGGCTATCGTAAAAATACAAGCCAGTTGCTGCATAGTTAGATTTTGGACGTTTTGGTTTTTCTTCCAAAGAAATTACTTTTTTATTTTTATCAAATTCAATAACACCAAATCTTTCAGGGTCACTAACATGATAACCGAATATTGTTGCTCCTTTTTTAGTTTTTTGCACAACATCTTGTAATAATGAACAGAAATTATGACCGTGGAAGATGTTATCACCTAAGATTAGCGCGACTTCATCACCGTCAATAAATTTTTCACCGATGATAAACGCATCAGCAATCCCTCTTTGAACTTTTTGAATTTTATATTGAAAATTAACCCCAAATTGAGAGCCATCACCTAAAAGCTTTATAAAATTATCATAATCATCTTGATTTGTGATAATTAAAATATCTTTGATGCCAGCAAGCATTAATATCGAAATGGGATAATAAATCATAGGCTTGTCATATATTGGTAATAATATTTTTGAAATTGGCAATGAAGCCGGATATAGTCTTGTACCTGCGCCACCTGCTAAAACAATACCTTTCATTTCTTCTCCCTTCTAATCCTCTTTTTTGCAAATTATAACATAAGCAATGGCTTTTGTTGTATCATGTGATAAACTTAATTTTACCCTGTATTTGTTCTCTAAATCAGATAAAAATCTAACACAAGGCACTTTATTTTGATGATAAACTTCTATTAATTTAAATTCAATTCCTGTTTCACCTAATGCGCTTAACGCCTTAAATACGGCTTCTTTTGCACAATATCTTCCTGCAAAGTTCTGATGAGAATTAATTTTAGACTTGCAATATTCAATTTCGTTTTGTGTAAAAATACGAGTCAAAAACGCTTCATCTTTATCCTTAAAACGCTCTATATCTTCTATGTCTACACCTATCGCAAAATCATCAAATTTCATAAATTTATTATACCACAATTAAAATACCGTTTATAAAGAATAAAAACTATAATATTTCTTTTTGATATGCCCAAGCAGAATGATTATGAATACTTTCAAATGCCTCGCACTCTACTTCAAAAGATTTTATAATTTTGTTTTCTTTTATCTTTAAAATAACATCTCGAATTACATCCTCTACAAACTTAGGATTTTCATAAGCTTTTTCCGTTACATATTTTTCGTCTTCACGTTTTAAAATAGGATAAAGCTCACAAGAGCCGCAACTTTCTGCTAATTCTATTAAGTCTTCAAGCCAAATATGTTCATTTTCATCATAGCCCACTACAATTTTAATAATTGCTCGTTGATTATGGGCACTATATTTTGAAATTTCTTTAGAGCAAGGGCAAAGTGTTGTTACCGGAACTTTGACCCCTAGTAAAAATTCGTATGCTCCAGCTTCATCAATATTTCCCTCAAACGAGCAATCATATCCCATGACTGATTGTGCACCACTTACCGGTGCCTCTTTTTTAAGAAAATATTTAAAATTAAATCGAACATGTGCACTTTTTGCATCAAGTTTTGATTGAAAATCTTTTAAAATCCCTTTAATATCAATTCCCAAAAGGTTTTTAGCTCTCCAATCATTTAAAACTTCCATAAATCTGGACATGTGAGTTCCTTTGTAATTCTTTGGCAAAGAAACACTCATTCTTGCTTTAGCTGAAACAACTTGGTCGGAGTCATTTTTGCGTTGGATAATTAGTGGAATTTCAACATCTTTAACGCCAACTTTTTGAATATCAATGCCTCTTGTGTCTTCTAAATTTTGAATATCTTTTAAAAAATTAGTCATTATTCTTCATCACTCATTGCTTCAAGGTTTTCAAGTAATTTTTTTGCCGCAATTCTTTGCGTTTCCGGTGTTGAAACCCTTAATGTTTCCATTGCTTTTAATAAAACCGGATCTCTATCGTACCAGCGATTACCTTTTCCTTGGTATTCGTTAATCATTTCATAAACACGCTCAATTACGTCTTTTGCAATCTCTTCTTGCAATTTAACTATAAAGTCGACTGCTCCTTCTTGCTTTTCAAGCGGTTGAAGTCTTAATAAATCCAAAGCTTCTTTTAAAATAGGGTCTTTGTCATACCAGCGTTGATTTTCCATCATTTATTCCTTATATTTTTTCATCAATAATTTTTTTAACTTGGGCAAAAACTTCTTCAATTGTTAAATTTGAATTAACAACCTTAACTCTTTGTGGGGCATTTTTAGCAATTTCTAAATAACCTTGTCTTACTTTTTTATGAAATTCAATTCCGGCAGATTCCATTCTGTCTTTTTCGCTACCAACGCGAGTTTGTGCAATCTCAGTTGATACATCAAATAGGAGTGTTAAATCTGGCTTAATCCCTTGAGTAGCAAGATTATTTAGCGTTTTTATTTGCTCAATGTCCTCCCCTCTGCCATAACCTTGATAAGCAACCGACGAATCCGTATGTCTATCGCAAAGAACTATTATTCCTTTTTCAATTGCCGGTTTTACGATTTTTTCAATATGTTGAGCCCTATCTGCCAAGAACAAAAACGCTTCAGCGCGAGAAGCAACATCACCATCATAGTGAAGAATCACTTCTCTTAATTTTTGACCCAATCCAACAGACCCAGGTTCTCTTGTTGTTAGCGTTTGTAACTCTTTTTCTTCAAGATATTTTTTGACAAGGTCAAGCTGGGTTGATTTTCCACAACCATCGCCACCTTCAAAAGTTATAAAAAGTCCTTTACTCGACATTAGATTTTATCCACTCCCATATAAGGTCTTAAAACTTCAGGTATCAAAATTGAGCCATCTTCTTGTTGGAAGTTTTCTAAAATTGCAGCAAAAGTTCTTCCTACAGCCAATCCGGAACCGTTAATAGTGTGAACAAGTTCAACTTTTCCTGTTTCTTTATTTCTATATTTAATATTAGCACGACGTGCTTGGTAATCGCCAAAATTAGAACAACTTGAAATTTCTTTATAATCGTTATATGAGGGCATCCAAACTTCTAAGTCATAACATTTTTTTGCGGAAAATCCAATATCACCTGTGCATAAAGCAACACGACGATAAGGTAATCCCAAAAGTTCAAGAACTTTTTCGGCATTTTGTGTTAATTTTTCATGTTCGTCTGCGGATGTTTGAGGCGTACAAAGTTTAACCAATTCAACTTTGTTAAATTGATGTTGTCTGATTAAACCTCTTGTGTCTTTACCAGCAGAACCGGCTTCACGTCTAAAACAAGGAGTATAAGCTGTCATATATTTTGGCAAATCGTCTTCTGTTAAAATTTCATTGGCATAGATATTTGTAACAGGAACTTCAGCCGTTGGAATCAAGAACAAATCCTCGTTTTCACATTTGTACATATCTTCCTTAAATTTAGGTAACTGTCCTGTTCCTTTCATTGCATCTGAATTTACTAAAACTGGTGGCAAAATTTCTTCATAACCATGTTCTCCTGTATGCGTGTCTAAGAAAAAGTTAATAATAGCTCTTTCCAATTTGGCACCTAAACCTCTATACAAAGAGAAACGAGATTGAGCAAGCTTTACGCCACGCTCAAAATCAACAAAGCCTTTTTCCGTGCAAATATCCCAATGTGCTTTTAATTCAAAATTAGCTTTGGTTGGTTCACCAAAAGTTTTTAGTACTACGTTATTTTCTTCGCTCAAACCAACAGGTGTTGTTTCATCCGGTGTGTTTGGAATATGAAGTAAAAGAGTAGTTTGTTTTTCATTTAATTCTGTTTCTTTTTCTTCTAATGCTTTAATATCTTCACCAATTTTACGAACTTCTTCTTGAATTGCATCGGTATTTTCTCCATTTTTTTTCATCATACCAATTTTTTGTGATTCATTTTTTCTTTTTGCGCGAAGTTCGTCTGCTTCAAATTGAATTTTTCTTCTTTGAGCATCTATTTCTAAAACCCCGTCAATTGATAATTCAGGGTTGCGTCTTTTAAGTAATTCATTAACCTTTTCAGGATTTTCTCTAATAATTTTAATATCAAGCATTTTTTAGCCTCTTTTTCTCACTATCCTATAAAAAAATAATACAACAATCACTTTTCTGGTTCAAGGATTTACAACAATTTTGATACTTTTAAAATTTTACAAATATAAAACGCGGCTATGTGATTACCGCGTTTTGATTGTTTTATAAAATTTAAACCTTTTTATTTTTTAAAAATGCTGGTTTCTTTATTTTCTTTTGCTTTGGACTCTTTTTCTGCATTTTTAAGTGCCTTTATTTCGTTATTAATTATTTCAATTTCTTTTTTTAATTGCGCTTTGGTCTCTGCTGGGCAGTCTTTATGCTTCATAATTGCTGTTTTAGCTGTTATTGCCGCTTGCTTTTCTTTAACGGTTTTTGTTTTAGGTTTAAATGTTGCGTTTTGTTTTTCCGCAAATACCATAAACTGAGAATTAACTTTTGTCATAAATATCCTTTCTATAAACTCAACTAAACTTCTTAATGTTATGTAAAAGATCTGTTACATATTTGTATAAAAACAAAATGCATTTTATAATTTCCTAATAGAATAGAATGGAATGGAATCCGTATACCTCAATCAGGGCTTGAAAAAACTCGGCTTTACAATTCGTAATATTTGATTTGGGGAAAGTTTTTTAACATTGTACTATACTTAGACGAAGCAACTACTAATATGCGCTTTTTTGTTAACCAATACTCATAGCTTTATTTTATTTGTTATATTTATCCCACAAATCAGGGCGCACTTTTTTAGTTTTTAATATTTGTTGTTCTTTTCGCCATTTTGCAATTTCTGCATGGTTTCCGTTTAGTAATACTTCTGGAACTTTTAAGCCTGCATATTCTCTGGGTTTAGTGTATTGTGGATATTCCAATAATCCATCTTCAAAACTATCATAGTCCGCAGAATCAATTTTACCCAAAACTCCGTCTATAAATCTGACCGTGCTGTCTAGTATACAAAGAGCAGGAAGTTCGCCTCCGGTTAAAACAAAATCGCCGATTGAAACTTCTTTTGCCCCACTTAGGGTTCTTATTCTTTCGTCAAATCCTTCATAATGTCCGCAAATCATGATAAGTTGTTCTTTTTGTGCAAACTCTTTAGCCATCGCATTGTTAAAGGGGTGTCCTTGTGGCGTAAGTATTATTGTTTGTGAGTTTTCCGATTTTTCAACAGATTTTAAAGCATCTAAAAATGGTTGACACATTAAAACCATACCTGCTCCACCGCCATAAGGTGTATCGTCAACTTTTTTATGTTTTGAATGCGTGAAGTTTCTGGGATTTACTGTATTTACGCTTATCTTGTTTTCTTCTATTGCCCGAGAAACAATACTGTGAGAGCAAGCATTTTCTATCATTTCAGGAAAAAGAGTTAAAATATCAAATCTCATTTTAAACCTCTATGATAATTTGGGAATTAATCCATCAATATTTTTTATAATAATTTTTTTGTTTTCAATATCTACAGAAGGAACTAATTCTTTGACAAAAGGAACAAGGTGGGTTGAGTTATCACGGATTTTTACAGATAACAAATCTGTCGCTCCATTTTCAGAAACCCCTGTAACTATTCCCAGTTTTGTGCCGTCAGTATCAAAGACATCTAATCCTTTTAAGTCTGACGTTAAATATTCATCTTCCTGAAGCTCATTTGAAACAACATCCTTGCCTATATATAATACAGAGCCTTTTAGTTCCATAACTTCGTTTATAGAGTTTATTTCTTCAAATTTTACAATAGCACATCCCTTATGAAAACGAATAGATGAAATTGTTAACTTTATGTTTTCATTATTTTTTTGTGCGTATACAGTGGATAATCCTTTTAATTGTTCCTCTTTTCCTTTAGTGTAGCCTAATTTAACTTCACCTTTTATCCCATGGAAATTAAGAATTTTGCCTATAGAAATCAATCCACTCATTTATAATCTTACTCTTGGGTTTCCGCTTCTGTCTGAACATCAGCATCGGCTTCAGCCTTTTTCTTTCTGCCGCGTTTTGGTTTAACATCTTCTGTAATTTCAGTTTGTTCTGATTGGACATTTGTTTCTTCAACTACAGGCGTTTCTACTTTTGCCGTGCCGCCTAGTCGGACATCATCTACTAAAACTTTATCTTCTGGGTTTAGCCCTTTACGTGGGCGGATAATTTGCTCAGGTGCGTCTTGGCGACCTTCGTTCCATCTATCTAATCCCATTTGTTTTCTAACTAAACCAATACCAACGTGAACTCTCCATTCATCCATTTTTAGTTGGCTTGCTATAATTTTGTGACAACCTATTGGAGGCAATGGTAATAATGGCTCGTAAAGGTTTTTAATCGCTGTAATCTGATCTGCTGTAACTGCAAATTTTCTTTTTGGATATGGCAATTTAGGTAAGAATAATTTTTGTCTTACTAGATTAATGCCGAAAAATACTTTTCTTGGTTCTAATCCTATTTCTTGTCCGATAGCCTCATGGATATCAGGGTTAGGCAGTGGCAATGAGCGTTTGTAAAGTACTTCTATCATTGCTAATTGTTCTTTGTTAACAAGTAATTCCTTATGTTGTCTAGGCGCAGATGGTCTGCGATTTTGCATTGGTCTTCTGAAACCACCTTGTTGTGGTCTGCCAAAATTTCCGTGAGGTCTGCCGCCACCGTGTCCGCCTTGCGATCTGTTGTAGTGATTGTTTGGGCGTTGTGGACGATTATTGTATCCACCTTGCCTGTTATTATATCCCCCTTGAGGTCTTTGATAATTGTTTCTTTGATAATTTGACCTGTTTCCGTCTTGATGGTTTCCATCTTGTCTGCCTTGTCCACCATAACTAGAGTAAGAAGGTCTTTGATAGTTGTTCCGTGGAGGGTATGGACGCTGTTGCTCGTCTGCGTTGCCTTCATAACTGTATGAAGAACGCATTTGTGGTCGTTCTTGTTGCGGCTGTTGTTGCGCATCATTATTATCACTGGATGTGTTTGTCTCTAAGATAGGTTTTCTGTCTGGATACAAACAATTTGGACAAATAATACGTTTTGGGTTTTTTGTTTCGAACTCAGATCCGCATTTGGTACATTTATTGATATACATTTTTTCTTTTGACCCTCTTAAATCCTGCAAGGAATTATCTTTCTTATGCTAAAAACAACAATTTTCTATAAATCTCTTTCTTAAATGACGTCCTTGCTTATAACTTAAATAACAATTTCAACAGGTAATCAACCTCAATTGTATTTTATATGTAAAAAGATTTTTTGACAAGTATTTTTTAAAAAATCCTATATATAACTTAGTTTTTGTAATATTTTTTAATATCAGGTAAATGGATTATTTCTATATTTTTCAATGATGTATAATAAATATATAGGAGAATTAGATTTATGTTACAAGAAGCAGGCAAAATTATTACATCAGCGTTTCATGATAGTTTTATAAAAAGATTATCTTTATATTTACATGATTGCGTAAGAGAAGAGGTTCAAAGCTCAACTTTTAGAAATCTTAAACAAGATAAAGATAATAAATGGATTTTTCTTCAAGGTGAAGAAGAATTGTTCACTAATTTTGGCTCTTCTTTAAAGTTAGATGGTTCAGATTCTTTGTTGACTGAGTTGATGATTCAATCAGAAATGAGTCAGAAAGATAAATATTTAATTTATGGATATTTATTTTTAGTTGGAAAAGGAGGAAGAAATAAACGTTCTAATGAGTTTTTGACCCCATTATTGTATATGCCTGCAAAATTAGATAGAGTAGGAAAAAACATTGAATGTACTCTTCAAGATGAAGTTTTGTCATTAAATACCGGTGCGCTTACTGCTCTTATGAATAAAAGTGATGATGAAGACGAAATGGAACATTTATTGGATGGTTTGTTGGAAGTTGTTCCGGAGTTGCCTTTAACACAGGATAAATTAGATGTCTTTTTGACAACTCTGCGTTCTATTGTTCCGGATATTGAATTAAAATTAGACCATGAAGAAGACGCTGTAGAAAATAATGTTTCAAAGGATGAAGGTGCTGAGGAGAAAAGTGAGGAAATAAATTTTGATAACCTTCATGAGGTTATCGAAGAAGATGAGGCGCCTAAGGCGAAGAAGGTTAAAATAGAAAAAGTTTGTGTAACAAATCAAAGTGCGATTATTTTGACAAAACGTCCACAAGTAACGGCAGGTGTGCTTCACGAATTAACTCAAATTTCAGAAAAGCCTTCAGGAATCTTTAGAGAAACTTCCCTTGCGACTATAAATGAAGAATACATGCGCACTTCTGGTAAAATGCTTGATAAACTGACAAAACCTAAGAAATCTTTAGCCGATTTTGTTGCTACAACTCCATTATCGTTGAGTGATAGTCAAGAAAGCGTTATAAAAAGCATTGAAGAAAATACGATTGTGTCTGTTGCCGGCCCTCCGGGGACTGGTAAATCTCAAACTATTGTGAATTTGGTTGCGCATTTAATCGCAAACGGAAAAACCGTGCTTGTAGCATCAAGGATGGATAAAGCAACTGATGTTGTTGCTGAACGGTTAAATTCTTTGGGTGCTCCTTATTTAGCACTAAGGGCAGGGCGTCAAAACTATCAAAAACAGCTTAATTTTCAGCTTCAAGATTTATTAAATAATAAAGTCGAGTTAGATAAAGGTTATGATAATGCAATTTTAGTTGATATTGAAGATATGCAGGATTTGGTTTCTTCAATTAGAGAAAACGAGAAAAAATGTGAAGAAATTATTGATTTAGAAAACGATTGGCGTTCTTTGATAGAAGAAAAAGAGTTAAGTGAAAAGGAACTTGGCAAAAAACAATTTGTAAGTAAAAAATTAAAAAAAGATGAGCTGGATAGCGTCAATAATTTAGTTAAAAAATTAGAAAAAGATATGGAAAAATCTAATTTCTTTGCTACTTTGTTCAATAAGTTCAGAGCATCTAAGCTCAAAAAAACATTAAAGATTTCTGAGTTTGATGTTTGTTTTGAAGATATGGAGAGATTAAAGCAAGAGCTTGCAAATGAAAAATTAGCGTGTGATGCAAGATTAATTGAGGCAAAAATTCACAAAATCGGTAATTTGCATCAAATATTAGAAAATATTCGCAACTTAAAACGCAAACAAGCAAAACTTGCGGTTGAAATATTGAGAGGAAAAAGACGTGAATCCCTAAAAGGTCTATTAAGAGATCAAACAAAACGTCAAAGATTATTTGTGCATTCAAAATCTTTAGTCGCAAGAAAACGTCAACAGCAAACAAGATTGCTTGAAACAGAAGATTTTAAACCGTTGCTTGAAGCGTTTCCTTGTTGGTGTGTCACAACTTATGCTGTATCCGGTTCTTTGCCAATGAAACCGGGACTATTTGATGTTGCAATTATTGACGAGGCGTCTCAATGTGATATCGCTAGTTGCTTCCCTATTATGTTTAGGGCTAAAAAGGTAGTTATTGTAGGAGATGACAAACAGCTTCCTCATTTATCATTCTTAGAAAAAGCAAAAGAACAATCTTTCTTGTCTCAATATAGCATTCCTGATAAATATCAGTTAATGTGGAGATTTAGAACAAACTCTATGTTTGATTTGGCTAATTATTACTCTACAAGCCCAATTATGCTAGATGAGCATTTTAGAAGCTTACCTCCAATTATTGATTTTTCAAATAGAGAATTTTATGGTGGAAGAATTCGTATAATGAAGAAAAATTCTAACAAAAATGATGTACTAGAATTCCACCATGTCGCAGATGGAAAAGTTGATTATGAAACAACTAGAAACATGCCTGAAACAGAAGCAATCATAAAAAGAATGCATGAGTTAATTTTAGAGGATGAAAAAAATGATGGTGAGCCTGTTTCAATTGGTATTGTTTCTCCATTTAGAGGACAAGTTGAATTAATTAAAAAAGCTATTATGCAAGTATTTTCTGAAAGTATAATTAAAAAACACAAAGTTGAAGTAGGTACTGCTCATACTTTCCAAGGTGATGAAAAAGATATTATGATTTTATCTTGGTGCGTTGCAGATAATAGTTTTGCTCAAAGTTTGACTTTCTTGCAAAAACCAAATCTTTTCAATGTTGCAATCACTAGGGCTAGAAAAAAATTAATTTGTTTCTTGTCAAAAGATCCAAAATCTTTACCGGAAGGATTGTTAAGAGATTATATTGAATATATTCAAGCTTATATTAATAAGGTTAATCCAACTGATAAATTTGATGAAAATGTTTATAAAAATTCTTTAGAAAAAGAAATTGCAAAAACTTTGCGCGCTGAAGGTTTAGAAGTTTATGCAGGTGTAGAAACAGCAGGTTTTTCAACAGATTTAATGGTTGAAGATGGTGAAGGGCATAGTATTCTTGTGGAAGTTGATGGCGTTGAAGATAATATTCGTACGTACAATACCAATATGAAAAAACATGCTATTTTAGAGCGCTGTGGTTTGAAAATTGTGCGTGTAACATATCGAGAATGGCATTATAGTCAAAATGCTTGCGTGGATAGAATAAAATCTGCTTTGTTTAATTGATTCTTTTGTTTATAATAAAAGAATGATAAACATAGACAGCTTAACATTAAAACTTTTTGCAAAAGAAAATGCTCAGTATTTTGAGGATGCAAGAATCCAAAAAATTCAGCAACCAACTCGTCGTGATTTGATAATTCAACTTCATGGCGGTGGCGAAACTCGTAAGTTATACATAAATATTAACCCTGCTATTTATCATATTTGTTTTTTATCTCCAGAAACAATGGAACGGCGTAATATTGTTGTACCCCAACAACCACCGATGTTTTGTATGTTGTTGAGAAAATATATGGTCGGTTCAAGAATTGTGCGAGTGAATGTTCCAGACGATGAGAGAATTTTTGAGATTTATTTTGAAACTTTTTCTGAAATCGGCGAGATTATTCCTCTTTGCCTTGCGGTAGAGCTTATGGGCAAACATAGTAATGTCATTCTTTATAACTATGATACTAATGTTATTTTAGGATGTATGCATAATATTGGGGCAGAAAAAAGTAGAGAGCGAGAAATGGCTGGTGGATTAAATTATGTTTATCCTCCTAAAAACAAAAGAGAAGATTATTTAAAAATGCCAGAAGTATTTGTAGATGCTCGTTTGCAGATTGATGGGGGGAAAATTGCAGAGTCTTTTTCTTCGTATTTTAAATATATTTCTAAAGCAATGATGAATGAGATTATTCAAAGTGGTGACATTAAAAGCAATTTAAAAATTGCTGTTGAAATGCAAAATGTAAATCCGTCTGTGGCTCTTGATTATAGCGATTTTTCAGTGTTTTCATTTGTTAAAAATGGACGAAAATTTAAACCAACAATTGCCGCAATGTTAGATGATTATTTTTCTTTTTATACAGAAAAATCAAATATAATTTCTTTAAAACAGTCATTGATTGCTGTTGTAAATAGAGAACTTAAGAAGAACTTGTCAACATTTGAAAAGCAAAAAGCGCAATTAGATAGGTTCGAAAAAGCGTTAATTCAAAAGAAAAAAGCTGATATTTTAATGGCAAATTTGTATCAGCTTAAAATAGGATTGGCTAAAGTTAAACTAGACGCCTATGAGATTGGTGGAAAAATTGAAATAGATTTAGACTCAAATTTATCTCCAGTAGAAAATGCAAATCGTTATTATAAGTTGTATTCAAAAGCGAAGACAGCTAACGAAATTGCAACAGATATGATGATTAAAACCCAAGAAAAAATTGAATATTATGAAGGGCTTGCATTTCAGATAGAGACTGCTTCTTCGTTTAAGGATTTGGTGGAGATTGAAGAAGAAATTGCACCCAAAAGTGCTAAAAAGAAAACAGTTTTGCCTGCTGTTGAAGAATTGGAAATAAATGGTTTTAGGGTTTTTATTGGTAAAAATAATAAACAGAATGATTATATTTATTCAAAAATTTCTGCGCCGGAAGATGTGTGGTTTCACGTGTATAATTCCGCAGGTTCTCATATTTTAGTCAAAATTGATGATAAAAAAGCGCTTGATGATGATACATTATTAAAAGTTGCGCAGCTGGCGAAAAAATATTCCAAGCAAGCCAATTCTTTGAAAGCTCCGGTTATTTATACAAAAAGAAAATTTTTGAAACGTCCTCCTAATACCCATGCTGGATATGTGACTTATAAAAACGAACAAGAAATTGTTGTAAATTAAGTTTATCTTGCAGTTCATTGAAAAATTTAGTATAATTTCTATGAATTTAAGCTGGTTGGTTTTACCAAGCCGATACAAATCAGGAGATGGAATAGTGAAAAAGAATAAAACGGCTAAAATCCGCAATTTACTAGGGGGGGCTTTGGTAGCTCAATAAAATCTCCTGATTGTCAAAAAATAAGTGTTCGTGATGAAGAATTTAATCAAAAAACTCAAAATCTTATCAACAATTTAGCAGTCATGCTGAACTTGTTTAAGCATCTAACCGGTAAACGCAGTTTAACGAAGGACTTGTGTTTGTTGACTTCATTCGATGTTGGTCAGATCCTGAAACAGCACGCACGCGGCTTTTTAACGCTTACGCTAAAATCCGGAATGCTATGGTGCAATTTATTGTGCTGCAATGGATAATG
>JAZTWQ010000021.1:0-12612 GCA_045635965.1 Candidatus Gastranaerophilaceae bacterium
CACGATTTATGTACGCTTCTCAGCTACAATCTCGGTAAAGAAGAAAAAACGGCGCCCACGCTACGCCCTAACGGTAAATCATCGTAATATTTTATTTAAAAACGGGACGGGCTCCGCTTTCAACAGGGTCAGGTGGGCTAAAACCCCTGAAACCCCTTGCCAAATCAGGGGCTTTAGTCCCCGAACCCCCTCGCCTCCATTCACAAATTTATGTTTTGACAAATATTTTTTCGCTAAAACTTTTATTAATTCAATAATTTCAAATTTTTTCTAAAATTATTCGGGACAGTATGAATTATTTATAGAAAAGGCAAATTGTAAAAATTAATTTAAATCTTTTAACATCACGCATTTTGATTAGCATTTTATGATAAAATTTGGTTACAGTCGTGTAGGTAATTTAGGGAGTAAGTTATGACAAAAAAATACAGAGTTGGGGTAGATGTTGGTGGAACTAATGTAAAAATCGCACTTGTTGACACAGAAGGAAGCATTGTTTATTCAAATTCTATTCCAACAAGAGCTGAAATGGGTTATGAATACACTGTTTCAAGCATCAAACAAGCTATCACTGATTTAATGAAAGAAACAAAAACAACCAAAGAAGTTATCGAAGGTATCGGTTTTGGTTTCCCAGGACAAATCGATTGCACAAACGGAATAGTAAGACTATTGCCAAACATCCCGGGATGGGTTAATGTGCCTATTGCAAAAATCATTGAAGATGAATTTGGAATACCTACAAAAGTAGACAACGACGTAAGATGTGCGGCTTTGGGAGAATTAAACTATGGAGCCGGAAAAGGTTGCCAAAACTTAATTTGTATCACTGTTGGGACAGGTATTGGCTCAGGTTTAATCGTAAACGGCAAACTTGTACGTGGTGCAGACAATGCAGCCGGAGAAATCGGACACATTAAATTATCAATGGACACAACCGCTCCAATTTGTGGATGTGGTGATACAGGTTGTCTAGAAGCATACGCTTCAGGACCGGCAGTTGTTGCGATGGCTGAAGAATACATCAAAGGTGGAAAATCCACGAAATACAGAGAATTAGCAAACCCTGAAATCACTCCTTACGTAGTTTGCGAAGCAGCAAAACAAGGTGATGCAGTAGCTAAAAGAATTTTCACTATTATTGGAAGCTATATCGGTATTGGAATGGCAAGCGTTGTAAACCTGCTTAACCCTGAAAAAATCATAGTTGGGGGCGGAGTTGCAGGTGCCGGAGATATTCTATTAAAACCGTTAGAAAAAGCACTTAAAGAAAGAGCTATGCCTATTTCCGGCGGTTCTGTTGAAGTTGTTCCTGCTCAATTAGGAAACACTGCCGGAGTTATTGGCGCAAGCTTATTAATTGAAAGCTAATTAAATGACACTATATTTATTTCACGGACAAGAAGAATTTTTGATGGAAAAAGAAATCGGGAAGCTTAAAAATAAGCTTCTCGATAAATCTTTTATTTCAATGAATTACAAAGTTTTTTCCAACCCAAAATTCACGGATTTAATCGATATTCTGAGCACACAACCGATGATGTTTGGAAACAGTTTAATATTAGTTGAAATTAATGACTATATTGAACAAAAAGGAGTTGGCGCACTCGATGACAAACAAATTGCGCAACTTGAAAAAGCTTTATCCTGTGTCCCTGAACAAATAAATATAATTTTCTTATACAAAATAGACAGAACCACAAACAAAAAAATAGATTCAAGAAAAAAAATATACAAAGTTCTGGCTGACACATGCGAAGTTCAGGAATTTAAACAACTTCCAACCTATGACAAAACATTACCTACTATTATAGTTAAACTGGCAAAAGAAATTGAATTAGATTTAACTAACGACTGTGCAGCTAAAATTATTGAAATGTTAGGCGCAAATTTAAGAGTTATAAGCAATGAACTTGAAAAGCTAAAACTTTATATTTATCCCAACAAAAAGCCTTCTGTACAAGATATTGAAAGAATTTGCACTTCAACAAAAGATGTTTTTAAATTGGTTGATTATTTTATCCTCTCAAAAAAAGATAATGCGATGAACGAATTTTCTTTGTTGACACAAACGCAACACCCTCTTCAAATTTTAGCATTATTACAAAGCACAATTTCTCGTTTTATTAATTTAAAACTTTTATCTAGAGAGCTAAATTCTTTTGAAATTTCAAAAAAAGTTAATATGCATGAATATCGAGTAAAACTTGAACTGGAAAAGATTAGAAGCTATAAATATGATGACCTGTTACAACTAAAGAAAAACTTAACAGAATGCGAATTTAAAATAAAATCAGGTCAAGTTTACACTGAAGAAATCGCAGTAGAACAAATAATTTTAAGTAAGGCGGAATAATGTTTACAAAATTTATAAAGAACAATTTAAAATTCATTGAAGAATATTTTTCCTTACTTGTCAACAATAAAGGAAACTTTCCTCAATCTATTATTTTATACGGTGAAGATACATTTACACAATATCTTTTAGCACTTAATTTAGCTAAAATTCTAAACTGCAATGATAACCGCTCTATTGGTTGTGAATGCATAAATTGCAACTGGATAAAATCAAACACACACCCAGCGGTTATTACTGTTTCAAAAGTTGATTTTAAGCCTGATGATGACGGGGCAAAAACTGTAATTTCAGTTAAACAAACCCAAGAAATTAAAAATACATTGTCAACAACTAGCGAATATCATCGCGTATTCATCCTTTGTGACGCAGATATCAAAAGCCCTAATGAACAAGAATTAACCGCTATTCAAGAATTTAAATCTAACAATTTTAATCTACCTTATGAAAATAAAGAAGAAGGAAAATACTGGATTCCAAACGGGATTAATCAAAAAATATTTCAGGCAGAAAGCGCAAACTCTATGCTCAAATCTATTGAAGAGCCTCCGCCAAGAACAACTTTTATATTTTTAACCAAAGACAAAAACGATTTAATCGACACTATCATTTCACGTTCACAGTGTTTTTATGTACCTTCAAAATATACCGAAAATACTGACACAGAATTAATTTCACGTGAGTTAAAATATTACCCCGAAATCGATAGACTTGAATTAAACAATATTGCGACAAGCTTGATAAATAACGCAAATGAATTAAACTTAACACCACAAGAACTTTTAACAAAATTTCAACAATTTATAAAAAATACAGCACTCGCAAACAGCAATAATCCTCAAATTGTTGTAAAAATGATAGAGGACATCAGAGTACTATCCGATGCCCAAAATCAATTAAAATCCCATATTCAATTGTTACCGGCACTTGAAAATGCCCTATACAGGATTTACAAAAACTGGGAAAATAATTAAATTAAACCAGCCGAAAGCAAAACATTATTTTCCATATCAACAATGCTTAAAATACTGGAATTAATGTTTCTGTTAATTTCTGCAAATAATACACTTTCATCAATTTCCGCAGAAAAATTCTCATCATTGATTAACCTAAACATTTGAAAATTCAAAATACTCATACTCAAAAATCCTTTTTACACAACTCACTATTATATAAAAAATATATTAATGATATATTTTCAATTTTCTTATAAATTGTTACATTTGTTACAAAACGCCATTAAATGATTATTTGCCGCATTTTTGTTTACCATCCCATTTTAAATCATCACAATGCAAATAATCCATATTCCCTTTATATATTACCCAAGAAGTACAAGTAAAACCAGTCAGCTCAACATTTGGGTCATTCGTGCAACTAGCATCAAACCCATCATTCATCCCATTTGGCTCTATAGTATACTCTCTTCCTTGAAAATCAAACAAGTCCACTCCTGCTTGATTAGGACCCGCAGAACCATTAACATCGTAATACACGCCAACAAATCTTGTCAAATCCGCTGGATTTCCTCCCCTAAACCACACTTGCGAACCGTCTTTTAGAAGAATCTTATAATAAGCTTTCATTGTTCCGTAAGAATTATGCTCATTACCGCTTAAAGTTTTGTATTTTTCGTTTGTAATACAATTCCCCTCGTTTGTTACGCCACAAGCTTTTTCTATTTTAAAATAAGGTTCGACGCATATAATTTTTCAGCATTTGCGGCAGTCCAATCATTCGTACCCCAATATTTTGGACTTCCTTTTGTTAAAATCAAAGAATCATACGCCATTTTTAAGTTGGAATAAAAATTTTTTACTTTGGCAACTCTAACTTGTTCATCATGCTTAACTTTCAACGGGGGAATTATTAAAGCACAAATAACACCTATAATTGTTAAAGTAACCAAAACTTCCGCTAAAGTAAATGCTTTTTTATAATTAGATGGCAAACATGATAAAAAACTATTTAAGCAACTAGAGGAAGAACTCTCTCTCTCTCTCTCTCTCTCTCTCTCTCTCTACAAAATCAAGGGTTTTAGGCATTTTTCCTCCTTTGATTGATTCTTAATCATCCTTTTTCACAACAGCTATAATATAACACTATAAATCCTAAAACAAGCTTACTTAAATCTGCGAAACGGAAATATTTTTCACACCAGCGTTTCTTGCTTCATCCATTAACTTAACTATAGCGCCGTGAGTTGCATCTCCATCTGTTTGTATCATCAATCCGTCTGGGTAATCTTTTAAACTTGCTTTGATAACTTTTCCAAGCTCTGTTGCCAAAACTGTCTGTTCGTTTATAAAATATTGACCTTGTTCATCAACCAAAACGGTTAAAATTTTAGATTCTTTAACCTTTTCCGCCGAAACATTCTCTGGGACTGTCAAGTTAAGACCTTGTTCATCCAAAAGAGGTGCAATTACCATCATTATAATCAATAACACCAAGAAAATATCTGTTAACGGTGTTATATTTATTTCATTAAAACAATCTCTTCTTCTTGTTGACATTTTTTAGCCCTCTTGTGGAATATTAACTCGTGGTCTAGTTTGTTCTATTTGCTCAATTTCATGCGCCGAACCTGTTAAGCCTGATGATTGTGAGTCTTCTTTAAGTTGTCTTTGTTCTTTCTTCGTTAACGGTTCGCCAGCAACTATTAATTTTTCATAGCCCGCTGTTTGCGCAGAATCCATTACCTTCATTATTTCTCGACTTTTTGTATCTTTATCTGCTTTTACTACAACTTCTTTCTTTTCTAGGGTTGGTTTTATTTTCTCTAGTTCTGAAACCAATGTATCAGGAGTAATTGATTTACCGTTTATATAGTAAGCACCATCTTTTGTGATAGAAATTGTGGCATTTTTTTGTTCAACGGAAATACCACTGTTGATTTCAGGGACAGAAATATTGTTGTCCATTGACTGAAAACTAGGTGCTATCACCATCATTATGATAAGCAAAACCAAGAAAATATCTGTTAACGGGGTTATATTTATCTCTGTAAATAATTTATCTTTTTTGTTTGAACTAAATGCCATGATTTTTCCTATTTTTAAAAATTAAACGTTTGATTGAACAGAAGTTTCATTTTTGCTGTCAGTAAAACTCAAGAACAATAATTTTATAAGCTGAAAATCGTCTTCAAATCTTTTTACTACAGATTGGAAATAGTTGTAGAAAATTACCGCAACGATTGCAACACCCAAACCAAATGCAGTTGCAATCAATGCAGACCCAATACCCATAGCAACAGCTGCAGATTGATTACCTTGAGTTGCCAAATCTTGGAATGTATACAAAATTCTAACAACAGTACCAAATAGGCCTAAAAACGGCGCTACACCACCTATTGTACCTAAAATTGTAAGATATTTTTCAAGCTCACGAGACGCAAAATTTGCTGAAATATCAAAAGAACGAGAAAAACCTGATTTTTGATCAACAAAAATTCTTAGTGCTTCATCAGCAACTCCGCCACAAACACCACCTAAATTTTCACTTAGCATCTGAGCTTTGTCAATATTTCCGGCAGATAACGCTGCATGCATTGATTTAATAAATGGTTGAATATCTCGTTTATTTTTTGAGTAAAAAGAAATCTTTTTAATCGCAACAGCCACAACCAATATTGAACAAATAAAAATTGGCAAAAGTACTGGCCAGTCTAGTTTGATTGAATGTAATAATAATTCCATAATTTATATCCTCATTTTTCTCTTTATTTTTAATATCTGGAAGCCCCAAACACGTTATAATCAAACGTGAACTGGATATCTACACTTTGTCCTTTAAACTCCGGCGGTAGCGGTTTAAACGGAGCTGTTAACTCAACCGCAGAAATTGCAGCTCTATCTGCAGCCTGCACTCCGGAAGAACGACTAACCCTGCAAGACAACAATCTTCCATCTCTTGCTATTTTGAACATCAAAACAACTCTTTTAGACTCATTTCCTTTTGGTGGATCCCAGTTCATTTTAATACGTCGTTGTAATTCTCTCATGTATGGTCCAAAATCAGGTTCTTTTATTGCATCAATTCCTGGTCTACCATTTGGATTTCCGGGGCTTGGATTTCCTGCTTGACCATTACCATATTGACCACTGGAAAATCTACCCGCAGAACCCGCAGTTGAGCTTACGGCAGATGGAGTAAAACTAGGAGCAGGTCTTGTACTCGCGCTACTTGAAGAACCGCTTGAAGATGTTCCAACTCCTGATTTTGTTCCTGTAACAGGCCCACCGTATGAACCCGCTAATTTAGGCGCTGTAGTCTTAGGCACAGGTATTTGCATTGCACTTTTAGGTGTTTCAACAACTTTTGGTGCACTAACTGTAGGCGCCGGACGCGGTGCCGGTGGCACAGGCTGTGGTGTTACGTGTTTTGGCGCTGGTTGCTCAGCTGATTTAGAAACTTGTTTTTCAACAGGCTTTGCCACTGGCTGTTGTTGTGGCTTAGGCTGTGGTTTTGGTGTTTGAACTTGTTGTTTAGGTTGCTGTACAGGTTTCTTGGCTTGCTGTACTGTTGGTTGTTTTGGTGCACCAGCTGCCGGAGAAGGTTCTATTTCCGGTTTTTTAGGATCATGTTTGCCACCCGCTCTTGTATTTCTATCTGCACGATTTTTTGTATTTTTATTAATCGGCTCCGCCTCAGGATTATTTACCAATACAAATTCAATATCTCGCTGAGGCGCTTGCGGCTTTGACAAAACATCAAAATGAATACCCAATAATGCTAATATAAAGACAATCATCCAAGCAGCACCGACACTAGCCGGATGGAGCAAACAAGAAAGAAGTACAGAGTTTTTAAAGGTTATTCCTTCTTCTTTTTGCCTATACAAGCGTGGGACAACAAATCCTTCTTGTTGCTTTTCGTTTTCTTCTGATGTGTGTGATATTTTTCCTAAAATTGTCATTTTCCCAAGTCTTTATTTTTCGAATTAATATTCTATAAAAGAATAATTAAAAATCAAATCTTGCATAACCCCCAAATGGATTAGTACTAATAAGTTTGCATTAAATTTGCAGTTATTGGTTGAGTAAGTTCTATTTTTATAGCGCTATTTGCAGGAATTATAACATTTTTACCTTTGTCCATAATAGATTTACTTAACCCTAATCCTGCACCAATTGCCGTACCAAAAGCAGCACCTTTTCCAATAGAACCGTTTGATACCGCACCCATAACGACGCCGCCAACAGCACCACTTGCTGCACCTATTGATACATCTTTTGCATAATCTATTGACGTATCTAATGCCGTTCCGCCTCTTAAGATACCTGTAGCATCCGTGGTTTTAATTAAACCTGTGATTGGAATAACTTGTCCATGAGGCGTTGTTATATTAGTAAATTTAACTTGCAATTGACCATTTTTTCCTGCAAAAGAAGCTTTTTTTAAATGAATTACAGAACCATTTACGACACTTCCGGCTTTTGCGACTAATTTATTATCGAAATAAAAATCTTGTCCTAAGTTAAGTTTAACAGATTGTCCCAACAATAAAGTTGACGAATTAAGCTCAGATAGGGTTACAGCAGAAAAAACAGTGCCCGTTGGTACAATAAAAATAGTACCATGTAGTGGTTTTTGGGCAGGAATGGCGTCATAATGATATGAAGATTGTTGATATTCTTGAAGCTGCCATTGTGTTTGCAATGGATGTTGAGGTTGCGGTGGTTGAGTTGCGCACGCAATTGTAGCTATAGATGACAACAATACCGCGCTAACTAATCTTTTTTTCATTATATGCTTCTCCATATTTCTTGCTTATATTATACATTAATAATTTATTTTTGACTAAAAATCAATTACAGTTGCATTATAATCTTCACTTAGCATTAAAACCAACTCGCGCCCGGGTTTGATAACCAGATGATTACCAAAAAATCTTTTATTTCCAGGGACATACTGCAATACGCCTTTTGAAACAGCACTCCTAAATTCTATATAATGAGGCATCCTAGTGTATTCCATTGGTGGAGTCAATTCACCACCCAAAAGCGGTTCTCCGTTGTTCGTAATATAACCATCTAAAACATACTCTCTTCCATCAGGTAAAGTTACCCTTGTTATTTTGAGCTTTATCGCTGCGTTTGTGCCTTGAACCGGTTCGTTTAATTCTTCAACAAAACCGTGAAACAATGTTTCTTTAGGAAATATTAAAGCCTCACCACACCAAACATCTGTTGGGGCAATAAAATCAATTTCATCCCCCTCATCAGCAATGGCTGTAGATATAGTTCTAATATTTGAAACCTTTATAAACGAGCCTTTTTGTAACAACACCGGAATTGACGGTCTTAGTTCATCTTCGTAAGAAAATGCAACTTGCGTTGTTAATAATATAGACAATATTGTTATAATTAATTTATTCATACATTTAATAATAATACTTTTTAAACAAATTGCAACATTTTGATATTTTTTAAAATTTTATTATTATATATATATGAAGAAAATTATAATGTTATTGTTAATATTTATTTTTTCAAGTCCTTGTTTTGCAGCAAAGGATTATGAGAAGTTGTACAACGAGACAGAAGTTCCCAATATTAAGCTTATGCATAATTTAGACCCGTACCAAGACGAAGACTATTTTAATTATGCTTGGTCTCCATATCCTTTATTTAGAACTGCTACAACATTGTACTTTAAGGACATAACAATTCCCCCGGGGTATTATTTATTAGCAGCAAGGAATATTAAAAACAAAGATTATATATTCTTTAAAGCTAGCGGAAAAGTTAAATATATTATTCCTGTTATTGAAACAGATGTGGTTTTAGAAGAGTCTTACAAATCAAAAATTCCAGAAAAGAAATTGACAAAATCACAAAAAGCTAAGAAAAAAATTACTCACTTCTTTGATAATTTATTTGACAATACAAAAAAAATAGATCCACCAACTTCATTCATTCAGGCACAACAGCTTGACGGCAACTTTATGGAAATCATTTACTATTACGGCAATCAAAAATACACAATGTATTTTAGAACTACTAGTTTTTAGTTTTTTGTTTTACAATTAAATTACTATAGAAACTAATAAGGAACAAAAGAATGTTAATTGTAATGAGACATGGCGCAACAGAAGCGCAAATTAAATCAGTAGAAAAATATATTAAAAATAAAGGTTTTGATGCACATATTTCAAACGGCGAATTGCATACTGTAATTGGCGCCGTAGGGGGTAAAGTTATTGACCCCAGAGATATAGAACTTCTTGACGGAGTAAAGGAAGTTATTAAAATTTCTTCTAGCTACAAACTTTGTAGCCGAATGTTTCAACCAAACGACACTGTTATAGAAGTTAACGGCGTTAAATTTGGCGGTGAATATGCAGGCATGATTGCCGGTCCTTGCACAATCGAGTCAGAAGAACAAATGGATGCTGTAGCAAAGAAACTTTCTTCTTACGGTGTAAAAATTCTTCGTGGTGGCGCATTTAAGCCTCGCACCTCACCTTATGCATTTCAAGGTTTAGGTGAAGAAGGTTTACAAATTATTCGCCGCGTAGCCGATAAATACGGTATGGCTGTAACTTCAGAAGTTATGGAAATTTCTCAAATTCCATTATTTGAAAAATACGTTGATATTTTGCAAGTTGGTGCAAGAAATATGCAAAACTTTAACTTGTTAAAAGAATTAGGACATGTTAATAAACCTGTTATGATTAAAAGAGGACTATCTGCGACTATTGAAGAATGGTTGATGTCTGCCGAATATGTTATGTCTGGCGGAAATAGAGAAGTTATTCTTTGTGAACGTGGTATCAGAACATTTGAACGAGCAACAAGAAATACGCTTGATTTGTGCGCTATTCCTGTTGTTAAAAAATTAAGCCATCTCCCAATCATTATTGACCCAAGCCATGGCACAGGCTTAAGAGATAAAGTTGCACCGATGTCAAAAGCTGCGGTTGCCGCAGGAACAGACGGTTTGATGATAGAGGTTCACGACTGTCCGGAATGCGCGCTTTGCGATGGAGCACAATCACTTTATCCTGAACAATTTAATGAACTTTATCAAAAACTTCAAGCAATCGCACCAATTGTGGATAAAGAGATTAAGTAAAAAAACAGGTTTTACGTCGGATTAGTCCTTGTGGTGCGTATAAACGCACCCTACGGTTCTAATTTACTCATATTTAGCCATTAAATTTTTCATTGCCGATTGCCCATCAAGCAATTTTCTATCATTTAATCCCAAATCAATATCTTTATTTAATCTTTGGATTTTTTCTTGAGAAATTGGTTTTTCATGAGCAATAAAAAGACGTAAAGCCTCTCTAATAACCTCACTAACAGAAGTGTATAATCCAGTTGACACTTTATCATTCACAAATTTTTCCAAAGCAGGTGTTAAGGAAATATTCATAAATAACTCATAAAACTAACACAATATAACAATATTACAACAGAGTTTGTTATTAATTTCAATAATTATAAAACTTGTGGCTTGTAGGGCGCGTTTATACGCACCGAGAAGACTACTATGCACCGAAAAGATTACAACGCACAATACTACAGCGCAAAGACGGACTATCACACGCCACCAACCCCCAACAAAACCGCAAAACTACACCACGCCACAAACATCAATAAGCGTCAACAAACGACATTTAACCTATCCTGCAATGCTTGCAATCAATGCCATAATCGTGTTTGCGTTTGTTGCTTGAAGTTGTTGTTGAAGCAACTGAATTTGCTCAATCGCAGACGCGCGCTCAATCAAATTATTGTACTCAAGCGCAGTATCGGCGTCAATAATAGCCGAGCGCGAGTTAGACAAATTCGTAAGCCGTGTCATGTTGTATTCAAGATTGTTGTTGAGCAACTCACCTTGGAACGCAAGATTAGTACGCGAAGTTGCGAGATTTGAAATCATATCATCAATCTGAGCTAAAGCAGCAATCGCGTTGTCAGCAGACGAAATATCAAGACTAATGTCACTTATAGGCATACCAAGCTCAAGCTTAAACGAAGAGCCTTCGTCAAACTTGTAGTTGGTTTGAATATTGTACGAACCGACCTTGTCTATTAACTCACTCATGCCGGTGTAAGTTGTGTTTGAACCTTGGTTAGAAACCTTGTCATAATCACCCGCACCGCCATCAGCGATGTTGTAGTTACCGGTGATGTAAGTGATATCACTACCGGACTCACCATTGGCAACGTTTCCGTCTCCGTTGAGATAAATAGTGTCGCCACCATCGCCACCGAATACAGTGCTGTCATCACCGTTTATAACAATGTAATCAGAACCGCCTTCGCCATATACCTCGATAAACCCGTTAGTGTCAGAAACTTTGTCGTCGCCTTCACCTAAGTATACACCCATTCCAACATAGCCGTTGTTAGTTACGGTGTCATTTCCATTGCCGGTAATAATTGTGTATGCTTGAAGCGTTTCAACCTTATCCGCTAAATCTCCGGTGTCTAAAGTAATTCCAGCCCCATCAACAATAATGTTGTCAGCTTGTCCGCTGTGAGCGCTGATAGTAAGTGAATTGTCGCTCTTGAATGTCAACTTGCCGTTTTCAAGCTTGTATGTCAAAGACCCGAGCTCCGGTCCATCCCAGTTTGTAACATCGTATTTTAGCCCGTCAATTTCTATGGTGTAGGTTTCACCGGTGGTTAGATTTATAGTGCCTGATTTTTCGAGCAACTTGATATAATCAACCCCAATCGTAGTACCGTAACTAGAGTTTGCGCCGACGTATAACGCGTCAGCCGTGGAGTCATCATCTGAACCATTTATATCCCCACCTGATACTACGCCAGTGATATTTCCATAGTTATAAATAGTATCCGTACCCTCTTCGCTAACAACATCTTCCATAGTACCATAGTTATAAACAATATCATTACCAGAACCAGCACCTAATGTCGATGAAATAGTACCTGATTCTTTGTTTATTATAGTATCGTCACCGTCATAGCCGCAGATTGAACCATCAATATTGCCACTGTTTTCAATCGAATCGTTGCCGTCGTCACCAAAAATACTATCTGCAGTGCCTTCATTTACAACTGTATCATCGCCTGCACCTAATACGATTGTTGAATAACCTTTATTTATAATATAATCATTGCCGTCGTCGCCGAAGATATAACGAACCTCGCTGTTATTCACAATTGAGTCGTCTCCAGCACCGAACTCAACTGCATAAGTTATTTTGCCATCGTTGATTATTGTATCGTCGCCGTCTCCGCCACCGATATAGTCAATTTCACCGAAGTTATACA
>JAZTWQ010000022.1:0-61380 GCA_045635965.1 Candidatus Gastranaerophilaceae bacterium
TTAGGGAAATGAGCCTTGTTTACTTTACCAACATTTGCATTCGTATCTAACATCAAATATTTTCCAGCTATACTACTGGAAATATTTGTCCAACCTGTCGGGCAACCTGCACTGCCATAAGAATTTGAATTAAAAATTAGAATAGCACCCGATGGAACAGAATCATCTGTTCTCTCTGCTATTGCATTCAAGCTATCTTCTAAATTTGATATTCTTTGGGTTAACAATTCTATTTTTCTATTAAAAAGCTGTGCTTGTATACCGACAGAATCATTATACTTTAATTGTTTTGTAATCATAGGCGCAGAAAAGCCAAGGACAAGAGTCACAATCAACAATGCAATCATGGCTTCGGCTACGGAAAATGCTCTTGATGGTTTTAATTTCATCATTTTTAATCCTTTCTTTATTAATTCATATAATGCTAATTTTTGTTGTTCGCGTTTTTGTGGTATTAGTTCTAGTGGTTCTAGTAGTTCTAGTTCTTCTGTTACTAGAACTTGTGGCGCTTGTGACGTTAGACATTGCGGTGCAAGTCCTTGTGGTGCGGATAAACGAACCCTACCACTCGTTAGCCCTTGCGGTGCAAATAATTTCCTACCATTCTGGCTTTTAGCGTAAGCGTCAAAAGCCTTAACCCCGCCATAATCAGCCATCATGCCGAACTCGTTTCGGCATGACGCATGTTTTTTAGCTTTTTCACAAGTTTTTATTTTTAATTCTTCATCACGAACACTTATTTTTTGACATTCAGGAAATTTTACTGAGCTACCAAAGCCCCCCCCCCCTAGTAAATTGCGGGTTTTCGCCGTTTTGCTTTTCCTCATTATTTCTCCTTTTTGTATACTAATTTCTACAAACAATTATACTAAATCCCCCACATTTTGACAATAAAAAACACCCGCTCTTGTAAAACGGGTGCTTTAAATTATATCCTTAAATGCTTAATTTGACTGTTTTTTAGCTCCAACCAAGATTGCTGTTTGATAAGTATCCATTGATTCTTCTTTAATTTTATAGTTGCCAGATGCATCCTTACCAATCACAAAATGAGCCGGTAACTTGTAATCACTCAAAGATGGTTGACGTTTACAATCTATCTTATAATCATTACCAACTTGAGAAATCACCCTGTCAGTATAGAAGTTTTTATAGTTTCTAATCTTAGCAAGTTTTGAGTTCATACGAAGTTGTTTCATATAAACAGCAGTATCAGTTACAACACTTTCCTTTGTTCCGTCTTTTTTTACAACAACACGAATAATCTTCGCATTAGGTTCATAAAAATTAGGGATATCAGCACTGTAGCTGTTTGCCGCCTCAACGTACTTATCAAAAAATGACATAACATCATCAGCTGGAGCGGCAAAAGATGCCGCACCTGCTAAGATTATAATTAATGAAACTACTAATTTTTTAAACATTTAATTTTCCTTCATAGATTACTCTAAAGTAAAGTCTGGAGCACCAAACATACCTTCGATTTCTTCAAGAATTGCAGATGGTTTTCTTGCTTGGTTTTTAGCTGCCATCGCTCTTCTTTGAGCTTCTTTGTCTCTTTCTTCGTTAGCGTTAGTCAAGTGATAGAAGCCTGTACCAGCTGGTATCAAACGACCAATGATAACGTTTTCTTTCAAGCCTCTTAGTAAATCGCGTTTACCTTCTACTGCTGCCTCTGTCAAGATTCTTGTTGTTTCTTGGAAAGAAGCGGCAGAAATGAAGCTTTCAGTATTCAACGAAGCTTTTGTGATACCAAGTAAAACAGGTTCATAAGTAGCTAGCTGACCGCCTAACTCCTCAACAGCTTTGTTTTCAGTCTCAACTAATTGAGCCTCAACCAACTCACCAGGAAGAAGTTTAGTATCACCGGCTTCGATAACTCTAACCTTCTTAGTCATCTGTCTTACAATGATTTCAACGTGCTTATCAGCGATTTCAACACCTTGTGAACGGTATACGCGTTGTACTTCATCCAACAAGTATTGTTGAGCCGCTTCAACACCACAAAGTCTGATAACGTCATGTGGGTTTAACGGACCGCTTGTCAACGGTTGACCTACTTTAATAACCTGTTTATCCTGAACAATAATGTTAGAATCAATAGGATATTTTATTTCAACTCTTCCGTTGTCATTTTTAATATACAATCTTGGTACATCATCTTCAATCTCTATTTCGGCTACGCCATCCATCTCAGCAAGAATTGCAACTTCTTTTGGTTTTCTACCTTCAAGAAGTTCTTCAACCCTTGGAAGACCTTGAACGATGTCACCTGTTTTTTGTCTTTCAAATACCAATGTAGCAAGCATATCACCACGCAATACTAATGAATGGTTTCCTACTTGTAGCATTGTTCCTGGACTAATCAAATATGGACGACCAACTCTGATTTTAACAGAATCTTTACCTACTTCTGTAACCAAACCTGAAACAGCGGAAGTTTCTCCACCAGTAGACAATACCGCATCCATTTTAACAAATTCGCCAACTTTTACAACAGGTTTTGATTTTAAAGAAATAGTAGTCTCAGAATTATCAGCGATTAACAACAATCTTCTTAATTCTTCACCCTCTTCTTTAACACTTGCAACTGCGTCATTAATAGCCAAAACTTGAGTTTTTGCTACCGGTGTTTTTGAATCAATAACCTGTCCATTTTCTACCAAAAGCTCTGTTTGCATTGAAGACAATGTTTTAGAAGAACCTTCGATTTCACGACGAACAATTAATGTTTCAAGAACAACAATTCTTAAGTTATCATTTTTATCAAGCTCAACCATACCTTTCAAGTGACTCAAATAACCTTGCATTTGAAGTACCAAACTTGTTCTTGTAAGAGTTGCACCATCTAAATTTCTTACTCTAGAACCATCTTTGTATTGCAATTGAGTAACAGGTACCAAATCAATAGCTTCGTCAGTTGACGCAAAATTAATTGATACTTCTTTTGGCTCAATTCTGAATTTTTGAACAGGTCTAATTAGAATTTGAACTGGTTTATTTGTAATTGAATCTTCATCCAATCCCATTGCATCCAATTCTTCATCCAAATCATCAAGATCCAAACTATCTGATTCATTTTCTAAAATAGTAACGATAGAAGTTTCTTTCGCTTTAATTTTTCCAGCAATAACTGTACCAGCCTCAACAACTTCACCTTCTTCAACTTTCAATTCGGAAATTGACTCTAAAGTATGAAGCTCACCTGGACGGATTACAACTTCATGGATAATATCGTTAAATTCTTTAATTTCAACAATACCATCAATGTGTGTATAAAGGTCTTTAACAACCTCAGTACCAGCGGTTACGTATGTATGAGACTCAACCATTTTTAAAGCCGCGTCTTTAGAAATTTGATGAATTTCTTCTGGAACGAAAATAATATCACCAGCCTGAGTAATAATTTGATTTTCATCCACTTCTACGTCTAAGTATCTGATTTCACCGGAAGATTGAACTGCACATTCATCGTCAACCAACTCAGCGATAATCATACCGTTTTCAACAGTTGTATCAACAGGAGATTTAACAATATATTTTTCTCCGGTTTTTTCAACATACCATAATTGTTCTTTTTTAGTATTCTCAAAAATAGCATTTTCTGCTGTAATTGAAGCAATAACGATAGTAAGCTCTTTACCTTGAACAATTTTCTTAATTTTCTTACCATCAAATTTAGTATCTTCTACAACAAGGCTTTCACCTACGCGAACTTCACCGCCATGTTCAGATACTACATAAGTTTCAGCAAGTTTTTCACCAGTTTTAACTTTTTGTTCATCTTTAACCAATACTTTTGAACCTGTAGGCAATGCATAAACGTCACCACCCAAAATCCAAACAATACCGTTTTTGTTAGCAGTTCTAGAAACGTTACCTTGTCTGTCTTTTTTCTCATCAGCAATAAAGTCTTCAAATACAACTTCACCACTCAAATCAGCATTAATATCTTTTGTAGCTTTTTCTGTCAAACGGCTACCATCTCCGGATGATGCTGGTTCAAATTCAGCAAGCACTGCACCTTTTTTAACTTCTGTACCGTTGATAACGTGCATAACAGCTCCAGCAGGTACGTGATATTTTTCTGATTTTTTACCGGATACTAATTCAATATCAGATTCAGCTAATGATACTTGTACAACATCACCGTGACGAGTTCTCAATTCTTTTGTTCTTATTTTAGAAACAATTTCACCGTCAAAAGCAGCAACAACTTGTTTCATTGCACCAGAACCTTTGAATACACCACCTGTGTGGAATGTTCTCATGGTTAACTGTGTACCGGGCTCACCGATTGATTGAGCTGCGATAATACCGATAGACTCACCGATATCAACCATTTTTTGAGTTGTAAGCGCCCAACCATAACATTTTTGGCAAACACCATACTCAAGTTCACAAGTCAAACCTGAACGAACTTTTAATGTTTTAACATCCAACTCTTCAACAACTTTAACATCATCTCTGTCCATTGTTGTGTTAGCTGGTATAACCACGTTGCCTTCTGCATCTTTAATGTCTTCTGCTATTGTTCTACCCAAAAGTCTTTCGGATAATGGAGCAACAACTTTTTCACCATCTGAAATAGCACTCAGAACAATTGATTTTGTAGTATGGCAATCATGCTCTCTGATGATAACATCTTGAGCTACGTCAACCAAACGTCTTGTCAAATAACCGGAGTCAGCTGTTTTCAACGCTGTATCTACCAAACCTTTACGAGCACCGTATGAAGAAATGATGTACTCAGTAACTGACAAACCTTCTTTAAAGTTAGATTTAATAGGCAAGTCGATGATTTGACCTTGTGCGTCTGCCATCAAACCACGCATACCAACCAACTGAGATACCTGTGATAAGTTACCTCTCGCACCTGAGAAAGCCATCATATATACAGGGTTCAATTTGTCAAAGTTTTTAACTACTTGATCTGTTAATTTTGCAGTTGTTTCTGACCAAGTATCGATAACTTTTGTATATCTTTCTACTTCGGTAATTTCACCTTTTAAATATCTGTGAGTTGATTTATCGATTTCAACTTGAGCTTCAGCCAATAAATCTTGCTTAACTGCTGGAACAGACAAATCACTAATAGAAATTGTTGTACCAGATTTTGTTGCAAATTTATAACCGAGGTTTTTCAAGTTGTTAGCCAAAGTTGCAGTTTTAGCTCCACCGTATTCAAGATACGCTTGAGTTAATAAATCTTTTAAAGCACCTTTGTTCATAACTTTATTGATAAAATCAACTGATTTTTTCTTTGAAGTTTTTGGAACTAAAGTATTGTTCATTATTATATTTCCCTCTTTATTATTATTTTTGGAAGCGAAAGGTCAATTTTTCAGACCTTTCGCATCTAATTATACTGACAAAATTGAATTTTTAACTGTTTCGTTGAATAAAATTCTACCAACAGTTGTTTCAATTCTTTCACCTTTTTCATCTCTAACAATAATTCTGTCGTGTAATTTAATTACACCAGATTCTAAAGCACTGATAGCATCTGCAAATGAGAAGTAATATCCTTTAACAGGGGCTTCAGGGTCTTTAATAATTGTAAGATAGTACATACCCAATACCATATCCTGAGATGGGGTGATAATCGGTTTACCAGTAGCAGGCGCCAAAATGTTATTAGTTGCTAACATCAACATTCTAGCCTCTGTTTGAGCCTCAATTGATAGAGGAACGTGAACAGCCATTTGGTCACCGTCGAAGTCAGCGTTGAACGCTGTACATACAAGTGGGTGAAGCTGAATCGCACGACCTTCAACCAAGATTGGTTCAAATGCCTGAATACCTAGTCTGTGCAAAGTAGGAGCACGGTTAAGCATTACTGGATGTCCTTCGATTACCTCTTCAAGAATATCCCATACAACCGGTTCTGAACGTTCAATTTTTTTCTTCGCTGATTTAATATTTTGAACGTGTCCTCTTTCGATTAATTTATTTACAACGAATGGTTTAAACAATTCGATAGCCATTTCTTTTGGCAAACCACATTGGTTCAACGCTAACTGTGGACCAACAACGATAACTGAACGACCAGAGTAGTCAACACGTTTACCCAACAAGTTTTGTCTGAAACGACCTTGTTTACCTTCGATGATATTTGATAAAGATTTCAATGGTCTGTTGTTTGGTCCAACAACTGTTCTACCACGTCTACCGTTATCGATAAGAGCATCTACTGCTTCTTGAAGCATACGTTTTTCGTTTCTTACGATGATTTCAGGAGCGCCCATTTCCAACAATCTCAACAAACGGTTGTTTCTGTTAATAACACGTCTGTACAAATCGTTAAGGTCAGATGTTGCAAAACGTCCACCATCCAACTGTACCATTGGCCTTAAATCTGGAGGAGTTACAGGCAATACATCCATAACCATCCAAGTTGGCTCTGTATTACTTTCGATTAACGCTTCAATAAGTCTTAATCTCTTAATTAATTTTGCTTTCTTTTGAACAGAACCACCAGCGTTAGCTAAATCTGCTCTAATTTCGTCAGCCAACTCATTGATATTAATTTCAGCAAGCAATTCTTTAATTGCTTCAGCACCAATACCAACTTTCAATGTGCTTTCTTCGTTTTCAAGAATGAAATCTTCATATTCTTCTTCGCTCAAAAGTTGGAATTTTTTGAATTGAGAATCACCGCCATCTAAAACAACATAGTTGTTAAAATAGATAACTTGTTCTAAATCCTTTAAAGTCATATCCAACAATAAACCAAGGTATGAAGGAATACCTTTAAGGAACCAAATGTGAGAAACAGGAGCAGCAAGCTTGATGTGTCCCATTCTGTGACGTCTTACTTTTGAATCAGTAACTTCAACACCACAACGCTCACAAATAATACCTTTATGACGTACTCTTTTATATTTACCGCAATAACATTCCCAATCTTTTGATGGTCCAAAAATTCTTTCACAGAACAAACCATCTCTTTCTGGTTTTAAAGTACGGTAGTTGATAGTTTCCGGCTTTGTTACTTCGCCATAAGACCATTTCATCACTCTTTCTGGTGACGCAATGCTTATTCGAATGTAATCAAAGTAATCTATACTTGTAGACAATGTCTTATCTCCTATATTAATTATTCTTTAATTAGTCTTTAAATGAAGTTGGTGTTTCAAAGAAATTGATATTCAACAACTCTGAATCCATATCTGACAATACTCTTTTTGGAGCTGATCTTCTCAAATCATCTGTATCAGACATTAAATCAACTTCTTGTCCGTCTTTCTTCGCTACAGTAATATCCAAACCAATACTTTGTAATTCTCTTACAAGTACTTTGAATGATTCAGGGATACCTGGTCTTGGAATGTTATCACCTTTAACAATCGATTCATAAGCTCTTGAACGTCCGTTAACATCGTCAGACTTAATTGTAAGCATCTCTTGTAATGTATAAGCTGCACCATAAGCTTCCAATGCCCAAACTTCCATCTCACCGAATCTTTGACCACCAAATTGAGCTTTACCACCCAATGGTTGTTGTGTAACAAGTGAGTAAGGACCAGTTGAACGAGCGTGGATTTTATCATCAACCAAGTGAACAAGTTTCAAGATGTAAGATACACCAACTGCAACAGGTCTTTCAAATGGTTCACCTGTTCTACCGTCGTATAATGTAACTTTACCATCTTCTTGAACCCAATCACAGCCAGATTCTTTAATACCACGAACTAACTCTGCATGAGTTGCTCTTTCTGATTGGTTTTTACCATACATTTCATCAAATGGTGGAGCTTCATAGTAATCTTTTGTTAAGTATGAAGCCAAACCAAGCAAGCACTCATAAGTTTGTCCAACGTTCATACGTGAAGGAACACCTAGTGGGTTCAACACGATATCAACAGGAGTACCATCTGGCAAGAATGGCATATCTTCTTTTGGAAGAATTCTTGAAACGATACCTTTGTTACCGTGGCGTCCAGAAAGTTTATCACCTACTGATACTTTACGTTTTTGAGCGATATAAACTCTGATAACTGTGTTTGCTCCAGGTGGCAATTCATCACCTTTTTCACGGTCGAATACTTTAACGTCAACTACGCGTCCGCCTTCTCCGTGAGGAACTCTCAATGAGTTATCTTTAACATCTCTTGCTTTTTCAGCAAAGATAGCTCTTAACAATTTTTCTTCTGGTGGGTGTTCGGATTCACCTTTTGGAGTGATTTTACCTACCAAGATATCATCTGCATAAACTCTCGCACCGATACGTACGATACCTCTTTCATCCAAGTGTCTCAACGCTTCTTCAGAAACGTTTGGAACTTCTCTTGTGATTTCTTCAGGTCCAAGTTTTGTTTGACGAGCATCTATTTCTAATTTTTCAATGTGAACTGAAGTAAAGATATCATCGTGAACGCATCTTTCAGAAAGAAGAATCGCGTCCTCGAAGTTATATCCTTCCCAAGGCATATACGCTACTAAAACGTTTTTACCTAATGAAAGTTCACCGCAATTTGTAGAAGCACCATCAGCAATTACATCACCTGCTTTAACTTTATCACCTTCGCGAACGATTGGTTTTTGGTTAATACAAGTATCTTGGTTACTTCTTACATATTTCATCAAGGTATGTTTTACAACTTTACCTTCTTTTGTTTCAACAAAAATTTCTTCGCCAACTACTTTAATTACAGTACCGTCAACTTTTGATACCATAACCATACCGGAGTCTTTTGCGGCACGAGCCTCTAAACCTGTACCAACTACCGGTCTTTGAGTAATCAACAATGGAACTGCTTGACGTTGCATGTTTGACCCCATCAATGCACGGTTCGCGTCATCGTGTTCAATAAATGGAATCAATGATGTTGCAACAGAGATAATCTGGATTGGAGAAACCCCAACATAGTCAACTCTTTTTGATTCGCCCATTGTAAATTCTGAACGATAACGAACAGGAACGTACTCAGCTTTAATTTTTCTATCTTTATCCAACTCAACGTCAGAAGGTGCTACACGGTAGTTTTCTTCTTCGTCAGCTGTTAAGTATACAACTTCATCTGTTACTTGACCATCTTTAACTACGAAGTATGGAGTTTCGATGAAACCATAATCATTAACTTTTGCGTGAGTAGCCAAAGAACCAATCAAACCTGCGTTAGGTCCTTCTGGTGTTTCTACCGGACAAATTCTTCCGTAGTGAGATGGGTGAATATCACGAACTGCAAATCCAGCTCTTTCTCTAACCAAACCTCCAGGTCCTAAAGCTGAAATACGACGTTTGTGTGT
This sequence comes from Candidatus Gastranaerophilaceae bacterium, assembly GCA_045635965.1. Taxonomy (GTDB): domain Bacteria; phylum Cyanobacteriota; class Vampirovibrionia; order Gastranaerophilales; family Gastranaerophilaceae; genus RGIG2134. Next base: position 9,253 of record JAZTWQ010000022.1, read on the forward strand.
CAATTCAGCTAGTGGGTTTGTTTGGTCCATGAACTGAGACAATTGCGATGAACCAAAGAACTCTTTTAATGAAGCAACAAGTGGTTTTGTGTTCAACAAGTTCAATGGAGTAAGTGTATCAGAGTCTTGCAAAGTCATTCTTTCTTTTACAATTCTTTCAATTCTTGAAAGCCCAACTCTGAATTGGTTTTGTAACAATTCACCTACTGAACGGATTCTTCTGTTACCCAAATGGTCGATATCATCAACAGAACCTTCATCATAAGTTAAGTTAATCAAGTATTCGATTGATGCTACGATATCTTGAACTGAAAGTGTTCTTTGAGTTTCAGGAACGTTCAAGCCAAGTTTTTTGTTCAATTTATAACGACCTACACGACCGATATCGTATTTCTTTTCATCAAAGAATCTAGCTTCAATGATAGAACGTCCACCGGCAGCAGACGCAGGATCGCCAGGTCTTAATTTTTTATAAACTTCAATCAATGCATCATCTGTTGTTTCAGCTGGGTCTTTTTCCAATGTCTTTTTCAAGAAATCAAAGTGTGTGAAAATTGTTTCCATTTCCATTGGAGTAATACCTAATGCTTTCAACAATGTTGTAGCAAGGATTTTTCTATTTTTGTCTATTTTTACGTAAATTAAATCGTTTGAATCTGTTTCGATTTTCAACCATGCACCACGGTTAGGAATCAAAGTTGCGTTATACAAACGTTTACCTGTTGGAGATACTTCACGTTTGAAGTAAACCCCTGGAGAACGTACAATTTGTGATACAATTACACGTTCTGCACCGTTTACAATGAATGTACCTTTGTCTGTCATTGTTGGAATATCACCAATGTAAACTTCTTGTTCTTTGATTTCACCAGTATCACGGTTAACCAATCTAACCATAACTCTCAACTGTTTTGCATAAGTTGCGTCATGAATACGAGCTTCTTCAATAGTGTATTTCGGATTATCAAACGTATAGTTTGGTAAGAAATGTAACTCCAATCTTCCTGTGTAATCTTTAATTGGAGAATATGAAAGAAACTCCTCTTTCAAACCTTCTTTAAGGAACCATTCAAAAGATTTCTTTTGAACTTCGATTAAATCAGGTAAATCTGCCAATCTGGTATTTGGTATCCCCATTGGCGTAACTCTTTTTGCGTACTTTGTCGACATTTATTCACCTCTTATATTGTGGTTTTAACGTTATTAAATTCAAACTATGTGCATAATTTTACATTTTACACTGTTATAAAATTTTACCGCATAAAGCATGCCAGTCAAGGGAATCGAAAAAATTTCTGTCAATTATGTACACAAAAATTTACAATCATTTCAAAAAGGATTGACAACCCTTGAACGAGTTAGATAATAGGGGTTTTGATATATTTAATATACATAAAAGTTAATGCAAAATTTCTATTAATTTTAATCAAAATTTTGTAAAAATTTTAATATCAATTTTAAAAAGGCATGCCCGAAAATTTGAATTGATAAAGTATGACTTAGTGAAGTAAAACAAACAAAATCTCTCTCAACCCTCGTCACGCTAAACTTGTTTCCTCTACTGTCCTAAATAATTTTGGAAAAAATTTGTAATTTTAGAATTGACAAAAGCGGTGTATGGTGCGTTTATACGCACCACAAGGACTTTTGTTTAATTTTGAGAATTTAGATTTTGCGATAGATTAAAAGCTACCACAAGATTTAATTGATACTGGTAGTTAATAAATATAGGTAGACAAAGTCTACCCTACGTTTCTGGCTTGCCCGTAAGGGCATTAAGCGAAACTTCTGAACGTTAAGAAAATTCAAGACAGAAAAAAGTAACGAATATTTTAAAAATACGCTAAAATTCTTACTAGCGTTGCTTATTGGATAGATGCTGAAACAAGTTCAGCATGACGACTGATTGTAGCAAGGTTAGAACAGTAGAACAGTAGGGTAGATTTTAATCTACCGCAAAATTTAACTCCTCAAAATTATATAAAAGTAAAGGTAGACTAAAGCCTACCCTACGGTTCTACATTCTACAAACTAAATATTTTCAGTTGCTAATTTTTTACTTGCTATAGAATCTTTAACTTTTGTTCCCAAGAAAATACCCAAACCACTTAACGTTGCCATAAGCAAATAAGTTGAGAATCCTAATGTATTTGCTTTTGCAACTTTTTTAGCTAAATCAGCATTTAAAGTTTGTTTTGCCAATTTGTTCCCTCTTATAGTTGCCAATCCTTCTTCGAACAATACTGGTAAAAATGCCGCAAAAGTCAATTTACCTGCATTATTTTTTACAAAAGTCATTGCCTTATCGGTACCGTTTTGGGGTTCTTCTCTAGGGGCTTTTTTAGTTTTAATCAAGGCTATCGCAGAAATAGGTAATGCCAACAATGACATTGGACGACATTTTTGAAGAATTTTACCCAACTTACTACTAGTTGCATTTATTGAATGCCCAATTTCATGAAAAAGAGTGAGCGCTAAATCTTTTTCAGGTCTAAGAATTTTATTTGCCTTGAAAACACAAAAAGCATTCATACCATCTTCTAATTGCATCAAATATGACTTTACCACTTTTTCTTTTACATTTTTCGGCAAATATTTTAAAACGCTTTTATCAATTTCTTTATTAATAATCATTGATATTTCATCAGCATTTTGAGATGTATATTTAACTATACTTACACCTTTTGCTGCTACCCCAGACTCTTTTAACGCAGAAGAAATAGCCTTTTCTACTTGAACAAATTCATCAGGAGTAAGAGAACTACTCAATTTCTGCATATTATTCACGGTTTTTGTTGCAACTAAGCAATGAGGCAATTTTGTTACGCCACTTACCACGCCGCCAGCAACAACCCCACCAACAATTGTACTCGTACTCGGATTTACATAAGTAGCTTCATTCGTATTTGTACCAACGGACATTGCTGACTTCCTTTCATATTTTATAAAAACATCTTCACATTTTTATAAAAACAACTAAACAATATTTCTTGCCACGGGTATAACGATTATATTCTACTTTATTAGCAGATTTTACAAGAGTTTTAGGCTATTTAGAACCCCCTTTACATTTTGTTACACACTAATTTCCAATGAATTTAAAGAAAATACAAACACAAAATCTACCCGCCTAAAATTGCCCATCTATCCATTATTTTTTTCTTGCGTTCTTTTTACACTGCACGAAAAAGGAACTTAATTATGTATGATTTTTTCAACCTAGAACACCCAAAAGCTATGGAATGTTTAACAAACGGGATTTGTGCGGTAGACCCAAGAACCATTGCATTAAGCGAAACTTTTATATACGAAACCAGACAACTTACTTACTATATTTTAAAAATCAAAGAAATAGGCTACGAAAATCTATCAATTGTAGATAAAATAATTACAACTCTTGCATCAATAAATTTTGGGTTTGAATATCAAACAAAAGACATTGAAAATCTGCTTTCTGACTTGCATGAAAAAAGAACCGAAGTAATTGATTTTTACAAAAACCTTTGTCGAAAAAAGAACCTCGACTGTCAACTCTTGCAATCCCTTCAACCTAGTGATGAAGATATGAATATAATTAAAGCAATAATGACAGGCGAACGCCAGTCTATCAAAAAAAATACTCAAATTTCAACCTGCAAGAAAAATCTTTATGAAATTATGATTTTAATTGCAAAAACAACCGCCTCTACAATAACAAAACTTGCAGATTATAATATAGATTGCATAAGTGAAAGGTACAAGCTATTAGAATTTTTCAACTCTCTCAACTTCCTAAACATCAGAGAAGAAAAACTCACAAAAAAAATACTTAATTTTTCACAAGTAAGCCACGAACTCAACCTACTATTAGAAAAAACTTACGAAGAAAATTATTCTCAACCCACAACAACTACCGTTACTTTAGACACCGAAAAAGGCAAATGCATTTTAATTTCAGGAGATAATTACAATGATTTTGACCTGTTGCTACAAGCAACCGAAGGAACAGGAATAAATATTTATACGCATGATATGATGCTTTTAGCACAACAATACCCCTATTTTGAGAGATTTTCACATCTTATTGGTCAGTATCAACACAAAAATTATGATTTTCAGATGGATTTTTCAACCTTCCCCGGACCAATTTTACTAACAAAAAATTACTCAAACAAAATTGAAGCATTATACAGAGGAAATCTTTTTTCTACAGACGTTATCGCCGGCAAGGGGTTAACTCAAGTAAAAAACAACAATTTTGCAACTCTAATTAAAGCAGCAAATGATATGCAAGGTTTTAAGACATCAGAAAAGAAAATCAGCATAAAAATCGGCTACAACTCACAAGAAATAAATTCACAAATCAACTCCATTATCGAAAAACTTGAAAATGGCAAATTCCAAGACATATATATCATTGGACTTATTAATTATGGCTATCATTCAAACGATTTTTTTGAACGCTTATTCGACAAAATTGGCACTAATAATTTTATAATCTCGCTAACTTACAATAAAAAAGCCGACAACATTTTACACATAAAATCTTACTATGATTTTTCATTGATATATAAAATTATAGAAAAACTACAAGAAAATATAGACACACAAAAAAACAAAATAAAAATAGTACTAACACAATGTACAAACGCATCACTTACAAACTTTTTTATCCTAAAAAAATTAGGAATAGAAGATATTTACATAACTTGTTGCAACGTAAATAATCTAAACCCATCAGTCTTGGCTTGTTTAAGTAATTACTTCAACATAAAACAACTCACTGACGCACAAGACAAAGAGATTGAGTTATAAAATATTATATTAAATAAAATGTAGCGTGCGTCGTTTTGATGCACCTATTATTTTTCAAATCTTGTGGTGCTTATAAAGACAGCACCACACTGTTCGTTAATTATTGATTTTTATTTATATAGCTAAATTATAATTTATTTTCCATTCCATATTTACTTCTGGGGAGAATAAACTATAACTCTATTTCTACCACGTTCTTTAGCTTCATAAAGAGCATTATCCGCCATTTTATAAAGCTCTTGAGGGTCTTTAATAGAAGTTACATATTCGCTTATACCAAATGATGCCGTAACTTTAATAAATTTTGTATTTGGAATACGAGCCTCAGTAATATCCATTTCTTTTTCTTCAATAGCTTTTCTCAAACGTTGAGCTACTGCAAAAGCTTCTTGAATAGTTGTAAATGGAAGAAGAATAGAAAATTCCTCACCACCATAACGAGAAGGAATATCGTATTCTCTAAGTACATCTTTAATGATTAATCCAACTTGTTTTAAAACACAATCACCCGCAATGTGCCCGTATGTATCATTAACTTTTTTAAAATAATCCACATCCAACATAATACAGCAAAGTGGTTTTTTCTTACGTTTTGCAGTCGAAACCTCTTGCCCTAATCGAACATCAAATTGACGACGATTATTTAACCCAGTCAAAGCATCCAAAGTAGCATGTTTCAATGTTTCTCCATACATATTTGCACGCTGAATTGTTATTGATGATTGATTTGAAAGTTGTTGCAGATATTGGATATCATTATTAGAAAGCACATCAATATTACTATATGCCACTATTGCACCAAGTAGATTTTTTTCTTGAATTAATGGGAATATTCCGGTTTTCTTATCTTCAGTAACTATGTACTCGCTATTTTTATTTATATTTTTCAATAGTTCAGGGATATGTTTTTCGTGGCAAGCATTTGGCCATAATAAAGAAAAACCTGTTTTTTCGTTATACAAGAAAATATAAATCAAATGACTAGAAACAAATCTATCAATCATTTCTCCAATAAGTGGAATGATATAGCTAAGCTCATACTGACTTTCTATAATTTTAGCTATATTTTTCATCGCGTCATGAAAATTTACATTGACTTGCATTTGATTATTCAAAATATTATTCAAAATACTTGAAGAAAGCTGATATAAAAGAACCCCAAATGTTTTTAAAAGTTCGGGAGAAATTTTTTCTTTTTCTTGGCTCACATCCAATTCTACAAAGCCAAAAACATCATCTTTTCTGAATAAAGGCAAATAAATTTTTATCGCATTGCTATTTTTCAGTTTCTTAATAGAAAGACTTGTTTTTTCGCCTGTATGCAAGCTATAAACTGAGTCATTGTATATAATAGCATTTTTTAAAATTTCAAAAGTATCAAGAATTTGATGCAAATAATAATCTTGTTTTTCTGCATCTATAATTATCCAACTTTTAGAAAAGTTCTTAACCGTTCTTGTATTTTTATCCCAAATTAATACCTCTGCCTTATCACAATTAATGTATTTTTTAAGACAAATTTGTATTGTATTAACAATTTTTTCAGCATCGTAACTATCTGAAAGTGCCTTTGATATATCCCATAAGAAATCTAATTGATTGTTATTTTTCATTTGTCGAATAATCCTTAAATAAATACTTTGTTGGGCAATTTTTCATAAATCTTTGTAACTTATGTTTGTCATGATGATCTACAACTACTTTACCCCGTTTAAATATAACCTCTTCTTTTGTCTGATGATAACTTTCGGTCTTATTTTTTAAATAATCATATTCACCTATTTGAACAAGACGCTGGTTAACTTCATTCAACGCCCCATAAATATGTTGTGCTCTAGAATAATCTCCTCTTGCATCTAAAAGCATCCCTGCCTTTTCAAATTCTACCAAAGATTCTTTATAATGTCCAAGGTGTCTTAACAAAATAGCCAGATTATAATGTGCCTCAAAACTCATAGGTTCAATCGAAATAGCCTTACAATATTCTAAACCTGCTTCTCTATAATCACCCAAAAGATGGTTTGTCAACGCTAAATTATAATGAGTATTAAAACTTTTTTTGAGCGTTTTTAACGCATATTTATATGCAGCCTCAGCTTTTTCAAGATACTGTTTAGCTATAAATGATTTTTCACCAATATATAATGATTTACCTCTATAAGCTAACCCCTTATTATAGCTAGCTATTGCACGATTTTGTTTTGTACTCTTCCAGTTACTATAAATAAATGGAATCTGAATAATTCTGGGTTTTGTCTTAATAATTGTATCATATTCCCTAATTGCAGTATCATAATTCGCTAATTTTTCTGCCTCAACAATACCGTGATTCATTCTACAAACTATAAAATTTGGTTTATATTCCAACGCTTTTACATAAGAATCAGTTGCCGAATAATAATCCTCAAACATTACATATATATTGCCTAAATTACAACGAGCTTTTGCATGCTCAGGATAAAGCTTTAAGCCAACATTATAATTAGTAATAGCTTTCTGTAATTGATGTTTTTTAAATGCTTTATCACCTTTATAAACATAATACATACCACGAGCTTTATTGATTTGTTTTTCGTACCAACCCCAAAAAACAAACACACTAAGTATAAGCAGAAGCACTATTAGCCCTGAAATGACTTTTGTTGCTGTTTTTTTAAATAAATTTTTTATAAAATTCATTTTATGTTTTATTCCGGTGTATTTTCAGTTTGAACTTGTGTTTTAACTTCCATCGATGATGCAGTATTTTTTTGAAGCCTAGAAGAGTTTAAGCGTCTTGTTTCTGATGAATATATTTCATTCAAAATAAGAACATTTTTAGCCGCATATTCATCATTACCAGCTAATTGCAACGCCGCATCAGACAATCCTTTTACCTTATTAATTGCCTTCAAATGCTCAACCCTATATGCCTCTTGTTCCTGCTGCGTCATTTTTATAATAGAATTTTGTGCATTTTCTTGATTTTTAAACCTATTTCGCAATATTACAATCTCTACACGTCTATTTTTCTTCCGTCCTTCAACCGTATTATTATCTGCAATAGGTCGGGTATCTCCATACCCAATAGCGGTAAACAAATCAGGTTTAAATCTAAACCTATCAATCAAATATCTAGCAATAGTACAAGCTCTTGCGCTTGAAAGCTCCCAGTTTGATGGAAAATATTCGTTAGAAAATGGCAAATTATCTGTGTTTCCTTCAACTCTAATTGAATGCATTAAAAATCTTTTTGCGATTACAAGACCGATTTTATCTAGTTTTAACTTAGAAGAATTTTCTAATTTCGCGGATGCTGATTGAAAAACAATATCAGTATCCGTAATTTTGATAACAAGCCCTTTTTCCTCCATAGCAACAGTAACGCCATCAAGTTCTTTAGTTGTTATAAGTTCTTCTAATTCACTTTTAATAGCCTCATAAGCTTCATTTTCATATTTAGGACTTAAATATTCCATCATTAATGCAGAAATAATTGAATTAGCACCTGAGTTTTCTATAAGACTTTCACCCTTCCCATCCATTATTCCTTTATTTCCATCTATAATACTAGGCGTTGAAAAAGCATGTTTTAAAGATTCTTCTAACTTGGAAAAAGCACTAATATCAACTTGTGACAACGCATACAAAACCACGAACGTCGCAAATAGCAACGTTATAAAATCCGCATAAGATACAAGATATCTTTCCAAGTTTACATGTTCTTCGTGTTTTTGTTTTCTTCCCATATATTATTCTGCTTTATTCATGTGCTTATCTAAAACATAGGCATTTAATTTTCTTTCAATCAATGCAGGGCTTTCACCGGCTTGAATAGACAAAATACCTTCTATAATAAGTTCTTTTTTAGTAAATACCTTAGAATATTTAGTTTTAATTTTTGTACTAAAAGGAATCAAAATAAGGTTAGCGGCATACAAACCATAAACTGTTGCAACAAACGCTACAGCAATACCGGCACCAAGTTTTGTCGGGTCAGACAAGTTTTGCATAACTTGAATAAGCCCCATAACAGCACCTATAATCCCAAATGTTGGAGAATATGCACCTGCCGACTCCCATACTTTTGAAGCGTTTGTAACTCTATCCTCCAATCTGCCAAGTTGAGTTTCTAACATTTCTTTAACCAACGCAGGGTCAACACCATCGGCAACTGCCTCCAACCCTAAACACAAAAGAGAATCAGACGCGTTACGAGCATCTTTTTCCAATGCAATAATACCTTCACGACGAGCTTTTGTTGCATATTGAATCATTTCAGCGATAATTTCATCAAAATCTACCTTCAAAGCCCCATAAACATCCTTCAAGTATATAAAAGCATCCGCCAACTGATTAGAAGGGAAACTTACAATAACCGCACCGGCTGTACCTCCAAATACAATCATCGCCGCTGTTATTTGCATTAACTGACCGGCATTTCCACCTTCAAGCGCTTGCCCACCTAAAAGCATTGCCGTTCCTATTATAAATCCTAATATCGAAGTAAAATCCATTTCTTCTCCAATAAAAATTATTCCTATACACATATTATTAAATAATATTTATAAATGTTTAAAATCATATAATTGGTTTATTTTACTTTATTTTTGCCCTTTTTAAGTATTAATTTTAGTAAAATAATGTAAAAACATACAATAAGTATATAGAAAGAATATCTTTTTATGCTATAATATACTGGTTGAAGAAAAATGGAGAAAAATATATGGCACGTATTTTAATTTCAATGCCTGATGAATTTTTAAACAAAGTAGATTCTGTAGCTGATGGCGAACAACGCTCTAGAAGCGAGTTAATTAGAGAAGCTTTACGCTCATATATTAGACGTTCTAGAATTACTAACGTTGAAAAAGCTAAATCAAATGCTGAAATTTTGGAACAAATTTTAGATTAATTTGTGGTTATGGAATTTTTGGCAATTATCCCTGCACGAGGTGGTTCAAAAGGGATTACTAGAAAGAATATAAAACTTTTAAAGGGAAAACCTCTGATTTGGCATACAATCCAAGCAGCGTTGTACTCAAAATATATAAATCGTGTAGTTTTATCAACAGAAGACAAAGAAATAGCACAAGTTGCAAAAGATTGTGGTGCAGAAATTGTTAATCGACCAATTGAATTAGCTCAAGACGAAACAAAAACCGCACCGGTTTTAATTGATGTAATAAATCAATTAAAAAAAGAAAACTACTATCCCGATGTAGTTGTTTTGCTACAAGCAACATGCCCTTTAAGGGATGCTGAAGCGCTAGATAAAACTATTGAAACTTTTTTAAGTAATCCTGATTGTGATTCTATTTTCACAGTAAAAAACGTGGGCTGGACGCACGCATTATGGCGCGAAAATCATGACGGTGAGCCTTTTGGGTTATATGATTACCGTAATCGTCCACGACGTCAGGATGAAAGTGAACATTATAATTTAATGAGAGAAACCGGAGAAACTTACATTATTAAAACTGATATTTTAATGGAAGTTAAAGATTTTATCGGGAAAAAACCAATTTTCCAAGTCGTAGAAAATTCTATAGATATCGATACAGAAGAAGATTTTAAGAAAGCTGAGGAATTATTATGAAAACAGTTTTGGGATTTAAAATTTACGAATCAGAACAAGTTATAGACTTCTTGCAATCTTGTTTAATTAATGCAGGTGTTCTTGCTTTATATATAGTAATAGCAGGACTTACACTAAAAATAGCAGGACTTATAACAGACAAATTATTTAGTAAATTAATAAGTGCGAGCAAAGATTCAGAACACAAAAAACATATTGCAACGATTAAAAACTTAGTAAAGTCTATTATTAACGGAGTAATTGTTGTTATTTTTGTTCTTAGCTTCTTAGGCAGATACAACATTGATATAAGACCACTATTAACTGCAGCCGGGGTTGTTGGTGTTGCTGTTGGTTTTGCAGCTAGAAGATTTGTTGAAGATATTATTATGGGTATCTTTATTCTACTGGAAGGACAAGTTCGAGTGGGTGATTTTGTAACAATAGACAGCCTTTCTGGTACTGTTGAAAAAGTTACTTTAAAGATGATTATTATTCGTAATCCTAATGGACATGTGCATTATATTAGAAATGGTATGATTGGAGTTGTTACAAATCACACAACAGAATATGCATCTCCGACAATAGATATGGGGGTTGCATATAATTCAAATATTGACCACGTAATGCAAGTAATGAAAGATGTTGCTCAAAAAATGCGTCAAGATGCAAAATATTCCAGCTATATATTGGAAGATATGGACATTTTAGGCGTAAATGAGTTCCAAGACAGTGCAATAGTAATTCGTGCAAAAATAAAAACTGTTTCTTCTCAACAATGGTATATTGTAAGAGAGTACAATAAACTTATTAAAGAGGCTTTTGATAGAGAAGGAATTGAAATTCCATTCCCACAAAGAGATGTTCATTTGATTAAGGCTGAGTAATGAGTGATTTAAAAATAATTACTGTAGTAAATGACTTTGAAACTTTTAATCGTTGTATAAAAAACAATGAAAATTTGAAAGATTTCGAAGTCATTTGTTACGATAACACAATTGAAAATATAGGAATTCCTGAACGATATAATACTTTTATTTCTTCAATAAAAGAAAATGATGACTATTGGGTAGCTTTTATTCATCAGGATTTTATCTTTAATGAAAATCCATTGGAAAAGCTTACAAAATTGAGTAAAGAGTGTGTATATGGACCAGTGGGTATAAATAGACAATTAATATTCTTCAGATATAAACCTAAATTTATATTTAAAATATATAGAAGATGTATGCTTGGTCGAATATATCAAGGTGAAGGTTCTTATATGATAGGTGCAAAAGTTGATGACAATCCTAAAGTAAAAACTATTGATTGTTGCTGTTGTTTTATTCATTCTTCACTTATTTATAAACATAAGCTAAAATTTGACGAAAATTTAAAATTTCACATGTATGTTGAAGAAATGTGTTATTTGGCAAAAAAACTGAGAATTGATACTAAAATAATACAACTTGATTGTCGTCATATTAGTGAGGGCAATATAAATGATGAATTAAGAGAGAGTGCTTTATATCTTAAGAAAAAATATAAATTATTTCGCATAAGTTCAACGTGCTATAAATAATTTCAGATAGATTATTATTTGTTTTATAAAAGAGAAAGTTATATTTTTTTCAAATAAAGTTAGTATGTTTAATTTACATTTTCTTTTAAAATTTTTAGTTATTTTATTTATAAACAATCCACGTTTTATATGATGAGCTAATGTCTTATTTGATTTTGAAAAATAACTATCTTCATGAAATTGCCAAAAAGTTAGTTTTTTATTTATAAATCCAAATTTATTATTTTCTGCTATTTGCCACCATATCCAATAATCAAAAAGAGGTGGGCAAGTTGGGTTTAAATCACATTTTAATATTTCTTCTTTTTTGCACATTACACAAGAAAAAGTTGGAACAATGTTTTCTACTCCAAAATCATCAAAAACATCTTTAAATTCTTTATTGTCCCAAAGTTTGTCCAGTTTTAAAAAATAGCCACTAAACACCTCAACTTTTTTTTGATTTCCAAAACACTCTACATTATTATAAAGAAACTTACATTCCGGATATTTTTTTATAAAATTATTTTTTTCTTCTAAATAGTTTGGGGCTAAATAGTCATCACTTTCTAAAAATGCAACCCAATCATTCTGCGCTTCGTTAAGCCCTAATTTCACAGACGCAACAAGTCCTTTGTTTTGATTATTTGGATGGGTAAATAATTTTATTCTTGAATCTTTTTCACAATAAGACTTAATTATATTAACAGAGTCATCCTTTGAGCCGTCATCAATAATTATCAACTCCCAGTCTGAAATGGTTTGAGATAAAACACTTTCAATTGCTTTTACAATATATTTTTCGTAATTATAACTCGTCATTATGATTGATGTTTTCATAAAAAGATTGTACTATAAAATTAGTGAAGATAGCAAAAGTAAATTACAATGGAAAAACGAAAATTTTTAGGAATATATTTTGATTGTTGCCATGTGTACGGACGCGTTTACAAAAACAAAGAAGGTACAGCTTATGAAGGCTGGTGCCCAAAATGTCGCAGAATAGTCCATGTCCCAGTCGGCGAAGGGGGAACAAATCAAAGATTTTTTAGAGCTAGATAATTTTGAAAGGATATAAATAATGGAAAGCTTAATTTGTTTGTTTTGTATGTTAGCAAAAATTCCTTCTCCATCTTTGCAGGAGCAGGCAGTTGCAGATAAAATAGTTCAAACTTTCCAAGAACTACAAATAGAAACAAGACAAGATAACTATGGTAATGTTTACGCAAAAATCCCAGCAACGGACAATACTAAACAACCTATTATGCTATCAGCGCACATGGATGTAGTTGGTGATGCGAGTCCTGTTAATATTGTATTTACGAAAGATAAAAAATTCATTGAAACAGACAAAACCAGAACACTTGGTGCTGATGATAAAGCCGGTGTTGCTCAAGCTATTTGGCTTGCTAAAACTATAAAGGAAGACTCAGAACTTAAACATGGCGGACTGGAAATTGTTTTCACAAAAGACGAAGAACAGGGAATGAGTGGAGTTCATAACGTTGAATTTGATAAATTAAATTCAGAATATATACTAGTTTTAGACTCTGACAAATTAGGTAAACTAGAAATTTCAGGTGCCGGTTATACAAAAATGATTTTATCCGTTAAAACTGTTAAAGGTGGACACTCAGGAATTGATATTCAAGACAAAACACGTTTAAATGCAGTAAATCTTATATCTGAATTAATTTCAAAGCTTCCTCACGGGGTTATTAAAAAAGACAAAACCGGCACAATTACATCCCTAAATGCTGGTGCTGTTGTTGGTGGTGGAGTTAAAAACATTACATCCAACAAATCAGGTGCCCAATACTCTTATGAATTAACCCAAAACGCAATGGACAACATTATTAACACAGATGCTTTTGCTATTTATTCAATCAGAAGTTCAGATGTAGCTGTAGAAAAAAAATTACACGAAAAAATAGAAAAAATTATAGCTAAATTTAACAAAAAACATACAGGTTTAGCTCATGCAAAAGTGGAGTTTCAAGAGCATTTAAAACCGTTTGAAAAAGTTAATGACAACACAATTATTGAGGTTGCGCAAAAAGCTGCGAAAAATTCTCAAGTTGATTTGGATGTCTCATCTTTCCATGCCGGAGCTGAAACACATGTATATTCACATGAGAAAAATGCTCAAGGAAAACCATTTAAGCCATATTTAGTTGGTGTTGCAGATATTTATAATATGCATTCACCTGAAGAGATGGTTAATATTGAGTCAATGGAAAAAGGCGCGTTACTACTTAAAAATATTTTTTATGTATTTAATGGAGCAAAATAATTGTATATCATAGAATTATTTAATAAGTTCAAAAAACTCCGCTCTCCAAAAGAACCGGAATTTGAAGAATATATTGAACCCGTTGAAGAAATAGAAGACGCTTTAACTTGCAAACATAATTTTATGCCCATAGATAGCACAAAAACAATTCTTGCTTGTACAAAATGTGGTTATGTCATTAAAAATGCAAAAATGAAATTCACATCAACAGACAAAAATCCTTTTAGACTGAATTAAAATAAACGCCGTTGAATTATAATTTATCATAAAACACTTTCAGCAATTTTGTAGGTCAGATTTAATAATCCGACAGAATTTAAATTCTAAAAACAAAAGTTTTGTCGGAAGAATATTTGTCAAGACATAAATTTGTGAAAGAAATCAAGGGGGTTCGGGGGCTAAAGCCCATGACTTAACTAGGGGGTTCTGGGGGAGCGCCAACTCCGTTGGTTTGCAACTAGCAAGATAAAAACAAAAATTCGGAATTAAAGCAGCGTCTTTTGACGCTTACGCTAAAAGCCAGCTGGCTGCATACCTGTCTCGTACGGCTCGAGTTACACTCTCGCCTACGATATCGGTAAAGTTCGGCATGACGGCTTAATTTTAGATATATTTTGAGAATTTAGCAATTTTGTTAATTAAAAAATATTAATTTTAATTCCACTACTAAACCACAATTTACCAACTCCGTCCATCTACCATTTTGGTTGTTTTCCGTACAACCAAGGCATCGAGCCTTTTTCAATCACCCATGCCGTACAAGCATAACCATTGAAAAGTTGCGGCTTTTTAGGATTACAAAACTCTTCTATAGGTCGCGCTTTATCACTTTTCAGCCCAATTGGAATGATTCCTCTTTTCACAATTCTAAATTGAAACTGATTAATACCTAATATATTTTTCCCCTCTATGCCATTTATATCTACAGAAATATCTCCACAAACAGAATTAGTAAACTCATCATCTGAATAATAGTTATTTGAAGAACAATTAGCATCACTCACCCAAACACCAAAAATCATAGTTCCATCACCCAATCTATATTGTGGGGATTCTTTTACACCTGAAATAGTACCCGTTAAATCATATTGGAGTGTTTCTTGTAAATTTTTTAAAGTATCTACTTTTAACCCTTCTGGTATCAAATAATCTACAAAAGCAATTGAACCGAACCCTTTTCCACTCTTTTCTAACGTCCAATACTTAGGTAAACCATATTTTTTAACAGATGCCTCAAAGCCTTGATTTAAAAGAGTATAAACTTTCCTTACCTTTGCAACAGTTGTAATTTCTTGATATTTCAATTTGACCGTTGGGATAACAAAAGAAGCAACAACACCAATAACAGCTAAAGTAACAAGAACTTCAGCTAGTGTGAATGCCCCTTTATTAAACTTAAAAAAAGAACTACTAAATTTTTGAACAATAGGAAAATTTAAACGGCTACTAAAGCCCCCCCCCCCCTACTGCTATACGCGTTTCCGCCGTTTTATTTTCCATTATTTATCTCCTTGTTTATTATCTTTTATCTATAAAGTAAATTTCAATTTGTAAGTACTACATTCCACAAATTTGCTTATAAACATCCATATACTTTTTAGCACTTTTATCCCAAGTAAAATCTGCTTCCATCGCGCTTTTACGCATTGCATTAAATGTATATTTGTCTTGGTAAACACTTTCTGCACGCTTAATTGCATCGAGCATATCCCAGCCATTGTAGCCGTAGAATTTAAAACCGGTTGAACCATCAAGCGGATAACCTTTAATTGTATCCTCAAGCCCTCCAGTCGCTCTAGCAATAGGCAACACCCCATATCTCATTGCAATAAGTTGAGACAAACCACAAGGCTCAAACTTAGAAGGCATTAGGAAGAAATCAGAACCACCATAAATTTTATTTGCAACATCTGCTTTATAATCAACCATAGCTCTGATATTCCAAGAATTATTAGATAACCAAATCATTAGATTTTCATATCCATATTCACCTGTACCTAAAATGATATATTGAGCATTAACTTTTTGTAATTCCCACTGCATATCACGGATTAAATCAAGTCCTTTTTGATAAACAAGCCTTGAAACAAGACCAATAACAGGAGTGTCCGGACAATAAGGCATACCAAACATTTCAACAAGTTCTTTTTTGCAAGCTTCTTTACCTGACATATCATTAATATCATAGTTTTGAACTAAATTTTTGTCAGTTTTAGGGTTAAATTCTGTATAATCTATACCATTTGTAATCCCAATAACTTTCCAAGCGTTGTCACGAAGAGTATAATCCATACCTTCGCCAAACTCATCTCCCATAATTTCTTGAGCATATTTTTCAGAAACGGCAATGATTTTATCTGAACAATAAATTGCCCCTTTTACCCAGTTCACGCGGCCATAATGCTCAACACATTTGTCATTGTATACATTATCCCAACGCATATTGGCAAAGTCTATAATTTTAGACTCGCAAGAACCTTGATAAGCAAGGTTATGAATTGAAAATACTGTTTTAGTATTCTTGTAAAAATCATCATATTTGTAATTGTTTTTGATGTAAACAGGAATCATAGCTGTATGCCAATCATTTGCATGAATAACATCCGGTTTGAAATTTAATAACTTAGCATATTCTAATACAGCCAATGAAAATGCAACAAATCTTTGTTGCTCATACATTGTATCAACCCACTGAGGATACACACAATTAAAACAAGAATAATATTTTGGATTATCTACAAAAAACACGTTAATATTTGTATTAGGCAACTTACACATTTTCAACTTAAAAATATGCTCAGTGTTTCCCATAGAAATTTTTAAAGATGAATTTTCCAGCTCTTTTATGCCAAATTTTTCTTGGTTAATAGAACCATAGAGAGGAGTAAATATGCATAATTCCGCATCTTTTTCCAGCGCTTTAGGTAAACTACCAACAACGTCTGCTAATCCTCCAACTTTTGAAAATGGTGCAACTTCTGCTGATGCAAATAAAATTTTCATATTATACTCCTGCCTAACAATCCATCCTACGTTTTTATTCTACACCTATTGTGCCAAATATGTCAAAGCTAATTTTAATATTTCTTCAGAAGATACATTTTTATCCGCCTTTTTAATAGCAGTCTTGATTGCTGGTTTTATTTCTTCAATTGTATATCCAAGCGAAATCAAAACTGATTGCGCGTCAGAAACATCTGAAGTATCAACATTTTCAACCTCAACATCTGACAAATCAACAGGCATTTTTTCTTGCCAATTAATTAATTTGTCTTTTAATTCAAGAATTATTTTCTGTGCCATTTTAGCACCAACGCCTTTTGTTCTGGATAAGGCTTTTGCATCTTCTTTTATTACTGTTGAAATAAGCTCACAACCTGAAAATTCGTCTAACAATAATAACGCTACTTTTACACCTACGCCGGAAACACTTTGCAAAATATTAAACAAATCTCTATCTTCTTTGTTTACAAAACCACAAAGCCCCATAAAATCTTCCCTATGCGTCAAAGAAACATATATTTTTTGTTCGTTGTTTAAACAGCCCATCAAATTCATTGAGCGCTGATTTACTTCTATAAAATACCCAATATTATTACATTCCAAAGTAATAAAATTACCTTTTGGTGTATTTTGCTTTTGAACCAATATCCCTTTAATATAATCGTACATACTTTAAGAAAACCCCTATTCAATTACAAACTCATTAGATTTATGGATTTTTTTTTACAATTTCCAATGTATAATAATTCTAGAACAAAAGAATATTTTTTAAAAGTTTTTGTTATGAGAGAAAGTAAACTTAAAGAATATATTTTAAACTTAGAAGAATATTGGGATGAATTTAAAAAGAAATATTCATCACAAATTGAAACAATATCAGATATCCTACACGAAAATATGTTTATAGTAGGTTTTTCGGGATTATATAATGAAGGGTTAGCAACATTCGCTCGCAAACGTTACAAAAGGGCTATCTATTACTTTGAAAAAGCACTGCACGAACAACCTAGAAACTTTAACTGCAACTATAACTTGGCATTAGCTTACCAATTATGTGAAAATTACGAAAACGCAATTCTACAATATGAAGAGGCTCTAAAAATTCGAGATAACGATATTGATACGACATACAACCTTGGATTGTGTTATTTAAACATTCACGATGGAGAATTAGCAGAACAATATATAGGACGAGCTCTTGAAAAAAATCCAAACGATATTGGTATAAAAATGAGCTATACGCTCGCGCTGATAGCAAACAACCAAATTGATGATGCCATTGAACACACAATAGAAATCGTAAAATCTAACAAAACATATATGGATTTCACACTTGATGTTGCAAAACACATTGAATCCCTATGTATTGGAGTTGAAAATATAGAAGAAATTAGTAGCGTAATAAGACTCTTAAACAGTTACATAAAACTTAAACCTAACAGTAGCCAAGCTCACTTACAAAATGCTATTTGTTTCAGAAAAATAAACTATTTAGAATCAGCACTTAAGCATAGCTTAAAGGCTTTTGAGCTCAATCCCAAATCATTCGAAATTAACGAGCAAACAGGACTTATATTATATGACGCTGAAAAATATGAAGAAGCCCTCAATTATTTTGAAAAAGCCCTATTTTTAAATCCCATAAAAAACTTTAAGACAAATTACAATATTGCACTTACATACGAAAAGCTGGGAAAAATCAATGATTTGAAGGCAAAAATTGAATATATAGCAAACCACTTCTTTGACCACCCTAAAATTGGAGAACTAGACACATTAAAAACGCGTCTAGAAGAAATGATTGTAGCGGCTAAAACTATTCAAACAGAACAAACTTCTGAAACAACCGATACTCCCACAGAGCAATTATCAGAAGAAACAAAAACAATTGACGCTGACGCTGAACAATTCCAAAAAGAAATAATAACAACAGAGCAAACCACGGAAGAATAAAGTGTCGACTCTATAAAAAGCCGACACAATAAGCATAAAATAATAAATTTATATCACTAACAGCTCGGATGTTCTTGATTAAATAACAAACTCAGCTGAGGAACATTAACATCCGGAGTCTTTGAAGACTTGCCCTTAGACAAATCCTTAGAAAAGTCTTTTTGCATTTTTACCATCAATTTTTCAGCTGTAGAAACCACAGAGCTAGGTAATCCCGCCATTTTAGCTACCTGAATACCATAACTCTTTGATGCTGAACCTTCTACAACTTTTCTCAAGAAAACAATCTCTCCATCATTTTCTGAAATCGTAATACGATAATTTTTAATTGACGGGAATGATTGAGGCATAACATTTAACTCATGATAATGCGTTGCAAAAATAGTCCTAGCCTTAATTTTTTGACTAATATATTCAGCCACACTCCACGCAATAGCAACCCCATCATAAGTACTAGTACCACGTCCAATCTCATCCAACAAAATCAAACTTTTTTCTGTTGCAGAATTAAGAATATATGCAGTCTCATTCATCTCCACCATAAAAGTAGATTGACCTAAAGATAAATCATCAACTGCACCTACACGAGTAAAAATTTTATCCACAACACCTATCTTTGCATATTCAGCTGGAACAAAACTACCAATTTGAGCCAACAACACAATCAAAGCTTGTTGTCTCATAAATGTTGATTTTCCCGCCATATTTGGTCCTGTCAAAATCATAAATTCCGCAGCCTGCATATTTTCGGAACCGCCAACCAATTTTAAATCATTAGAAACATACGAACCAAGTGGCAAAATTTTCTCTACAACCGGATGTCTACCATTTTTAATATAAAGCTCATTAGTCTCATCCACCTCTGGTCTTACATACTGATTTTCTATTGCACAAATCGCATAAGATAGCAAAACATCAATCTGCGACAAGTTTTGAGCAATTTCTCTAATCGGTTCAATAAATTCTTTTGAATATTCTCTTAAATCACAGAATATTTTATATTCCAATTCAGCAGATTTTGTACTGGCAGAAAGTACATCATCTTCATGTTTTTTAAGTTCATCAGTAATAAAACGCTCCGCACCGGTAAGTGTTTGCTTTCGAATATAATTCGAAGGTACTTGAGACAAATTAGAATTTGTAACCTCAATAAAATAACCAAAAACCTTACTATATCCGACTTTAAGACTTTTTATACCTGTTCTTTCTTTTTCTCTTTCCTCAAAATCTGCAAGCCATTGTTTTCCATTATTGAGCAAATCTCTAAAATAATCCAACTCAGCGTGCACATCAGGCTTAATCAACCCACCATCTTTGATGGTAATCGGTGCATCATCCACCAATGTTCTATCAATAATCTTTGCAAATTCAACTACACTTTGAATATCATCATAAATCTTAAAACACTCTAAAGACTGAGACTCAAGCACCTCAACAAACTGTGGTAACAACAATAAGGTATTCTTCAATGATATAAAATCCCTAGGAGAAATACTTCCATTACTTGAACGCGTAGCTAATCTTTGAATATCCACAACTTTATCAAGCAATCCGCTCAAGGCTAGTCTTGTTTGTGGGTCAAAAATCAACGCCGTAACCGCATCTTGGCGTTTTACGATTTCTCTTACATCTTTAAGCGGTTGAGCAAGCCATTTTTTTAAAAGACGGGCTCCCATATTTGTCTTTGTTTTATCAATAGCCCAAAGCAATGAACCATACTTCTTTTTTTCTCGAACTGTTTCCAACAATTCCAAATTACGTCTTGTCGAAGCATCCATCAAAACATATTCTGACAAATCATACGTATCTATTCCATAGATTTTTGGCATACTTTCCTTTTGTGTATTAATCAAATACTGCAAAACCGCGCCAGCAGCACAAAATCCGGATTTATATTGATTAAATGGCAAACTATCAACACTATGGATTCTTAACGCATCCGTTATATTAATCCTAGCTCGTTGCTCATCAAAAAAATTAACCGCAACACAAGAACAATTATAATTTTTAACTATTTCATCAGGCAAGTCTACTTTTTGCTCTCTAACAATTTGAAAAGGCAAAAGAGACTGAGCAACACTCGGAGCAATAATTTCCACAGGCTTTATTCTAGCCAACTCCGCCACTGCCTGAGCATATGTTGTTTGAGTAACTTTAAACTCACCTGTTGAAATATCAACATAAGCCAGCCCCCATTTTTCAGATTTTTTATCTTCAAAAATTGCAGCTAAATAGTTATTAACATTTGATTTTAGCAAATTATCCTCAACCAAAGTCCCCGCAGTAATAACCCTAACAACATCACGATTAACAAGCCCTTTTGCAGTTGCCGGATCCTCTAATTGTTCACAAATGGCAACTTTATAGCCGGCATCCAACAATCTTGGAAGATAGTTTTCAACGGCTTTAACAGGAATACCCGCCATCGGAACCTTCCCTAAGGCTCCACCATCACGAGCAGTTAAAGTTAGTTCAAGCTCGCGAGACATAGTAACAGCATCTTCCATAAAACATTCATAAAAATCGCCCAATCTATACAATAATATAGCATTTTGATGTTTCAATTTAACAGTTAAAAACTGCTTCATCATAGGTGGAGCTTGCTCTATATCAACTTCAAAACTATTCATTTATCCCAATATCCCTTCTTAACTATTTGCGCATAAAGACAATTTAATATAAAATTAACTCATAATCAATTTAATATGTAGGAGTTTTAAGATGAAATTTATCAAAAACATTTTCAAAATAATTATATTAATCCTTGCGGCAATTGGATTTAAGACTATTGGCGGAGTTGAATTTATCGAAAAATTTATTGATTTAGAAAGTATTTTTAAAGCACCTTCACAAGAAAAAATGCAAGAAAAAGCCGCTAAAATTGCTGATTTATCTGATATAAATCAAGAATACACTATAAAGAAAAATATAAATGTTTTAGGAGTAAAAGCTATACTTAGCGAACACAATGCAACCGGTCAAAAATTTATAATAGCTAATGACCCAAACGAAAAAGTACTTAAAAAAGAAGATTTTCAATCTAACGAAATAGATGAAAAAATCAAACACCTTGCAGAAAAAATCCAATACCAATTTGTAAGATTTGAAGACGTAAAAATCATACAGCGCGGAAACATAAATGTTTTCAACCAATCTGCACCTTACGTAAAATTTAGTGCGGATGCGGTTAATCTACCTATATCAGATATTCAAGGAATAATCGGTGCTGCAGAAGTAAACGGAAAAACGAAAATTATAATTTCTATTAATGAAGGAAAAAAATATTCACAGATAATTAGCCAAGAATTTTTCAAAGATGTCAAATAACAACATTAAAATATACGAAAAATATATGAAAAGATGTATTAAACTAGCAAAAAAAGCCGCTGGTAATACTTCCCCAAATCCAATGGTTGGAGCTGTTATTCTGGATAAAAATCTTAATTTTGTAAGTGAAGGCTATCACAAAAAATGTGGTGAGGCTCACGCTGAGGTAAATGCAATAAACGCAGCAAAAGAAAAAGGATTAGATATTACAGGCGGAACTATAATAATATCTCTAGAACCTTGTTCACATTATGGAAAAACTCCACCTTGTGCTGATTTAATAATAAAAAGTGGTCTAAAAACCGTTGTTGTGGGTGTTCTCGACCCCAACCCAAAAGTTGCCGGAAATGGAATCAAAAAATGTAAAGACGCCGGATTAAATGTAATTACTAATGTTTTACCCAAAGAATGCGAAAAATTGAACGAAATCTTTTTCAAAAATCAAACACAAAAATTACCATTTATAACTATTAAAACGGCAACAACTCTTGATGGAAAAATCGCAACAAAAACAGGTTCATCAAAATGGATAACAGGTGAAAAAGCACGTGCAAAAGTTCAAGAACTTCGACACAAATACGATGCAATTTTAACCTCTTCATCTACTATAATTGCAGACAACCCTTCATTAAATTGCAGAACAAAAAATGGAAAAAATCCAATTAGAGTAATTCTTGATACAAACCTAAAAACAAATCCTAAAAGCAAAGTTTACAATAACGATGGCACAAAAGTTTTTATAGCAACAATTTTAAAAGATAATAAAAAATACCCAAACAACGTTGAAATTCTAACAGTAAACGAAAAAAAAGGCAAAATTGACCTTAAAAAACTGATTGAACAATTGTACAAACTTGGCATTTGCTCAATCCTTGTAGAAGCTGGAGGAATTTTAAACGGAGCATTTTTTAAAGAAAAATTAGTTGACAAACTAATACACTTTACAGCCCCAAAAATAATAGGCGATATTGACGCAAAACCATTTATACAAGGATTTAATATTGACCAAATTAATGAATCTCTAAATTTAAAACTAATCTCCACAAAACAACTGGGAAACGATTTAATGTGTGAATACTCAATTAGAAACCAAGAATTAACCTAATTTCTTTTTATTGATAGCATCCACCCCTTGTTGATTTTGAGTTGATTGTTGTGTTTGAGCTTGACCTTGTGTTTGTTGTGGATTTTGATTTTTTTGAGTACCTTTAGCAGCTTGACCATTGTTTCCTTGAGCACCACCAACCTGTCTACCATTAGCATAAGCTTGAAGTGCGCTAAAGCTTGAGAAACCACCAAAACCATTGACAGCTGCAGAACCAGTCATTGGAGCAGCAGACGCAGAAGATTGAACATCTACATTACCGGCAGTTGCAACTCCTGAATTTGTATTAACGTTTACAGATGAAGCATCACCGCTTTGAGCCAATGTATTAGCAGCATTCATAACCTCAGACAATCTAGATTGACCACTTGCTGCATTTGCTTGAGCTGTTTTAGCTTTTGCTGAAGCATCTTGTGCAATTTGTGATTGTTCAGATTTTTGTGTTGTTAAAGTTGATTTTTGTGATTGCAAGTTAGAAACTTCATTTAGTGAAGCTGTTGCTTGTTGTTGGAATTGAGCAGCTTTACTTGCCATATTAGAAGACATTGTTTTAAATGCACCTGCTTTTGCAGTAGATGATGCTGCTTGTTTATTTGCCGTATCCATTTTAGTTTTAGCTGAAGACATATTAGATTGAGCATTTTTGCTCATTTGCTCACCAGTTGCACTTGTTGCAATACCAGCCGCTTTAATCGCCATACCAGAACAAGAAGTAACTTTTCCTGATGCATCAGTAGAGATACCAATAGCATGAAGGGCTGCGCCGGCTGCAGCAGTAAATGGATTTGACATCATTGATTGTCCGGTTGCTTGTTCTGTTTTACCAACGGCTTGTATTCCTTTACCTGTAGTTACAGTTCCCGTACCAAGTTGTGACATACCTTGTCCAACCATATTCATTGCCATACCTGCCAAATTTTGAGCTTTTGCTGAATTGTAAGAATTTTTAGCATCCTTTGCTGTCGCTCTATATTTAGATGCAGCTCTAGTCGCAGATGATGACAATGATTTAAAATTAGATTGTTTTTGTTGTGCTTCTTGAGAAATCTTTTCGGCACTTTGAGCTTTAGCTTGAGCCAACGATATATTTGAGTCAATTGAACCTAATTGACCGTCAATTTCTGTTACACTTTGAGTTGCGTTTTCAGCTTGAGCTGATAATGAAGCTGCCTCTTGATTACTTTGTTGTACTTGTTGTTCTGCACTTGCTTTTTCAGCATTAATTTGTTCAAATTTAGCAGAAACAGCCTCTACTTGTTCATCTTTATCTTTTTGTTCTTTTGCTTGCTTATCTGCTTGTTCTCCTTGAACTTTTTCCATAGCTTCCATTTGTTGAGAAGCCACATCTTCAACTTGTACTTGCTGAGCTGGTTGTGCATCTTTCGCTTCAACTTTTTTACCTGAAGATTTTGGAGCTTCTTCAGCCTCTTCTGTTGGCATTTCAGTTGAGAAAGTTGTAGTTTCTTTACTGGTTTTTGCAGGAGCAAAAAGATTATCACCTTGCTTTAAATTTTTATCGTCTTTTCTTAGGCTTTTTGTAACTTTACCTTGAGTTTGTTTTGCGTCTTTTGCTGAATCTTTTTGAGTCTCTGATGATTCATCTTGATTATCTTCAGCCTTAGATTGAACATCTTCAGCTTTTTCTGCTTTCTTTTCTGCACTTCCAATATCACTACTAGTTGTCATAGCGCGTTTTGCTGCTTGTTCAGCCTTATACTCAGCAACTTCTTCTTTTGATGCTTTATCTACACTGCCTGTTCCAACTACAGTTTTAGCCGTTTGAGCTGTTAAATTTCTAGACGCGAATGCTTGAGTACCATATTCAGAAACATTGTTTACATTTTCAATAACATCTTTATTGCCATCAACATTCATTTTACCAAAAATGCTATTGTTCATATTCAAACGATTGTAATTATTAGCAACGTCTGATTGATACATTTTCTTAGCATTCAAAGTCATCTTTTGCTTTTTTTGAAGCTCTAATGGATTTACATCATAAATACTACCATTTGTACCCACATTTTGATTATTTTGAGTAAATGAATTTTTCAAATTAGTCCAAACACTATTTGATTTAGTTTGAGTAGCATTAACGTTACCCGCACCTTGAGTACCTGCCAACATATTTGACAAATTATTGGTTTTAGTTGACTGTTGCACTTGAACATTATTTTCATTCTTGTTGCCGCCAACTTTTTTGGTATACTCTAAACTTTGAACTAATTTTTCTTTAATACCCATTTTGTGATATCCTAAATATTAACTCGTCTCTATATATACATGAAAACAAAACAAAAATATATATTGCTTTATTCAATAAGTATATATCAAATTATTTACAAAACTTCACATTCTGGCACGCAAAACAAGGAGAAAGTCTTGCAAAATATCAATTTAATACAAAACGAAGAAAAAAAGAAAAGTATATATCGTGAAATTTTTGTTAAGATAAATGAAGCATATTTAAGTCGCTTCAACCACCAAAAGCCAAATATATCCTGCAAAAACTGCAGTATATACTCCCAAACTTGTGAATTTTTCCCAAAAAACCCAACTCAAAAACTCCCACCAGAATGTCTTTTTAGGTTCTGGCAAGAAAGTTGCATTGAAAAATTAGAAAAAGAAATCTCCAAAAGTATATGTGACAAAATAAAAGAAATAAATAATCTACGCGAAAAATATCATTGTAATAAATGTGCGGCTTGTTGTCGCTTAGCGTCTAGTGAATTTTCTTACGAACAATTAAAAGAACGAGCAAAAAATGGAGACATATTTTCACAACAATTTATTTCAGTTTTTATTCCTTATGAAAATAAAGAAGAAGCACGTAAATATTATCCAGAATTTTTTGATTTACTTGAAAGTAAATACCCAAACGATAGCGATATATATTTTTACCATTGCCCAAAACTTGGAGAAAACAATCTTTGCACCGATTATAAAAACAGACCAAATATATGCAGAGATTTTCCAAACAACCCATTAGTTATTTTTCCAAAAGATTGTGGATACAAAAAATGGCAAGACGAAGTTGATATTTTAGCCTTAACACTTCATGCAATGATCGAAATAACAAATTTTTACAAAGAAAAAATCACCGAAGCATTAAAATCTAATTAATATCTATAACAGTGACCCCATCTCCGCCTTCAGCTTGTTCTCCTACTCTATATTTACAAACATAAGGAGACGTTGAAATATAATCTCTTAAAACTGATTTTAAAGCACCTGTTCCATGCCCGTGAATAATATAAACTGGTGTCAAATTTGCAAGACTCGCCTTATCCAAATACGCTTCTAATTCGTCCAATGCTTCTTCAACTCGATAGCCTCTCAAATCCAAGGTTTGAGACAAATCATATCGATTATAAACAAACTTTTTAGAAGAAACAAATGAAGACGTATTTTTTATCGGTTTTTTAGCAATATTTGAATCATACTTAGCAAGTTTATCTGCTTTAACTTTTGTTTTTATCAATCCCATTTGAATCTGAACATTATTATTTTTATCAGGTAAAGATATAATTTCCGCTTTCTGATCTAACCCTTTAACAATAACTTTTTCACCGACTTTAACCTTTTCCCAATCAATTTTCTGATATTTTTGAGAAACTTCATCCAATTCATCGCTAAATTGTTGTCGTGCTTTATGTTCTAATTCTGCAAGTCTTGCATAAGCTCTTCTTGCTACTTTTTCAGATTTTTCTGCTCTTAATTCATCTAAGATATCTTTTATTTCTTTTCTTGCATTATGAATTCTTGTTTCATATTTTTTCTTATAAACATCAATATTTTTCTTTTTCTGTTTTTTTATTTCTTCTACTTTTTCGCTATATTCTTGTTTTAAATCTCCTGCTGATTTTTCTAATCTTTGGGCTTCTTTTGCCGATTGAGATAAAACTTGTTGAGTTTGTTGCAATTCTTGCAACACTTCAGCGGTTTTATCTTTTTGGGTGTAATGAATTTGTCTTGCTTTTTCAACAATTTCCACAGGCAAACCCAAATTTTGAGAAATATTTATAGCATTACTTGCCCCAGGAATGTCCATTAATAATTTATAGGTTGGAGAAAGTGTTTGGGTATTAAATTCAACAGAAGCGTTTTTAAACCCATCTTTTAAATAAGCCAAAGATTTTAATTCTCCATAATGTGTAGTGCAAAGTACAAAAGAGCCTTTTTGTTGTAGATTTTCTAACACCGCTTGCGCTATTGATGCACCCTCTTGAGGGTCTGTCCCTGCTGCAATCTCATCTAAAATTATTAAACTTTTATCATTAGAATTATTTATTATGCTAATAATATTTTTCATGTGAGATGAAAAAGTTGAAAGGCTTTGCACAATACTTTGTTCATCTCCGATATCAGCAAATATATCTTTAAAAGGATAAACTTTTGCTTCGTAGCAAGGTACATGCATTCCAGCTTTTGCCATCAAAACCATTAGACCTATGGTTTTAATTAAAACGGTTTTCCCTCCAGTATTTGAACCCGTTATAACCAAACAATTTTTTTCTTTATCCAAATAAAAATTATTTTCTACAACTTCATTTGTAACACTCATCAATACTGGATTTTTTAGTCCTTTTAAATCAATTTTCTTTTCTTCCAAAATTTCAGGACAGGCAAAATCGTTTTTTAAAGAGTAACGAGCTCTCGCAAAAATAAAATCCAACTCTACAAGATTTTCTAAGTTAACTAAAACATCATCAGCTACCTGAGCAACAAATAATGATAACTCCGACAATATCCTTTGAATTTCTGCAAGTATAGAAACCCTAACTTCTCTAATTTTATTATTCAAAGGCACTAATTGTTTAGGTTCAACAAAAAATGTTTGCCCTGATGCAGATGTATCATGAACAATTCCCCCTAACTTATTTTTACACTCAGCTCTTACCTGAAAAACAACGCGCTCATCACGAGTCGTCCAAACCGTATCTTGCAAATTATCTACAAACGAAGGACTGTTTAACAATCGCGAAATTTCTACCTTTAAATTTTGCTCAGAATCCCTTAATGAATTTCTTAATGATTTTAAAACTGTAGAAGCACTATCTTTTATATTCAATTCCGCATCAAATGTATCATAAATTTTATCTTCAAGTTCTTTATTATCAACTAATAATTCAAAAAATTCAGCTAACGCAGGGGCGTCATTTGAATTACGTTCCAAATAACGTTTCATTAGTCTTGATGTTCTTAAAACTTTAGAAATATCCACCAACTCTTGAGAAGATAAAGTTAATCCTTTTTTTGCATCAGAAACAGAATTTTTTATATCTAAAACAAAATCTAAAGGAGGTTCTATAAACTGATTTAATAAAAAACGTGATTCAGAAGTATAAGCTAACTCTTTATTAATCCTTGCAAAATCGCCATAAACCTGAGCATCCAAGCACCTCTGCTTCCCAAGATGTGATGTAGCAAAGCCACTGAGCAACTCTAATACTTTATCAAATTCTAATACTTGAAACGATTTTTTCATATATTTATTATAGCAAAATTAAAAAAATAGATTACAAATTATAAAAAAAATGTTATACTAAAAATATGTTTAAAAGAAAATGCAAAATTACATTTATAAGGCATGGTTCGACTATATATTCTGAAGAAAACCGCCTATGCGATAAACTCAATTATCCACCATTAAATGAAATTGGAAAAATTGAGTCCGAAAATATTGCGCAATGGGTAGAAAAGCGTTCTCCCAAAGTTGATAAAATATACACAAGCCCTGATGTTAAATCAATGCAAACTTGTGAATTCGTCGCAAAAGAATACAAAAAAGATTTTCAAATAATAGATAATTTATATTCAAGAAGAAGCGGAGACTGGAACGGTTTAACATTTGAACAAATTGAAAAACAATATCCTGAAGAAATAAAAAAATATCATAAAGATAGAGCTAATTATTGGTGCAATGGCGGGGAAACAGTTGCAGATTTTAGCATAAGAGTTAGAAACACAATTTCTGAATTAATAGAAAAAAATAAAGGAAAAAGAATTATCATTGTTACAAATGGAGACGTAATCCAAGCAGAAATCTGCAATGCACTGGGCATTCCATTACAAAACATAGGGCAAATTTATATTCCTTGCGGTTCTGCGACACAACTTAGTTACTTTACAGAATGGACAAGCTTAGTTTACAGCTCACATGTTCCAATATAAAAATATAGCTATTTTCATAAACACGTGATATTATAAGTCTATGAAAAAAACAGCACAGGTTTATAAAATTCATAGCGACTTTTACTACGCGCATTACGACAACGAAATTATCGAATGCAAACTTAAAGACACATTAAAAAAACAAAAACAAGAAGTTGTAGTTGGCGACATTGTTGTGCTTGAAGAAATAAATGAAAAATCAAAACAAGCTTTTATCTCTCAATTAGAAGAAAGAAAAAGCTTTATTCCTCGCCCAAAAGTCGCAAACATAGAACAAATGATTATCGTAAGCGCAATAAAAGAACCGGAACTAGATTTACATCAACTAAATAGATATTTATGCCTATGCGAATATCACGGATTAAAACCAATTTTATGTTTCAATAAAAACGACCTTGCAAAAGACGACTCTATTGTCGATTATGTTTTTAATGTATACGAAAAATTGGGCTACGAAATAATTTTCACATCCGCCCTTGAAAAAATAGGAATAGAAGATATAGAAGAAATCTTAGAAGGCAAAACCTCCGCATTATGTGGTATGTCAGGCGTTGGCAAATCAACACTTATAAACGCGATTAATCCAGAATTACATTTAAAGACAAAAAGCATCAGCGAAAAAACAAATCGAGGAACTCACACAACTCGACATTGCGAAATTATGCCCCTAAAACTACAAAACGGCAAAAAGGCAAATATCATTGATACCCCTGGGTTTAGCTATCTTAAGTTTGATTTTTTATTACCTCAAGAGGTTGAAAATCTTTTCCCAGAATTTAGAGAATATAAAAATTGTTGTAAATTTTCTGATTGCCTTCACACAACAGAAACGGGATGTAAAATTTTAGAAAATATCAATACTTTTTCTCAATCCAGATATGAAAGTTATCTTGCATTTATCGAAGAAGCTAAAGAATATAAAGACAAAATTGCTCATCAAGGACATAAAAAAGAAAATAATTTTAAATTTTTACATGATAAAAAAGTAGCTAAAATAAGCACTAAAAATCGTGAAAAATCTAGAAACGTAGAAAAACAGACAATAAAAAATAGCGAAGAAAACAATGGATAAATTATTAAACGAATACAAAACACTAATAAACAAAAAACTCGATGAATATTTACCGCAAGAATATCCTAATTCGATTTTTGACTCAATGAGATATTCTGTTTTGGCTGATGGAAAAAGACTAAGACCAATTTTAGCAATTGAAATATTCAAACTTTTTTCTGACAAAATCGAAGAAATTTTACCAACTGCTTGCGCAATAGAAATGCTGCACGTTCAAAGCTTAATCCACGATGATTTGCCTTGTATGGATAATGATGATTACAGAAGAGGAAAACTCACAAATCATAAAGTTTTTGGTGAAGCTATTGCTACCCTTGCTGGAGATGCTTTGTTAAGTTTTGCGCCTCAATTAATTATTCAAAAAACTTCAAATACAATTTCAGCAGAAACAAAATTAATGATACTTAATGAATTTATGCAAGCAGCTGGAGTATATGGAATTATAGCAGGGCAAGTTGTAGATATTGAATCTGAAGGCAAACAAATCGACGAAAAAACATTAAACTTTATTCACCTTCACAAAACTGCTGATATGTTTAAATTCCCAATTCGTGCTGGTGCTATCTTAGGTGGTGCAACAAAAGAAGAACTTGAAGAACTTACAACCTACGCGCAAAAAATAGGACTAGCATTTCAAATTGCTGATGATTTGCTAGATGAAACATCAACGCTTGAAACATTAGGCAAAACACCAGGGAAAGATAAAATTGCCCAAAAGGCAACTTATCCTGCGATTTATGGAATAGAAAAATCCAAAGAAACTTTACATTCGCTTATTTTAGAAAGCTGTGATATAATAAAAAAATACAATTCACAATTACTTATTTATATTACAAAATTAATTGAAACAAGGATAAAATAATTATGTACAACAACGGGCTAGAAGTCATTTTCAACGGTATATTTGCAGCTATTGTAGCGCAAGTTTTAAAACTTATTGGATACTTAATTAGATATAGAAAATTTAATTTTAAAATTCTAACAACTACTGGAGGTATGCCAAGCTCACACTCAGCCGGTGTTATTGGTTTAGCTACAACTGTTGCTATTATTGATGGCTACACATCTGTTACTTTTGCAGTAGCTCTTGGTTACGCACTAGTTGTAATGTACGATGCTGCTGGGGTAAGACGCTCTGCGGGCAAAATTGCAGCTGTTTTAAATAGAATCAAGGAAGATATCTACGCTCATAAACCTGAACTAATCGGTGACAAGCTAAAAGAACTTTTGGGACACACGCCTTTCGAAGTTTTTGTAGGGGCTCTTTTGGGTATTGGCATTGCATACTTAAATCACTACGTTTTTTCTATTTTTAATATTTAATAAATTAATATAATAATATTATATTAACAAACAAAATCAGGATGAAATGTTCTTTCATCCTGATTTTATTTATTTGTTAATTCTTGTCAGTAATTGTTAGATAACACTCAAATTATAAACTTTTTTATACAAACTAAGACTCAAGATTTAAGCCTTGTACTTTTGTTTTTTTATCTTGGTCAGCTTCATCTGATTTAAAAAGATCACCAACAGCGCCTATAGCATCACCAACACCCCCTACAATGTTTCCCACGCCGTTTGCAACACCTTTTGCTGCAGTAACACTACTAGCTTCTTTTCTCATAAATGATTCATTTTGCGGTTTTGTGTTTTATTCACATTTAGTCTTTGCCTCTGCTTCACATACTGAATTTAATTTTGGTTGTACTGCGCTCATAAAAACTCCTCTCTTTAAAATAAATAATTGTTACTAACATATAAAAACAAATATTATTTATTAATTGCCTCAAACATAAATAATCCACACTCTTCAATAATAGATTTATACAAAATTAAAAGGTCTTCCCCATATCTTTACATTTTGTAACATATATTTTCTAATATAAAGAATAAACAATCACAACAAATGAAAATATAAGACATAAAAAGCAAAACAGACACAGCCCGAGAAAACACTTTAAATATTAATATAATTTTTTACTAGTTATAATAACATTTCAATCATAGTTTCATAATACTTTTACCTAAGATCATCTTATTTTAAAATAAATTAATCCTAACCATTAACTCAATTGTCTTATTTCTAAACGCAACTAAGCCTTTTACATAAGAATCTATATTAATCAAATCTGCATTTTCTCTATTTTTTATATTTAATTTTAATTAGATATAAATTTTTCTCAATGGTATAATCTAATTAAAATTAGGGAAAAATTATGCATAATATTAAATTTTTTGATAACCAGACAACTCCAGTTATTGTTTTAGATTACAATAAAGAAATTGTTTATACTAACAATTCGTTTAAAAGAACTTTTGGACTCATAAAAAATTTAGATAGATTTGCAACAAGATTTTTCTTTGATATATGCCTTTTAGACTCAGAAAATATAGGAAAACAAAACCCAATTACTTTCGCAATTGACTCAAAAGAAAGCTTTTTTGCACAAACAACTTACCAAACAAATAAAAATGAATTTCTACATTTTGATATTCATTCATATATAACAGCAAAATTAATTGTAATTACATTTACTGAAACTACAGCTCAAAACAAATACGAAAATTTATTAACAAGTTTTTCTAACTTAAAAAATGAATACTTAGAACTTTTAAAAGAAAATAAAAAATACGCAGAAATTCAACAAAAAGCACAAACTCAAGCGATAAAAATGGCGATTTTAAACAGATTTTCAAATATAATTAGAGAATCCGTTGATATTAACAAAATCATAAACTCTGCATTGAAAGAACTTAGCACGCTTTTAGGCGGTTTTAAAGCATACTTCGCTCTAAATGAAGAGAATAATACTTCCGATAAACAAAAACTATGTTACAAAATCAAACAAGTTATTCCATCTAAATATGTAACAGACGAGACAAAAGTTATAAGTTTTGACGATACTATTAATCACGCAATAACAGCAAAAAACGCACATATTTCAAAATGCTTAAAAGAGTACAACGAAAGCAAAGAAACATTTAAAACAAATACATACAGAATTATTATCCCAATATTTCATCAATCAAATCTATTAGGAATTATTGTAGTTCTTTCATATCAAAAAATTAGTATACCAAATGAAGACGATGTACTAAAAGCAATCTCGCTTCAACTTGCAAATGCACTTGTACAAGCTTCATTATTCGAACAAATAAACACTCAAAATGTTCAACTTGAAGAAACGCTAAAAGAACTTAAAGAAACACAAATTCAGTTGATAAATTCTGAAAAAATGGCATCTTTAGGACAACTAATTGCCGGCGTTGCGCACGAAATCAACACACCTCTAGCGTCCATAAATTCTAACAATTCAATTCTAGAAAAACTTATCAAAAAACTTGAAACGTCTGTAGAAAATTCTACGCTTATGAACACATTCACAGAACTCAATAAACTTGATAAAGAAGCAATTAAAAGAATAAGCAAAATTGTTACATCGCTAAAACAATTTGTAAGACTAGATGAAGCTGAATTACAAAATGCAAATATAAATAAAGAACTTGATTTGACTTTAGATTTAATGAGACATGAAACAAAAAACAAAGTCGAAGTCGAAAAAAATTATGGCAATATTCGAGAAATTAAATGTTACCCTAATATGTTAAACCAAGTATTTATGAACTTGCTAATGAACGCATGTCAAAGCATTGAAACAACCGGTAAAATCACAATAACAACAACCGACAAAGGCGAAAATTTAACAATAAAAATAAAAGATACAGGTTGCGGAATTAAGCCGGAACACAAGGACAAAGTTTTTCAAGCCGGTTTCACTTCAAAAGGCGTCGGAGTAGGAACCGGACTCGGTTTAGCTATAACAAAAAAAATCATTGAAAAACATAAAGGAACAATTGATTTCACTTCAGAACAAAATAAAGGAACTGAATTTACAGTAGCTATTCCGTATTAAACAAAAAAAATTAATTCGGAATGTAGGGTAAGTTTACCTTTACTTTTGCATAATTGAGGGAATTTAGATTTTGCGGTAGATTAAAATCTACCCTGCGGTTTCTTATTAAGGATAAACTATAATTATGCCCTTTCTGCCAATTTCAACAACGCAGAAACGGTTTCTTCATAAGGCATTGCTTCATCAACACCTTGCTGTAAAAAGAAATTAATACTATCCATTAACGCAATTGCTTTATCCGTCACAGCATCTGAACCTTTAACATAAGCACCAATATTAATCAAATCTTCATTTTTTCGATATGCGGCTAAAAGCGTACGAACTTTACCAGCAGCTGTTTTATGCTCTTTTTCAACAACATCCCCCATAACCCTCGATACGCTTTGCAAAACGTCAACTGCTGGGTAATGATTTTTATGAGCCAAATCTCGAGACAACATAATGTGCCCATCTAGTATACTTCTTGCGGTATCAGAAATCGGTTCGTTGAAGTCATCACCCTCAACCAATACAGTATAAAGACCGGTAATTGTCCCCTTATCATTACTTCCTGCTCGCTCAAGAAGCTTTGGCATTAAGGCAAACACAGACGGAGTATAACCCCGAGTTGCCGGAGGTTCACCAACTGCCAAGCCTACTTCACGTTGCGCCATTGCAATACGAGTAACACTATCAAGCATAAACAAAACGTCTTTTCCTTGATCTCTAAAATACTCCGCAACAGCCATCGCAACAAATGCCGCTTTAATCTTCACAAGGGAAGGTTGATCACTGGTTGCAACAATAACAATTGAACGTTTCATTCCTTCGGCACCCAAAGTCGTTTCTATAAATTCTCTAACCTCACGACCACGTTCCCCAATCAAAGCAATAACATTCAAGTCTGCACTGGTATTTTTTGCCATCATCGCTAATGTCGTAGATTTTCCAACCCCTGAACCTGCGAAAATTCCGACCCTTTGTCCTTTTCCTAGAGTTGTAAACCCGTCAACTGAACGAATCCCCAATGACAGCGGTTCCCTAATCAAAGCCCTCTTTAAAGGATTAATGACTTCAGCTTTTGTGGAATACAAACATTGAGAATTTATAGAACCCAAATTATCAATAGGCTGCCCCAAACCATCCAAAACACGACCCAAAAGTTGTGGACCTACTTGGATTTTCATAGACGAACCGGTGTTGATAACGTTAGCTCCCGGACGCAAACCATCCATAGAACCCAATGGCATTAACAAAATACGGTCTTCCTTAAACCCCACAATTTCTGCAGATACTGTCAATCGTCCATCTTCATTTGAAACATAACACAAATCACCAATGCTCCCCCGTGGTCCATCAGCTTCTATTATCAAACCGATTATTTGAATAACTTTACCTAAAGGTCGCAAGGTTGGAGTCATTGCAATTATTTCCTTGTATCTTCTTAAATCAATCATTACAAATATTATTTATTTTTTTCTATTTCTGATACCAACTTATCTTCATCTATAGATTGTAACTCAACCAATAGTTTTTGGGTAATTTCATCTATTTGAGAAGATATACGATTATCAATCCTGTTACTAATAGATTCAACAATTGTTCCATCTTCCGAAACACTGGAATCTTCAACAATTTTTATTGACTTCAATGATAAAATATCTTTTTGTAAATCATCAGATATAGCATAAATTTTCTTTGCCATAGACGGATTAACAAAAATAGTAACAACTTCTTTGTCCTTCAACTCATTTATAGAATGTTTAGTAATGTTATACAAAATTTCTCTATCAATCTTTAATTTTTTATGACAAACCTTATCTGCTATAGTTACGACTAAATTTACAATATCATTATGCGCAGATTTTATAATACGTTTCTTTAATTCAAACTCGGATTTTGCAAACTTATCAAGATTTTCAATTTGCTCAACTAAATCTCTTTTAATCGCAATTTGCCCTTCTTCATACCCTTTCTGATGCCCTTGTTGGCGAGCATCTTCTGTTATTTCCGCAACTTTTGAATTTGCTTCAGCAACAGCATCCTCAATATGTTTTTCAGCTTTTTTTTGAGCATCTTCTATCAGTAATTGAGCTTGATGCTTCGCTTTTTCAATTAATTCTAACGCAACTTTCTTTGCACTAACAATTTCTTGAGCTTTCAATTGCTCATCACTGGTCGGCAAAACATAAGAAGAGCCAAAATTAACTTTTCCGCTATCAATCCTACTCAATTAATTCGTCCTCTTGAGATTCTCTAATAATAGTGATTTCACCAGCAGATTCAAGCATACGAATAATAGCAACAATCTTAGTTTGTACTTCTTGAACGCTCTTAGCACGTACAGGTCCCATGTATTCCATATCTTCTTGCAACATAGCTTGAGCACGTTCTGACATGTTGCGCATAATTTTTTCACGAACATCTTCTTTAGCACCCTTAAGAGACATTGCAAGGTCTTTTGTATCAACCTCTCTAAGAACTCTTTGAATATCCCTATCTTCAATTTTGATAATATCTTCAAATACAAACATCAACTCTCTAACTTCATTAGCCAGTTCAGGTTTTTCCATTTCCAACAATTCAATAACGTTTCTTTCAGTCGCCCTATCCGCTCTGTTCAAGATATTTGCCAACGCAGGAACACCACCGGTTTTTGAGAAATCCTGTACAACCAAAGATGAAAACTTACTTTCTACAATTTTTTCAACTTCAGACAAAATTTCGGGGTTTGTAGAGTTCATATCCGCAATCTTAATTGCAACGGCTGATTGCAAATTAGATGGCAACAAGTTTAGTACCTTTGCAGAATGTTCCGGTTTCAAATACGCCAAAATTAAAGCTATCAACTGCGGGTTTTCATTCTGAAAAGATGTTGCCAGCTGCGCCGGATCTGCATCATTAAAAAACTGAAAAGGGTTAGTATTCATCAAGGTTACTAACCTATCCAAAATACTCCCTGCTTTATCCGCCCCATAAGCCTTTTCTAACAATGTTTGAGCATAATTCATACCGCCTGATTGTAAATAATCACTTGCCAAAAAAATCGTATGAAACTCCTCTAAAATTCCATTCAAAATATCACTAGGAACCTTATTTAAACTTGCGATATCAAAAGTTATTTGCTCTAACAATTCTTCTTCTGTAATATTTTTCATAATCTCCGCTGCGGTACTAGGTCCAAGCGCAATCAATAGCGCCGCAACCTTCTGCGTTGGAGTCATATAATCATAATTAACTGTTTGTCCTTGGCTCATTTTTAATCCTTAATGTACGAAATCAACAATCTTGTAGCTTCAGCAGTATCATTCAAAATAGTTTCATTCAAATCACTCTTAATACGTTCTAATTCTGGATCTAATTTAGCTTCAAGTTGAGGTAATGTTTCAATATCAGCTAAATCACCCAATTCATCTTTAATACTTGGATAATGTTCATAATTATCTTCTTGCGGAGCATAAGCTGCAGCATTAGATACAATACCTCTAAACAATGATCTAAATGTCATTATAGCGACTAATCCTAATATAAAGATTATAGCAATTGGCGCAACATCGTTTAACACTAACTTAATAATAGATGCTGTTTGAATTTCTTTATCTTCAACTTCCTTAGCCAATTTCTCTTCAGCCAATCCAGAGAACTGCATACTAGAAATAGTGACTGCATCACCTCTATTGGCATCCAAGCCACTAGCCATAACAACAAGTTCATTTAACTCTTGTTTTTCTTGGGATGTTAAAATTTTATTAACCGCAACAGCAACCGTCATTCTTTTTATAGACCCTGGAGCATAAACTACCTGTTTTATCTCTTTTGATACGCTATAATTTGTAAGATTTTTTTGTTTTGTATAATTCAAATTTTTCTTTTCATTATTAATTGTAATAGAAGAAGATGCATTTGGGTTGTCATAAATTTCATTTTCTGTTTGCTGAGAAGTAACAACCCCTTCAACTTTGCCATCAAGCGGAATATAACTTTCAATAGTTGCTCTAGCAGAATTAAAATCTATATCGGCGCTAACTTGAACAGAGACATTTCCTCTACCCACAATCTTTTCCAAAACCGTTTGAACTTTTTTCGCTGTTTGATTTTCTATGTTTAATTTATAACTTTCGATATCACCTGAATTTCTACCAACTTCATCAGTTAAACTATTTCCGTTTTGATCTGTCAAAAACACTCTATCTGGCGTTAATCGAGGAACTGCATACGCAACTAGATTTTTAATAGCTTTAACCTGTTCAGTTTTAATACGATAACCAGGTTGCAAAATTAAAATAACAGAAGCCGTTGGAGCTTCATCTCTATCAGCGAAAACTGAACGCTCAGGCTCCGCTATTTGCACTCTAGCTTTTGCAATACCATTAATTCTTTCAATAGAACGAGTTAATTCACCTTGAAAAATTCTTTGTTTTGTTAACTGGTTTTTAAAATCAGTTGAACCTAATTGTAAATCATCTAACAACTCAAAACCATGTTCTCTATCTTGAATCAAATCATTTTGAGCAACATATAATCTTAAATCATCTTGTTTATCTGCAGGAACCAAAACCGCTTTTCTGTCCTTACTAACTTTTACAGGATAACCGCTTTTTTTAATACTTTCAGACACAGCCACTGCATCAGATTCAGTTAAATCAGAATACAAAACAGCCCAATTTGGCTCAGTTGATTTCATCACCAAAAATGTAACAGCTACAAGAGTGAACCCCATAAGGGTAACTAAA
Organism: Candidatus Gastranaerophilaceae bacterium; assembly: GCA_045635965.1. Taxonomy (GTDB): domain Bacteria; phylum Cyanobacteriota; class Vampirovibrionia; order Gastranaerophilales; family Gastranaerophilaceae; genus RGIG2134. Next base: position 48,703 of record JAZTWQ010000022.1, read on the forward strand.
CCGAACTTTTGCCCGATATCTAAACCGCCCCAAAGTCGCTGTAAATCATTTATTATCATTTTAAAATAATTGTTGCCCAAGATATATACCTTATTTCATTCTATTAATAATATAACTTATAATTTTAACGATTCAACTATGTTAAGATTGCTTAAACTATTGACTTAAGCTAATCTTAAATTCTCACATTATACAATTCATTGTATGCCGCTAGAATTTTATTTCTTAATTGCAAGCCCATTTGCATTGACAAATTAGCCTTTTCAGCTGCAATCATAACTTCGTGAACACTAATATCACCACCACTAGCTAGGGTTTCAACAGCGTGTTCTGCAGCCATTTCTTGTTGATTAATGCTCTTAATACCTTCTGCGAAACCTTTTCCAAAACCATCTAATGCATTTTCAATAGAAGATTTTGAAACAACCGCACTATCTTGCATACTAAGATCCAAATTTGGGATATTCGCAGCACCCGCATTAATTTCTATACCTGTTCTAAACGGAGGCATTGACGCTAATTCCATTGATTTTTGCTCTAAAAGATTTTCAAAATCAGGCATTTGAATTTGTGAAAAATTCTTATCTACATTTTGAAGATGCTGATCAAAAATTTTATTAAAATTTGCTATTGAATTATGTGCTGAAAAACTATTACCTAAACCGTTTACCATTTTCTACCTCTATATTTTTAACGCCGCATTCAACATAGATTTTGTTGTTTGAGCAGCAGCAGCATTCGCTTCATAAGCCCTTGATGCGGAAATCATCCCGACCATTTCCTCTACCACATTCACATTTGGCAACGTAACATAGCCATCTACATCAGCATCTGGATGTGATGGGTCATAAACAACTTTAAATGGATCTTTTGACTCTGTGATCTCTGAAACAGCAACGCCTTGTGCTATATTTTTTTCATCAAAAGAAATACCACCTCTTAAAACCATATCATTTCTATTTTGGCTAAATACGGCTTCGTGCTTACCATTTGGAAAAGCAGGGGAATTAGTTAATTTATCATTATAAATAGCCTTAAAAGTAACTTCTTTTTTTACATACACCCCAGGAGAACCATCAGGTTTACGAGTTGTATTTATATTAGCAACGTTACTTGAAATTGTATCCATTTTAAGTCTTTGCGCATACATGCCAGAAGAAGACACATCAAAAACATTAAAACTCATTATCTATTAACCTCCACTTTTAATCACTTCCAACAGTCCTTGAAACATTTTTCCTTGAACTGTTGATAATGTATTGTATTGGATACCAACTTTTGCCATATCCATCATTTCTGATTCAATATTCACATTGTTTCCTGTTTGTGGATTTATACCGGTATAATCACGGATAATTTCAGGTTTATAACCATCAAAACTATTTTGAGTTAAAACCTTCAATTCTTTCATTGGCATAACAGTATCCAAAGAATTATGCGCATAATAAGCACTATTAATAGCTCTTACTTCACGCTTTACATTATCTTTCGCTAACATTTCCTGCAACTGATCTTCAAAGACAACGTCTTTTCGTTGATAATCAGGAGTCATAACGTTTGCGGTATTTGAAGCAATAGCTTGATGTCTTTGCATCAAACCATCCAGCGCTAATTTTGCAACATCAATTGCTCTTGTTGATATTTCCATTATGAAACACCTCCGTCCTCAACTTTTTTCATTTTGATTTCAAAAATCGTAGATTTTTCATCTGATTTTATCAATCTTAAATCTCCGCCCATCTTTTCCATCGAAGATTTTGCAATTCTTAACCCAAGTCCTGAGCCTTCTGTCTCTTTTTTTGTAGTGAATCCTTCTTCAAAAATTTTCTTTTGATTTTCTAAAGAAATAGCATCACCATTGTTCTCAACAAACACACTTACTGTATTGTCTGTATTTTCCTCAACCTCTACCTTCAACTTACCATTTTGTTCAAGGGCATAAACTGCATTATATATTACATTTAATAACACACCTAAAACCTTTGTTTCATCCACCAAAACATTGATATTTTTTAAATCTATTTCGACATTTATTTTTTTCTCTTCAAGCTTCGGCGCAGTCAATTCAAGAGCTATTTCCACAAAATCCTTAACATCAACCGTTTCTATCTTGAACTCTGTTTGAGATTTTAAATCATCTAAAAGCATGCTTATGGCTTTTGTTGATTTTTCAATAATTGTTTTAGCATTTAAAATTTTTGCTGGCGCTTCGTTATCAAACTTTTCCAATCTTTTTTCAATAATTTTTGAATGTAAATCTATAACAGAAAGATTATTTCTTATCTCATGTACGATTTTTCTAACATCTGTACTTAATTCATTTTTTTCAATTTTTACTTGAGTCGCTTGTGTGTTGATATGTGTTTCTAATACCATTTCATTTAAATAATCAACAACTTTACCTAAAGCCTCACACATAAGTTCATTTTCACGACGTTCAAGGGAATATAGCTCAACATCAGGCATAAAATTAATATTTGAGTTTCCAATAACAACTTTTAAAATATCCTGTATTCTGCGAGAATTCAAATAAAAACAAATATTTGTATAACCTTCAACCTCAGAAGTAGAATAATCCCACACAAGCGCTGCACAATACCTTGGAGCTAATACTATTGCAAACTCTGTACTATCCCAAATATCTTCTTGCGCCACATTTATTGTATTTTCACCCATATCTGAATAAAAATAAAGTCCGGCTTTTGAATATTCCAACCTCTTTAACAAACCATCCAAACCGCTGGTATCAAATAAACGTACCAACACAACCCCATCAGAATTATTTTCAATAACTGGTTCAACAATCGAGCGGAGCAAACTTTTTACAGTTTGCTCACTCGTTTGATTCATACCGTTATTAAATATAAACTCTTTTAAGAGATTTTTCTTAGATTTGAACTTTCTCATATCCCTAATCGTCAGCTTTTTACTGAACTTCCCTAATCAATTTTGCAAACTAAATTGCAACTTTTATTCTTTTTCTATTTCCAAATCCATTGTTCAATGCATAAAGAACTGCTTGAGTTCTATCATTTACTTGTAATTTTTGGAAAATATTGTTTACGTGAGTTTTAACAGTTGTTTCAGAAATAAATAATTGGCTAGCAACTCCTTTATAAGTAACTCCTTGAGTCAACAATTCCAATACTTCTTCTTCTCTTGCTGTTAAATAGCTAAGAAGATTTTCTTCATCTGATACTTCATTAGCTTCTTCTTTGAATGATCTTTGGAAATAATCAAAGAATCTAGAAGATAAAGCTGCTGGAAGATAAATTTTACCATTAGAAACTTCTTCAATAGCATAAATTAACTGAGCAGATGCCATAGTTTTTAAGATATAACCTTTAGCACCTATTTTCATAGCGCGGAAAATCAAATCTGGATCATCATAACCAGTCAACGCAATAACTCTTGTTCCCAAATCTAATTTTTCAATTTCTTGAATAGCTGACAAGCCATCTTTTTCTGGCATATTAATATCCATTAAAACAACATCTGGACGATATTTTTTAATTAATGAAATACCAATGTTTGCACTTGTAGCTGTTGCGATTACATCAAAATCGCTCTCCATACTAATAAGCTCTTTTACGCCAGACAAGTGATCAAAGTTATCATCAATCAAGATAACTCTTGCCTTCTTTTTAAAATCTCCGATTCTTCTCATTTACTCCCCCTAAAGTTCTATTTAATTACGGTTGAACGACAAAATCGTTCTTTCACACTATGTATATTACATCCGTTTAGGGGATTTTCTCATCAACACTTAGGATTAAATTATAGCCTTTTAGGGTTTATTTACCGATCTAAATCCTTTGGTCTATAAATACATGAAAGCCCTTCTTAGAGTATGTTTTAGCATTAGTCAATCCTCTATAATCCAAACACAGTAGTCTTTTCACTTGAGTATGATTTTTTATCTCCTCTCTTAAACTCATAATATCATCCACTAAGATGATTATTTAATAACCGTCTATAGTGTATATTGTGATTTGAAAGGATATTAAAAAATGAACGTAATTTTAGCAAATAAACTATTTGAAGATAAAAACTTGCTAAATTCAATCCATATTGAAGAAGAAAACGCTTTAACGCTTGATTTTAAACACGTTGAAGATTTTAGCTTAAACAATATGTATACATTGTTAGACCTACAAAAACTAGCTCTATTCAATAATGTAAAACTAAATATCCAAAATACAACACCAGCTGTAAATAAGATTCTTTTTGAAACAGGAATATACAAAACTCTAAACGGATATTCCACAAACCCCATCCTAGCCTCTAAGAGGTTAAGTTTTTCATAATGGCAGGCACTTTATACACAGTTGCAACCCCTATTGGCAATCTAGATGATATGACACCACGTGCGATAAAAACGCTAGAAAGTGTTGATTATATTTTATGCGAAGACACAAGAGTAAGCTCAAAACTGCTCTCTCGTTTTGATATAAAATCTAAGCTTGTCGCATATCATAAATTTAATGAAAAAGAACAACTTAAGAAAATTGTTTCTGATTTGGAGAATGGACAGAATATTGCATTAATTTCAGATGCAGGTACACCTTGCGTTTCCGACCCAGGGAGAGTTTTAGTTAATGAATTATTTATTCAAGGAATTAAAGTTACGCCTATTAGCGGTGCTTGTGCTGTCTCTACATTTTTATCAGCTTCTCCAAAAAACAGCGAAGAATATATTTTTACAGGGTTTATCCCAAGAACACAGAAAGAACAAAAAGAATTTTTTGAAAAATACGATTGCGCAGACATTATTTTTTACGAATCACCTAATAGATTACTAAAAACATTAGAAAATATTAAAGAAATTTTAGGCGAAAATACTATTATTACAGTAGGTCGAGAACTCACAAAATTATACGAAGAAATAAAAAATGGTACTGTTATTGAATTAATAAATTACTTTTGTCAAAAAGAACCAAAAGGAGAAATGGTTGTTATGGTGCATAAAAACATCGAAACAACTATAAGTGCTGACGAAAAAGAAATTATTGTAAAAATAAAAACCCTAAAAGAAAAAGGATTTTCGACAAAAGATATTTCAACTATTTTATCTTCACTATATGGATTTAATAAAAAAACTGTTTATAATCTATGCAATGAGGCAAATTAATTTATATGGAATTTTCCATAACCTAATCTTATTTACACAATTCATCCATCATCGCTTCAATTTTTTCCTTAAGAAGTTGTTTTTTTGTTTTTTGAGGTCTTGAACTAATGAATGAATCACAAGATTGATTACCTATAACTTCTTCAATTCGCCCAGTCTTTTTATTAACACGAATATTTACATTGCTAATATCAAACACTCGCATAGGTGGATTTATAACTCGCATAAAACAATCTCCAATAATTAACTATAACATTTTCAAATGATGTAATGTCAAATTTTTCCATAGTTAAAATATATCATTTTATAATAATTTAGTCAAACAGCAAACTTTCACATGGAATTTTCCATAATAAAATAACAATACCCACAACGAAAATAACTTGCGTAAATGCCTTAAATATTGTATTATTTATTAGAGTTTAATTAAAAATACTGGAGGAAAAATGCCTAAAAACCTTGTCGCAGTAGAGAGAGAGAGAGAGAGAGAGAGAGAGAGAGAGAGAGAGAGAGAGAGAATAAGTGCTTGCGCTCATAAACCAAGCAAAACTAAATTCCTTCTAAAATCAAAAAAAGCCTTCACCCTCGCAGAAGTTTTAGTTACATTAACAATCATTGGTGTTGTTTCCGCAATAACAGTTCCCACAATACATAAAAATTTCAGAGCTGTTCAATTTCAAACTGGTTTCAAAAAAGCTTATGCTGAAACAGGACAAATTGCAAAACAAATGATGCTTGACTTCGACACAGAAGACTTATATTCCGTACTTAATACTGCTAACTCTAGCGGAAGTAACGAATCGATTAAATATGGTTTTGCAAAATCAATTGAAGCGTATTACAAACGAATAAATAACGAACCACAAAGAAACGTTACTCCTGAAATGTTAGACAAAAACGGAAAACCAACATTTTATAAAAATCATTCGAATACAACAAAATTAATAACAGTATTGTTTGACGATGGTGGTTTTGAGTTATTAGATGGGCGAGCTATAATATTTGAGGGCGGATATGCTAATAAACCATTTCTCTTACACTATGACATAAATGGTATGCATACTGGGCCAAATCGATATGGTTACGATTTGTTTGACTTTGTTTTAGCGCCAAATGGCATATTCTATCCATCGGGTTCACCTATCTTGGATGACCTACTTGAAGAAGCAGAAATGGTTTCATCATTCTGTAAGCCATCATCTGGATGTTCCAAAACATCAACCAGCAACTGCAATGGTACAAGCTGCGCATACCAAGCTACCGTAAACCAAAATTATTTTAAAGAATTAAGGTAAAATTATAAATTACAATTTAGCGAAAAAAAAACAATAAAAAAACGCTCAAAAACTGGAGTTTTGAATTTTGTATTGCAAAATCATAAGCATTTCTAAACAGAAATCAAAAACAAATATTACAAATTGTAAAGGCGAGTTTTTTTAATCCCAGATTGAGTTACACGGATTCCATTCCATTCTATTCTATTAGGAAATTATAAAGTCTATTTCGTTTTTATACAAATATGTAACAGATCTTTTACATTATATTAGATAATTTAATTAAGTTTATAGAAAGGAATTAAACTATGGGAAATTATGTTACAGCAGCAAGCCCAATACTTACAGCTATTACAACAGAAGGAGATATCACAAACAAAGCAAAAGCTGTTGGCGAGCAAGCAAAAAATAGTCTTATTTATGGAACAGCTACCGCTGCTACAGGTGTTGCAACAATTGCAGCAGCCAAATTAACGGCAAAATATAATCCTGTCAAAGATACTCTTGTTGAAATTGTGGATGGTACAGCAAAAACTACAGGAAAAGGTATAGCAAAATTATTCCCAAAACTAAAACCAGCTCTTCAAAAAATGGGAAAAGATTTTGCTAAAATTCCGGGTTTCGCTAAAGCGGTAGGTGCAATAATGCTAGCTGGTAGTTCATTAATGTCTATTATTACATGCCAACGTTTATACAACAGTGGCAAAATTGACCAAAAATATGAAGATATTGCCAAATTAAAAAACAAAGCTACACAAACTCTAGAATAGTAAAAACAAAACTCCCGATTTATTAAAAATCGGGAGTTTTTAATGTTATACAGTGGTCAAATGCAACCGCTCAAGATTACATCATTCCACCCATACCGCCCATAGCACCCATATCAGGCATTGCCGGAGCAGATTTTGGTTCCGGAACATCAACTACAGCCGCTTCTGTTGTCAACAACATAGACGCAACTGAAACAGCATTTTCTAATGCGGAGCGAGTTACTTTTGCAGGGTCACCGATACCAGCTTCTAGCATATCAACGTATTTATCATTCATAGCGTCGTAACCCATTGAACCTTGTAGTTTTTTAACTTCTTCAACTACAACTTCACCTTTAACACCACTGTTGTTAGCGATTAAATAAAGAGGAATATGTAACGCTTCCATTAAAATTTTAACGCCGATTCTTTCATCATCAGACATTTTGGCACATTCTGTGCAAGTTTTTTGTTTTTCAATCATAGATTGCAATACTCGAACAAGCGCAACACCACCACCAGGAACAATACCTTCTTCTTTAGCAGCACGAGTAGCGTTAAGAGCATCTTCAATTCTCAATTTTCTTTCTTTAAGTTCAACTTCAGAAGCAGCACCAACTTCGATAACAGCAACGCCACCAGAAAGTTTAGCTAATCTTTCTTGAAGTTTTTCTTTATCATATTCAGAGTCAGACATTTCAATTTGTTTTTTGATAAGTTTAACTCTTTCTTCAACTGCTGATTTTGTATCATCACCAACAACAATTGTAGTTTCTTCTTTTGTAACAGTAACACGTTTTGCTTTACCCATCATTTGAACAGTAACGTTTTCTAGTTTAATGCCCAACTCTTCAGTAAACATTTGACCACCCGTCAAAATAGCGATATCTTCTAGCATAGCTTTTCTTCTATCACCAAATCCTGGAGCTTTAACAGCAACAGCTCTTAAAACCTTTCTCATAGTGTTTACAACTAAAGTAGCCAAAGCTTCGCCTTCAACATCTTCAGCAATAATCAACAATGAACGACCGTCTCTTGCAACTTGTTCCAAAACAGGTACTAAATCTGCAATTAAGTTGATTTTTTTGTTAACACAAAGAACATAAGCATCTTCCAAAACTGCTTCCATTCTTTCTGGATCAGTAACGAAGTATGGAGAAATATATCCTTTGTCAAACTGCATACCTTCAACAACTTTCAAAGTTGTACCAGTTGATTTTGATTCTTCAACAGTGATAACACCATCGTGTCCAACTTTGTCCATAGCATCAGCAATCAAACCACCGATTTGAGAATCATTACCTGCAGAAATTGCAGCAACTTGAGCCAATGCTTCTTTAGAATTAACAGGTTTAGACATTTTTTTGATTTCTTCAACTGCAACTGCAACTGCTTTGTCCATACCACGTTTAATACCGATTGGGTTAGCACCTGCTGTTAAGTTTCTCAAACCTTCGCGAACTAATGCTTGAGCCAAAACTGAAGCTGTTGTAGTACCGTCACCTGCAACGTCATTTGTTTTAGAAGAAACTTCTTTCAACAATTGAGCACCTGCGTTTTCCAAACCATTTTCAAGTTCGATTTCTTTTGCGATAGTAACACCATCATTAACGATTTGAGGTGCACCGAATTTTTTTTCTAATATTACGTTACGACCTTTAGGTCCAATTGTAACTTTTACTGCGTCAGCAACTGCATCAATACCTTTCATTAGGCTTTTGCGTGCTTCTTCATTAAATACAATTCTTTTAGCCATTTTTTATTGTCTCCTTTAAATTAATTTTGAATTTAAAACTATGCTTCTAAAACGCCCAAAACATCTTTTTCAGAAAGGATTTTAAGCATTTCATCATTTAATTTAACGTCTGTTCCTGCATATTTTGCAAAAAGAACGATATCTCCAACTTTAACTTCCATCTCAGCTTTTTTGCCATCTTCTAAAGCTTTTCCAGGTCCAACAGCAATAACTTCACCTTTTTGTGGTTTTTCTTTAGCTGAATCAGGGATAAAAATTCCGCCTGAAGTTTGTTCTGTATCGTCAATAACTTTGATAACTAATCTGTCTGCAAGTGGTCTAATTGCCATAATTAAAATCTCCTCTTAATAATATCCTCGACTTTACAATTATATTTATACTACAAATTCAAAACAAATATTAAAAAATTAACAAAAAATTAATTATTAAAAAATAAGGTGCAAAATTTGCACCTTAAAACAACTATATAATAATAAACAAATTATCTTTTTACACAAGCTAACAGTGTAATATTTTTGGGACGAACCTCATTAATGTTATCGCTATATATTGAATTATAACGGCTAGCATCAAAATCCGCAGCATAATCATTGCTACCATCACCACTATCACCGCCTATTTTACTCGTATTAATTTTAAATAATGTTCCATCGGCTTTACCATCATCACCAACGCCGTTCCACCCCTTCAAATTCGGCAACCCCGGATTTTGAATTTGTCCAATTTGAGCTGCATAACCACCTACATCACGAATAAACGCCCCTCCCGAATTTAATGCATACCAATCAACGGGGCAAGACTCTAAATTAAAAAACATAACAGCACCTGAAGGAACAAATTTACTCTTTAATTTCTCTTCTAATTTACTGATTTCTGCAGCTATTTTATCTGTTAAAGATTCGGTACTCACCTTAGTATCTATCTGAGCCTGTAAATTTTCTATATCATCGTCGTAATCCGTGTTTTTGACACCTGCCATAACATCTTTTATATTCTGATTGTTTAGTAAATTATTAATATCTGTTTCCAACCCTTTAATATAAGTTGCGTAATCGCTAGGTGTTTTTGTTCCTATAATTTGAGATATTTTCCCAGCGTTTGCATCACTTTTATCTTTTACATTCTCAATTTTTTTGTTCAAAATTTGTGTTTGAATACTTGTAAAATCATTGTGTTTTAATTGCTTTGAAATCATTGGAGCGGAAAAGCCAAGGACAAGAGTCCCAATCAACAATACAATCATCGCTTCTGCAACAGAAAATGCTTTTCGCTTAATTTTAAAACTAAATCTATTATTTTTTAATGTTTTTGGGAAATTTATCGGGCTACCAATTGCCCCCCCCCCCTACAACCATGCGCTTTTCCGCCATTTCTAACACCTCATTTATCTATTAACAAGCTAGATAAATTATACAAATATTAACTGGCTTTTTCATCATGTATGTAAATGATTGTAAGATTACACACTATAATATAAATTTGGGGTTAAACCATAAAATCTATGAAGTATAGAAAAAATTGAAGAAATCAAACAGGCAATAATAGAAACATCAACTATTTTTTTACACAAGCTAACATTGAAACAGAACGAGGTCTGTTTTCATCCGCGGTTGGCACTACACGACTGGCATCAAACCAAAATACAGGATTCGTACCACTATGCTCTGAAGCACCGTGCGCTGTCCCATTTGTAACAGTAAATGGACCAGAAGTATAGGTCGAGACTCCGTATCTACCCATTTCATAAGACGAAAAATGACCTTCTATATTCCTTATCGCATCACCGGAAAAAACACCTCTATTATTATCAGTAACAGTTACAGCAGCACTACCAACACAAGTACCATCACTATTTTCACCGTCTTTATCGCAGATTGTATAATTTCCCGCAACCTTAAAATATCTTCCGTTATACTTGCTATTCAAGGGATCCCAACCATCAGGACAATCGGCTCTATCAAAAAACATTATTGCGCCACTTGGAATTATCGTCTTCTTTAATATTTCAATTTGCACAGATTCTATATTTTCATTTTTCATCTGCTTGGTTATCATTGGAGCTGCCATTCCCAGCATAATACTGCCAATTAACAAAGCAATAGCCACCTCTGCAACAGAAAAAGCTTTCAGCTTAATTTTAAAACAAAATCTATTATTTTTTAATGTTTTTGGAGCATTTAAACGACTACTAAGTGCCCCCCCCCCTACAACCATAAGCTTTTTCAGCATTTTAATTCCTCCATTATTTATTATCAATAAAACAAATCTTATAAAATTTTTCTCAATTTTTCACCATTCAAAAAGCGTATATTTTACCTAATCTGAAACGCGCATTTTGTACAATGAGCTTTAGGATGAAGCTGTAAAACATCCTCCAAATCATACATTTGAGCTATTCTGGTTTCTAGCTTTGAACCACAAACAGGACACTCGCAATCATCATCTCCTGCTAGAATTTTAATTTTTAAATCATCAACATATCTAGCATCGGAGACAAGCGAAACATCAAAAGTTTTTTCATATTTTTTTATTTCAGAAGGCTCAACTTTCAACCCTTTAGCAAGTTTTTGTCTCACTGAAGTTGCTAAAAACAACTCATTTCCACTTTCAATATCTTCAATAACTTTCATTGGAATATTACATTTTTTAGACAAACCACTTTGAGAAAGTCCAACTTTTTCTCTTGCTTCACTTACAAATTGTGCTAATGATGAAAATTCACTCATTTTATTTTAATTCCTTATTTATTCAATTAATCACATCTTAACGCTAAATAATCTCTTAGTGCAACTTTCCAGTCTCTACAATATTTTTCATTATTCATTACGCTATATTTTGGTCGATTCGCAGGTCTCTTAAATTCATCTGTCGTACACTCAATCAAATTCGCTTTTGCTCCAATTTGCTCAAAAATTTCTTTAGCAAAGCCATACCATGATGTTTGTCCACTTCCACAAATATGGAAAATTCCATATTCTTTTTGAGAACCGATTAATTTAATTATTCCATTAGCTAATTCAACCGTCCAAGTAGGACAACCAATTTGATCATTAACAACCTTTAATTCCTTATCTTCAGCTAAAGAAATCATTGTTTCAACAAAATTTTTACCATGATGTCCATATAACCAACTTGTACGAACGATATAATATTTTTCACAATATTTTTTTACAGCCTCTTCACCTTTTAATTTAGTTAAACCATAATAATTGATAGGATTTACACTATCTGAAGGCACATACGGTGTATTTTTTTCCCCATCAAATACATAATCTGTTGAAATATAAACCAAAACACAATCATTTTTAGCACAAGCCCTTGCAACATTCGCAGTCCCTTGCTCATTCACCTTAAGCGCTAAATCTCTTTCTTCCTCGGCTTTATCAACATTTGTATAAGCTGCTGCATGGATAACTACATCAGGTTTTATTGTTGCAATTGCAACAGAAATTTGTTCTTCATCTGTTACATCTAAAGTATCGATGTCAAACTCATAAACAAAACAACCTATATCCTCTAAAATTGGGCATAAATCCTGTCCCAACATACCATTTGCACCAGTTACCAATACTTTCATATAACTTCCTTTTTTATATTATTTTACCACTCTTAGCAATTCAATAATAACATAACTCTAAGCATTTCGTCCATGGATTTATTATTATGAATTATAATTATCTGTAAAAAATTGCAGTGTACGTTGTTTTAACTCCCCGCTTTTTTAAATCTTGTGGTGATTCAAAACGACACACCTTACAGTTTTATATT
>JAZTWQ010000023.1:0-65040 GCA_045635965.1 Candidatus Gastranaerophilaceae bacterium
TGAGATAGGTCATTAACAAAATCTTCTTCATTTTCTACATATAAGAATACTCTGTTTTCAATTTTTTGTTGTTCTGTATAATTAGATAATTTTAAAATATTTTCAAAAAAATCATCCTTAAATTTACTATTATATTTTAATTTTACTGTTTTTCCAGATACAAAACTTGCCAATAAATTAGTAAATTTTCCAACATTATTATTTGAATTTTTTAGAATAATTAATTTTTCAATATCTAGATTATCAGAATTTTTTGAAACATGTTCAAGTCCTATGTTTGCAGTAAAATTAACTAGTTTTTTTTGTTCGGATAATTCTATTGACTTGAAAAGGGGTTTAATATCTTGAATACAAGCAGAAAATCCCTTCGCCAAATAAGGATTAGATGAGTTTCTAAAATTATTATTAATTCCTTGAATAATCGACTCTATTTGTTCTTCTGGTGATTTTGGTTTAAACTTTCCTTTTAATAATTTATATCCAACTATAGATATGCCTATTACTGCAGACGCAATTAATACGGACTTTGTGTATAATTCCTTTTTACTTTTTTCATTATTTGTTTTTTGTCCAGAAAATGAAACAAAATCACGAGATTCCAAATCCTTTACATTAACCAATTTATTTCCTTTTTGTTGATTAACATATTGAAAATTGTTTTTATATGAAGTTGTAAATAATAAATTATCAATCATTATTAAAAATAATCTCGTTCTTGGGATTTAAGCCAATTATCAAATCGTTCTTCTTCCCATTTTTCAGAACTAGTTCCTTCAGCCGCCATATCATCTAATCTTTTTATTTCTGCCTTATCTGCTTTAAGTTGCACTTCGTCCGCAGCTGATGTTAGTTTATCATATCCTACTTTTAACTCGAACCTATGAGCTCCTATTGATGGGGCGTCTAGGTCTTCTATTTTTTTAGTCGTTGTTGTAATTACCGTTGTATAATTATTATCTGAACATTGTTCTGTAAATTGCTTTAATACATTCATTAAATCTTTATTTTCTCTTGTTCTTTCACTGGCAAAAAGCTCATCTATATTTTTATAATAAACCAATGTTCTTCTATTAAGTAAATTATAGTTGAGTTTTGTTTTTTCTGCTTCTTCAAATAATTCATACATACTACTCAAAGGGGCATTTCTATCAAAAGTTATTTCTTTAAAATTAACATTTGCTTTTTTAGCATGTTCCAATAGTTCTAAATTGCTTTTTTCATCATTACCATGTATTAAAATACCATTAGGAATAACACCTGCTCTAGTTTTAGAAGTTTCTGTTTCAACCTTTATCATACTGGTAAAAAGATTTGATATAATATTTTTACGATCAATTAAATTTTGTGCATCTAAATTCATCTTGTGAGTTATTGCCGCAGCTCTATCAACTACTGCTTTTCTGTATAACTTTACTTTTTCTATAGCTGCTCTTATTATATCTTCACCTTTTTGGCTATCGGAACGGCGATAATAGCTTAGTAAAAAATTATGTTCGTAGATTGAATTTGTAGGGAATGTTTTATGATATAATTCTCCTAATCTTGTTAATTCTCTTTCTTTTAAAATGCCTGGTAAATTATTTGCATTTAATATTTCTGCTAGTAATCTACTATGAGCCTGAAAAGATTGATGTTTTCTTTTATTGTTATGCTCTGTACTTATATTATTGGTTGAATACTTTGGAATACTATTAATTTTCATTTTGCCCTCCTTAAATAAACACTTTTTGTGATGATATATTAAATATAAATAAAAAGAAAGTTTTTAATTTGTACTTTTACAAAATTTAATATTTAAAAATTGACTATTTTTTGATTGAAAGTATTGTTTCTTGCATGTTCAGTTTTTTAATCTTATAATTGTTTTATAGAAAGTTTTTTGAGGAGGATTATAATTATGATGAACTTTGCTAATATGATGAAACAAGCTCAACAAATGCAAAAACGTTTGCAAGATGTGCACAACGAGTTGGCTCAAACTGAAATTTCTGCTGAATCTTCAGGTATTAAAGCCATTGTTGATGGTAATGGTTTGTTTAAATCTATCAAACTAACTAAAGAAGTAATTAATCCTGAAAATCCATCTGAAGTTGATGATGACACTGTTGAAACTTTAGAAGATTTGATTTCTACAGTTATAAACAAAGCGGTTGACGATGCTTTGGCTCAAAGAGAAGCTAAGACATTGAAAATCACTAACGGAATTAAAATCCCTGGTTTGATGTAATGTACACAAAGCCTTTAGCTGCTTTAATTGAAGGGTTCCAAAAACTTCCCGGTATAGGTCCAAAATCAGCACAAAGACTTGCTTTGCATATTTTAAAAATGCCACAAAGTGAGGTTGATAAGTTTTGCAACGCGATTGCCGAAGCAAAACGGACTATAAAATATTGCGAGGAGTGTTTTAATATGTCAGAACATAGCCCCTGCGAGATTTGTTCGTCTGCTCGTCGTGATAAAAGCGTTATTTGTGTTGTTGCGGAGACAAAAGATTTGATTGCCATTGAAAAAACAAACGAGTACAACGGTGTCTATCACGTCTTACAAGGGTTGATTTCGCCTATGGATGGAATTGGGGCTGAGGATATAAGAATTAAGGAACTGTTAACCCGCGCAGCTAACGAAAATGTTAAAGAAGTTATTTTGGCGCTAGCGCCGTCAATTGAAGGTGAGACAACAAGCCTTTATATTAACAAATTATTGTCTACTTTTGGTATAAAGGTTACAAGAATAGCCTTCGGCTTGCCTATTGGGGCAGACCTGGAATATGCCGATGAAATAACTCTTATTCGTGCACTTGAAGGTCGCAGAGAAATTTAAAAAACGATTAGACAATTAAACAAGTTGTAATTTATCTTTCTCATAGTCTATTATTTCTTTTCGCGACAATGTGCCATTCAATAAAGCCATCGTTGTCCAGAATATAAATTGTACTTGTGGGCGGAAAAATATAGTGTCAAACAAACCATGCGCCATAAGTCCCGCAATACTTGAAATACAGATAGCTACGTATATTTTGCCTCTAATTGATTGATCTTGGCAAATATATTTTGCGCCGTTTATTAACATTAAAACAATAAACGCAAAAAATGCTAAAAACCCAAATATACCAGTTTCTACTGCTATTTCAATCGGTACACTATAAGCACCTAACGCGTCAAATCCTGTTTTCATGTAATATCCGTACACTTCTCTAAATGTTTGATTTCCTAGTCCTATTCCAAATAATGGATTATCAAAAAACATTCTTATTGATGCTTCATAAACATTCATTCTAAAAGAGGTGGAAGAATCGCCCCTAAATAAAAATATAGATATTAATCGATGATAAATTTTAGGCATACTCGCAAGGGCTATAATACTTGATAAAATAGCAAACGATGTAAGGTTTATCCATAATTTTTTCAAGTGCGCAAATGCAGCAAAGTCATAAAACACAATTCTATACGAGATAAACAGGTATGATACAAAAATCCCCAAAAGGGCTAAATATGCGCCTCTGCACCCTGTCTGAAAGATTGCCATCAAAGACACTATTAATGCTATAATTGCAATAAAAAGTGATTTTCTGTGTCTTTTTTCTATTGTTAATAAAGTTACCCCAATAACAGCCGGTAAACCTGCAATTAAATATCCTGCCAATAAGTTTGGATTGTAAGGTTTGAGTGTTCCAAAAACCCGTGAAATCACATGTTCGGGATTTACATAACTGGTATCCTGCCAAGTAGCACCAGCCATAACGTTATTCGATTGCAATAGAGCATAAAATGATTCAATTGAACAAAGTCCTGCAATTAAAAGTATAATCCATAAAACTTTTTTTCTTCTTTTTCTAAACATTGGAATAATGGCAAAATAATAACCTATATAAATAAGATATTTTACAAATCCTGTAAAGCTTTGTGACGGAAGTGTTGAGTTAAATGTACAAAAAATCAAGAGTAACAAAAACACAAGCAGAGCTCCATCTGCGTTTGTGAGTATAAGCTTTTCACCTTTTATTAGAAGATGTTTTGCAAGCGAAATAAATATGACAGCTATGGCAACTGCACCCAACGCGTTTGATTGAGCAAATGTTGATATAATCAGCAGAATAGATATAAGTATAAATTCTAAATCTTCTATGTTTTTTACGATGGAGCTGTTATCTCTTAGTGGTGCTGTAAAATCCTGTATTCTAGCCAAAAACTGATTAATTTTATCTAAAATTAAACTCTTCATTTATTTATCCTATAAAGTCCTTATTTTCTGATATCAAATTCAGGTCCCATTAACTCCAACGGAGATATAGGTTGAGGATTAGCCAATCTTTCTTTTTCTTTTTCAACCATTTCTTTTAATTTTACAGCATCTTCTTTTGATAAAATTTCTACGTTTGAAACAATACCAGAAAATCTATATTTTTTACCTTCTAAAGTTATAGGCAAGCCAATTTTAAGCTTGTTCCCCCCCATAACAACACCATCATCTGTAATTTTAGCTTCATCATATAAAGTAACTAAACAATCATTCAAAAATGGAGTTGCCACATCATCAATTGCAACTGGTCTTCCTTTTGCGTCTAATATTGTTGTTTGTCTAGGGTGTTGTATAGAATCTAAAATTGTAACTTTTTTGTGTGGTACATTTCTAATAGTTATAAAACTTTCATCCATTGGTTTAAAAGTAGGCTCTGGGGTTGTAACAGTAATGCCTCTGAAAAACACTTGGAAAATAACAGTATCTTCGGAAGTAACCGGAGTTTTTGATATTTTGGTTTTTGTTAGGAATATACCGGCAAACAGCATGCATACGACAATAATTGTCGCTAATATAATGTAATCAAACTTTTTAAGTTCTATTTTCATCCTAACCTCCAATGATAAACTTTTTCATATCCATTATTTTTAAATTTTCTACAATTTCTTCTACTGTAGTCGTAGCACAACCAAAATGACGAATAACAATACTTGCTGCTATGTTTCCGATAACAGCGGCATATTTTGGCTCAAATCCGGCGGCAAGTGCTAATGTGAATGCAGCAATAACCGTATCTCCGGCACCGGTTACATCAAATACGTCTTTTTTGTTAAAAACAGGGATTCTTGAAACAATTTCATTTTTCTCAAATAAAACCATTCCCTTATCGCCCCTTGTAACAAGAACCATTTGAGCGTTTGTATCACTTATAATATCTTTACCCGCTTTAATCAAGGTTTCTTCATCTTTTATAAAATAACCTACAAACTTTTCTGTATCGGGTTGGTTCGGGGTAAGAGCCGTAACCCCCTGATATTTATTGAGATTTTTCTGAGCATCAACAGTTATAACTTTATTATATTTATGTGCCAGTTCAATAGCCTTATCGATAATTGGTTGTGTTAATGTACCTAAATGATAATCAGAAAGAATAATTGCGTCGTAATTAGGTACCAATTTTTCAAGTTTTTTAATAACTTTAGTTTCTGTTTCTGCGCACAGAGGAGATGTTGTTTGTCTATCTATGCGAACAATTTGTTGTGTTATTGATTGTGAACATGTTCCTGAAATTCTAGTTTTAACCGTTGTATGTCTGTTTTTGTCAGTAACTAAACCTTCAGTATTAATATTAGCTTGTTTAAAGGCATTTATTAATATCGGCGCATGGTAGTCATCTCCGATAACGCCTATTACACCGGCTTTTCCATTATTTAGTGATGATATGTTATGTGCAGCGTTTGAACCACCACCAAGGATTATTTTTGTATTATTATGCAATAAAATTAAGACAGGAGCTTCCCTTGAAATTCTTTCGGTATCTCCATAAATCATTTCATCTATTGCTAAATCGCCAACAATTAAAACTTTTTGTTCTTTAATTTTTTCAATATTCTCTAAAATATAATCTCTATCTAAACTAAACAAAACTATTTCTCCATTATTTGCTTGATTAAAATATTATAAATGTCTCTTATAATAAAATAAGTTTAGCATGAAGCTAGTTATGAGGAAATAATTTTGGCAGATAATATTACAAACAATGAAGATAATTTTTCTAGCAACGGGAAAGCCCCATCAATTGATGAGTTGCAAAAGTTAATAATGCAGCAAATGGAAGATGAAGAAAAAGTTCCGGATGAAAGTTTTGAAGATACTGAATCTGTTGAAACATTTGAAGACAATTCAGATGGGGAGTTTGGTACATCTTTAGAAAATGAATATTATGATATCTCGCCTGTAGAAAAGAAATATGTTGTGTCAATTAATTCAGATATTGTACCATTTTTTGAAAAAATTGATCCTGAAGAACGTTCAGAATTGGTTAATGCTTTGATATTTGAGCATATTGAAAGAGAGAAAAAAGTTCCTGAAGAAGAAAGAATTAAGAAATTAATTAAACATTCATTTGTTGTTATTATTACAATAGCAATTGGAGTCCCTCTATTTTTTAAGATGACAAATGCATCAATTGAGGCAACTGTTAATTCTTATCGTGAAGTACAAACTAACTTTGAAAAATTATATAGCCAAAAAGGTGGCGTAAAGCGTAAAGACTTAACCAAAATGCAGAATTTGCAGTATTAACATACGAATAATAAGATTTGTATTTTTATATATTAAAGTATACTTAATAAAATCTAATTTTTTAGCATATATAGCCTATATGTGTTCGCAAGCAGCATGGCGATTGTCATTGGTCCAACGCCGCCTGGGTTTGGAGTAATTGCGCCAGCTATTTGAGATACCGCCTCAAAATCGACATCCCCGCACAATTTTCCATTTTCATCTCGAGAGATTCCTACATCAATTACAATCGCATTAGGTTTTATCATATCTTGAGTTATTATATGTTTTTGCCCTGCGGCTGAAATTAAAATATCTGCATTTTTTGTATAATTAGCCAAAGACTGTGTTTTGCTATGACAAATTGTTACTGTCGCATTTTTTTCAAGCATCATATAAGAAAGAGGTTTTCCTACAACATTTGAACGCCCAACTATCACAACATGTTTTCCTGCAATATTAATTCTGTATTCGTTTAATAATGTAATTATACCCAGTGGTGTACAAGGATAAGCACTTGGTGTTGAGCCAGTCGCAATTAGCCCAGCATTTATTGGATGAAATCCATCAACATCCTTATTTGGAGAAATTCTTTGTAAAACTCTATTTACATCTATATGCTCAGGTAATGGCAATTGCACTAAAATTGCGGTAATAGAGCTGTCTTCGTTTAAAATATCAATATGCTCAAGTAATGCATCTTGAGAAATATCTTCCGGCAACGGTATTACCAAAGAGTCAATACCCACAGCTTCTGCTCTTTTTTGTTTTAACTTGACATATATTTGGCTTGCAGGATTTTCACCTACAATTATAACCGCTAATTTAGGTTTCACTTCTAACAGGTTAATTTTTTCTGCCAAATTTAAAAGAATTTTTGTTGCTATTGCTTTTCCATCCAATAATATTGTCATAATCTATATTTTCTCCAATTTTATTGCCTTAATTGAGGTAAGTTAAGTCTAAAATAAAAATGTTTTATTGCATCCGTCACTTTATCAGAATTTCTCATTACCGGAGTTTCTTGCAGTGTTTCATCATAAGGAATAACACCTAATGTTTCCAAATTAAATTTTTGTAACAAGTCGTATACTTTGGCTGTATCGTTTCCCTTCACCATATTAAGAACAACACCCATTTGACCACCAGCGGCATATTTTGCGTTAAATTCCTCAATTCGTTTTGCAAGATGAACAGATTCTTCTGTCGCATGCGCAGTAATTATTGTTAAATCAATGTCTATATCGACAAGTTGGTTTAAATATTTTAAATCAAACTCGCAATCAAAAATTACAAAATCGTAACGACTAATAAGCTTTAATACTGCATCGTTAATTTGTTGAGTTATTGGGCATCTGCAATCCTTTGAGGCAGCAAGCCAAGAAACAATCAAATCGACATTTTCTTCAACTTCAACAACAATATCTTCTAGCGCCCACTCAACATACTCCTGTTTAGTCATTTTAGAAGGAATCCCCGTCTTGTATTCGTGTTTCCCGCTTCTGATACCATAGATGGTATTTCTTACATCTAAACCGAAACTGTGACCTAGCTCGCTGGACAAATCATTATCAAATAACAAGATAGTTTTATCAGGATAGTATTCTTTAAGTAGATGAAGAAAACCTTTTGTGAGTGTGGTTTTACCTGAACCGCTCTTCCCTGTAATGGCTATTGTTGTTGTCATTTAATTCTCCTCCGTAATGAAATTATACTATCAAGCTAAATTTCAGGCAAGTTTTAATCTATAATCATTGAATCAACTTTGATATCACCGGAAATTTTGTCTCTACCATTTAAGAATGACAATTCAAGCAAAAAGGCAACAGCAACAATATTTGCACCTAATTTTTTGACTAGAGAACATGCTGCACTTGCTGTGCCTCCGGTTGCCAGTAAATCATCAATTATTACAACATTTTTTCCTTTTTCAATAGCATCAACATGTATTTCTAAAGTATCTGTGCCATATTCAAGCTCATAAGATTGAGAAATAGTTTCAGCAGGAAGTTTTCCAGGTTTTCTGATAACTACAAAGCCACATCCAAGCCTATCTGCCAGAGCAGCGCCGAAAATAAAACCTCTGGATTCTAACCCCACAATATAATCAATATTCTGAGTTTTATATAATGTCTCAAAATATGAAATTACAGCATTAAAAGCTTCCTTGTCTTTTATCACAGTTGTTATATCTTTAAAAATAATTCCCTTTTTGGGGAAATCAGGTATTTCTCTAAATTTTGAACGAACAAGTTCTTGTTGTATCTGAATTAGTGTCATATTTCATCCTCGTTGTTAATAATTATAATCTTTTACAAATCTATCAACCCAATTGTATAATGTTATTAAATCGTACGGTTTTGGGAGATATATATCTGCCCCAGCATTTAAAATTTCTTCTTTATTATGAGAATTTGACGTTAATATAATTTTTGTGTTTTTTAAGTTTTTAAATGCTTTAATTTTTTTACAAAAATCAATTCCTTGTTTTTTTTCAAGTTCACCAACATCCATTATTATAACAGTTGGATTGCTCTCAATAATTTCATTAATTGAATTGTTATCATAATCTAAAATTATAGGCGCATAGCCTTGGATTTGAGCAGTTGTATCAAGTAAAAATCTTAAAGCTTCATCTGGTTCTATAATCGCAACTGTATTGTTAAAAAGTTGCTTATTTATACACTCATTTGTCGGAAACTTAAGTCTATCTACCGCATAAGAAGAATTTTTGTTAGTCTGTGTTAATTTTAACGTCATTAAAAGAGTATTAATCAGTGCTTTGACATTTTTGTATTTGTGCGTGTCCAAAACAATTGATATTCTTGTTTTTACTAGGGCTGTTTTTTCCTCTGCAGTTTCATCATTTTTGCATAATAAGTAGTTATTTTGAGCATCTTTTTCTGAATAAAATTTTTCCACAACCGTATCAAAAGCAAAAACCAAATAAGCAGCTATTTTTTCTGCTTTTTCAGGTGTAGTTATGACTAAAAATTCTCCGTTAGAAATTTCACCTAAAAAATCTTCATCTGATAATGCAGAGTTAATTATTGCTCCGTAAGTTTGTATGAGCTTTTCTGCAGCTATAGTTCCATATATTTCCAAATATGGCTTAAAATTGTCAAGAGTAATAAGCATTGCGGCATGTTTTGTACCTTCACTTAAAACTCGTTTTAAGACAATCATTGATAATTTATTTCCATAAAAATTTGTCAGAGTAGATGTTTGCGTTTCTATAATTCTTCTAAAATGAGCATTAATTCGAGCTTTAAGTTCTTCTGTTGTAATTGGTTCTGACAAATAATCATCCGCACCACTATTCAGGGCGGTTAATTTATCATCAATCAATGATGATTTTGAAATATACACAATTGTTGGTCTATAGTTATAAGTTAAACTTCTTATTTTTTCCGTTATATCAGGAAAATCTTTCTCGAAACTATCAGAAATTAAAATCAAATCCGGTTCATATTTTATTATTGTTGTAAATGCATTTTGAATAGAAGTTTCAAGAAAAACTTTAGATACAAGTCTGGCACAAGCTTTTTTGTATTTTGTACCTAGTTCAATTCTTTTATCAATAATAAGCATAGATGTTTTAATCATTATTGCCTCCATCTATGTCTTTATTATTGCTAGATATTTTAGTTTTAATTATATTTTCCGGCGTAGAAATTGGGAAAATTACAGAAAAAATCGTATGCTGATTTTCGCTTTGTATTACAATTTTTCCGTTCATTTTTTCAGTTATTTTTTTTGCTAAATACAGCCCCATTCCACTGCCTTGCGTCAATCTGGTCATTGGGGTGTCTAACCTTGCAAACTTTTCAAATATTTTTACTTGGTCTTTCATAGAAATTGTTTCACTATCATTTTCAATATTTAGTTTTACAAAATTATTATCAAGAACCGTTGCATTTATTTCAACATTAGAGTTTTCAAACGAATACTTACAAGCATTTTCAATTAGGTTAAGTAAAACTTGTTGAAATTTTTCGCTATCAACCAATATTTGAGGTAAAGTTTTATCTAAATTTATTACAAAATCTTTCCTTGGATATTTTTGCTTTACAATTGATGTTATGTTTTCTACACTTGAAAGAATATCTGTTGGTTTCATAACAAATATTTCCTCCGAAGAAGCTTGTGCAGATGCACACAAAAGATTTTCAACCAAGTTTATTAAACGATTGGATTGGTCCTTTATTATGTTTAAAAATTTCAATTGTTGCTCGTCACTTAATTTATCTCGTGAAGAAATAAGAGTCTCGGTAAAACCACGAATACTCGTAAGTGGAGTCCTTAACTCATGACTAACTGTCGCTATAAAATCAAGTTTTAATTTATCAAAATTTTCTGTCGACTTATCCATAAATTTCTATTCTTGAACTTCATATTCATAATTTACAGCATCTTCAGCTTCAGGAATTTTAAAGCTTAAGGTTAACTTATCACCAATCGATAAATCAAGGTTTTCCCCTTTATTAAAATAAGAAAACGGAGTGCTTTCATAAACACTTATACCCGCGGATTTTATACGCGATTTACCTTCCATAGGTTTTACAGCGCCTTTAACCGCAGCTACGCCCTGACTAAGAAAAGGTATACCGGCAACTTGCCCAACAACAGCAGTAGCAGCATTTTTAGCCAGACCTTTAAAATCTTTTTCCGAGTACCTTTTTATTTTAAATTCAATATTTCTTTCGCTTAAATCAACTGTCTCATTATCTAGGGACGGAACAGTGTATGCCAGAAGTTTTGTTGTGACGTAACCATCTCTTTTGCCACGTTTCGCTTCGTTCACTTCCAAAACTTTAACTCTGATTAGAATTTCTTTTTCTAATTGTATACTTCCGCCGCCAATTTCTTGAGCAGGAACTTTTAACGTTAAAAGTTTTGGAACTTGTTTCGTTGTTGAAATTTTATCCATAGTATATGCAACCATGTGATAAGTTTTAGCCTCTGCAGGTTGAGAAAACGCTAGTATAAATGCCGAAAAAATCAAATATATACAAATTTTTAAATAATAGTTAGTCTTCAATTTTGCCCCACTTGCTTTATATAATAATCCCTGCTTTTATATTAACTTGTATTTATGCATTTGTCAAAATAATCCTCTTTTTTAATAAATGATTGTTAAAATACAATTTAGCTATTTATTTAGTTTATTAAAGATATCAATTAAAAGACAATATCCATTATTTGAGTTCTTTTTTATTTGTATTAATATAGTTTTGTAGTATACAATTTTTTCACCGCAAAGTAAAAAAGCGGGTTGGATTACAACTAACAATATAAAATAATAATATTTAAAGGACAAAAAGATGGGTATATTTGAAGAATTACAACAAAGACAGTTGATTGCGCAAATCACTAACGAAGAAGAGGTTAAAACTCTTATAAATTCTGGGAAAGCTAAGTTTTATATTGGCTTTGATCCGACAGCGGATTCTTTGCATGTTGGTCATTTTATGGCGCTTTGTTTGATGAAAAGACTTCAAATGGCAGGAAACAAACCTATTGTTTTAATTGGCGGTGGAACTGGTCATGTCGGAGACCCATCAGGTCGTTCTGATATGCGCTCTATGATGACTTCAGAGATGATTAACCACAACTGTGAATGTTTCAAAAAACAAATGGAAAGATTTATTGAATTTGGTGAAGATAAAGCTATTATGGTTAATAACGCTGATTGGCTTTTGAAACTTAATTATATTGAACTTTTAAGAGAAGTTGGCGCGTGTTTTTCAGTAAATAATATGCTACGCGCTGAATGCTATAAACAAAGAATGGAAAAAGGTTTGAGCTTTTTAGAGTTCAATTACATGATTATGCAGGCGTATGACTTTTATTATTTGAATGAGCATTATAATTGTAATTTGCAATTTGGTGGCGATGATCAATGGTCAAATATGCTTGCTGGTTCTGATTTAATTAGAAGAAAGTCTGGCAAAGATGCTCATTCTATGACGATTACTTTGTTGATGAATTCACAAGGTAAAAAAATGGGCAAAACTGCATCTGGCGCAGTTTGGTTGGATAAAAACAAAACTTCTGTTTATGATTTTTATCAATATTGGCGCAATGTTGAAGATGCAGACGTGTTAAAATGTATTAGAATGTTGACATTCTTGCCGTTGGATGAAATTGAAAAAATGGCAACGTGGCAAGGCGCTGAATTGAATAAGGCTAAAGAAATTTTGGCTTATGAGTTGACCTCACTTGTACATGGAAAAGATGAGGCAGATATTGCACAACAAGCGGCAAAAGCTTTGTTTGCAGGTGGTGGAGATGATTCTAATATGCCAACAACAGAATTAATATTTGAGGGTGAAGATATTTCAATTATTGATGTTTTGGTTGAATGTAAACTTTGCGCAAGCAGAGGAGAGGCTAAAAAATTAATCCAACAAGGCGGGGTTTCTGTTGAAGAAGAAAAAATCACAGCACTTGATTATAAATTGAGTAAAACCACGTTAAAAAACGGTGTAAAAATTAAAAAGGGTAAGAAAATTTATCACAAAGTTATTGTAAAATAGTTTCTTATTTATATATCAAAAGAGTTGCTCAAAAAGGGCAGCTTTTTTTATGCTTTTATATGCAATTTATGTTAATTTTTGCTAATATTTCATGCCTGAGAGTGTTGTTTGTGGTAAAGTGGGGGGAGATATTGTGGTAGAAAAGTTGGATTACAATTAGTAATCTGATTTTTAAATGGATTAGAATATGTTATTTTTTGATAAAATTAAAAATATTTTTGTTCAATTGTTTTCTATTAAAAGTAATGAAGATTATTTTCAAATATGTTTTTGTGGCATAAAATTGACACATAAAAAACATAACAATATTTTTTTATCTACAAATGGGAAATTGATACCTTGTAAAAAAATAAAAAATTTAGATATCAATATTAATGGTCGTAACAATAAAATAATAATAGCTTCAACTACTGTATTTAAGCATTCTGCTATTTTAATAGAAAATGATAATTGTTTGATAAAAATTGGTAAAAACAATTTATTGGGCGTAAAAATTAGAATGTCGCGTGGTGATGGACAAAAGATTGAAATTGGAGATAATAATACATTGCATTCAGTTTCAATGGTTTGTGATGAGACATCTTCTATAAAAATTGGAAATGATAATTTAATGTCTGCGATGATAAATATTTGGGCTAGCGATGGACATAGCATAATTGATAGACAGAGTAATTCTGTTTTGAACCATTGTGGGCATATAGAAATTGGAAATCATAATTGGGTATCAGAGGATGTAAGGTTTACTAAAAACGCAAAAATTAAAGATGATGTTGTAGTAGGGGCTGGGTCTTTGATTACAAAAGCTTTTAACGAAAGTAATATTGTTTTAGCTGGAAATCCAGCAAAAATTATAAAAAACAATGTGGAATGGAACGAAATTAATCCATATCATTTAAGTTTACTAGGGGGAAAAAATAATGCAAAATAATTCAAATATTAAACTTTTTTTATCATATCATAAGCCAACAACATTGTTGAAAAATGAGATTTTTACACCAATTCATGTTGGGAGAGAATTGGCAAATAATAATCCAAATTTAAAATGGATGATGGATAATATGATAGGTGATAATACTGGGGACAATATTTCTTCTAAAAATTCAAATTACTGTGAATTAACAGCTCAGTATTGGGCTTGGAAGAATTGTGAATGTGATTATATCGGTTTTATGCATTATCGTCGTCATTTAAATTTTTTGATTGATAAAAATTACCCAGAAAATAAGTGGGGGTTGTCAGAAGATAATTTGTTAAATCAATTTTATATTGAAAAATATGGACTAGATGAAGAAAATTTAAGAAAGGTTGTATCTCAATATGATATTTTGACTGTAAATCCTTGGGATGTTAAAAATGCAGGTTCAAAAAATAATTATGACCATTATAAAAGTTCAGATTCAAAGTTACATATTGATGATTATGATACGGCATTGAATATCTTAAGAGAGAAATATCCTCAATTTGCTGAAGATATAGAAACTTATAACAATAGTGAATATGGTTATTATACAAATATTTTTGTGATGAAAAAAGAAATATTTAATGATTATTGTTCGTGGTTGTTTGATATACTTTTTGAAGTTGAAAAGCAAACTGATATTTCAAATTATGATTTTCAAGAAGCTCGAATTTATGGTTATATTTCAGAATGGTTGTTTGGAATTTATATAACTCATTTAAAAAGAACTACTGATTTAAAAATAAAAGAATTGCAAAGAACAGTTATTTATGATTGTGATGTTGTGCAAAATGATGAAAATATAAATATCTGTTTTTCTACTGATAATAATTATGCTATGCATTGTGGTGCGGCGATTGCCTCTGTGTTGAAAAACACGAAAACAGAAAAAACTATCGATTTTTATATTTTAAATGATGGTTCTTTATCCAAGAAAAATAAAAAGAAGTTAAAAAAGGTTTCTATGTTAAAAAATAATGTTAATTTGTATTTTTTAACAATTGATAGAAGTATTTTTGAAAAATTCTTTATTAAAGAAAAATCTCATTTTACACTAGCAACTTATTACAGATATGTTATTCCTTCAATGTTGCAATCTTTATCGAAGTTAATTTATTTGGATTGTGATTTGATTGTTAATTCTGATATAGAAGAACTTTATAATATTGATTTAGAAGATAACTATATTGGTGCTGTTCAGGATATTATTGGACGAGAAAATCAATTGCGATTAGTTTTAAATATGTTTAATTATTATTGTAATGCAGGTGTTTTGGTTATGAATTTGACTAAAATGAGAGAAGATAATATTCAAGCAAAATTAATTAAATGTACAGAAGATAAAAAAGATGTAATTTTATGGCAAGATCAAGATGTTATTAATATAGTACTAGAAGGCAAAATAAAATATTTAGATTTGGCTTGGAATTTGCAGTATTTTTATCCAGGGGAATATATGGATTTTGATAATTTTGAATTTGAACAAGCAGAGAAAAATCCTAAAATTATTCATTTTATCGGTCATATAAAACCTTGGGATATACTTTCAAGCAGACCATTTGAAAAAGAATATTTTAAATATTTAAAAATGACTCCATGGAAAAGTTTTTGTATAAAACATTCTATATTGAGCTTTTTGAAAAGTTTGTTATGTATTAAAAATAGCACAGGTTATAAATATATTTATATTTTAGGATTTAAAATAAGAAAAAAACGAAAAATCAACTTACTTGCTAACCAAGTAATAAAATTACAACATCAATTAACCTTGCAGAATATGAAAACAGAAAAATTACAACAAGAATTAGTGAAATAGGGGTTGTATATGATATCTGTAATTGTACCTGTATATAATTGTGAAAAGTATTTGGCTGAGTGTTTGGATAGCATAATTGCACAAACATATAAAGATTTGGAAATAATCTGTGTAAATGACGGGTCAAAAGATTCATCATTAGATATTCTCAAACAATATACTCAAAACGATAGTCGTATAATTGTCATAAACAAAGAAAATGGTGGGTTGTCGTCTGCCAGAAATGCAGGATTAAAAGTTGCAAAAGGTGAATATGTTGCATTTGTTGATGGTGATGATGTTTTAGCCCCTGAAACTTATGAACAAGCCTTGCAAGATATAGAAGATGTTGATGTTGTTTGTTTTGGAGTAAAGGTCTTTGGTGCTGGATGTACAGATAGACGACAAGCTGATAACGAATATTACAAAATAAAATTTAATGGCATTATCGATGTTTCTAAAGAGGTGTTATTCAATACAGATGTTTCATCATGTAATAAAATATTTAAGATGAATATTATAAAAAAATACGAGATAACATATCCAGAAGGGTTACGTTATGAAGACGCTTGTTTTTATTGGAAATATATGTCTTTTGCTAAAAAGATAAAATTTTTTAATAAATATTTTTATTTTTATAGACGACATAACGAATCAATAATGGCAAATACTTTTAAAGGTTCTGAATATGCAATAGACCATTTAAGAGTAATATCAAATTTACAAATATTTTTCGAAAAAAATGATATTTTTCAAAAAAATTATGAAATGTTTTATCAGATTTATAAGAATTTTTTTGATTTTGCTTTTGTTTTTTCCACTGAAAATAAAAAGAAAGCTGTGTTAAAGTTGGCTAAGGCTTATGCAAAAAAATATTTTCCAAATACAGACGCAATAGAAGTTATAAAAAGTTATGAGAAGGCGTATAGACAAATGAAAATGAAACCAATAAAACAAATATTAAAACAAATTTTTTCTGTTTCAAATAGTAATGACAAAAAACATAAAATTGTTTATATATTAGGTCTTAAATTTAAAATAAGGCAAGTAAACAAAAAAGTAATAGAAGAGTTTGAGGATTTAAAAAGACAAATAGCTAAACAGCAAGACCTTATTTATGAAAATACGCAACTTATTCAGCAGTTGTATAAAAAATCTAGCGATGTTAATACTGATTTTGAATATGCTTTTTCTAATTACGCGGTTATGTCTGGCGGCGGGCATGAAAATTTGAAATATTTATTTGAGCAAATGGATTATTTGCAAGATTATTATAATATTAAGCAAACGCCTAAGAGTGCTTTTGTTTGGGGGAGTGCGGCGTGGACACCACAGGCTGATACAATTATCTATGCGATGAATCAAAATATACCTTTATACAAATTTGAAGACGGTTTTTTGCGTAGTGCGGATACTTGGTGCAATACTGTGGTGGATAAAAAGTATACAACAGGTATAAGCTTTACCGTAACTGATTCCGTTCACTATTTTGATGCAACTCGTTCTAGTCGTATGGAACAGTTATTAAACGATAAATTTTTAGTTATATCAGATGAACACAAACAACGTGCAAGAGCTTGTATTGATAGAATTGTAGAGACTCATTTGACAAAATATAATCATCAACCTATATTTGAGCCTAAAATCGGACGAGATGGGGTTAAAAAAGTGTTGGTAATTGACCAGTCTTTTGGCGATTTTAGTATTTCAAGAGGCTTGGCGTCGGAAAATACATTTAAAGAAATGTTAGATGCGGCGATTAGAGAAAATCCTGATGCGGATATCATTGTAAAAACACATCCGGATACGATAGCTAAAGGTTCTTGTCGTAAAACTGGTTATTATTCGGATTTAGTAGCGCATGACAATGTTTACACTCAAACCGAGGCGATAAATCCGATTTCGTTGATAAAATATGTAGACAAAGTTTATGTTTGCACGACACAGTTTGGGTTTGAAGCGTTGATGTGCGGAAAAGAAGTTCACGTATTTGGTATGCCATTTTATGCGGGTTGGGGATTGACTCATGACAGGCAAAAATGTGAACGCCGTACAAATACAAGAACATTGGAAGAAGTTTTTTATATTGCGTATATTATGTATTCGTATTATGTAAATCCGGAAAAGCAATGCCGTTGCGAAATCGAAGAAGCAATGGATTATCTGCTAAAATTAAGAGATGAGTATTTCAGTTTGCAAAAATAATGAGGAATTAATGGATAAAAAAGTAGTAAATATCGCTTATGCGTTGTTAAATGAACAGTATTATACTTTTCAAGTATCGTTAGAAAGTTTGATTTTTAATAATCCAAATTGTCTGTTTAAACTTTATTTATTGCTTGATGAAAATTTTAATAAAGGTTATTTGAAAAATATTCTCGCTTGTAAAAAAAATGATAATATTTTAGATATTGTAATAATAAATATTGAAAGTTCTAAATATAAATACGTTAGTAGTTTAATAAATAGTTCTGAAATTTATACCAGCTCTTTTTATCGTTTTGAGTTAATTAGGCATATTGATGATGATAGAGTGTTGTTTTTGTCTGATATTTCTCTGGCGACTGGTGATATTTTAGAGTTGTATAATATGGATATTGAAAAATATTCGTGTGCCGTAAGTGAATTTGTTCCTGATTGTGTTAAATTAAGCACTCGTCCTTTATCAAATGAATTTTTCTTTAGTGATTTAGTTATGTTGATTAACTTGAATTGGTGGAGACGAGAAAATTATATAGAAAAAATTGAAAACGGAACTTTGTTTACAAGCTTGGAGTTGGAAAAAATCTCATATTTGGAATTATTTAATATTATATTAGATAATTGTAAAAAAATAAGCATAAAATATAATTACCATGAGGATTATGCCTCAAGGGCATTGAGTTGTTCTATGCAGTCAAAACTTTTGTATAAAGATTATTTATTGCATGTGAAAACTCCGCTGATTATTTCTTATATAGGTCCATCTAATTCTGCTGGGTATACTCCTTATGAAAATAGTTATTCTAATTATTGGTGGAGTATTGCCGCGAGAACAAATATTTACGAAAAAATTAAAAATTTTAAAAATGTTGTTAAATATAAGTTGTCAGCTACATCTGCACAAAATTCATTCAGATATTCTTGGCTATTGTCGAGAATTGCTCCGTATATTAAACCTTATTGGTTTAGAATTTTATTAGGCTTTTTAATAGCAATTCCTTTAGGATTGTTGGATGGTGTTACTGCGTTTGCGCTGAAACCGTACATGGACTACGTTGTTGGCGGCAAAGCTTTAGAATTTAGTCTTTATGGGATTGATTATTCTATTTCAAGTATGCAAATGGCATTTTTAATACCTGCCGGCGTTATTTTGTTTGCGTTAATTCAAGGTGTTTTAAGGTATTTAAATGGTTATTTTTCAACTTGGGTTAGCCAAAGAATAACTAACGATGTAAAGTTTGATTTATTTGATAGATTAATTCACATGCATCCACAGTTTTATGATGATAATTCATCAGGTATCGTAATTTCCAGATATATGAGTGATCCGGCTACTGCGTCTGCGGGAATTGTAGAAAATTTGAAAACAATTACAACAAGTTTGTGCGGAGCTTTGGGCTTGATTGCGGTTATGCTGTATAGCTCTTGGAAATTAGCGTTTATCGGTGTTTTGGTTTTATGTGTCGCGTTTATTCCTGTTATTATGATTAGAAATAGAATTAAGGTTGCATCTAATAAAAATATGGTTATTGGCGGGAATATAACTACTAATATAAATGAAACATATTCGGGAAATAAAATTATGATTGCTTATGGCTTGCAAGACAGGCAAAATAAGTATTTCCAAGAACAAACGTGGAAAGCGTTTAATATTAATATGTCGTTGTATAAACGAGCTGGTTGGATGAGCCCAATGATGTATTTGATTGCATCTGTTGGTATTGCAGTTGTTTTGGGGTATGGAACTTATTTGATAAATTCTGGTCAAATGACAGCTGGTGCTTTTGCGTCTTTTGTAACATCTTTGTTGTTGTTGTATAAGCCTGTTAAAACTTTAGGAAATACTTTAACAGGTATTCAAAATATATTTGTTGCTATGGGGCGTGTTTTTGAGCTATTTGATTTGACACCAGCCATTGTGGATTGTGAAAACCCTGTTGAATTCAATGGCTTAAATAATAGTATTGATTTTGAAAATGTCGTTTTTGAATATGTTTCAGGCAAAACGGTTTTAAATAATTTGAATTTGTCGGTACAAAAAAATGAAACCTTGGCTATTGTTGGTAATTCCGGCGGTGGAAAATCAACGTTAGTTAATTTAATTCCTCGATTTTATGATATAAAGTCTGGGGCAATAAAAATTGATGGTGTTGATATTAAACAGTTTTCTTTAAATTCTTTGCGAAAAAATATATCTATGGTTTTTCAAGATAATTTCTTGTACACGGGAACTATAAAAGAAAATATTATGATGGGAAATCCAGATGCAACGACTGAAGAACTTATGAATGCAATCAAAGCAGCACATTTGGTTGATTTAATTCATAATCTACCATCTGGTTTGGACACAATGCTAGGAGAAAGGGGGTTAACTCTTTCTGGTGGGCAAAGACAGCGTGTTGCGATTGCGCGTGCAATGTTGAGAAATGCTCCTATTGTTATTTTAGATGAGGCGACCTCTGCACTGGATAATGAATCTGAAGCTATTGTTCAAAAAGCAATGGATAATTTAATGAAAGATAGAACCGTATTTATTATTGCTCATAGATTATCAACAATCAAAAATGCAGATAGAATTGCAGTAATTAATGAAGGAAATTTAGTTGAATTAGGTTCGCATGATGAGTTAATGCAACTTGAGAATGGACAGTATAAAGCTTTATATGAAATGCAGTTTAAAAAACAAGAAGTTTAATACAAATTAATAGCAAAAAAAAATATTTTCGACTTTTAAGTAATTACAATATTTAGGAGCCGATGAATGATTTCAATACAGAATTATGCAATTTATACTAATAATTTAACTAATAAAATAAAACAAGATGAAAATGCTCTAGAACGTAGGATAAGCGAGTTTCCTCAAGTAGCATCTATAAATATGCTTGATTATTTGGCTAATAATTCTGCTGCTATTTCTTTCAAGGCAAAAAATTTACCTCAAGAAGAAAATGATAATGAAAAATTAGATGTAGATGTTTTATCATCACAAGTGGAGGAAGAAGAACACCTTTCTGCTTGGGAAAAACTTCAAAAAAGTATTGAAGAAACTAGAAAACGAGATGAGCTTAGACAGTTATATGGATTGTCTACATTCTTTGATGATAGTGATGATGAGTCTATTTTTAATATGGATAACAAAATTTTTTATGAGTATGCTGAAGAAAAAGAATGTGAAGAGGCTTATGATAAGGTAACTAATATTGCTATTAAAGATTTGATAGCTAAATTGTACAACAAGTGCGTATTACAAAATGTTGATTTGATGTTTTTAGTCGAGATTGATAGCTTAATAGCAGATATTTCGGATGAAAAAATTCAAAATTACGTTAATAAAGCGTTGAAAGATGTTTGTAATAATGTTGTAAATGACAGTTATGATTATAGGATCGAAGAGCTCTGGAACAATAATAGTGGAGAATATAAAAAAATATTAACTAGTGATTTAGAACCTATTCTTAACGTTATAGATGCTTATAATGTTATTACAAATAAATATGTTCAATATAAAAAATTATCACTTGTAGAAGGTAATTCGTTGGCTTATGAGTTAGCGGATACACAAGAGTTTTTAAAAGAATTTAAAGAAAAATATCCTGATTTGACTGATCAGCTTAAAGGCTCAATTTATAATCAAGATAAGTCTTATTGGTTAGCTAATGAATTTCAAAATGCACAAAAAATTGAAGCTTTTTGGGCGGTTAGGGATGTTGAGTTTAGAAAATATTTGTATTCTATTATGATAAAAAACATGCAATTATCGGATGAAGAAGTTGGAAAGTTGGATGAAATTTATTCTAAGTACAATGTAATGATTTTCCCTAGTGCAATGGGTGATAATTTAGATGTATTAGCAATAATTGAAAAAGAGTTGGAAAGTTGGAAAAGCGCAAGTAATGGTGAGGCAAAACTTCCAGATATAATTAATTTAAATACGATTAGAGAAAAATATTTGGAAAATACTCTCGGAAGCGCAGATTTATTTGAAAATATTATACATCTTGATTTTAGTAACAAAAATATGAAATCTGTATTAAGACATGAATTAATGCATATAAATGATAAAAGACCTGAACCGGATGATTGTAAGGCTTTATTAAAGGATATTTTTGCTACTAAAATAGTTGAAGGCAAAAAAATAATAGATTTTGATAGATGTAAATATAGAGAAGAATTACTAAAAGCGGGTATTCCAATAGAAGATATTAAATATGCTTATACGAATCGTACTGAATTTGTCGCAGTTGCGGCTGAAGGCGAGATGAAAAGATATTCTCCAGAATTTAAAGATGTTTTGTTAAAACTTGGTATCCCAGCTTATGTTTGGGATCTAAAAGGATTGGAATATGATGTGGAACATTATGCAAGTTCAGCAGAGGAAGTTGCAAGTGATTATCCAGATGAAAAAGATTTTAATAATTTAGTGTGTTTACGTGAAAAAATTGCAACAGAACGTTATGTTCGTTTTGCAAGCATGATGAAGGCTGTTATAAATGGTGAGAGTCTAGATTCCTTTTTTAGCGATTTTTTTGAAGATATAGACGATGTAGAAATTGAAGATATATAAAACGAAGAAATGAATTAACCATCTTTGTTATTTAAAGTTTTTGTAAAACCTTTTATAGATTGTTTTATTGATTTAAACGTTATAAAAGGTGATTTTATAAATGTTGAAATTTGTGTTACCGTATCTTTAATTTTTTCTTTCATTGTTTTTCTTAAAATCGTAATATCTTTAGGATCAAATACAGCTAATTGTGATTGTTTTCCACCTGTTACCGCATTCACTAAGGACTGGTTTCCTGTTATTAATGGTTGTAGAATTGAATCTGTATTTGGGGTTAATGCTCGACTTGCGTATACAGCATTGTAGCCATTTCTTGTAAATAAATTTTTTATTAATAATTCTTTTACTAAAGGATTTGTTGTGTCTTCTATGCTAAGTCCGCTGTTTCCCATTATTTCTTCTATTATTTTAGTTTGTTGAGCATCGTTTATAGCTGCAACTTTTTTAGTATTTACTCGTAGTTTTAATATAGCACCTTTAAGTCCTGCAAAATAGCTTGCGACTCGTTTTTGTGGTGTCAAATAAACAGCCTCTCCTATTTCTCTAGCCATATATGTTTCACCTGCTGTTGTAGAAAATCCATTTTTTATGATTTCTTCTTGAGATTTTGTTCCATGATAAAACGTTGGGTTCCTTTTTACAACATTGTTGCTGACTTGATAAATTCTTTCATCGTATAACATTTTTGAACTTATTGTTTCAAAATTATATAATGCTTTAAAGCGAACTTGTGTTTCTGGTGGCAGGGTTTCAATAATTTTTTTTATTGTATTAAATTCTTTTTAATTGATTTTTACAAATTTTTGAGTATATTTTCCTTGGTTTTGAGGATTTAGCCCTTTACTTAATGCCTCGTTCATTTTTTAGGCAAATAGTTTTCCTCTTTTGGATAAAATTTTTATAGATTTTACAACATCATCGTTTAATTCTATATTATTCTTTTTACAAAAAGCCTTAAGAAATTTCAATTTTTTAACAAATGGTGTATTTGTATGAGCTGAATTTCTAAATATAGCCTTTGACATTTTTTCCCAAGTTTTATCATCAATGGAGTCTACTAATTCATGTGCGTTCTTTCACATTTCTGGTATTTCTTTTAGTGTTTTTAATCTATAGGCGCCCAATTCTTTTATTAGTTGAAAAATATTTTTTGTTTCGTTATACACTCTTTGAAAAAAGTTTAAGTGCAAGTTTTCTGTTGCGCTTTTAGCTTTTGTTCGACTATATCGGGAGCTAGTTCTTTTATCGCAGGAGTAACTTCAGTTATAACTCTAGAGGTTCTGTTTACTTGATAAACAACACTTTTTCCAATATTAAAAATTAAAGGATAATTTGCTTTTAGGTTGTTTAAATCAAAATTTAGTAAAAACTAAAATGCGTTGGGTCCACCTAGGGCTTTATAACAATCAATAATTGGTTGCGGGAATTTTTTACCTTGAATTAAACCTGCAAAAACTTCTGCTACAAACTCATGCCCGTTTGGTTCTGTAATTGCGTTAAATGATATTTGTTTAGCTATGTAGTGGTGGGAGTATGTGTGGACAAATTTGTCGTAAATTTTGAACATTTCTTCGTTATTGGGACTTTTTAGTAGAAAATTATAATGTCCTAATTCATGGAAAAGAATATGTTCAATATTTGGGAAATTGACGTTAGTAATTTTATTGCGATTGATTTCTTCGATTAAATTTTTCCTTATTAAAAGTGTCGCATACTCTTCACATCCTTTTTGCATTCCTGTAATGTATGCTGTTAAATTGCTTTGGTTAAATGTTGTTAATAGTATTTTGCGCGGCGTTTTTAATCCCACATCTTGAACTTTTTTAAATATATTAAATATTGCCATCGTTAGCGCTAAATCGTTTTCACTTGTAAACGTTGCACCTAGTTTTCTTAATTTTGCTTCTTGCTGTAAAACTTTTGGCTCCGTTGATAATTCTACATGGATATCTTTGATTACGTGTTTAAAATTTTCTTTAAGTGCTTTTAGGTGGTTTAAAAATTTGACTTTTGCATCGTTGTTTTGTTTTTTTGTTGCAAGTCCGTTTATATTAATAATTTGTTCCGATGAATAATAAAATTTTTTCGAATCGGTTAGAACTGCTAAATTCTTGCTAAATGTGCTATGCGTCGGGCTTATTACCGATATAGAATTATCAAATAAGCTTTGATTGCGATAAGAAAGCTTTTTTATTGCAGAGGTAGCACCGTTTGTTATTATTGT
The DNA here is from genome assembly GCA_045635965.1 of Candidatus Gastranaerophilaceae bacterium. Lineage (GTDB taxonomy): Bacteria > Cyanobacteriota > Vampirovibrionia > Gastranaerophilales > Gastranaerophilaceae > RGIG2134. The sequence goes on from JAZTWQ010000023.1 coordinate 24,805, forward strand.
TGGCTTTATCGGTAACATTTTATTTCCTTTTTTATTAGAAAGCCTCTCAACATTCAAATTTGCTAATATTTTAATTTTTGTAAATCTATATATATTTATTATAAATTATGTTAAAATATTAATGTTGTTTTCAATGTTAGGAGAGTTATGAAAGTAAATACTATAAGCCCTGTAAGTTTTAAAGGTAAAATTATTGATGCGCATATGCATGTTGGTTCATGGCGTGGTTCTAATTTTGCGCAGGAGTCAATTGATACGTTTGTTAAAAATCCATTATCAACAGGCGATACTATAGAAAAGGTTATTGTATCTAATTTGAGTTGCATTGAGCCAAACAATATGCAAGATGAGTTAGTTGGGAACAAGACGTTATTGTCGCTAGTGGAAAAACAGCCTAAAATTGTACCTTTAGCTGTTTGCCAGCCTAAAAGTGGTAGTGTTGAAAATATAGAACGATTATTTAGGGAAAATCCAAACACATTTGCTGGATTAAAGTTTCATCCGGATGAACATCAAATTATGTCAACAGATGCTAAATTAGTGCCATATTTAGAATTTGCTCAAAAGAATAATTTGCCTTGTTTGTTCCATTGTGGTGTTAATTGGGAAAATGGTAAACTTGTAGATGAAACTCGCCAATTCTCATCACCTGAGCAAGTTTATCAAGCGGCTAAAAAAATTCCAAAAACGCCCGTTATTATGGCTCATTTAGGTGCCGGTGGAGAAAAAGTTCACTCAAGAGCAATTGATGTATTGATATCTTCTTTAGAAAATAATGATGCAAAACTATATGCGGATATTTCTTGGGTGGATATTGATAATCAAGAAAAACCTACTATAATTAATTTGATAAAAAAATTAAGGGCAATCCAAAGTGGTGATAAGTTGGATAGGTTGCTTTTTGGCTCGGATGCACCTATCGGTGAATTTGCAACCAGTAAAGATGGTTTAAGTGGAAAAGAGTATTATGAAAAAGTTGTTGTCGATATAAAAACTGCGATTAAAAAGAATTTTGAAGGTGATGCCGACGAGATTATAGATAGAATTTTTTATAGAAATGCGCAAGAATTATTTTTCAAAGAGAATATAAAAGAAACAACAAATGCAATGACAGAAAATGTAAAGAAATCAAGATATGGGAAGTACGTAGTAGCAGCAACAATTGCACTTGTTGGAACGTTGAGTTATCTGTTTGCAAAAAAACATAAAGATTCTAAAAAAAGCTAATATTTTTATCTTGTTGTTTATGCTACAATTTTTATGAATATAGAGATATGTGGTATAAAATTAATACACAGAAAGGTTATAAAAGATGAAGAATTTAGTAGTTGGAGCAGGTTTTTCCGGTGCTGTAATTGCGAATTTGCTTGCTGAAAAATTAGGGGATGAAGTTCTTGTTATAGATAAAAAAAGTCATATTGCCGGTAATTGTTATGATTATCGTGATAAAAATGGGATTATGATTCATCAATATGGTTCTCATATTTTTCATACTCAGTCTGAAAAAGTTTGGAATTATTTAAAACAATTTACCGATTTTAATACGTATATGCATAAAGTTGTAGGATATTTGGATGGAATAGAAACACATATTCCTTTTAATTTTAATACTTTATATGATGTTTTTCCGCAAACTTTAGCAAAAAGACTTGAAGAAAAACTATTAGAGAAATTTCAAATTAATTCTAAAGTCCCAATTTTAGAGTTTCAAAAACAAGATGATGAAGATTTGAAGTTTTTGGCGAATTACGTTTACGAAAAAATATTTCTTCATTACACTACAAAACAATGGGGTGTTTCTCCAAATGATGTTGACGGTGCAGTTACAGCTCGTGTACCTGTTTATCTTTCAAAAGATAATAGATATTTTCAAGACAAATATCAAGGTATTCCTCTAGAAGGTTACACAAAAGTCATTGAAAAAATTTTAAATCATAAAAATATTAAAGTTAAATTAAACACTGAATTTAAGGATATTGACGCTTCTAAATTTGACAAAATCTTTTATACCGGTCCAATTGATGAATATTTCAATTATGAGTTTGGTCAATTGCCATATAGAAGTGTAAACTTTAAGTTTGAAACTTACGACAAACCTTATTATCAATCAAATGCTTGTGTTAATTATCCTTGCAATTATGATTTTACAAGGATTCATGAATATAAGTATTACCTTGATGACAAGTCAGAAAAAACGGTTATAGCCAAAGAATATTCTGAATTTTTTGAACTAGGCAAAAACGAAAGATATTATCCTATTCCTAAAGATGAGAATGCAGCTTTATATAATAAATATTTAGAAAAAGCAAAAACACTGCAAAATGTTTACTTTTTGGGCCGTTTGGGCGATTATAAATATTATGATATGGATAAAGCGATATTAAGAGCGATAGAACTCTTTGAGGAGATTTCAAAATGATTTTAGTTACAGGCGGCGCCGGATACATTGGAAGTCATTGTGTAATGGCTTTACTTGAAAAAAATGCAGATGTTGTTATATTTGATAACCTTTCAACCGGACATATTGAAACAGTTGAAACTTTAAAACAATATGGTAATGTTACTTTTTATCAAGGAGATTTGCTGAATAAATCTGATTTAAAAAGTTTATTTTATGACAATAAAATTGATGCAGTTATTCATTTCGCAGCCTGTTCCCAAGTTGGTGAATCTGTTAAAAATCCTCAAAAATATTATATTAATAATGTTGTTGGAACTATTAATTTATTAGAAGCAATGCTTGAAAATGATATAAAGAAAATAGTTTTTTCTTCAACTGCGGCGACTTATGGTGAACCTGAGTATATTCCTATTGATGAAAAACACCCGCAAAATCCAATCAATCCTTATGGACAAACAAAATTAATGATTGAAAAAATTATGGATGATTATGACAAAGCCTATGGTTTAAAATCAATAAGATTAAGATACTTCAATGTCGCTGGTGCAGATAATAAAGTTCGAATTGGAGAATGGCATGAGCCGGAAACTCATTTAGTTCCTAATATTTTAAAATCGACATTTGGAAATGGTAAAACTTTTGATATGTTTGGTGATGATTATAATACCAAAGACGGTACGTGTGTAAGGGATTATATAAACGTTGAGGATTTAGCACAAGCACATTTGCTAGCTTTAGATTATTTGAATAATGGCGGAAGTACTAATTTCTTTAATCTGGGTACAAATGATGGAAATACCGTTAAAGAAGTTTTTTGCACTTGCGAAAATATTACAGAACAAAAAATCCCTGTAAATATTAAACCACGTAGGGAAGGAGATCCTGCTAGCTTGGTAGCAGATAACACAAAAGCTAAAGCTGTTTTAAGTTGGAACCCTGAAAAAAGTTTGGAAGATAGCATCAAAAGTGCTTATTCTTGGGAAAAATTATTAAATGAGCGTTTGAATGGAGTGCCAAGATAGATGCAGACTGTTCCCCAAAAACCAAAAGTTTCTATACTTGTTCCTATTTATAATGTAGAAAAATATTTAGCAGAATGTCTTGAAAGCATAATAAATCAGACATTAAAAGATATTGAAATCATTTGTATTAATGATGGTTCTAAAGATAATTCATTGCAAATAATTGAAGAGTATGCTCGAAAAGATTCAAGAATAAAAATCATTGATAAACCTAATTCTGGTTATGGAGACTCAATGAACAGAGGGTTAGAACTTGCAAGCGGAAAATATATCGGTATTGTGGAATCCGATGATGTCGCATCAAATGATATGTTTGAATCTTTGTATTCATTAGCAATTACAAATGATGTAGACCTAGTGAAATCGGACTTTTACTATTATTATTCTAAAAAAAATCAAGCAAGACATGCCGGTAGGATTAGCAAAAAGAATGTTGGTAGAGTTTTTAGTGTAAAAGATGACACTTCTGTTTTAAGTATTGTCCCTTCCATTTGGAGTGGAATATATAAACGAGAATTTTTAAATGAAAACAATATCAAATTTTTACCAACCCCTGGCGCTAGTTATCAAGATACGTCGTTTGCGTTTAAAACTTTTATTGTAGCCAGAAAAATGGTATTTACAAACAAAGCATATCTGTATTATCGTCAAGACAATGAAAATTCTTCAGTTAAATCTAAAGGAAAAGTTTACTCTATTTGTGATGAATGGAATGAAATTACTAGATTTTTAAATGAGAAACCCGAAATTAAAAAAATTGCAAATGCTCAAAAATTAATTACGCAATTTAAGGCATATAGATACAACGCAATGAGAGTTGCAGACGAGTTTCGAGAAGAGTTTGTAGATGTTTTTGCAAAAACATTTGCCTCGTTTAAACAAGATAGTAATTTTGATTTGTCGCGTTTTAAGCTCACTGACAAAAGAGATTTAGACTTACTTTTAAAAGATAAAACTGCTTATCTTGAATATATAAAGCGTAGAGTTTTAAAAAACGAGAAAAAAGCCAAAAGGAAGAAAAATTTTTCTGTTAAAATCAGCTTAACAAGGGTAAGCATTATGATTTTCGGTAAATCTATTATAGAAATTAGCTAACTTTTGTTGTCACTTATTTTGTATTTTGTTAGCATTATTGTAAAGTTCTGTTGCAATTTTTAATATTTTTGTTATTTTTTAGCATTTTTTTCTTAAATAAATACTTATTATAGATAGTAAGTTAGGATTTAGTGTATGTCTCAAGTTGCAAATCAAATGCCAAATAACATATCACAGCCAGTTGTTGGTTCATCTTCTTTTGGTGTTCCTGTGAATAATAGCATTAATAACGCATACAATTGTGCTCCGTTGACAGCTCCGCAGACAGCTGTTTCTGCTCAACCGGCAATGCAATCTCCAATGGTTCCACAAGCACCATTGCAAAATAATGCGACATATATTCCTATGCAACAACCACAACCAGCAGCATCTTCTTCTGGTGTTAATATTGTTATTTATAACCCATCTGTTAACCCGGCAGCAACCAATGTGGCAAATTCAAATAATTCATACAATACGCCGGTTTCGTATCCTCCTAATTATTATTTGCAACAACCACAAGCACCTGCTGCGGATTCTGTTGCAAAAGCATATCTTGCAAATACAGCTATCAAAGATGAGGCAAAAACAGAAGAAAAAACAAAAACAGAAAAGGTTAATATCGTTCAGTTGACAGATGAATATATTAAGACGCTCGAAAATTATTTGAATAACCAAAATGTAAAAGTTCGAGAAATGGGCGTTAAAGAATTGTTGGAACGTTTTAAAGAGCACAAATCAAGATATAATGATATTGCTTTAACAAATTTATTAAATAAAGCGTTGCAAGATGGCTCCAAGAATGTGAGGTTTTTGGCAATGTCAGCACTAGATGCAGGTTATGCTCAGGGTGATGCATTGACTCATCAATTACTACAACAAATGCAATCATCAAAAGAAGTGTATGGTGAAGATGCAATGTTTGCATCAGAAATAATGTTAAAAAGTGCGGGAAATAAGGTTGAGGTCGAAGTTCCTGCCCAAAAAGATAAAAAAGCACAGTCTGAAAAAGGAAAATAATTGAATGAATATTTATTCTTTATGTTCTAAAGGTTTGGGGGTGCTAACCGCAGGGTTAGTGGTTTACGATGCGCATAAAAACGGTGTAATTACCGGTAGCAGAAACTCAAAATCTAACCTTGCTGACACTATTGTTGACGAATATGTTAATTCTAGTCGTCTATCAAAAGTAAGTACAGTAGAAATGAATGCTAAAAAATCTTGGTTGAGGTTTGTTATGGATAACAATATTAAAGAATCTATTGATGCTATCTGTGGGTATTTTAAAGGCGTTTGGGATAGTTTTGTTTCTGATATTGTCCCTGCAGCATTGGCAACCGGTGCCATATTAAGCAAAAAGAATGGCATAACCGGTAAACTATGCGGTATTGGTTTAGTTGCTTATGGGGCAAAATACTTAGTTTTTGATGTCATGGGTGTTGGAAAACGCAAATATTTGGGTGATAAAGTATAATTTAGCATGTTTTAATCTCCTTTTTTTATAAGAAATTTTCTTTTTAATGACAAAAATTAAACCAAAGTTGTATAAAGTTTAAACTTTTGTAGATAAAAGTCTAAACTTTTTTTCAATTCACAAATAGAAAAAAGTTTTGTACTATGTAAATGTAGAAAAGAGGAATAACCAAAAAGCTGAACGCAGTTGAGTTTTAGCCCAATACAGGTCTAAATTTGTGCTGATGTATCGGTCTATTTTGCAAATCTAATTTTCTTAAAAAGTAAATACAAAAGTAATAATACAGTACATGGATGTAAGAAATTTGAAAGGAGATTCAAAATGGGTATTGTAGTACAAACTAACGTAACGTCATTAATCGCACAAAACAACTTGACCACTGCAACAAAAAGAATGGATCAAGCGATGGAAAGAATGACTACAGGTTACAAAATTAATACAGCAAAAGATGACGCAGCAGGTTTATACGTTGCAACATCTTTAGACAAAAACATTAGGGGTTCTGAAATAGCTCAGAAAAACGTTCAGATGGGTAACGATATGATATCAGTTGCGGAAGGTGACTTGTCTGGTATCCAAGATAACTTACTACGTATCCGTGATTTGGCTCTTACAGGTGCAAACGGAATTTACGACCAAGCTTCATTAGATGCGATTAAAGCAGAGGTTGAAGCTCGTGTAGCAGAGATTGACCGTGTTGCTAACGTATCAGAATATAACGGTAAAAAACTATTGAACGGTGACATTGAAACAATTACTCTTCAAGTAGGTGCAAACACTTCTGATAACGATATTATTGATATCGAAGGTGTATTTGGTAAAGCAACTGCATCAGCTTTGGGTGTTGCTACCGATACTATCACAACAGCATTCCAAATCGCTGATGGTGAAGATACAACTGAAAAATTGCATGCATTCGTAGATTCTGTTGACGTAGCTTTAGAAGACGTACAAACAAGAAGAACTGAAATCGGTGCTATTCAAAACCGTCTTGATTCAGCAGCTCAATCATTAACAACTACAATTGAAAACTTAACATCATCTAAGTCTACAATTATGGACGCTGATATTGCTGCAGAATCTACTGAATATATTAACGCTCAAATCTTGCAACAAGCAGCAGGTGCGTTGTTGGTTCAAGCTAACCAAACACCACAAATCGCATTATCACTTATCTAGTAAGATTTGTAAAAGTTTTATAACTGATGATGGCAATATTTACCCGAAGATTATCTTCGGGTTTTTTTTATTTATACATCTAAATCAATTCCGGATAAATATTTTTCCTCTGTTTCTTTATTCCTTGCAAGCTTTATTATTTCTCCGGTGTGATAATCTTCAATTTCAATTTTATCTGGATGAATACCTAGTCTTTTTTCTGGAATTTTGTCTATTTCATCTTCAACTTCAATGTATTTATAGTTGGTAAATGTTATGTATGAAGTACTTCTCCTTGTTTTTTCATCTGGCTGGGTTGATATTGTAAAAACACCTCCACCATTTTTAAGTTTTTCTATATTATTTTGCAACTTTTTTTCGTCTACTTTCCCCTGACGATTTATTGAACGTCTCAATATAGTGAGCTCAATACTGCTTAGTTGGCCATCGTTATTTAAGTCTACAGAATAATCTGTTATCGCATCTATTGATATTCGAGTTCCTAGCTCTTTTACCATTTGGTGCATAACTTGTTTCCCCGCAGGTGTGTATTGGTAAACTACATTAGTCATATTCTATCCTTTTAAAATACCTTCCTTCTTAATAAAGTTTTTTTTGAATAATTTATTGATTATTTTTTACTGTTTCTTAATAAAGTTTTACTTTTATAAATTTTTATTAATAACTTGTACAGATTGAGCAATTTTTTAACGCAAAAATTTTTTATTATAATGTAGGTTCGTAGTTTTGTGTGTAAATAGGGAATTAGATTTATAATGCCATTAGATGAAGAAAATAATGTGAATATTGAAACACAACAGGCAACTATTGTTCGGCGAATGCTTGGACACTATGAAACAGAGCCAAGGTTTTTGGCTATGATGGTTCCTGAATTTGTACAATACCAATTATCACAAAAACAAATTGATTATAATTCCGTTTCTTCTTTAGAAGACGAATTTAATAAAGAGACAGAATTAACATCATTTTTTAAAGAAATAATAAGCGTTTTTAAAAAATATATTTCTAAGTTTATTGAAACTTAATTTTGCTTACATTTCTTGTATTCAGTGTGGGCTGCAATACCATTATTTGGTTAAAATTTAAATGAAAAAAAAGAGGATTGCGAATATACAATCCTCTTAATTTTTATGTACTAATTTTAATTAGTCATCTAAAGCAGCAACGCCTGGCAATACTTTACCTTCAATAAATTCTAAAGAAGCACCGCCACCTGTTGAAACGTGAGTGAAATCTTCAGCTTTGCAGAATTTTTTAGCTGCGCTAACTGAATCACCACCACCGATAACAGATACTGCACCGTTTTTAGTTGCTTCAACAATTGTTTCTAATACAGCTTTTGTACCTTCAGCAAATTTAGGATTTTCAAACGCACCAACAGGACCGTTCATAAGAATTGTTTTAGAAGCTTTTAATACTTCTGCAAAAGCAACTCTTGACTCAGGGCCAGCATCTACACCTTCAAATCCATCTGGAATTTCGTTAATAGGAACAAATTTGTTTGTGCCATTTCCAGAGAAATCATCAGCAGCCAAAACATCAGTTGCCATAACTAATTTAACACCTTTAGCAGCAGCTTTAGCTTCGATAGCTTTAGCAACTTCCATTTGATCATCTTCACAAATAGAGTTACCAATTTTACCACCGTTAGCTTTTACAAATGTATAAGCCATACCACCACCGATAATTAAATTATCAACTTTGTCGATTAAGTTTTCTAAAACCCCGATTTTAGAAGAAACTTTAGCTCCGCCAACAACCGCTGTGAAAGGTTTTGTTGGATTATCTAATGCTTGAGATAAACATCTCAATTCTTTTTCCATCAACAAGCCAGAAACTGCTGGTTTTAAAACTTTAGCCAATTTAGCTGTTGAAGTATGATTTCTGTGAGCTGCGCCGAAAGCGTCGTTTACATAAAAATCGCCAAGTTTAGCAAGTTCATTAGCAAAAGTCATATCATCATCTTTTGCTTCTTCTGCTTTGTAATAACGGATGTTTTCTAACAATGCAACTTGACCGTCAACTAATTTTTCTACATAAGGAGCTGCTTCTTCAACGCTAGGAATGAAAACAACTTCTTCGCCCAAAACAGTTGACATGTATTTAGCAACAGGCGCCAAAGTGAACTCAGGATTTTTCTCTCCTTTTGGTCTACCCAAGTGAGCCATAAGAACGATTCTAGCACCTTTTTCTTTCAAGAAATTCAAAGTTGGCAAAATTGCTCTAATTCTTGTATCATCAGTAACGTTTTTGTCAGCATCTAATGGAACGTTGATATCAACGCGAACTAGCGCTGTTTTTCCTTTGATGTCTTGTAAATCTTTGATTGATTTTTTCATTTTTTCTATCCTCTTAAACTATAAAGTGATAATTTTTATAAAAAACCTACCCTCTTAGATAAAAGGGTAGGTTCAAATTTTGATTAAAGTACGTTTGCTTTTTCTTCGTCAGTAACGCCTTTGATAGTCAAGTTTACTCTACCTTTGTCGTCGATTTTGATAACCTTAACGATTACTTCATCACCGATATTTAATTTGCTTTCAACTGTGTCAATTCTTTCGTTACAAACTTGAGAAATATGAACCATACCGTCTTTTCCTGGTGCTAATTCAACAAAAGCGCCAATAGGTATAATTCTAACAACTTTTCCTCTGCGAACCATACCTTGTTCCGCTTTGAAAGTTGCATCTTCAATCATTTTTCTAGCGATATCAAGACCTTCTTTGTCATTAGAAGTGATTGTAACTAAACCAGAATCTTGGATATCGATTTCAGCACCTGAACAATCGATGATATTTCTGATGTTTTTACCACCAGGTCCAATTACTGTTCCGATTTCTTTTTGGTCAATCGTCATTGTGAAAATGCGTGGAGCAAATGGAGAAAGCTCTTTATTTGGTTCAGAAATAGCTTTTTTCATTTCATCCATAATATGCAATCTGCCACGTTTTGCTTGCTCTAGCGCACGTCTTAATGTTGGATTTGAAATACCTTTAATTTTCATATCCATTTGTAACGCTGTAATACCTGTATCATTACCGGTTACTTTAAAGTCCATATCGCCCAAGAAGTCTTCAATACCTTGGATATCTGTAAGAACAGTATCGGTTTCGCCTTCTTTGATAAGCCCCATTGCAACACCTGAAATCATACATTTTACAGGAACACCTGCGTTCATTAATGCCATTGAGCTTCCGCAAGTAGATGCCATTGAAGTTGAACCGTTAGATTCTAAAACATCAGAAGTTACACGAATTGTGTATCCAAATTCTTCTTGTGATGGAAGAGCTGGAACGTTAGCTCTTTCAGCCAAGTTTCCATGACCTACTTCACGTCTTCCTGGACCTCTAAGTGGTTTTACTTCACCAACAGAAAATCCTGGGAAGATGTATTTGTGCATATATGATTTTGATTTAACCGGATCAACTCCATCAAATTCTTGAGCCATACCAGGACCAGCCAAAGTAGCAACTGAAAGAACTTGAGTTTGTCCTCTTGTAAATACTGCAGAACCATGTGCTCTTGGAAGAACACCAACTTCACACCAGATAGGACGAACATCTTCAACTTTACGTCCATCAGCACGAACCCCTTCTTCTGTAATCATTTTACGCATGATTTTCTTTTCTAAAGCTTTGAATTGTTCAGCAACAAAGTCAATACCTGTTTCTTCCATCATTGCTTTAATTGGGTGTTCTTCATCCAATGCTTCAATTCTGTCTCTTACCGCTTTTTTAGTCTCGTCTAATTTAGCTTTTCTATATTCTCTATCAAAGTTATGGTAAGCATCAGAAATAGCGTCATAGCTTGTTTCTTTAATAATATTGTCTAATTCAGTTGTATCATAAGGGTTTACAAATTCAACTCTTTCGATACCACATTCTTTAGCGAATGCTAACTGTGCTTCAACTTGACGTCTGATTTCAACTTGAGCGAACTCAACAGCAGCCATAATATCGTCTTCTGTAACAAATTTACAACCAGCTTCAACCATAATAACTGAGTCGTAAGTACCAGCAATAACGATATCCATATCTGATTTATCGCATTGAGCATAAGTTGGGTTAGCGATGAATTGACCATCAACTCTACCAACTCTAACCGCACCAACAGGACCTTCAAAAGGGGCACCTGATAGCATTAATGCTGTAGATGCTGCTAAAATTGACAATGTATCAGGTTGGTTTTCTTCATCAAAGCTGAATAATTGTGAAACGATTTGGATGTCGTTTCTGTATCCTTTAGGGAATAATGGTCTGATAGGTCTGTCAATTAATCTTGAGATTAAAACAGCTTTTTCAGATGGTTTTCCCTCAGTTTTTGTGTACCCACCAGGAATTTTACCAATTGCAGACATTCTTTCTTCATAGTCAATTAATAATGGGAAGAAATCAATACCAACTCTAGGTTCTGGAGCTACTGTACAGTGTACAAATAACATTGTGTCTCCACAACGAACTGTTACTGAAGATGTAGCTGATTTCGCATACTTCCCAGTTTCGATGACTACCTGTTTTCCACCGATTTCGATTTCGAATTTTTTTACTTCGTTCATCATCTTTTTCTCTTTCTTTTTCTTAAATATTACACTATATGTTTGACATAATTATAGTACAAAAAGAAAGGAAATAAAAGTTTAATAAAAACATTTACATTAATTTGTTTGATAAGTTTTATGTGAGATAAATTACAATTTACTACACAAAACATTAAGCCTTTACATTCGCTGCTTCAAATGCATTAATTTCCGCAATAATATCTGGAAGCACATCTTTAAATGCTAATACAAGTGCAGGGTCAAATTGTTTTCCCGCAAGGTTTTCCAATACCTGAACAGCATCATTTGGATGCATTGCCTGACGGTAAGCACGGTTTGAAACCATACCATCATAAGCATCTGCTATAGCTATAATTCTTGAAGAAATTGGAATATCTTCACCGCTTATTCCATAAGGATAACCATTTCCATCAAAATGTTCATGGTGATATTTAATTATTGTAATAATATCTTTTAACTGCTTAATATCCTCTAATATTCTTACCCCATGATTTACATGAGACTTAATTTCATTAAATTCTTCTTCGGTTAAGCGTTCTGTTTTTAATAATACATCATCAGACACACCAATCATACCAATATCGTGAAGAAGCCCTGCTAGTTCAATACGCCCATGCTCAATCGGACTCAATCCTATTTTTTCTGCCAGCTTTAAAGAATAATAAGTAACGCGTCGACTTCTACCTAAAGTATATGAATCCTTTGCATCTAAAGCCTCTATAATGGCTCTTATTGTTCCTGTAAACAACTCTTTTAAGTCACTTATCAAAACTTCATTATCTTTTTTGAGTTGAAAATACTCCAATCCTGCTTCCACAACCAACTCTAATTCAGTTGGATTAAATGGTTTTTTAATATAACGGTAAATTTTAGCCTCATTAATTGAGCCAATCAATATTGAAATATCGGAAAAGGCAGTAACCAAAACCCTCACAGTTTCAGGATAGTTTTGATAAACATGTTTTAATAACTCTACTCCATCCATCTCCGGCATTTTGTGGTCAGACAAAATCAAATGAAATGTTTGTGTTTTCATTAAGTCAATCGCATCAAGAGGAGATGTTGTTTTTACAATATCATACTTACCTCTTAATGTTCTATACAACAACATTAAATTATTTTCTTCATCATCAACTAATAAAATTTTATACTTATCACTCATTATACTTTTTCTTCCACTTTTTCAAATCTTACCGGCAATGTTATAGTAAAGACGGCCCCTTCACCAACCTTTGTTCTTAAACGAATATCACCATTATGTTCTTTTATAACTCGGTAACTGATAGACATACCAAGTCCCGTACCTTGCCCTACCGGTTTAGTAGTAAAGAATGGGTCAAAAATCTTATTTGCAATTTCTGAATCCATACCTCTACCATTATCCTCAATTTCTATTATAACATTATTGTCAATATGTTTAACTCTTATATAAACATCTCCTTTATTTTCAATCGCATAAAATGCATTGTCCAAAATATTCATAAAGACCTGATTAAGTTGTCCACCGTAACTTTCAACCAATGGCAAGCTTGTTTCATATTCTTTGTGGATTTCAATTCTATTTTTATATTTAGAATGAAGAATATTTAACGTTGTATCAATTTCTTTTGTGATATCAATACTACTCAAGACTCTTTCTTCCATTCTTGAGAAATTTTTAAGGTCTAAAATTATATTTTTGGTTCTTTCAGTACCTTCTCTACAGCTTTGGATTAACAAACTCAAATCTTCCTTCAAGAAAGCTAAATCAATATCTTCTTTTATTTTTTTGATTTCTTTTTGATGCTCTTCCTGTAATTCTTTTTCGTATTCACCATACTTATCAATCAACATTATTAAATCATTGGTATAATTTGTTAAATGTATCAAGTTACCATAAATAAAATTCACAGGATTGTTAATCTCATGAGTTATACCGGCAACTAATTCACCAAGAGACTTCATTTTTTCAGAATGCACCATCATAGCCTGAGTACTTTGAAGTTCTTTATATGCATTGTTTAACTGTTGAGTTCTTTCTGTTACTTTATTTTCTAGTGATACATACATATCTTGCAAATTTGTTGCCATTATATTGTAAGCATTAACTAAGTCATCAATTTCTGAATAATTAGATTGTTCTATACGATGAGAAAAATCTCCACCGGCAAAGTTTTTAGAACCCATTGCCAATTTCAAAAGAGGAGTTGTAATAATTTTTGTAAGAAAATGCGAAAACACTAAGCCCAATATAATTGCAAATACAATGATTATACTCATATTATTTATAAACGCCTCAATACTTTGGCTCAAAATGGATTTTGAATAAAATCCAATATACATAGTAAAATCTTTTTTCTCGCCAATAACATAATATGTACCATAATAATCACCGACCAAATGACCTTTGATGTCTTTTACCGTTATTGCTTTTAAAATATTGGATGAAAAAGTTTTATTCTCCATTTTTTTAAGCGACGAATATATTATTTTATTTGTAGCATTATCTTTTACAATAAAATATGCAACAAGGTTATTTGTTAGCGCACCATCAATTACCTTATCAATATTTTTATACCTTTTTTGTTCCAATTCCGGACCTAAAACTTGGAAAAATGAAGATGACAATGCTCTATTAACAAAACCTGCTTGTGAATCAACATTTAAAGAAATCTCTTTTAAAAAGAAGATTACTGCCGCTGCTACAAACAAAACAATCACACCAATTAACATAGACGATAAAAATGCAAGGTGTGTACTTAATTTTATTTTTGCTTTGTGGTTATTTTTAAATACAGATCCAAACAAACTCATCATTTTCTCCTATCTTTTATTTCTTGATGATTTAGGATTATCTAAGATTTTACCTATTAAATATCCCAAATACCACATAACAACTGAAACAGGTAAAACTTTAACAAACACAAAAACCAAAGTGGACACATCTATCCTCATTGTTGTAAATAAATTCACCCCCAACAATATCAATATAGAAAAAGATGCAAACAATCCAGATATTTTTTTTGTATACGTTAAATTTTCTGCCATTATTTATTTGTATTCTCCATTTGTTTTTTAAAACAGAATTGAGCCAAAGATATTCTATCCTTATTAGATATTTGTTTAAACTTTCCTGATGTAACGTAAGTTCCATCAGTATTTTTATCTTCTCTTATCGGAGAGAAAATAGCTTTAATTTCTTGAGTCTTATCAAGTTTTAAATTAAATGTATAATCTTCACTCATAGACAATTCTTTATTTGAAATTAATCGCATGCCCCCCGCAGAAAGATCCGTAACCAACGCGTCAATTTGTTGATTAGCACTGGTTGTTAATATTATATTAGAATTAAATTCTACACGAGTATATTCTCTCCGTTGCAATGTATTGTGTGTAATTGGAAGTGTCAGTTTATATTGAACATCATCAATTTTACTTATTTTAGACTTGAAATAAATAATACCATCCTCTGTCATTGAAAAACATTCTACTTTTCCTGTTATTTCACGCCTACAGGGAGATTGCCTTGTAACAATTAAAAACTCCTCACAACTATCCACAACGGTTAAATTACAAGATGCGTCAACATCTTGTGGAACAATTTTTATAATTTGATTTTCTTTAAAATTTAACAACATAATTTTATTTCTTTCTGATTTCTATTCTATAAACCCGTCTTTGTTGGTGCAACTTTAACAACGCCAACTGATTTAGCTTTTGTATTATTACTTATTTCATTATACGACATAACAAAAATTTGTGGGTATGTTCTTTCAATTAATCGTCTAAATGGTAGACGAATTGGAGAAGAACATAAAATTACAGGCTGAGTACCATTTGATTTAATAGCTTTTTCTAATTCGTAATTTAGGGCGTCTAGCAGTTTTCTTGTAAAATCAGGGTCGAGAGTTAAGCTTTGACCATCAGGACTGATTCCTTGAGCTATAGAATTTTCCACATCAGGAGCCAAGGTTATTGCTAACAACTCACCGGTTTCTGACAAGTTTTGTTTGCAAATCGTTCTTGACAATGCCTGTCTTACCTGCTCAGTTAAAAAGTCGGCATTTTTAGAAACTTTTGCTTGCAAACTCATTACTTCCAAAATTGTTCTTAAATCTCTTATTGAAACCCTTTCTTTTAATAAGTTTTGGATAACTAACTGAACATCCGCACTGGTTATTTCTTTCATCAAATCAGTTACATAATCTTCAGAAACTTCTTTTTTGAGATTTTCAATTAACTGACTAACATCAGCTCTTGATAAAATTTCAGAAGCATTCTTTTTGATAACTTCTGTCAAATGCGTAGATATAACTGCAGAAGGACTAACTACAGTATAACTATTCATTTCCGCATAATCTCTGTCTTTTTCTTCTATCCATAATGCAGGCAAGCCAAACGCTGGTTCAATAGCACTAATACCTTTTAATTCAGGATCATCTGCCCCACCTAATGCATTCATAGCAAGACTGCGTTCAGGATAAACTTCACCATTTTCAATAGGAACACCTTTTAAATTTATTTGATAAGTATTTGGAGGCAATTGTAAATTATCTCTAACCCTAATAGACGGCAAGACAATCCCCAACTCAAGTGCGGTTTGTCTTCTTATTTGAGCAATACGTTCTAATAAATCTCCACCTTGTTCAACATTAATTAAAGGAACAAGTCTGTATCCTATTTCTATTTCTATGGTTTCAACGGTTAAAAGTTCCATAACGCTTTCTTTTGTAACCTTTTTACGTTTTTGTCCCGTTTTTTCAGCTAGAACTTTTTCAGCTTCTTCTTTTTTGGCAATTTCTTCTTGTTCTTGTTTTTCTTTTGTTTTTTTACTTGCAAACCAGCCAACAATTGAACCAACTATAACAAATGGAAGAGTTGGCATCCCCGGAACTATTCCCAGAATAAATAACAATGCAGCCACAACACCTAAAACCGTAGGGTTTGAAAACATTTCAAGTTTAATATCATCAGATAATGTCGTATCTTGACCACTTGCCCGAGTAATAATCAAACCGGTTGCAAAAGAAATTAAAAGTGCAGGAATTTGTGAAACTAGTCCATCACCAACAGTCAAGATGGTATATGTACTTAAGGCATTCATCACGTCCATTTTTAACTGCCATACACCGACAATCAAACCACCTATAATGTTTACTACGGTAATAACGATACCGGCAGTAGCATCGCCTTTTACAAACTTCGAAGCACCGTCCATAGTACCGTAAAAATCAGCTTCTCTTTCAAGCTTGCGTCGTCTTGCTTTTGCTTCTGACTCATTTATAAGCCCTGAGTTTAAATCAGCATCAATGGATAACTGTTTACCAGGCATGCTATCCAATGTAAAACGTGCTGATACTTCTGCAACTCTGCCGGCACCACCTGTGATAACCATAAAGTTAATCAAAACTAAAATTGCAAAGATAATAAAACCTACTACATAGTTTCCACCAACAACAAATTCCCCAAAAGAACTGATTACTTGTCCGGCTTCTGCTTTTATCAAAATTAAACGAGTAGAACTCACGTTGAGACCCAATCTAAAAATCGTTGAAATAAGCAATATAATTGGGAATGATGAATATTCGAGCGGCTCTCTTGTGAACAAACAAACTAACATTATGATAACAGATAAAGAAATGTTTAAAGTTAAAAGAACATCCAGTAACGGTGCAGGAAGAGGCAAAATCATCATAGAAATGATGATTACAAGCCCAACGGCTAGTACCACATCATTACTTTTAAACAAATTTGCTATATTATTTAAATTCATTTAACCTCAGACTCCGCTCTTATTTTTATTGTACACGAAAGCAAGAATTTCCGCCACTGCTACATACAATTCTGCGGGAATTATTGAATCAATTTTTACAAGCTTATATAAAGCTCTCGCCAGCGGCGCATTTTCAACTATTGGAATATTATTATTTTGCGCAATTTCTCTTATTTTAAACGCCAAAAAATCAACACCTTTTGCAACAACAATAGGTGCAGGTGCCTGCAATTTATCATAACGAATAGCGACAGCATAATGTGTAGGGTTTACAACAACAACATCAGATTTCGGCACCGCAGCCATCATTTTTTGTTTTGCAAATTGCATTTGTGCCGCTTTAATCTTACTTTTAATTAACGGATCCCCTTCTGTATTTTTCCATTCATCTTTAACTTCTTGTTTGGTCATTTTTAGGGATTTGTTGTATTCATAATCTTGGTATTTTTTATCAATAATACCGATAAGTAGCATAACAATACAAATAGTAATAATCATCTGAGTTAAAACAGACCCCAAAACGGCAAAACCAGTGTCGATATTTGCACCAAGTAGCCCGTATAGCTCATCTTTCCTTGCAAATAATACTGAAAAACCGCAATAAGCAACAACGGCAACTTTCGCCAATGATTTTAAAAGCTCAACTAAATTTTTCACTTCAAAAGGGTTCAGCATTTTTTTCAAACCATTTAAAACATGAGATGGACTAAGCTTTTCTAGCGATGGCTTTATTTTTTCTATTGCAAACAACGCACCTACTTGCATCCTTAAACTGAATGCAGTAAGAATAACCAAGCAGATTAAAAACGGTAATAAAATTTCACCGGTTCCAATTGCATAAGGAACTAAAACTGCAATGATATCATCATGTGGAATTTCTTGAGGTTTTAAATGAGTAAATGTCTGGTACATTAACTCTGTTGTATTAGAAATAATTTTAGACGCAAGAAAAATCATCAAGCAACAACCCGCAGTAATTGTTACCGCAGAATTTAAATCCTGACTTTTTGATATATTCCCCTTGTCGCGTTCTTTTTTTCGCCGGCGGGGTGTTGCTTCTTCTGTTTTATTATCGGCAGCCATTTGCCGTTAACCTCCCATAAATAGCTTGAGTATTCCTGCCATATATTTTTCTATCGCATAAGCGAGATACGTTATTGTCGGTGGTAAAAATGCAAGCATTAAAACCAAGCCAACACCTATTTTTACTGGTAACGCCACCATAAATATGTTCATTTGTGGCATCATTTTCGCCATAAACCCCATCAAAACTTCACTTACAAACAACACACAAAAAATTGGTAATACAATCTGAAACGAAATTACAAACATGTGCGAGAACAACAGTGCTACTTGATTCACAAGCGTAGGCGTAAATACAAATTCAAGCCCCGGCGGCACAGTTTCAAAACTTTTATACACTGCTATAAATAGCCAATGATGAGCATTTAAACAGACAAAGACTATCGTCGTCATATATACATATATTTGCCCCAAAACCGTTGATTGAGAGTTTGTCGTTGGATCTAATACCATTGCCATTGTAACACCCATTTGAATTCCTATTGTTTGACCGGCGATTTGCACTGCAGTAAATATAAAATTGGCAATAAAACCAATCAAAAAACCTATAAAAAACTCCTTGACCAAAAACAAAGTCAGCATTAAAACATCTTTCGGAATCCCTGCCCCCATACTTTGCGCAACAATTGGATACATAATAAAAGCAGTTATAGCACACAACAGTACCTTAACGTTTACTGGAATTGGATATGTTGCAAATAATGGAGCTCCTGCCATCATTCCCGTCAATCGTGTAAAAACGATGATAAATATGACTAAACTATTTGCAGATAATAATGATAACAAATCTGACGCCATTTATTATCCTCTCTTATCTTATTAATGATGGAATTTGTGCAAAAATGTCATTTGTTCTTTCGATAAAAACATTAACCATCCATGGTAATAAAACTATTAAAGTCAAAACACAAGCTATAAGCTTGGGAACGAATGTCAATGTTGATTCTTGGATTTGAGTTACAGTCTGAAATATACTAATAACAAGACCGACAACAGTCGCTATCAACAAAACCGGTGCCATAAGTTGTAAAATTAATATAAAAAATGTTTGAGTTATTGAAATAATTACTGAGTTATCCATATTTTTCCCTTTAGGTTATAAATCCTTCAATTAATGATTTTGTAATTAAATACCAACCATCAATCATTACAAATAAAATCAACTTAAATGGGGTTGCAATAGTCGCAGGAGGTAAAAATAACATCCCCATTGAAACAAGAATACTTGCAACCACAATATCAATTACCAAAAATGGCAAGAATATAACAAACCCAATTTTAAAAGATACTTTTAATTCACTTAAGACAAACGCCGGTATCAAAATATAATTTTTCACTTCACTAGCATTTTTAGGTTTTTCCATTTTTGCTATATTCACAAATAAAGCTAACTCCTTTTCGCCGGTTTGCTTTAACATAAATGTCCTAAGCGGAATCATAGCTTTATCAATTGCAACTTCTTGCGTAATTTGATTTTTCAAATAAGGTTGAACAGCTGTTTCATTGATTTTATTAATTGTTGGAGCCATTACAAAGAACGTAAGAATAATTGCCAAACCTGCAATAACTTGGTTAGGAGGCAATGTTGTTGTACCAATAGCTTGTCTTGTTAATGCCAAAACAATAACTATCCTTATAAATGCGGTTGTCATTATAATTATACTTGGTGCTAACGTCAAAACGGTTAACAAAAGCAATATTTGAACACCTTGGGTAAATTCCTGAGGTGTGTTTGCGTTTTGCATGCCAACGCTAATATTAGGAAACGCAATTGCCGCAAAAGAAGGCATGCTTACAAAAAGCACACTAATCAATGCCAGTACAAAGCCCCACACTATATTTTTCTGTTTCATATATTTTTCTTTCGATTATTTACAATACTCAAACTATAAATATAATACACATGCCTGTGTGTAAATTTCCAATTCTTAACTAAACTTCATATTTCTATTAAAAAAAAGCTTTCAGAAGTATTATATTGGTAATGATTACACTACAGCCAAAACAGAATAATTACAAATATACGCCATCATTTCAAGGACAGCGATTATTTACAGTTCCATTATTAAAAATTGTTGATAAAAAAACAAAGTTTGATATACCTGCACATTTTACAAAACTTGATGATAAAGACACTGCATTAATGGCAGAAGTTTGTGATGTTTGGGAAAATACACATTATGGGGAGCTTATTTGTAAAAATTATTTTAAAAAAATACATGGTTATAAATTTGGCGATAATTATGATTATTTCTTGATTGAAACAAATTCCGATATAAGTAAAGAGGCAGGAGTAAAAGCAATTGCTGAAATAAAATATAATGACAATGTAATTGAGCTTAACTTTTTACAATCAAAAAGTGAGCTGGAAAACAAATATTCCATAAAAGGCGCAGGTACAATGCTTTTGTATGGGCTTTGCAAGTACGCAAAAAAGATAAAGGCAAAAAGTATTGAGCTTTATTCAAATACTGAAGAAACAGATAAATGGTATGCCAAATTAGGATTTGAAGAGGAATTAAAATCACTTTTTATCTTAAAACGGAAAAACTTTAATAAATTTATTAAAAATATTGAAGAAAAATTTTTTAGATGATAGCAAAAAAATATATTTATATGTTTTAGAATGACAAAAATCAATTTAGGTTAACCATGAATATTTTACACTCTTTTAATTCGCCCCCAAAAAATAATAACCGTGTTTCATTTTGTGCACAGAGACTTTTCCCTGTAAAATTAGAAAGAACTTTGTTTACGCAAGAGAAAGTTCCGCTATATGCTTGTTTTTCAAGACTTGAGCGTTCAGATGTTTTCGAACTTTTTTCGCAACGTTCAAAATTAGCGCGTTCAGAGTATGGCTTTTTTATTTTTCGTGATTTGATAAGAAAATTACAAAAAAAAGACTGGGGTACAGATTTTTTTATGATAGAGGCGCCAACTGAAAATTATCCCTATAGAAAAATAAAAGGGCTGGCATCAATTTTTAATGGAAAACATTGGACAGAAATAATTAATTTACAAACATTAAAAGAATATGATAACTCAATACGAGGTGTTGGCTCTCAGCTGCTTTATGGGATTTGTAAATTAGCAAAAGAAAAGGGGCATACTCATATTGAATTAGATGCAGCAGGCGAACATTTATTTGATTATTATAGAAATCTTGGATTTAGGCAGGCAGAGATGAATCCATATAGATTTTATTTAACAGACCAAGATTATGACAGTTTTATAAAAAATATAAAGAACAGGTACAGTAAAGAAACAATATGTACTCAGAACTAAATACAATTACTCAAATTTATAATAAACAGCCCGCCAATGTTTCATTTAGTGGGCAACGCTTATATTCTCTTAACTTACTAAAAAAACTCCCTGATGGGACAAAGGAAAAAGTTCCAGCATTTTTTACAGAATTAGGAAAGGCAGAAGATTTGAAATTGCTTGAAGAAATTGAAAAACTTTGGACGGCAGATACAAGTTATGGTGGGCGGATTATATCTCATTTTAAAGCTCTATTCTCAATACCTAATTTAGGAAATAAGGAAAGTGGAGATTTGAGCAATTTTCAGCGCCGCCTTGACAATATAAAATATTTTATAATTGAATGTCCACAATTTAAAAACACAAAAGAAAAAATCCGTGCGCTGGCAGAAGTGGGATATAATTCTTCTTCCTTGCTCAATAAATGTAAAATAAGATATTTACAATCAGCAAGTCAACTATATCCAATAAATAAATTAGACGGACAAGGATTAAATATGCTTGGCGGAATTATTAAATACTCAATGGATAATAAGTTTTCAAACATTAATTTGATTTCAGTAAAAGATTGTCGAGATTTTTATGAAAAAGCTGGGTTTAAACCATTGGGGAACAAGCACAACCCTTGTGGGTATTATGCAGATAAAACTTTTTATCAAGATATATTGAATATTATTAAAGCTAAATATGGTGAGATTTTACCGGCAATAAAAAATGCAAATTAATCAGTCTGTACAATTGAATACATTTAAAAGCCCATCATTTAAGGGGCAACGTCTGTATGCTCTTAATTTGTTAGATTTAACAAAAAAAGGTTCAGACAGATTTGTACCGGCTTATTTTACACAAATAGATGAAACAGATGTTCCTTTCTTAAAACAAATTCAACCATTATGGGAAAAAACTCAGCTAGGCAAACAAATTCTTACGGGCATTTTTAACAAAATAGAGGAAGCAAACTGCAAGAACAAGTTTTTCATGATTGAATGTCCTCAATTTGAAAACATTTTTGAACGATTACGAGCATTAGCTTCTGTTTATCTCCCTAATAAAATTTTTGCAAATTTAGATTTGCAATTATTACAATCCTCCAGCCAATTAGAAATTAATAAATTAAAAGGTTCAGGAACAGCTATACTAAGAGGACTTTGCAAATATGCTAAATCAAAAGAAGGGATAAATAGTATTGATGTTATTTCAAAACACAATGCGGCAGAGTTTTATGAAAGACAAGGTCTTTATAAAAATGAACAGGCATTATACCCATCATTTTATTTAAATCGCTCTGATTTTGATGAATATAATCGTAGAACATCAAACAAGTATGGTAAAATTAGAAAAGTAGAATAAACAAATTATTCTTGCAAAAGCAGCGTTAAATCCTGCATTTCCAGTGCTTTTTCAATTAATTTTTTATTCTCATCATTTGTTGTTTTTAACATATTATCCAGTGTTTTTGGAAGAATTAAATCGTTTGTTTTTTCAGTCTTCACAAAAGAATTATTTATAGACAAAAACTCTTTATATAACTCTGCTATTGTTAACCATTTTTCAGGCAAAATCATATCTTTGCCCAAATAAAATTTACAATCTTTTTTATATTTTTCAAAATAATTTATTAAATAATCAATTTCTGAGAAAAAATCATTTTCTATATCTTTAATATCAATATTTAAGAAATGATTTTCTTCTATCGTCATATCAGGCATGCAGTCCTTCAAAATTTTTGCCCACATAAGGCAACCTATGTAAAAAGCTACATTGTTTTTGACCATGCTAATAATCTGTTTATGATACATTTGAAATTTAAATTTTCTTGTTTTTGGGTTTTTAATATTTAAAAACTCCTGATATAAAGCGTCCATAGACTCTGCTAGCGGATATACGAAGAATGCAAATCCCGGATCAAATAATGGTTTATCTAACATAATGTAACCTTTCGTAAAAAATTGTAAATTCTTTACCTTTATTCTATCATATAAATTTTTTCACGTGCGTAAAATAGTAAGTGAACATAAGGAGGTTTATGATAATTGCCGCACTTAGCTACATTTTTGACATATAGAGAACATATGAACGATGTTCAACCTTTCCGCAGAGAAAAACTGCGGGAAGAGAGCATGCGAAAAATAGCATTTGAAGTGCAAAAACCTACCGAAGAAGAATTAAAACTTGCTCAAAAAAGAGCTGAAGTATTTAAACGAACAATAGATGCCCTCGATGAATATTCACAAACAAAAACCGAAGATGTTGAATCTGTAACCCAAACTTTTTTAGGTGAAGCTATGGCTGTCCTAACGACAATGGGAGTCGGACTGGGAAAAATATTCCAATCAACAGATATGGGAGAAAAATTAACTCAAAAAATCGCCCAAAAAATGGGAGCCTTGAAAAAAGCGGCACCGCATGTTATTCCTAGTGCCAGTGGTTTATTATTCGCAATAGTCGCAAGCTTACCTATTTTGAAAGCAATGATGACAATAGACGTCCAAACGCCTCGTATTGCCAGATTTGAAACACTAAAAGGTGAACTTTCTCATACCAATGATTTTGCAATTTTAACTGATGAACAAATCGAACAAGCCAAAAATGAGGCTAAAAACATTTCCATTCCAAACCCTAAAACCACAGAAAAAAGCTTAATTTCCAGCCTTAATATTTTAGGGCAAACAAAATCCTATCTTGATATCGTAGCAAAACGTGCAATATACAAGAAAGACAGAGAAGATTTTGAATTGACAAAAACAAAAAAAGCTCAAGCCGCTAAAAATCTAACTTTTACTGATAAAGAAATACAAACAGCAAAAGAAACACAAGAAATAGCACAAAGGCTGGTTCACAAACTTGACTTAGAATCCCAAGATTATATTGAAAGAGTGTTCAAAATTTTGGATGTAACTTCAATGTGCTTGTTTGGCTTTGGGGTTGTTGGATATTGGGGAGTAGAAAAACTAATGAAAATGTGTAAAATTTCAGACGGCGCATTTAAAAAGTTTTTCCCATTTGCTTCAGCCTTAGCCGGTGTAATAGTTTTAAACAGTAAAGTTGCAGAATATAGAAACAATGCAATTAGAATCGCCCGTCATAAAGAAATGACAAAACTTTTACAAGACCCTACTAACTTCTTAAAAACACCTGATGTAAAAGTGGATACCCAAAATATCAAAATAGACGCACCCCAAAAGAAAAATTTATTTGCATTCCTAAAAGAATTTGCAAAAGATAGAGATGACTACGAAATTTACACAAAAACAAAAATGCAAGAAGACAAAAAATTCAAATTAGCAGTAAGAAACTTAAAGTTGACAGACGCACAAAAAGCTCAAGCAAAAGCTAATCAGATGAATTTATTTAAAGCCATAAATATTGCAGATAAAAATAAAGAAAAATTTGAAGAAAGATACGAGATTATAGTAACATTACTGTCGACCCCAATGGGCTTAATTGCAACAACATTGGGAAATGCTTTTGGCTATGCACTTCATTCTCTTAAAAAAGCTCCAAAATCACAAATCCCATTATACTCAATAATTGGAACTGTTGCCGGCTTGATACCTGCAATTGCAATCGAGTTATATACAACCATTCAAACAAGAAATGCATCAAGGGTTGGCTATATGCAAGCACAAAAGGATTTAAATGATTATAAACAATTCCTTGATTACTCAAAAGTAAAACTTGAAGACAATCCATTTTTAAAATTATCATTTAAAAATGATAATAAAACATTTGCAGCATTTAAATAAGTTAACATTCTTGCAAAACTTGTATAATAATGGTTTAATAATAGTTATTGTAAATGTTAGCAAATGATTAGTTAAGGAACAAAAAATGCGTGCATATAAAGCTAAATGGATTATTACAGCTGATGGTGAACCGTTAGAAAATCATTATTTAATTGTTGAAGATGGGAAAGTAATAGATGTTTTGCCTCACGAAAAAGTCAATTTTGAAGAATTAGTAAAGGTTAAGGACTTTGGTAACGCCGTAATTACTCCTGGGTTTGTGAATTTGTTTGCACAACTTCAGTATACCGATATCAACAAATATCGTTCTAAAACTTTAAAATCAAATTTAAAGCGTTTGTTTAAAAACATTATTAGAAAATACATTTTTGCAGGAATCCCTCAAAGCAGCTATGTAAGAGGACTTGCGAGAATGTATAAAGAATATTTTTGTTGGGAAAGAACTGAAAAAATTCGTTCTTTCAAACATGGCTTGGAAAAAGCGATGTTATCAGGGACAACTTGTTTAGCTCAAGTTTCAAAAGAAAATAAATATTTTCAAATTTTAAATAATACACCCATAAAAACTTATCTGTTCTTTGAATTATATGCAGACTCCAGCGATACAGGCAAAAGAGAATTTAAAGCTATTAGTAATAAAATTGAATATTTTATTAAAAACAAATCTGACAATATGTTTGTTGGGGTAGCACCATGTTCATTGTCGATGGTTCATAAGCGTTTATGGAAAATAATTTCAAAATACGCTCGAAAAAACAACCTATTGATGCTTATAAGAATTGCAGAATCTCAAGAAGAAATGGATTGGATAAAAAATGGTTTTTCTGACATTGATATGCTTCACATGTTTCTTGGAATGAAAAAACTAACGCCATACAAAAGAAACATATCACCGGTTGAATATTTAACAGATTTAAACGTTTTATCTAAGAAAGTTCTAGTTGCAAATGCTAATTATCTATCAAAAGGAGAATTTCAAGATTTAGCAGATACTTCGGCTAAATTTGTTTATACTCCACGCTATGATGATATAAATCATGGTAGAAAACAAGAATTTAAAGATGTAATAAACTTATTCGGTGAAAATTTTGGCTTTGGAACTGAAAGTTACTTTAATATAGGCGAAGAATATAGCTTAATTAATGAAGCAAATTATGCCAATCAAAATAATGATTTAAGTTTCATTGAGCTAATCAAACATTTAACAATTTATCCTGCTAAAATTTTACGATTAGATTCAATAGTAGGCTCCTTGTCAAAAGGAAAGCATGCGGATTTTAACGTCTTTAATTTAAATGAAAATGAGGATTACTCAAATATTTTGCAAAAAGAAAACCCTGATATGGTTTACGTAAATGGACACAGAATTGTGCAAAATAAAGAATTAAGAACAAAATTAATGTAAAAATTATTGGAGAAACTGATGTTTGTTAAAGGACTAAATTATAATTTACCTGATAAAGACGGTTTTTTTGGTGAATTTGGTGGGGCATTTGTTCCTGAAGACTTTAAAGCCGTACTAAATAAATTAGATAACGCATTTGAAGATGCAAAAAATGATGAAACATTTTTAAAAGAAATATATAATCTATTAAAAGATTATTCCGGACGCCCAACGCCGTTATATTTTGCTAAAAATCTTACTGAATATTATGGCAAAGCTAAAATATATTTAAAGCGTGAAGATTTAAATCATACGGGTGCGCATAAAATTAATAACGTAATAGGACAAGCTCTTTTAGCCAAAAGAATGGGTGCCAAAAGAGTAATAGCAGAAACCGGAGCCGGGCAACATGGTGTTGCAACAGCAACAGCTGCAACGCTTTTAGGACTTGAATGTACGGTATTTATGGGCGAAAAAGACATTAACCGCCAGCACTTAAATGTAGAAAGAATGAAACTGCTAGGTGCAAAAGTTCACTCTGTAGATTCAGGCTCAAAAACCTTATCAGATGCTTGTGATGCGGCTATTAGTTACTGGATTAGACATCACGAAGATGTTTTTTATATACTAGGTTCATCTGTCGGTCCTAATCCATATCCCAAAATGGTAAGATTTTTCCAATCAATAATAGGCAACGAAATTAAACACCAACTTATGGAAAAAGAAGGGAAATTACCAAATTATGTTTTAGCTTGTATCGGTGGTGGTAGCAACGCAATAGGTGCTTTCCACGCGTTCATGGACGATGATGTTAAATTAATCGGTATAGAAGCTGCCGGAGAAGGAGTTGAAACAGATAAAACAGCCGCAAGCCTTGCGGTTGGGCGCAAAATGATTTTACATGGTGAAAGACAATATGTTTTGTGTGATTGTGACGGAAATATTGCGCAATCATATTCAATTTCAGCAGGTCTGGATTACCCGGGATGTGGTCCTGAACATTGCTACTTAAGAGATAGCGGACGTGCCCAATATTGCCCGATTACAGATGACGAGGCCGTTGCTGCATTTGCAAGATTATCAAGATTAGAAGGAATTATCCCAGCAATTGAGTCGTCTCATGCCGTTGCTTATTTGGAGAAATTAATGCCAACAACAACCGCAGACCAGATTGTTGTTGTAAATATTTCGGGTCGTGGAGACAAAGACACAGAAAGACTTTTACAGTTATTGGTCTAATATAAAAAGGTAAAGGAGTAAATATGCTAGAAGTTGTAAAAAGAAATTTAAACGAATTTAAAACATTTGCAGTTAAAGGCAACGTTGTTGATATGGCTGTCGGTATCATTATAGGTGCTGCATTCAGCAATATTGTAAACTCAATGGTAAAAGATATCGTTATGCCTCCATTGGGCTGGATGATGGGCAAAGTTGATTTTACAAATTTATATTTAACCTTGCCTAATTCAGATGGACAAATAATTGCGTACCCATCTTTGGATGCAGCAAAAGCCGCTGGCGCTGTTACTATTAATTATGGTGTTTTTATAAATACATTGATTAGTTTTATTTTGGTTGCATTTTCTGTTTTCTTATTGGTTAAAGCTATAAACAAACTAAGAGCATTGACAGAAAAACAAGAAGAAGAAAAAGCTGAAAAAATTGAAGAAACAACAACAAAAGAATGCCCTCGTTGCTATTCAACAATAAATATCAATGCAACAAAATGTCCTTGTTGCACAGCGGATATTTAAAAAACTAAAACTGTATTTTTTTATACAAAATCATTTTTTTAATACAACAAGCCCTAGTTCATTTCTGACTAGGGCTTGTATGGTTAAAAGTTTATTTTTTACATAAATTTTGCTCTATCATCATATTTTTGATCAATTTTACCGGCTTGGTGTTTGCCTGCGCCGTAGATTAATCCTGCTGTTGCAGTTGTTGCTAAGCCAACAAGAGCAATTAATTTTGTTTTAGCCGGTAATGATTTCCAAGATTTTTTTATTGTTTTATTTAGTTTGTGAATTGAAGATGTTATCTTTGCCCCAAAAGTATCATTAACAACTTGTTTTGTTAATTTCTTCTCTGAATTGTATGTTACTTCTTTTGTTGTTATTGGTTTAAAGTAATTCACTACACCATCAAGTTTACACCATTTTACAATAGAGTCTTTAGTTTTGCCTACAAAGTCTTTTGCTGATTTACCCCAGCGACCGTCATCGTTCATAAAGGATTGAAAACCTTTTTTGGCATCTACAGCTTTATTAAAAACTTTACGACTAAACGGAACTTTTCCTCCTTCTGCTTTTGGCAACCAATCACTGATGACTCCGCCTACAGTTGGAGCCTCACTTTTAATGGTATTCGCCACACAAGCCGTAGCTAAACCGGCTGCGCCAACTCCAGCAATTCCTGCGCCTGTTACAACTCTATTCCAGTTCTTTTCTGCAAAATGACCTACAGCATCCCCACCTGAAATTTTTTGTTGCGGTTGACGTACTCGATTATTGCAATAACTATAATTTGTTCCACATTCCAACCCCATAATTAATATTCCTTTCCTTAAAACTAACCCTACCCTTATATAAAAACATTTGGTTTTTAGAAATTGCGTCTTTCAAAAAAATAAGTTAATAAAAGTTAACAAAAAAAGTACTCTTTTAACTTATATTTCCATTTACAACTATATTTTGCACAAATAAAACTATGATTTTATTTAATAATCAAAATAATATTGAAATATTTAAAAAAAAACTTGTTAAATTATATTACATTGTGGTAATATATCTATAAGAAAATAAATATTTTTTAATAATGAGCAACAATAGTTAAAAAATATACATAATAATTAATAATGGAAGAAGGGAAAGACAATGACAACAAACATTGACACAACAGAACCAATTGAAACACGCCAAAAAGTTTTGGTTGCAGATGATGAAGCAAGTATCAGACGTATCCTTGAAACTCGTTTGAAAATGATTGGTTACGATGTTATTACTGCAGCAGATGGCGAAGAAGCTATTGCAGAATTTAACAAACACAATCCTGAACTTGTTATTCTAGATGTTATGATGCCAAAGACTGATGGTTATGGAGTAACTAGAGAAATTAGACGTAATTCAGATGTACCTATCATTATCCTTACAGCATTGGGTGATGTATCTGAAAGAATTACCGGTCTTGAATTAGGAGCAGATGATTATGTAATTAAACCATTCAGCCCTAAAGAACTTGAAGCTCGTGTAAAAGCTGTATTAAGAAGAACTTCTACAAGAGAAATCACAGCTCCAACCGGCGGAAAAGTTACTAAAAATGTTATTACAACAGGTCAAATTAAAATTGATACAGCTAGACGCCAAGTGTTCAGAAAAAATGAACGTATCAGACTTACAGGCATGGAATTTAGCTTACTTGAATTACTTGTAAACAACTCAGGTCAAGCATATTCTAGAAACGAAATTTTGCAACACGTTTGGGCATACCCTGCAGATCATAGAATTGATACTCGTGTAGTTGATGTTCATATTTCAAGATTGCGTTCTAAATTAGAACAAGACCCAACAAATCCGGAGCTTATCCTTACTGCTCGCGGTATTGGTTACATGTTCCAAAGAATATCATAGATAAAAAAACAATATAAAAAAAGACTTAGATTATTAAATCTAAGTCTTTTTTCTTTTGCTTACAACTTTTTAATAAATAGATTTTATTTTTTCTTTTTTGGGCTACAATTGTGTTGTAGGTCATGACTTAAAGAGGCAAAGATGAAACAACAATTAGAAACAATTTTAAACGATGCTTTAGCTGAAATAAATGTTGCTAAAACTTCAGAAGATATAGAAAATATTAAATTGAATTACTTAAGCAGAAAAGGAACTTTAAATTCTATTAAAAAGAATTTAAAAGACTTGTCTGTTGAAGACAAAAGAATTGTTGGTTCGTTAGCTAATGAAGTTGCTCAAACTTTAGAAACAAAATTAGCAGAAAAATCTGCAGAAATATATAAATTAGAATTAGCTCAAAAACTTGAAAGCGAAAAAATTGATATTACCTTATCAGGTACCGGTCATAATCATGGGAAACTAAACCCCTTGACCTCTACTATTAACGAGATTGTTGAAATTTTTCAAGGTCTTGGCTTTAGCGTTATGTCAAATGAGAACAGCCCTGAAGTTGAAACAGAATACGTAAATTTTGATATGTTGAACTTTCCGCCTGATCATCCAGCTAAAGACATGCAAGATACATTTTATACAAATGTTGCACCAAATGTAATTTTAAGAAGCCAAACTTCAGGCGCACAAATTCGAGAAATGTTCACGTCAAAACCTCCAATCAGAGTTATTTGCCCTGGAAGAGTTTATCGTTGCGAATCGGTTTCTGCTCGTAAAAATAATTTATTCCACCAAATTGAAGGATTATTGATTGATACGAATATTACGTTTGGGGATTTAAAGGGTGTTTTAAACGAGTTTATCAGAATTTATTTTGGCGAAGCTAGACCTACTAGGTTTAGAAATAGCTTTTTCCCATTCACAGAACCATCGGCAGAAGTTGATGTGCAATGTATTATGTGCGGCGGCAAAGGTTGTAGAGTATGTTCTGGTACAGGCTGGCTTGAAATTTTAGGTGCGGGCATGGTCGATGTGAACGTACTTAAAAACGTAGGAATTGACCCAGAAACATACAGTGGATTTGCTTTTGGTATGGGCGTTGAAAGATTAGCAATGTTGAAGTACGCCATAGATGATATAAGATTATTCTTCAACAATGATGTTAGATTTTTAAAACAATTTTAAGTTTTTTTTCATAATAATGGACCTGCTGTATATACAACAGGTCCCATCTCCTCTATCACGCAATAAATCTTTAATTGTTACCACAAAAGTGGTTCACACATTGAGCACATATTTCAGTTTCTAAATAACTTTTTTGCGAAAATGACTCAAAATTGCTACCGCAACGTGCTCTATAATCATTAACCAGCATAGGGCAATTGTAAACGCCTTTGGCTGTTAAAATTCTTGAATTGCTACAAGCCAAATAACTATTTCTTGTATTATCTAATTTTTTTATATCTACAACCCTTGCTCTATCAAAATAAGGCAGAATTTCTAATTTTATATCATCCGATACCAAGCCAAATCGCTCCAATGTGTTGTTCAAACTATCTAAAATATCTTCTCTAGCTTCATTATAATAGTTCGTATATTTTATTGTTGGGATAAACGTATATTTTACAAGACTTTGAATTGCGCCAATAGCTTTTCTAAAAGAGCCACGACCACGCAAATCATCATTTTTTCGTTCATCAAAACTATCAATACTGATATTAAAAAACAATTCATTTTCGCCTTCATCTTCTACCTTTTTAAGAAAACGAGCTTTTTTATCATTGATATTTATCCCGTTAGAAAAAATCGTAACAGATTTATGCTTAAGACAAAAACGCAAAATAGCATTAAAATCCGGATGCAATAATGGTTCGCCACCTGTTAGATGTATCATTTTAATATTATGAGTTTTAAGCTCACTAATCGACTGTTTGATTATATCTATTGAAATAAAATCTTTAATTTTTTTATATGCTTCAAAATTTATGTAACAATGCTTGCATTTTAAATTACAATTCTGATTTGTTAACTCAATAAATAAATTATCAAATGATTTTAGCTCCACCATTGGAGCAGTTAAAATAGTCGTGCCCATTTTTATCTCCTGTTGTCTAACAATATTATTCTATTCAATCAAATAAGTTTGAAAATTAGACAATAGAATATTTAAAATTGAAAATAAATTAATCAATTGGGCTATTTACAGAGTATTTTATTTTTACAAAAAAAAAGCTCCTTTTAGGAGCAATGCTTTTATAGGAAGGGAAGGTTAGGAAGTTAATTAGTGTGAAAATTTATATTAATTTAAAATCAATTTCAAATGACTTACATATATATAAAGTATATTTTGTATATAAAATTGCACAAAATATATATATTTGTTACATAAATTTACATTTTTTGCTGAAAAATGTAATTAGCTATATATTTATGAATTTATTGCGCAAATTTGTAAAAATAAGTATAATAACGGTGGAATTACAATACGTACGATAGACTTTAGTTTAAAGCTGGAACGTCTATTCTGCTATTCTTAGGCAACAGAAACGGAGATAAAATGAGAAAAAGCAAAACTATTAAAACACGCATGGCTGTAGAGAGGAGAGAGAGAGAGAGAGAGTGTGTGTGTGTGTGTGTGCGTGTGCGCGTGTGCATATCTAATAGGTCATTAAACTCTCCAGCATGTCAAAAAATAAGTGTTCGTGATGAAAATATTAAACATAAATCTAAAAATCCATTCAAGAATTTAGCAGTCATGCTGAACTCGTTTCAGCATCTATCCGGCAAACGAAGTTAATAAAAGAAAATTATTTGAACAAATAGAATTAATATAGAAAGGTAAAAAATGAATTTAAAAACAAAAAAAGAAAGAAAAGAACAAATGGAACAGCCAAGGTTGACGAACGGTAGGGTGCCGTCTTTAGACGCACCGCGAGGTCTAGCACCGAAAGAATTTGCACCACGATGGCTGAATTTAACCTCAGCAAGCGCCTTTTCCGTAGCCGAAGCGATGATTGCGTTGTTGATTGGGACTATTGTCCTTGGCTTTTCTGCTCCTATGATTACAAAACAATTGAAACACAACAATTTTACAAGCATTCAAACACAAGTTATGAATAAAAAAATTGAGAACGTAAAAGATATAAGTGATGCAAATGCTGGAAAAATTGCTCAAATTATTGGAACAAAAACGCCTAGCGATTATGCAACTTATATACAAGATTTAGAAAATCAAATAAAAAATGTACAAACATCAATTACCGTTTTGCAGCAAAAGAATTACGATACTGACATTTCTAACTTGAGAACACAATTGAGTTCAAAAGCTAGCGCATCAACAGTTAGTTCATTGCAAACAACTGTTAATAGTATTGATAGCGATTTGGCTACATTAGAAAATGATGTGTCACAACTGGAAAAAGATATCAAAAACCTCGTGCCAAAAGGTACCGTAGCATTCTTTAACTTGTCAGCTTGTCCAACAGGATGGAGTGCAATAAACGCGAATTGGAGAGGTCGTTTTCCAAGGTTTGCTGGCAGTTACACCGTGTTGAGTTACAATACGTCAAAAAAAGCATTTAACACAACAGGAACAGCTCAAACGCTTAATGTTGGTGCAATGCAAGAAGATGCGATTAGGAACATTACAGGGGAAGCAATGGTTTCAACAAGGCAAACTGGCAATTACACATCTTTTGCAAAACAGGCCTTAACCGCAACTTATTATTCAGGTTGGGGCATTGGCGGCGGTGGAGGTGGCGGTGTCGACTACTACCTAAAAATGAATGCCACAAACTCTGTTCCAACCGCAGTCGAAAACCGTCCACGCACAATTGCATTACTTGGTTGTGTAAAAAATTAAAACAAAAACAAATGCGGTGGAACTTCACCGCATTTTATTGTATAAATTTAAAATTATTTTTTATACATGTTTAGTAAATTAGTAGATTGTTGTTTAGGAAGCAATTGAGCTGTTTCAGGAGGTTGGTTCAACAAATCCACAAAACCTTCAGAGGCCACTCCCTGTTGAGCTTGTTTTTCATCTTTAGAGTCAGTTGCATTTCCTTCATCCAAAACTGAATTTGTAGGCTTACCAAATATTGCGTGCGCTGATTTTGTAGCCCATTTTGCCATGAATGGTGAAACAATCATCAAAGGAATTATTATCCGCATTGGAACACCAACAATATTTCCATTGCACAATTTTCTCACCCAATTCATATTATATTTTTTTGTAGAGCGATAAGATAGCATTCTTTCGTTACCAATGTTAATGAATGAACCAATTTTATGTAAAAGTTTTGTAATTGGATTCTTAATATTCTTAGCACCTAAAAGTGATTGAAGTTCTTTTTTAGCTGCGTTATATTCTTCCTTAGATGCAAAAGCTTTAGCCTTAACTTTTTCATTGAATGCTTTCAATGCTCCACGATAGTATGAAACGCCATCTTTATCTAACCCTGCATATTTAAAACCACCAACTTTATGCATACCCATAATACCAACAGCCATTGCTATAAAGTATGTGAAGTCGTTTACAAACCGTTCTGCAATCGTTTTACCTTTTTCTCCATTTGGAGCTTTATAAGCATTCACTATCATATCTGCAAAAATAAACGCTTGCATTGCAACCATCAGTTTTCCACCTGCAAATCTGTTTGTACAACCTTCTGTCAAGTATCCAAAGGCTTTTGCCATAAATCTACCTAAGTGAGAATTATTACCTTTGCCTAGCGTTGCTTTGTATTTGTTTAAATATTCAGTAGCGGAGCAAGTACGACCAACAAGGTGGTTTTTAACTTTATTTTCACCTCTCCAGATAGAAACTCTTACGTTATTTTTAGCACCTTTTTCAAGGACTTTCATAACTTCATCCGGATTATCCAAAAATTTTCCTTTAAGGCTTTCATAATGTTCTAAATTATTAAAACCAAGTTTTCTGACTTTTAAATGCTTTGCTTCCTCTTGCAGCCCTGCAATTCCTTTTTCCTTTTCTAATCTTGCAATTGTATCAGGTTTTATGCCCAGAATTTCTAATTCTTTTCTTTGCAAAATTAATGCTTTTTCTGCTTTTGTTTTGCCTTTTATTGCTTGTGCAACTTTGTCAATTTCACTTTGAGAAACACCATATTGTTCTAATTTTTGGGCTGTTTTAATGTTATCTATATACTTAGAAAATATTTCATCAGTATCCATAGCTAAAAAGCCATGCAATCCTGCCCCCGGAGTCTTTGCAAAGCCCCATTCCGGTCTTGTTGAGTGATGTTTTAATGTATAGGCAATTTGACTTTTCTCAGTTAAACCCTTGAATTTTTTACCTGCCCACTTGAAAAGATCTTCCAGTTTTCTGCCTACAAATGTGTTTTTTGAAAACTTATCTCCAGCGCCGCCAATTCTGCCAATAATGGACTTTTCGTATTCTCCTTCAAACATCGGGTTTATCTTGTCCATACCTTGAGCAATTCCATACCACAAAGCTGTCCCCACACCCGCCACGGCTAAAGGATTTGCGTCTTGAGATGCCTTGACTCTGTTTGCCATGTAACTATCTTGGACTGTTTGGTTAATTATATCCGGATAATCACCAACAGTACCAAATTGAGCATTCGCAGGAACTTGCGCGCCATTACTAACTGTAACGGGCTGTAAATTTTGCGGCTTGATATTTTGATTAATAGAATTTGCAACCATAAGTTCTTCCTACAATAACAATAAAACAAAGTTAGGCAAAAAATTGCCTTTTATTTTGTAAATTTATGTAAAAAAATATTTTAAAAATCAAATAATTTATTACAAAAAACGCTGGCATTATCTTGCCAGCGCATAAATTAAATTGTTTTTTTATTTTGTTAAAAATTCTAACAATGTCCTAACAGCCATACCGGTAGAACCTTTTATAAAACCTTTATAAGGTGCATCCAGAAAGGCTGTGCCTGCTATATCTAAATGAGCCCATTTTGTTTTTGCAACAAAATTTTTCAAAAAGGCACCGGCTATAGATGCCCCACCCATTCTAGAACC
Source organism: Candidatus Gastranaerophilaceae bacterium (assembly GCA_045635965.1). Taxonomy (GTDB): domain Bacteria; phylum Cyanobacteriota; class Vampirovibrionia; order Gastranaerophilales; family Gastranaerophilaceae; genus RGIG2134. Next base: position 61,383 of record JAZTWQ010000023.1, read on the forward strand.
AGTATTTTTCATATCTGCAATTTCACTTTTTAATGACTCGCCATGAGCATCCCAAATAGGAAGTTTCCAGAATGCTTCACTTGATTTTTCTGTGGCAGATTGTATTTCTGAAATCAACTCATCACTGTTTCCCATAATTCCAGCTGCATAGTGACCAAGCGCTACCGAACAAGCTCCTGTTAATGTTGCAACATCAATAATTTCATCTACATTTAATTCTTCAGCATAGCATAAAGCATCAGCTAGAGTTAAACGACCTTCTGCGTCTGTGTTGTCAACTTCAATTGTCTTACCATTTTTAGCAGTTAGAACATCCCCTGGTTTGTAGGAACTTCCATTTAGCATGTTCTCGCATGCAGCAATAATTCCATGGACTTCCACATTTGGAGCCAATTTAGGTAAAGCGCTCATAATTGCTAAAACAGCAGCTGAACCAGCCATATCGTCTTTCATGTTTAGCATGCTTGATGGTGGTTTTATATCATATCCACCACTATCAAAAGTTATACCTTTGCCTATAATTGCCACCTTCTTAGTTACTTTTTTTGATGGTTTATAGGTCATGTGGATAAATTTAGGCGGTTGGTCACTTCCTTGCCCGACACCCAAAAATGCGCCCATACCCATTTTTTTACATTCTGCCTTTTCGTAAATCTTAGTTGTTATTTCTGGAATTTCTGTCGCTATTTGCGCTAATTTAGTAGGGGTTGCATATTGAGCAGGCTCGTTGCATAGATTGCGAGCCATATTCGAAACATCAGCTAAAATCTCTCCTTTTTCAATTCCTCTTTTTGCATCCGTAATTGACTCGGTATAAATATAAACTGTTTTTAAAATATCTGTTTTCTTTTCAGATTTATATTTATCAAAAGAATACCCACCCAAAATCAAACCTTCTGCTATAATTTGAGACTCTAATTTTACATCGCTAAGCATTGGCACAGTGATGGTTGCTACTGCCACATTTTTATAAGACTTGATTTTTTTAATTACAGACATCATAACCTGTCTAAGTTTATCAGTAGAAAAATTTTCTTTTTCGCCTAAACCTACTATTAAAACTTTAGGCGTGTCAATTTTTCCAAGTGTTGGTAATTCATATTGAGCTAAAAATTTTGGCTTGAACTGTTCAGCTTTTAAAACATAATTTGTTAATGTCTTATCTAGCGCAGCATCAATATTTTTAAAGACATCACATTTTTGAGTTTTTTCATCGAAAAGTCCAAGAACAATCAAATCAGACTTTAATTCTAAAGGTGATTTTTTTTCAGGTTTTATAATCATAGTCTCTCCTTTAATAATCTAATAAACTAATTTTTTAACATTATAGACCATAAATAAATAAAAAAACCGGTCCAAATAACCGGTTTTTTTTACAATCTCTTAAAACTACTTTTTCTGCTTAAACACGAGCAACTTTGTTAGCTCTGATACAAGATGTACAAACTTTGATAGTCTTTACAGTACCGTTTTCATTCACTTTAACTGATTGAAGGTTAGGGTTTTGTCTGTGTACATGTTGTTTATGTGAAAAAGAGATTTTAGCTGCTTTAATAGGTTTTTTACCGCAAATTGCACATTCTCTAGACATATCTTTATCCTTTCTACATTGGTATTGTAGAAATATCATAGCGCAAAAAGAAATAATATCAAGAGATTTGTGAAAAAATCTTAACAGATAATATAAAAAAAAATAAAGAGTTGAAATTTTTTCTTGAGCAAGTATTATAGAAGTAATGACAGTTAAATATGCGCCCGTAGCCCAGTTGGATAGAGCGTTTGGCTACGAACCAAAAGGTCGGGAGTTCGAATCTCTCCGGGCGCGCCATTTAAAAAGAGCCTGTATGGCTCTTTTTTGTTGATTTAATTCATATTAAAAATAAAATAAAACATGCCTTAGTTTAAACACAAAAAAACTCCCGACTGCAAACACAACATCGGGAGTTATTTATTTAAGATTAATGTACTAAATATTTAAAGTACACAAATATTGTTGAAATAATTAACGAAATAAGCATAATGCTTAAACCGTATTTTAAGTAGCGCATAAAGCTGATTTTAAAGCCTTTAGCAGCGGCTGTTTCAGAAACGATAACGTTTGCAGCAGCCCCAATAATTGTTGCGTTACCGCCCAAGCATGCACCAAGAGCCAAGCACCACCATAATGGATAAGCATAATCTACCCCTTGAGAAACTTGAATTTGGTAAATCAAAGGCGCCATTGTTGCGGTGTAAGGGATATTGTCGATTATACCGGACAAAATACCAGAACCCCATAAAATAATCATTGCAGTAGCGCTTTCAGAGCCGTTAGTGATATTCAACAGCCATTCTGCCATTAGTTTAATACCGCCAGATGCTTCCAAACCTCCAATTATAATGAACAACCCTACAAAGAAGAAAATAGTATTCCATTCTACTGCTTCCAAGATACCTTGTGGTTTTTCAAAAATTAGCAAGAAGCTGGCACCCATCATTGCCATCAAATAAGTTTCAATGTGAGTAACATCGTGCAACATAAAGCCAATAATTACGAACAACAATGTTAATCCTGAACGAATTAAAAGTTTTTTATCTGTAATCGTTTTTGAATTATCTAAGTTAGCAACCTTATTCATATTTTCAGGAGTTGCTTTAAGTTTATTTTTAAATACAAAGATTAAAATAGCAATAGTAATTGTCAAAATAACGGCTACAACACCTGTTAATTCATTAATGAAGTCCATAAATGAAAATCCGGCTTTGCTACCAATAATAATATTTGGAGGGTCTCCAATAAGAGTTGCAGTACCACCAATGTTTGATGCTAAAATTTCTGTCATCAAATACGGAATTGGGTCAATTTCAAGTTCTTTAGCAATAACAAAAGTAACCGGCATAATCAAGATAACAGTTGTTACGTTATCAAGAAAAGCTGACGCAATTGCCGTAAACAAACCTAATGCAAATAAAATTCCAATCGGACGACCTTTTGTAAGCTTCAAAAGCTCGTTTGCAACCCAATTGAACATACCACTTCTTGTCGCAATACTAACAATAATCATCATTGAAACAAGAAGGAAAATTACGTTAAAGTCAACAAAGTTGATAAAATATTCGTGATTCAATCCACCATCAACTGTTTTTGATTGACTAACTAAACCCAAAATAATTGTAATCGCAGCTCCAAAAAGCGCAATTGTAACTTTAGGAATTTTTTCTAACGCGATAAACACATAAGCGATTAATAAAATCGCTGCTGAAATCGCTACATTGTGCGCTTGCACAAATGCGTGTAAGAATTCCATCTTAATACCTCCATTTATTTGTACAAATATACACCGCTATTCTATTACAAAAAGACTAAAATGCAAATTGCTATTGTAAACTTATCTTCAACTAATAGCAAAAATTTGCTTGCTGTTTTTTTATAAATAGTGTATCATTAAAAACAGAATTGAAGGTAAATGTGTATGCTAAAAAAAGATTTGAGACAAATTAACATAAACGATATTACAATCGGATTTCCTGATTTGAAAAACTCAACAGAACCTAAAGCCGTAACTATTTCAAGATGGATTATGGACTGGATTGACACAGATTTAAAATCTGAAAAAATAAATTATCAAGATTTACTTCCATCAAAAGCTGACTTTGCTTTCACACTTAGCGTTAGCAT
>JAZTWQ010000024.1:0-33784 GCA_045635965.1 Candidatus Gastranaerophilaceae bacterium
CACGATTTATGTACGCTTCTCAGCTACAATCTCGGTAAAGAAGAAAAAACGGCGCCCACGCTACGCCCTAACGGTAAATCATCGTAATATTTTATTTAAAAACGGGACGGGCTCCGCTTTCAACAGGGTCAGGTGGGCTAATGCCCCTGCTTTAATTTCGAATTTTTGTTTTTATCTTGCTAGTTGTAAACCAACGGAGTTGGCGCTCCCCCTGAAACCCCTTGCTAAATCAGGGACTTAGCCCCCGAACCCCCTTGATTTCATTCCCAAATCTATGTCTTGACATATACTCCTCCGCCAAAACTTTTGCTAATTTTAAAATTACAATTTTTTTCTAAATTATTTGGGACAGTAGAGGAAACAAGTTCGGAATGACGGTTTGATTTTGGTTTTGATTTTAAGAAAAGTAGGTCAGCTTTACTAAACCGACAGAAAACTTACCCAAAAATTCTCAATTTTGTTAATTTATGTAACTTTTTCTTTAAATATTAAAAAAATAAAGCAAAAACAATTAGTAAATATTTTTTATATACATAAGAACTAAAACATGGAGAGAGTATGACTTTTAAAAGTGCATTTGATAAAATGTATAAATTATTTTCTTTCGGAACAACTAATCAACAGATTGGAATTACTCAAAATCCTATGACATCAAATCCAATCCAAACAAGTGTCTTTGCAAATCAAGATATAAAAGGGTTTGCAGAAATTATAAAGGCAAAGGGGCAAATGAGCCCTAATAGTTTGTTTGCTCAAGCAAATGAAAATGATATTCAAATTTTGTTTGACAGAATTGATACAAATAAAGATGGCAAAATTGATGAGAACGAGGCTCAGGCAATTTCTGGTTATGATGGAGATAATTCGTCATTGTCGGATGAAGATTTTGTAGCTTTGTGTGATGAAATTCAACAAGGGCTTTATGAAGAAGCGAAAAAGCAAATTGAAGCCGATAATTTAGCGGCACAACGAGCATATCAAAACCAATTTGGTGGGGCTAATTACCCAAATTATGGTTCAAGAATGAACAACGGTTCTTATACAAACTCTCAAGAACAATATTCTACGAAAAAGAAATTAGAGGACATTGAAAATAAAGAAATTCCTAAATTAAAACAAGAAAAAGAAAAAATTGAAAACGAAAACAAAAAGTTTGTTGAAGAACAAAACAAAAAAATAGAAGATTTACTCAAAAAAGAAGATGAGACATTAGGTGATTTAGACGACAAATTTAAAGCAAAACAAGAAGAAATTGACAAATGTGATAAAAAAATAAATGAATACAATACCAAGATTGATGAAAACAAAGCCGCAATTCATAAGGCAAATAGCACTATTTCTTATTTAGAATCAGAATTAGCGAACTTAAAAACAGACACTGATAACGAAGAAGTTAATGCTCAAAACACTAAAAGAAAAAGTGAAATAACGGGGCAAATTGCCGCTGAGAAACAAAAAATACAAGATGCAGAAACTGCAATTCAAGAAGCCGAAAAAAAGAAAGCAGAACAAGAAAAATTAAAAGAAACAAAAAAAGGTGAATTAAACACAATCCAAGAAGAAATCAAAAAAGTAAAACCTGAAGTTGCTGCGGCTATTGAAAAAATTCAAAAAGATATAGAAGATGCAAACAAGAAAACAAAAGAGTCTATAGAAAAAATTGATGGAAAAATTCAAACACTTCAAGCTCAAGCAATTGAATATCAAAAAGATTTAGGAACAAGAGCAGGAAAAGCTGCGTCTATGACAGGTTCAGAGGTCGTAAAACGAGCACTGGAAATAGCTCAAGGCGAACTTGGAACAAGAGAAAGCGGAAACAACAATGGGGCAGCTTCAAAATACAGAAACGGTGTAGCAAACGGTGCGCCTTGGTGCGCAAGCTTTGTTTCTTATTTATATGGCGCAGGTCAAGGCTCTAACAACGGTGCAACTTTTGGATATCAAGCATCTGTTAGCGGAATTATGAACAAAGCCGCACAAGCAGGTTTCTATTCTAAAAAAGGCACATATACTCCTCAACCAGGGGATGTCGTTATCATGAAAAACGGTTGTTCTCATACATCCATAGTCGAATCAGTAGACTCAAATGGCGCAGTAACTACAATCGGAGGAAATGAAGGCGGTGCGGTACGTCGTAGAACCTATCAACCGGGGTCTCGAGGATACAATAGAATTAGCGGTTATGTAAGAATGAACGAATGGCAAAATAAAGTTTCATAAAAAAATCCTTCTCTAACAACGAGAAGGATTTTTTATTGTCTTTACTTATTACCTAATAATTAAAGAATCTCCTGTCATTTCTTCCGGTTTCTCGATGCCCATTAAATCTAAAACTGTTGGTGCTACATCGCATAACGCGCCACCGTCTTTTAATTTTTTAACATCCGGAGCGTTTATTACCAAGAATGGTACTGGATTAGTTGTATGTGCAGTATGTGGAGCGTGAGTTTGTGGATTTTCCATACACTCAGCATTACCGTGATCTGCTGTTAATAACATAACAACGCCTTTTTTCTTACATCTTTCAGCGATTTTATTAACGCATTCATCAACTTTTTCAACTGCTGTTACAGCTGCATCAAAAACACCTGTATGTCCAACCATATCAGGGTTTGCAAAGTTTACAAGGATAAAGTCGTGTTCTTTATCATTAATTGCACCTAAAACATTTTCGCAAACCTCATCTGCACTCATTTCCGGTTGCAAATCATAAGTCGCAACTTTAGGAGAAGCAACAAGAACACGAGTTTCAAGCCTTCCTGCCTCTTCAACCCCTCCATTAAAGAAGAAAGTAACGTGAGCATATTTTTCTGTTTCCGCAGTTCTAAATTGTTTGATATTATTTTTATCTAGAACATCACCCAAGATATTTTTCAATGATTGAGGTTTGAAAGCTACCGGCATGTTAAACGTTTCATCGTATTGAGTCATACATACATAATAAAGATTTTCCAATTTTTCAATTCTTTCAAAGCCATTAAAATCTTCAAAAGTCATAGCTTTAGTTATTTCTCTAGCTCTATCAGGACGATAATTAAAGAAAATAATAGCGTCGTTTGACTTGATTCTTGAATTAATATCTCCAGTCATTGTCGGAGCAACAAATTCATCCGACTTGTCCACGGCATAAGAATTATCAACAGCTTCAATTGAGTTAGCCGCTTTAGCGCTGTACCCCTCAGTCAAGCAGTTGTATGCTTTTTCTATTCTGTCCCAACGGTTATCCCTATCCATTGCCCAATAACGACCGATAACAGATGCAATTGGAGGCAATTTGCATTCTTTTAACTTATTCTCAACGATTTCTAAATATTTTTTTGCACTCTTAGGTGGTGTGTCTCTACCATCCAAAAATGCGTGTACATATACATTTTTTAGTTCTTCTTTTGCCGCCAATTCAATTAATGCTAACAAGTGGTCTAAAGAACTGTGAACTCCACCATCAGAAACCAAGCCATACAAATGAAGTGAAGAATTGTTCTTTTTAACGTGATTAATAGCGTTTAAAAATTCTTCATTTGTAAAGAAGTCACCATCTTTAATAGATTTATTAATTCTTGAAAGTTCTTGATAGACAATTCTGCCTGCCCCCAAATTCAAGTGCCCTACTTCTGAATTACCCATTTGACCTTCCGGTAAACCAACATGCTCACCATCGGCATAAATCATTGTATGTGGTTCTTCTGATATTAACTTATCAAATCCTGGAGTATTTGCGGCTGCAATTGCATCCTTAGCACAATCTTTATTGATACCCCATCCATCCATTATACAAAGTAAAACTCGTTGTGTCATAATTTTTCTCCCTAATCTCATAAGTTGATTATATCAAATAAAAATAATTTATAAACTAATTGTTATTATTTTTTAAGTCTTCTAAAAGACGCCTATTAATTGCTAACAAATCTGCAATAATTGCCAACAAAAAGGTTTGAAATCCTATAATTAAACAAATTGAAGACAGAATTAATGATTGAATATGACCATTCCCGTCTCCTAACAAATAAAATAATAAAAATCTTCCCCCCAAAGCAACCCCAACAAAAGCAATCATGCCCGCAAGAATTGCAAAAAATCTAAATGGTCTATAAACTATAAACATCCTTATTATTGTAACCATTGATCGTAAAATATATTGAAACGAATTTTTAAAAAGTCTTGATGGGCGCAAATCTTCGTTAATTTCAATTGGAACTGAAATCAAATTTAGCCCTTTAACTTTAGATTGAATAATCATTTCCAAAGTGTAAGTAAAATTATCATAGATATTTATTTCTTTGGCTGCGCGAGCGCTCATAGCTCTAAACCCACTTGGAGCATCTTCTACATTTGTTGATGAAACTATTCTAACAACCCAAGACCCTAGTTTCTGCAATATTTTCTTTATCGGTGAAAAATGCTCAATTTTTGAAATAGGGCGAGTTCCTATAACTATATCAGCTTTTTTCTCAAGAAGAGGTTTAACCAAATCTTTTATACAAGATGCATCATACTGATTATCTGCATCTGTATTAACTATGATATCCGCGCCCAACTCTACTGCTTTTTTGATGCCTTTTAAGAAAGTTTTTGCCAGCCCCAAATTCCTTTCGTTACTAATTATATGATGAGCGCCACAAGACTTCGCAACCTCAACGGTTTTATCTGTACTTCCATCATCAATAATCAAAATTTCTATTTCATCAACTCCTTGAATTTGTTTTGGTAAAGCTTTAATAGCTATTTCCAATGTTTCTTCTTCGTTATAAGCAGGAATTTGAATTATTAACTTCGTCATAAACTAGCCCTTTTTTTTATTCTATTATATTATAATACTTAAAGAAATTTTTAGAGGTTAGATTTTGAAAAAGTTAACAAATATATTTATTCTTTTATTTTTAATTCTAATAGGATTTTTTATAAGAATAACATTTTTAGATAAACCAGAAGGATTATGGAACGATGAATATATTGGCTGGTGGATATCTTCCACAAGCATTAAAGACGGTTTGTTTAATAGAATTTTTTCTAATTGCCACATGCCTATTTATTATTTTTATTTAAAAGGTTGGATGTATATATTTGGAGAGTCTGATTTAGCTCTTCGTTTTTCAAGCGTGTTTATTGGCTCTTTATACATAATTTCATCGTATTTTTTAGGCAAAACATTTAAAGATAAAACCTGTGGACTTTTATGTGCCTTATTTACGACATTTAGTAGTTTTGCTATTTATTTTTCTCAAGAAGTTAGACCCTATTCCTTAATATTTTTAATTAGCACACTACTTTCAATATTTTTTATAAAAAGTCTAAGAAAATTAACTAAAACAAATTTTTTGTTATATATTTTCTTTAATTTTTTATTACTTACAACTCACACAATTAGTTTTGTTTATGTGTTTTTTAACTTACTACTTTTCTCATTAATTATATTTAAAACATATCCACAATTGAGAACAAAAATTAGCACAACTTACATAGTATTAATTCTTTTATTTACACCGTTTTTACCATTTTTAATTAACGTACTTACAAGAGAAACTTTATCGCAAAATTGGGGTGAATTTACTCTATCAAAAATATTATTTTGCTTTATAGATTATTTTACACCTGTTCTTACAAATATAACAAATTCACCAATTAATTTAATTAGTTTTATAAAATCTAAAACATTATTTCACTTTATTGGCTTTGTTTTGTTTCCGTTTAGTTGTGCAATTTTCTTTTTAATAAAAGCTTTACAGCAAAAAAACAAAGAGCTGCAGTCATTAACCTTATGCGCTTTGTTATATTTCAGTAGTTTAATTGTAGCGGCAATTATGGGTAAATTGATTTTATCAACAAAATATTCCGTAGAAATTTTCCCAACATTGATTCTTCTTTTTGCCTATGGTTCGTCAAATTTGCCTCAAAAAACAAGTCGAATTTTTATTTACATCTACTTTATAATTTGTTTAATTTTTATAGGAACAAATCCCAATGCACCACAACGACAAACACGACTAGAAGGGCACAAAGTTCCGGCAATCTTGCTTAATCAAGCTAATTTTACAAAAGATGATTACATTATATCTTTGTATCATCAATTTTTTAGATACGAAAAATATTTTGACTTTAAACCACTAAATGTAATCAATATTGATAAGAATAATATTGGGACTTACATTGTGGATGAAAACTACCATAGCTCAAGACTCGCCACTGATGGAAAATTGGTTCTACATGACTCTTTTCAATTTAAAAATAATAAAAACATAGATAAGAATTTTGATGCAATTTTTGAGAAAATACCGCAAGGGAAAAAAATACACCTAATAATCCCCGCCCAAGTCGCGTTTTTCTCTAGCAATGATTTAATTCGTATAGCTAAAGACAAACAAGAATATGAACGTACACAAATTATATTTTTGGCTTTTTCTTATGCAAAAATTAAGTTAATAAATTCAGCTAGTAAATATTGCTCACTTGTGTCAACTCAAACCCATTCTCCTTGGTATGTATTAACATTACAAAAAAATTAAGAAAATGCAAATTACTAGTTACTACTCAAAAATTAATATTTGCATTATAATTAAATTTATAAAGTAGGTGCTGGAGTAAGTAATGGCAAAAAAAATATTAGTTACTGGTGGAGCAGGTTTCATAGGAAGTCATTTATGCAAACGACTTGTAAATGAAGGAAACTACGTAATATGCCTTGACAACTTTTTTACAGGATCTATTGAAAACATAAAAAATCTTTTAAACAATGAAAATTTTAAAGTTATTGAGCACGATATTATAGACCCAATAAGCCTAGAAGTCGACCAAATATATAATTTAGCTTGTCCTGCAAGCCCTCCACACTACCAACACGACCCAATAAAAACAACAAAAACATCTGTGTTGGGGATATTGAATATGTTGGAATTGGCAAAAAAAAACAAAGCAACCATACTGCAAGCCTCAACCAGCGAAGTTTATGGAGACCCTGCCGTCCATCCTCAAAAAGAAACTTATTGGGGAAATGTCAACCCAGTTGGTATAAGAAGTTGCTACGATGAAGGTAAACGCTGCGCAGAAACGCTAATAATGGATTACAACAGACAATACAATATTGATACAAGAATAATAAGAATTTTTAATACCTATGGTCCAAATATGGATATTAACGACGGACGGGTGGTGTCTAATTTTATAGTTCAAGCACTTAAAGGTGAAAATATAACTGTTTATGGAAAAGGAAAACAAACTCGTTCTTTTTGCTATGTTTCGGACTTGGTTGACGGAATGATTAAAATGATGAACAATTCACCCGGCTTTATAGGTCCTGTAAACATAGGAAACCCCTCAGAACGCACCATTTTAGACTTTGCAAAATTGATAATTGAATTAACAAACTCTAAATCAAAAATTATTTACAAAGAACTCCCTGCCGACGACCCAACACAAAGAAAACCAGATATAACATTGGCTCTACAACAATTAAACTGGGCACCTAAAATAGACATAAATACAGGATTAAAAGAAACTATAGATTATTTTAAAAATAAAATTGAGGGAAATATATAATGAGATTGTGTGTAATTGGAACAGGATACGTTGGATTAGTCGCAGGAACCTGCTTTGCAGAAATGGGCAACCACGTAATTTGCATAGACAAAGATGCAGAAAAATTGTCAAAATTAGCGCAAGGAATTATTCCAATATACGAACCTAATCTTGAAAACTTAATCCAAACAAACATTGCAGAAAAAAGATTATCTTTTTCTGTCGACCTTGATTTTGCTGTTAAACAATCTGAAATATGCTTTATTGCTGTTGGAACGCCTCAAGGCGAAGACGGTAGCGCGGATTTGCAATATGTCTATGACGTTGCTAAAAATATAGGGAAAGCAATGAATGGATACAAAGTCATCGTTGACAAGTCTACGGTTCCAGTTGGAACAGCTAATGAGGTTTACAAAATAATCAAAAATGAAACAAATTATGATTTTGATGTTGTTTCAAATCCTGAATTTTTAAAACAAGGAGCAGCTGTAGAAGACTTTTTAAGACCTGATAGAGTAATCATTGGCTCAAACTCACAAAAAGCAACTGAAATTATCAAAAACCTCTATAGCCCTTTTGTCCGTAACCAAAATCCTATTATAACAATGGATACAAACTCTGCGGAAATGGTCAAATATGCCTCTAATGCATTTCTTGCATTAAAAATATCATATATAAACGAAATTGCAAATATATGTGAAAAAGTTGGAGCTGATGTTAACAAAGTTAGGCTCGGTATGTGCGCAGACACAAGAATTGGTACAAAATTCTTATACCCGGGGCTTGGCTACGGTGGAAGTTGCTTCCCTAAGGATGTAAAAGCATTAATGAAAAGCGCAAAAGAAAATGAATGCGACTGCAGATTACTACAAGCGACAGACGAAATAAATCAAAAACAAAGAAAATTATTTTCAGACAAAATATTAAAAAGATTTAATAATAACTTGAAAAATATGACTTTTGCTGTTTGGGGATTATCATTCAAACCTTATACGAACGATATGAGAGAAGCTCCATCTATAAATATAATAAACACTTTACTTGAGAATAAAGCCAAGATAAAAGCTTTCGACCCTAAAGCATATAATTGCGCTAAATTGATTTTTGAAGATAAAATTGAATATGGAGAAAACGCATATAGCATTTTAAACGAAGCAGATGCACTTATCCTCATTACAGAATGGAATGAATTTAAAAACCCTGATTTTGACCTAATAAAACAAAAACTTAAAACACCTATAATATTTGATGGAAGAAATCAATATGACAAAAACAGACTTAAAAAAATGGGATTTGAATATTACCAAGTCGGAAATGGACTTATTAACTAAATATTTTTTATTTCTTCTATAATATTTTTTATCTCATCTGACACAAAATTTGTTGAATTTTCATTTAACACAATCTCAATATTATGTGCAAATTCAGCTTTTTTAAACTCACCTAGCCCATTTATTCTATATATTTCTTCCAATTCTTTTACTCTAGAAATATCTGAAGAAAAATTTGAGTCTTCAATTTTAAAAATATTAACAAATTTATAATTTATTGCCTTTTTTATCAATGAAAGCGGTAAAATATCCTCAAACTCACCCTTTTCAATTAATATCAAACTATCTTTTTCTCTTAATTTATTAGAAATTTTATTTGCAACTTCTGTAGCATCTGCATCCAACAAAATTACAACCGGTACTTTTAATCGTTCTCGTAACTTTATATATTCTTTTGCAACTTGATTTTTCCCACCCGCAGGAATAACAACAACTCCATTTGAATCAAAATCATATCCCAATATTTGTGCAAACTTAGGCAACAAAATTTCTTCTGTTATTCCTTCTGCCAAAACAACTTTTTCTATAGGAAACAAGGTTTTGTTTAAATAACGCGCTTTTTGAACATTATCTTTTTGCATTAAAATACATTGTAAAAATTTTAAATTTTTACAATACAAATTTTTATTTTCTTTCCTTGCCAAATCTAGAATATCTTCATAAGGTATTTTTGCATTCATAAGTTTTAATGTTGCTTCTTGCACATTAAATAACAACTTATCAAAAGAAACAACAAGCTTATACAATTCACAATTGCTTTGAGTTAAAGAGAAAGAGCTAAGTGAAAAAATAAAAACCTGCTCCACTAATTCACAAATCTCATCTTCTGCTAATTTTTCGTAATCTTTATATCCAATTTTAGGAACAATCACAAACTTTGATATAATCTCTCGAAAAACTCTATTATACTTTTCCTCCGGAAATTTAAACCTAGTAAGCCTATCAATAGCAATCAACATTTCATCCAAATTCATTGCTTTTATTTTTTCTAAAATTATACTCAAAATTATTCCTTTTTTTAATAATTGTAAATATTAATTTAAATATACCCCAAAAAAGGCAAATTTTAAAATGTTTGTAGTTTTATTAAATTAAGGAAGGTTTATGTAAAAATAGGTTTAAAAATTGATTAATCAAGTCGACATCACAAATAAACCCAAAGTTGATTTATTCAAAAAAAATGCTGTATCTTCAATAGATACAAGCATTTCGGCTGTAAAAAATTGCACAAATACATTAAACGCAACACCTATAAAACCATCCACATCATTTGGAAATTCAGCTCATGTTTCAATAAATACAACACTTAGAAACCAAGAAGAACAAAAAAAATTTTCACAAGTTGCAAGTTTTTTGAACTCATCAAATAAGGCTAAATTAAATACATTACTTAAAAATGGGAAATTGTTAAACAATGACTCTAATGACAAATCTACAACTTTAGATAATTTGTACAAAATAGTAACAAACCCAAGAGCTCAAGGCTTAGACACAAAAACTATTCTTTCTGATATTATAACAGCATTGGACAACCCGTTTGCAATAACTCAAAAATTTGGAGATATCCCAACACCAATTGCGAACGAGATACTAACAAACCAATCAAAATATGCAACAAGGGAACCCTCGCCATCAAATTATATGGATGCGCTTAAGCAAAATGGAAGGCTACCAAACTTCCAACCAATAACAAAAGATTTATTAAACGTAATTTCAAGCTCCTGTGTAGCTGCCAGCATACAATTTAATCTTGCACACAAAAATCCGGCAGAATATACAAGACTTGCTCAAGGCTTAACATCTCCTGATTGTTGCGTTACAAAAAATATCAAATTAACAGAAATCGCCCCGGGGACAGTTGATGCAATGTGGTTATTAAACCAATTTAAAGTCCCTCACAAACAACTAAGCTGGGACAATGTTGAAGTTACAATGAAACCCGATAAAAATGCAATTGTTCGCGCACAAATTCAATCATCACCAAAATACAGAGATGATGGTGAACGAAGCCCAGTAGATGTACTGATGCAATCAACCTTTATGAATATAGGCTCGCAACACACCTATAATTCAATTACAGACATCAGAACGGGCGCATTTAACCCTGATAATCGCGGACTTACAGATATTGAAAAAAACTTAGCTGAAGTAATTGCAGAAGGAAAAAATAAAATTTCTGTAACTTATCAAATACTCGATGAATCCGGAAAAATCATTGGCTATGAATGTCCACAAGAAAACACTCTAAAACATATAAAAGAAGCACTTAAAATGGGAGAAAACGTAATTATTGGATATACCCATACAGATGCAAACAATAGAGTTATAAACGGACATGAAATAACAATTGTAGGTATAGAAACAGACAAAAAAGGTAAAGAAGTATTTATCTGCAACGATACGGACGACTTCAAAAACACACCTGTCAAATATGATGTAAAATATCTTCTTCCAAAAATTCACCACGCGGGACTACCGCATGCTGCATTAAAAGAAGATGTACAAATAGTTGATGGATGGGTAGATGTTTTAAATCAATACAAAAATGCGTCTTAATCAGACGCATTTTTTATAATTTTTGACCAAATTTTTCAGAAGAAACAACTTCATCAAAATCTTTTCTTAATTTTTTTATCTCTAATTCTGGCTTTGCATTATAGCCCAATGTAATCATAGACATAAGATACATTTTTTCTGGCAACTGTAAACGCTCACGAATTTGCGCATAAACTTCTTGATTACTTTCTGTTAATTCATTCCCCAACGCGCCAATTATACAAGAAGAAATACCTAAATTTTCAGCCTCCAAAATCATGTGAGAAATAGCATAACTACACTGTTCTACAGTCCTCAACAATACTTTTTCTTCACCTTTCAATTTTGGATACAACGTATCATTTTGAAAAATTGCATCAATTTGTTCGTCAGTATTTCCACGCCCTTGCAAAACTTTTCTAAACTTTGCATCATCCCATGCGCCAATATCAGCCAAACACAAAACGACATGCGACGCATTTTTAACTTGTTGCTGATTAAACGATAAGGCACACAACAAATCTTTAGTTTCTTGATTTTTAATACTTATAAAATGCCAAGGTTGTACATTCATCCAAGATGGAGCCAATCGACCGGCCTCAATAATTTTTCTTATTTTATCTTCTGATATAACTTCATCTGTATATCGTCTAACACTTGAGCGCTCAACTATAGCTTTTAACATAAAAAACTCCTTTATTAATTATCTGAAAATATAACCGTAAAATCACTATGCAAACAATACTGATGCATTGGATCAAAAACAAACTGCATATTTTGCAACTCCGGAACTTTTCGTTTCAACTTTGCAATATCATCAACAGTCACACCTTTTTTATGCGCAATAATTTGAGAATGTGGTAATCGACCCTTTCCTGTGCAGGTAACTTCTATCCCCATTTGCTCAAATTTATCTTTTACAGAAAGTGCAACCTCTTCTTTTTGCTTATTATACATTATAGCAACTGACAAATTTTCAATTTTATCACTCTTAACGCGGTAAATCATTCTATCTACCATCTCCTGAACCTTTTCCGGATCTAAAATCCAGTAACTAATAGGTCCTTTTGTAGATGGACCACCCGGCAAAGTTGCAACTTCCACTGAATCCATATTTATATCTCGCACAAAAACTGCAAAATGGGATAACTCGTATAATGACATATCCGTTTTAATGTAAGTCATTGCCAATCGCAACGCTTCCGGAATTTGAGGAATTACCGCGGGCGTTTGCAAGGTTTCGATTAAGCTTTTCAAAAACCACTGTTGCCTTGATGTTCGTCCAATATCACCCAAACCATCATGTCTAAACCTTAAAAAGCCCTCAACCTGAGTTCCATTTAAACGCTGATATCCCTTATCCAAGTGGATATGCAACTTTCCTGCATAATCATCATAATTGAGTGGCTTTTCTACATAAACAGGTATTCCACCTATTGTATCAACAAGCTTTCTAATTCCTTCAGCGTTAACAATAATATATCTATCAATTTTAATTCCTAAAGTTTCTTCAATTGTTTTTTTTGTTAAATCAATGCCACCCAAAGCATGCGCATGGTTAATTTTTTGCACGCCTCTACCGTCTGCCAAATAAACCTTACTATCTCGAGGTATTGAAATCACATTAACTGAATGACTAGCCGGATCTAAATTTGCGACCAATATCGTATCTGAACGAGTACTCAAAAATGGATCTGTTTTTTCACCATTTGAATCAACACCCAATATTAACAAATTTTGCCTATTATTAAACAATGGTAAATTAAAACGCTTTTTTTCTTTTTTTATAACAATCTTATCAGCTTTAACTACCCCTTTCTCGCCCAAATCAACTCTTGCAACATTGATAAAAGTTGAGTAAAACAAAAAAGCGCAACAAAACCCCAAAAAAGCAACGCCTATAAAAGAAAAAAATCTGTTTTTCTTAGGCGCATAAGGATTTGAATATCTCAAAAGCCTTTTATATTGTTCTTCTTTATCCTTTAATGAATTCATGTATCTAATTCTCTCCCGTGGTAATATTTTAACCTAAAAAAGAGAAAAATAAAATTATTTTTTCATATACAATGATAATGACATATCAACAATCAATATTTTTTTATCAAATTCATAAGGAACTATTTTAAAATCTTTAATTCCCATTAAATATTGATGTCTATAAATATCTCTCATAAAAGTCTGAAATTGTGTATATGAGCCTATAAATTGAGCTGCCAACAACGCTGACTCATATTCAGAGTCATGATTTTGCACAACTGCATCGCTTTCCGGTGTATCCTTAAACTCAATCGTCTTAACTTTCAAGCCGGCTTGCTTAGACAATTCAAGAACTGACTCTAACATGGCGTTAAAATTAACATTTCTATCATAAGAATTATAAGCTGATTCATATATTAGCTTGGTAACAACAGGAGCATCTTCCTGTTTGCTTTCAGCTTTTCTTTTTGCTTCTTCTGCTTGCTTAATGCTATTTTTTAAATCCGCAATTTTTTCTTTCTTTGATGAAATTTCAGCTTGCATATTCATAAAATCACCGACAAGAGAACCGACTAAAAAGAATCCACCGACAAATGCGGCAACTATTATAGCTAAAAATAAAATATATTTTTTCAATAAAACTTCCACGTTCAATCTCCTAGTTATTTATAATTCTCACTGGAGGTACCAATGATGGCAACTCTGCAGGTGGAGTGCTGCTACGTCTTCTTCTTGTTGAGCGAGATTTAGACTGTTCTGAATCTTCTTCTGCTGATGTTGACACAACATCAGCACTTCCGCCACTTACAAATGATTTAGAAGACAACTCAAATGTATACAAATCACTTCCGTTATAATTTAAAATATCTTCTTCATTAATTATAGACAATTTTGACAACGAAACATCAGACTCGCCCGAAACTTCTCTAATTCCTTTCAAAAATGCCGTAATATCAGTACTGCTCATAGCAACACCCTTCATAAATACGCCTCCGGATGTATTTGTTTCAAAATACTCCAACCACAAATTATCAGGAATGCCGTAAGACAAGGCATCATAATAAAGCATTTTTTTGCGATTTTCATCTGTTATTACATTTATAGAAGAAGAAATATCTATTTTTTTCTTAGGTTTTTGCTTATATTGCCCCAATTCACTTTGTAATTTCTGCTCTGTGCTACTCAATGAATCAACTTGAGCTTTTAGACCACCAACACCTAAATTAATCAAGCCATAAATAACACCCCAAAAGGCAGCCAACACAACTACAGCCATAACTGTAATATTTTTAGCCTTTGCGATTGTTAATTCAAAAGATTTTCCGGCAATAGTAATCAAATCCGGTGTTTCAACACCTTTAAACCCATCCGCGGATTGCAAATAATTGAATTTTAATGGATTACCTTCTGCATAGTCAACAGCGGCACCAATTCCTGATACAGAAATTTGAGAAACTAAATTTGGCAATATGTTTAAACTTGCTTCAAGCAATGGTGATTGTTGGAACTTGTTTTGCTCTATATAATATGTTTCACCTGCGATTTTAGTCGCCATTACCTCTGCTGAAATATCATCTGTTTGTGAAATTATTAAAATTCGAGAACCTGCAAAACTTTGCAAGCTGTCACTAGCTCTTTTTGCAACTTCTGTATAAACTTCTGTTTCACTATATGACTTAACAGCCAAAGCCTCTTCATAATAATTAGTCAAAGTACTTTCATTAAAATTAAAAATTGCAAGGCTTGAACCTGTTATAACAACCATATTCCAATATTGAGTATCTTTAGGAATAAAATTAGCAAGTCTTCCAGAAAACTCCAAACCTCCTATCAATGTTGAATAAGCGTTTTGAACTGAAACTAATGTTGCACCTATTCCATCAAAGACATCTCTAATTTCTCTTAAAACTGATTCTTGTATCGCTGTATAAGCAACTTTTTGAAAATCTCCAGTAGTCGCCAATACATTCCAGCTAATGACAGGCTCTTCTTTCTTAAACAAATACGCATCTTCAACTTCAGAAATCAATGCACCTGCTATTTCTGCCGGCTCTGTCAACATGCTAGGTAAACTATCGCTTATACCAAACAATACATTTGGCAAAGATAAAACTACGTTACAAGATCTAGGAGACAGCCCCAAAGCATCAAAACCTGCTTCCAACTCAGAACGAAAGGCATCGTAGCTTTCCAACTCTCGAGTTATAGGGTTGTAACTCACATACCTATTTGTATAATTTTGTATAGTTTTATCTATACGATTAACTTGTACAATCTCTAAAACACCGTTTGGGCTGAGAGTAACCCCTACAAATTCTTTATTTTTCGAATTAACTTTTGATAAAATACTGTTTAACATAAATTTTCTTCTATTTTAATACTTCCATGGTTATATTATACACTAGTTTATTGTATAATATATTTTGTAAAAAATCTTAATACATTTATAGGATAATTATGGAAAATTTAAATATTATTTACGGAAAAAATGCTACATTAGAACTACTTAAAAACAAAAATCGTTCTGTAAACAAAATTATTATATCTAAAGGACTAAACAAAGATACCAAAATTGACGAAATAATTTTACTTGCAAAAGAAAATAATGTAATGTTTCAGTTCGTACCAAAAGAAAAATTTTCTCAATATAAAGAATTTAACCATCAAGGTGTAATTGCTTACGTAGCACCAATTTCATACACAGATTTGCATGAATTTTTAGAAAAACCGGCTAAAAACCAATATAAAAAAGTTATTATTTTAGATGGGGTTGAAGACCCACACAATCTTGGGGCAATAGCAAGAACCGCTGCTTGCGCAGGCTTTGATGCAATAATAATTTCTCAACACCGCTCAACTCTTTGTAGTGCGACTGTTGAAAAAACATCTGCCGGCGCAATTAACTACATAGACATAATTAAAGTTAATAGCCTTTCAAACACCATCAACGATTTAAAAAAATCAGACTTCTGGGTAATTGCAGCAGAGGCAAATGGAAAAGATAATTATTTTGAGGTTGATTACACGGGCATGAACTTTGCTATTATTATGGGGGCTGAACATTCAGGAGTATCAAAAACATTAATAAAACAATCTGATTTTTTAGTAAAAATTCCAATGTTTAATGAATTTAACTCTTTAAATGTATCAAATGCAACCAGTATTATAATATATGAAGCAACGAAACAAATTATGCAAAAATCAAATCTTAATATATAATATAATTGGAGATTTGGCATGACAAATAAAATTAAAAATTCAATTAATAAAAATCACGAAATAGAGGAAAATACAGAAGAATTAGATGTATTAGAAACGCAGGACGAGGATGAAATTCTAAATATTTCTCCTGTAAAAACAGGCGAAAACCTAGCCTCGATAAACACTGACGACTCTGTAAAAATTTACCTTCAACAAATCGGAAAAATTCCTCTACTCAATGCGGAACAAGAACTTGAAGTAGCAAAAAAGATAAAAGAAAATGGTGATACAAACGCTATTAATAAATTAATCAATGCCAATTTAAGACTTGTGGTCAGCATTGCTAAAAAATATATCGGTCGAGGCTTATCATTTCTAGACCTTATCCAAGAAGGAAACATGGGGCTAATGAAAGCCGCAGAACGTTTTGACTACTCAAAAGGTTACAAATTCTCAACTTATGCAACATGGTGGGTACAACAAGCTATTACAAGAGCAATTGCGGATAAATCAAGAATGATTAGACTTCCTGTACACATGATTGAGATGCTTAGCAAAATCAAAAAGGCAACAATTGATTTAACCACAGAAAACGGAGTTGCTCCCTCAAGAGAAGATATAGCCCAAAGACTAGGTATATCTATAAATAAATTAGCGTCTTTAATTAAATCCGCCCAAGATACAATAAGTATCGAAAGTCCAACTACATCAAAAGATGATACAGGAAAACTTGGCGACTTAATAGTAGACGAATCAACATTATCCCCTGATACAAAAGTTACCAATGATAGTTTGCTTACTGACGTAAGACGAATGCTAAACCAATTAAGCCCTAAAGAACGAGATGTATTAATCATGCGTTACGGCTTAGATGACGATGGCGTAAAAAAAACATTGGAAGAAATCGGCTCACGCTATAATGTTTCTAGAGAAAGAATAAGACAAATCGAAAATAGAGCTATTAGCAAGCTTAAGAAAATGTGCAGAAACTCAACTGTTTCCAAAAACTTAAAAAATTATATTGGGGACTAGTCTTTTGTATTTAAAATAAATTATTTTACAAACAAGTGGCATGTATTAAATACTCGCCACTTATTTGCATCAAGCCCACCGTCACTTATTCACTTCAATACATCCAATTTTTCTAGAAGGTTATAATATCTATATTTTATCGCCTTAATATAATCCTACAAAATATGTCCAAAACAAATCAATGACAATGAAGTTTCTGATTGATTTTCAAGGCTATTCTTTTTTTATGTTCAAATCTTTTTCTGAATAAAACGAGACATTATTATGATTTTTTTCTTTTATCATAATTTTTCAAAAAAGGATACAATTCATTTTGTGGCATTTTTCTCGAATAACCAGCCAACGCCGCAGATTCAAACATACTTGCATTATTTGGGGATTCTATTGGAGCAAAAGACGAATTTCTTATCAAAAAACCCAATTCAGGATAATTTAAAATATATTTCTCACCCCATTGATAATCTATAATATTAACATTATAATTATCATCCAATAATAAATTTGGTCGACTCAAGTCAGAATGGATAATACCAGATTTATCTAATCTATACAAATTCCGCAACAACCTATCTATATGTTTTTCAGTAAAAGGATTTGAATCAATATCAGAAGGTTTACCTGAAACTAATGTAGATATATCCCCCCTTTTTCTGTTTCTAAATATGCAATCCCCTCGCTGTGTTGTTTTAACTTTTTGAGAAATTTCTGATAATATTTCATATTCATGCAAAAGGCTACCCATTTCCCACGGTTCTTTTTCACGAATATATCCATTTACCTTATTATGCTTTATTACAAAATTACAAGAAGGTGAATAATATGCCTTAGAACAACCCCCTTCACCTAAAATTTTTAAATCTTGAACAGATCCTTCCTCAAATCTATCTATATAATCTTTTTCAAAATCTTGCAAAGGCAACTTTGATTGCTCAAAAGCAACTCGACTTTTAAATGTCGGTCTCAAAATTCATTGTGCTTTCATTATTCCTAACCTTAGATGCAATTATTTTTATATGACTCTAACAGAAATCACGTTAATTTTCAAATAAGGTTTAAAACAACGCGTTTACAAAATCATCGCTATTGAAAAGTTTCAAGTCGTCTAATTTTTCACCGACACCAATTAATTTTACAGGCAATTTCATGTCTTTTGCGACACTAATAATAATCCCACCCTTGGCAGAACCATCTAATTTTGTCAAAGCAACAGACGTTAAATTAACCGCCTCTGAAAAAACTTTTGCTTGTGATAAACCATTTTGACCTGTGTTTGCATCCAAAACTAAAATACTCTCACGTAGATTTTCTGAGGCATTTTTATCAATAACCATTTTTATTTTTGCCAATTCTTGCATTAAATTAAATTTATTCTGCAATCTACCTGCGGTATCTACCAAAAGAACGTCATAATGCTCATTTTTACCTTTTTGAATTGCATCATAAACAACTGATGCCGGGTCTGCACCATCACGACGAACAATATCAGCTTGCGCACGCTCAGACCAAATATTAAGTTGCTCTTCTGCCGCAGCTCTAAAAGTATCACCCGCTGCAATTAAAACTTTTTTGCCTTCTTGTTTAAACTTATTAGCTAGTTTTCCAATCAATGTTGTTTTTCCCGCACCATTTATACCGGTTATAAAATAAATATTTAATTCACCATCCTTGTAATTCAACTCAGAAGAACCGGCACCGGCGAGGATTTCAGAAAAAGAATTGCGCAAAAATTCACGAACTTTAGACGGTTTAATTTCATTTCTTTTTCTTAATGTATCAACAATTTCACTTGCAACATTAACACCCAAATCTGCTTTTATTAAAGCGTCTTCCATATCATCCAAAATAAATTCATCCAATTCCTCAGCATCTTCAAACTGATTTACGACATTATTTACCAATGAATGAGCGGTATTTGAAACAACCTTTTTAAGATTATCAATAGAAATCCCCCAAAAGCCTTTTTCTTGAGAACTTTGTTCAGTTTTTAACTCTTGTTGAAGCTGTTGAGGTATTTCTTGATTTTCTTCTTTTTTATCTCGTTTAAAAAAATTAAACATTTTCGTTCCGGATTATTTAGAATGTTTTTTCACATCTACAATTTTTGCCAAAATGCCATTAATGAAAGATGAGCTATCCTCTGTTGAATATTTCTTAGCCAATTCCAACGCTTCATCTATAACTACTTTGTCATGTGCATCTTTAATGTACAACATTTCTGCAATAGCGATTCTCAAGATATCTTTATCCATTTTAACCAATCTTGAAAAATCCCAACCAATAGCATATTCTTTAATATAACCATCAATCTCTTTACAATTTTCTTTGTATTCTTCGGCTATTTTCAAAGTAAATTCTTTAACTTCACTTTTTTCTTCCAATGTTGTCATTTCAGCGATTTCAAGCGCAACAAAAGCTTTTTCTGCAACGTTAATCATTTCATTAATTCTACCTGACATATCAGATGTCATTGGAAGTGCAACAGGAATATTGGAAACATCCAATGGACGTTCAAGATTTGACGGATGATTAGATTCATAATCATCAATAAAATCTTTCATTTCAACCAAATGCCCAACCGCAACTTTTAAATCTTCTGTTGCATTATTTGTCAAGGTTCTAACTGATTTTAATATAATATCTTCAAATTCCTTAGTTTTGTATTTAGAAATTTCTTTATCAAACTGTGAAAACAAAATCAAAGCCAATTCACGTGCCGCGGTTCTTGCTTGCATATTTTTAAATCCTTATTAATCTCATATTTGCAGTATTAATTAAGACACAAAAATACTTATTTGAAAAGCTAAATATTTCATATTTTTAAGCTAAATTTTCTGCCAGCTCTTTATTCCATTTTTTTAAAAAATAAATTGCCAAAAGTGTATAAACAAGCCATTTTAAAACGATAGCTAAACAATTTTCACCCAAAAGCCAAGCACTACTCCACATAAACAACGAACAAATATTAACAAAAAACCAAACATACCATTGTTCTACACATCTTTTAACAGTCAAAACCATTCCAAATACAGAAAAAATCGTTGATAAAGAATCTAACCAAGCAGAACTATCGCCAAAATACTTCAAAAAACCAACACAAACAAAGGTACTAACCAAAGCTAAGAACAAATAAAATACTCTTTGTTTCAAGCTTAACCTACATTTTTTGATTTCCAATTTATCTTTTTTTAAATTTTTTTTCCAAAAAATAATACCAAGAACGGCCATTGGCAAATAATATATCAAATTAAGTGTCAATTGTCCCCAAAAAGCGTACATATAGGCGAAATATGCATAACAAATTGTTGAAATTATACCAAAGAAATAACAATAAACCTTCCCTTTACCTGCAAAAATTGTATAAGTAATTCCACAAATTGCACCAATTAAAGCAACTACGCTATCATGTTTTAATATCGAAACTATAGAAATAAAAATAATTATCAAGGGATAAAAGACTTTTTCCAACAAGTTTAAACTTTTCAATTCACTTTTTACAAAATTTAATATGTCCATAATTTTGATTATACTTAAAACTTTGATAAATTTAAACAAATTAAAGTTTTACTTTTTTCTTTTAGCGTAGTTTACTAGTAAATAAGGGATGAATAATGAATATTCAAAATGATATTGCCACAAGTCGAAATAATGTAGCATTCAAGGGTCTTATGACCAATAAGGTTGTGCTTAAAGGTTTAGAAAAAGTATCAGACCACGGCGCAACATTCAGTGCGGGGTTATGCACAATTATGCCCCTTACAATCCGTCCACTAGCAATTATGTCTACGCCCAATGTCGAAAAGGAAAACAAGCTATATGCTTGCGCAAATTCTATATGTTCAGGGCTTGCTAAATTTGGCATTATTGCAGCTATTTCATTACCAATTGAATATGCTGTAAAAAAAATTGATGAAAATCCACAAAAATTTCTAGATGAAAATGTTATAAAAAAATGGACAAAAAAAAATAGTAATATAATAGATAGCAAAGGCTATAAAGTCGCATCTCAAATGATAAAACTTGGTTCTGGCTTTATAACTGCAATTCCCAAATCCATGATTACAATTGCACTAATACCATTGATTATGGGAAAACTTTTTAATCATAAATTCAGCCAAAAGGCCCTCAATCCAGAAGAAGAAAACCAAAGCACAAAGCCAACATTTACCGGCGGAATTGGAGAAAATTTATCTAAAGGAATTGGGAAACTATTAAACAAAATATTAAAAAACCAGACATTTGAAACATTCATTACAAAAAATCAAAATGCTGAAAAGGATATAGCAAAACACATGTCTGCAAGCACTGACATATTACTATCCGGAACTTTTACATACCAAACAATCAACAGCAAAAAAATAAAAGAAGATAGAAAAAAAACATTAATCTACAATAATGTTATATCCACTGCCATAACTATTTTAGGCGGGTACGGCATAGATAGATTAGTTAAAAACAAAACAGATAAATTTGTTCAAGACTTTTCAAAATTACACAAAAACGACCCAAAACTTCAAAAATATGTTCAAGGGATAAATATTGTAAGACCGGCATTAATATTTGCAGGAATTTATTACATAATCCTTCCTATGTTTTCAACATATATGGCTGAAAAAATAGATAAAATCACAAACAAAAAAACAAATTAAAGCAAATGTTTAGCTATATACTCTCCGACTTTTTGTGCTGTAATTTCATTCGCAGATGGTTTTGTTGCTCTTACAGAACTTTCAAAATGAACTTTTGGTGCTAGCAAATTTTTCAATAACTCAAAAGCATCAGATACGTTGCGTTTTTTTACCTGCCAATAAAAAGACGCAATATCTTTAGATGCATCTGCACTAAAAACCATATCATAATCTTTTCTATATTTAAACGACTCTACAATGACATTATTTCTAATCTTACCAACTATTCCATTGCCATATTTAGCATAAATAGCTTTGTTTTTAAAAATAACCCCTTTGAATGAGACATTGGAATTATTAACATTCTGAACTTGCATATACAAAGTATAGCACAAACATGTTTTTTGACAAATTAATATTTTTCTTCAAAATTATTAACCTGCTGAACAACCCAATTCACAATATCAATTGGCATCTGAGGGTTTACTTTTACCATCAACATGCCCGTACCGCCATTAGGATAAATCTTCTTGTCATAAGTTCCTTGAGCAAACTTTTCCAACTCATCAACTTGTTTAACCGAAAGCAAATCATCCATAGCTGCAGCAGCCATAACAGGGATTTTTCCGGCATCAGCAAGCTTAATGGGCGTATAAAGTCCCTTAAAATCCATATAAGGAGAAATTAAAACTAAACATAACGGATATGGTCGTTGTTTTGCGGCAACCCAAATCGCTGTGTTTGCACCGATATCTGCACCCAAATAAGTAATATAACTTGGCGCTATATTATCATTTGAATCCAAAACATTATAAACTATATCCAAGACCTCATCAGGATAAGACTGATAATCTTTATCATCCAAATAAATCCAAGAACGGCGCTTAAAATAAATATCAGAAACACTTTTGCCATGACCTTTCATGTCAATCTCCAACACCGCAATTCCCGCATGCAAAAAGTCATCGACTAATGTATCCCAATATTCACTCGAATACCCTAACGAATGGAGCATTACAACCATTGGATAATGCGTTTTTTGTATTTCCGGATAAGTTAATTTTGAATTTATGATATACTTATCAGCTGTTTCATAAGCAATATTAGATGACTTATATTTCGGTTGTTGAGCAAATCCTTTTTCCAAGCAACCAAACATAATACTCATTGTTATTACTATTGATAATGCTAACTTTTTCATCCTAAATTCCAATCTCATTTGCTTACTAAGATTTTAATCTTACTAACGCATCTACAATTACAGGATCCCACTTAATACCTGCTTCTTCCTTGATAATACTAAGTGCTTTTTCTGTATCCATAGCGTCTCTATATGTGCGTTCTGAAGTCATAGCCGTAAAAGCATCCGCTACCGCAATAATTCTTGAACCCAACGGTATACTATTTGCCTTCAAGCCCTCTGGAACACCTTTCCCATCCCAGCGTTCTTTATGATAATGAATATATGGAATAACCTCAGACAAGAAGTTTATACTCATCAACAAATTCACGCCAACATTTGGATGATTTTGAAGTTTGTCCCAATCTTCTTTTGTTAATTTATCTTTTTTAAATAACTCTTCCGGCAATGTAATCTTACCGATATTCTGCAACAAACCTGCATAATAAATTAAATCTTTTGTTTTTTCATTTAATTCTAACATCGTACAAAGTTCTTTTGATAATTCTGCGGTTTGTTTAGAATGTTTATTTTTAAACTTACTTTTCGCGTCAACAGCCTCTGCTAATTGTTCAACAAAAGCTTGCTGCTCATCACCCAAATCACCGATAACGGCAGTGAGCTCTGCCCTTAAATGTTGCAAGTGAGTGAGATGATTAACATCTTCATTCACTATAGCTTCTGACGTATTTTCCGTAAGTTTTTGTAATTGCATTGATGTTGCAAACAATCGTGCGGTATTCTCAATCAACGAAATACATTCTTTCTCAAATCTCTTTTCTGTATTATTTTCAACAATAATAATACCAACTGCCGAATCACTATTATACATTGGAATAGCTGCATAAAAATGTGTTTCATTTTCTTTCAATTTTTCAATAGGGAAGAAGTCAGGTCTTAATGCAACCATTTCCGGAATTATTGTTTTTCTACTCAAAAATGCTTGAACTGCGACATCTTCACCATCAAACTTATAACCAATATTATAAGAATAAATATCATCTTCAAAATCCAATGATGAACCGACTAATATCAAATCATTACCGGCATGCTCCAATCCCTTTGCATTCTCTTTGGTCAAAAAGATATGGCATCTATCTATATCCAACATCTGTATAATAGTTTTAGCTATTGAATTATAGATAATATAGTCATCTTTACTATTAAAACCTAAAACACTAAGCGTATTATTGATAGAATATATTGAAATCAATTCTTTCAACTGATTTTTTAGCGCAATAGTTCTATCTACCGCCTTGTGCGAAATTTTTTCTACCAACTCATCAGAAATCAAATGCTCTGTCAAAAATTCTCCTAAATTTAAGGCAAAAATTTCTTCCAATGGGTCATTTTCAATAAAGTATGAACTACGTGAAAGCAATGAAGCTTCGGTTTTTAGTGCTCTTTCCTTCATAAGTTTCCTATTTTCTACATGTCTTCTTGTTCATGTTATCGGCATTTTTAAAAAAGAACTTTGATATTTGTTACAAATCTTATACTTTAGTTTAAGAAAGGTTTTAAACTCAATAATATCTTGATTTTTAAAAACGTTTTTTGTAAAGAAATCTTAATATTTATTGTATTAAAAAGCAATTTTTCATGTAAAAAATACTTTTTATATTTAGAGGAATTAATATTAGGGGAAAACGGCATGTCAGAAATTGTATTTGGAAGAAAAGGACAAATAAAAGACGTCACTTACAAAACAACTATCAAAAATGTTGACAATAATGGTAAATCGGAAAAAGCGATGGTTATTGAGGCATCTAAAAATGGAAAAACTCAGACTATAACAATCTTTGCAAGCGGAGGTAAAGACAAAGAAAGACTAGATGCTGATGATAAGATTGTTATTTCAAATGATTCCGGCTCGCCTGAAGATTATTTTGAAATGAGCAATGGATACGTAACTCAAGTTCTTTATAAATCACAAAATAAAGCACTTGACGATTTAACTGAAAATACAATTACAAATCCGGCAGGTACAACCGAAGAAGAAGGTGCAAATGGTAGCTTTAAACTAGAACAAAAAGGCTCAATGCTCTCTAGTATTAATGAGCTCTGGAACGCAGCTACAAAAAATATTAAATTAAATGGGCTCAAGAATATGTTTAATATTCCTGAAAACATACCTGTTTCTATTCGCCCAGGGTATTCTCAACTAGGTGGGGAATGGCGCTCTAACGACACAACCGTAACAAAAACAAAAGAATTAAGCCCAAGAGGAAAAGAATATCAATCAAAATTACGTGCATTGCATCAAAAGCGAACACAACTTCAAACAAGAATACAAGAACTTGAAGCATTATTACCACAAGTTGAAAGAAGTGCCTCTTCGCAAACAACGCCAAATCCATGTGCCGCTATGTATGCTGAAGCATACACAATGGCTGGAAACGGCACTCCAATGCAAATGTTAGCCAAATATCAAAATGAATTAAGCAGATTGTATGGCGAGCTTGAAGGACTTAAAGGTGCAGAAGCACAACTGAATGAAACATACAAAGATGTAATTGATGAAGTAAGAACATACACTGAAACGCGTGAAGGCAAAACATATCAACCTGCGGGAATTGGTACAACTCTTGAAGTTAAAGACAAAGATAAAGATAAAACAAAAGAGACAGATGAAACAGACGAAACTGATGAAGCAGACAAAGACATAACCAAAGAAGAGAAACCAAAAGATATAGATAACGCAAAAGAACAAACCGAAAAAATAATTAAAGCCGCTAAAGATTTAAAAGACAAAGATATTCCTGAAGATAGAAAAGGCTTTGCACAAAAAGTACTTGATGAATTAGACGGGCTCAAAGACAAATTAGAAAAAGGCGAGATAACGTTAAAAGAAGCACAAGAAAAAATTGAAAAAGCTAAAAAAGAACTTAAAAAAGCCCAAGAAGGTGATGGAAAACGACAAAAAGGCGGAGACGAACCAATAACCGAAGATAATTAATTTAAGTAAAGATTTATCTAAAATTTGCAATAAAAGCAAAATAAAAGTTTTTAATAAGTAAGATGGGCAAAAAGAGAATTAGAAGGAACATTATATGGGAATAGTCATCAAAGGAACAGACTACAACGTACGACACGCAAAAGATACCAATGGTAAAAACGCTACAGAAATTACCATTGAAAAAAATGGCAAAAAAGCCAAAATCAAAATCTTTGCAGGCAGCGACAACACATATAATGCTGACGACAAAATCGTTATTAAAGGTGATACTGATATTGCAAACGCAAACCAGTCGTTTATTTTGGATATCTTAAAAGAGCTTAAGGGTAAAAATAACCACGACGAATTGCCGGAAGACCTCAAACGCCCAACAGAAACAAAAACATTTAATCCGTTTAATTTAAACCCAGAAAACATACAAGAACCACAAACGTTCAAAAGCTTGTTATCCGAACTTGATGGAACAGCTCAAAAAGAAAGAGAAAATGCTGACATAAAAACAGACGCAGACTCACTTATAGCAATGGGTATTAACGAAAACCGCGCCAAAGATATAGAAAGCTTCTTTGACGATAGTAATTATGAAGATACAGATAAAGAAATAATTAAAAAAGCACTTAAAAATCTTTTAATGGGTACATCACAAGATAATGCGGAAAAAATCACCGCCCAAATCTGTCAGTTTATAACTACTATTAAGCAAAACAGTCCAAATAAAAATGAAGTTGACGACGCTATAGAGTTTATCAAAAGAAAAATAGACGGAACAACATTTAAATCTGATCAAAACGCCATCGTTGATAAACTAAACGCAACATTAACACAATCAAACATACAATATTTCTTAGTAAATTTCTCTGAAATATTTGATGAACTTTATGATGATTGCAAAGACGATGAAAATGTAATTAGACATAGTTGCCGCAAAATATTTGATATGTTAACTCAACACGTAGATGTAAAAACAGGAAAAATAAAAGATTTACACAGAAAAGCAGAAAATGCTATTAAAAAACTTGAAAGCAAAAATGAAGGTTTCTGGGGTCCAGATGATGATGAGGCAAAAGAAGCTTGCGAGGCAATGAAAGCCTTTAGAGATGAAGCTACAAAAGTAGTCAACTCTAAACGAGCAGAAAAAATCAAAAAAGATAAAGAAGAGCTAGAAAAATTAATTAAATAAAGCCCAAACTACTTAATTGATAAAAAACTACGACTTCAAACCTGAAACAAACGCATTATAAATATTTTCAGGCAAGCGTTTTATTAGTTTTCCTGTTTTATCAACTGCGACAATCGTTGTTTCTGCGGTCAGATTAACCTTATCGGTTTTGTGGTTCTTAATCACATGAGAAAAAGTTACGCTCATTGGCTTAAGTTCTGAAATTTCTGTTTCTACAACCAACCTATCATTCATAAAAGCTGATTGCTTATACCTAATATGCATATCAACTACAGGGAAAGTGATACCTTGAGATTCTAAATCTTCTAAATTCAAACCAAGCAACTCACAAAGCTCAACTCTTCCTTCTTCAAGCCATTTAACATAATCACCATGCCAAACAACGCCATAAGAATCTGTATCATGATAATAAACCCTAACAACTTGAGAATGTTTCATTATTCGAACAACCCTTGAATACGTTCTGAAATATCTTGAGGATCCATTTCATTCGTAACTTTATTTATTTCGGATGCGACTTGATAAAGTTTTGCTGCCTCAATCTTATCACCCATTATCGCAGTAGAACGAGCCAAATTATAATAAGCCAAGGCATAATTAGGATTACACTTTATTGCACTATTAAACAATTCCGCTGCTTTTTTAACCAAACCTAAATCATCAAGATAAATAACCCCAAGGTTATTGTACGCAATATCATAATTTTCATCATATTGAATTGATAATTCATATTCTTTGATAGCATCATCAATATCACCCTTACCCCAATGCAAATAACCTAAATTACAATGAATCTTTGAATTTTTAGGATTTAAATCCAACGCACGACGATAAATAGTCAAAGCATTATCATAATCACCCTTATCATAATATGCACTACCAAGATTAATATATATTTCCATTTCTTCCGGAGTAAGCATATATGCAGTATGATAAGCGGACACCGACGCATCTAAATTTCGTTCATTATCTTGATAAACATAACCCAAAGTTTGAGCCATAATACTGGTCCATTGCGCACTTGGATTTAACGTAATAGCTGTTTGATAATGAGATATAGCCTCTTTTACATCACCTTTTAAATATAAAATATTCGCCAAATTACCATGATACTCCGCAACATCAGGTTGAATATTTATCAATTTTTTATAAATATCTATTGCAGAATCATAGTCCCCACAATCTTCATAACACAAGCACAACGCTGTATATGCAGTAACATTCAAGCTATCCAACCAAATTGCCATCTTGTATTCTGTAATAGCATCCTCATATCTGCCTAACGCTCTGTAAATATCTCCCAAAAGACAATACAACAGAACAAACCCCGGAGCCTTATCAATCGCCTCTTGGTAAATAGACAAAGCATTTTCCAGCCCTCTTTTTTTAACCGCAACCAAGCCGGTCAACAAAAGAGGTAAAAACTTCATATATGACAACGCTTTTAGAACATTTTTCTTTGCAACTTTATCAAAAGGTAATTTAATAAAAAAGTTTAAAAGTTCTCTTACGCAAGCATACTTATATTTAAACCCTTTTTTTCTTGAAATTCTTAACAAGTTGTAAATCAACAAATGAGCTTTAGCGTTGAAAATCGGTGAAATTTCTATAGATTTTTTAGCATAATCAATAGCATTCCAAAAATCTGTTTTTCTTGTATAGCACTCCGCTATCATATAATATGCGTCCGCATATTTAGAATTTTTTTCAATAGCGGTCTCAAAATAATTAATTGCTTTTTCAATCTCATTTTTATGGTAAAGAGCAACACCTATCTTTTGATAAATCTCAGGCGAATCCAAATAAGATTCTAATGCGCGTTGGTATTCAGTAATCGCCTCATCAATATACGACTTAACTTGGGATATATCCAAGTGCCATTCCATATACAAATCACCAAGGCGAACATGCAACTGTGGATTTGTCGGGTCTTCCAACAATCCCGCCTGACACGCCTCAATTGCTTTTTGCACACCTGATGTTTGGTAAACTTTATTTACATCTTTTATATTCAATTTTTTTATTTCTTTTGTTTCCATCATATTACTAGTTTAATAGGAAAAAAATCTCAGGTCAAAATTTAAACAAAAATTAACCTTCACCTATACTTTTTGCCTCAAGCTCCATACATTTTTGAATAACTCTTTTACGTTCGTAGTCTTGTATCCTTACAAATTTCACAACATATTCATTCGTGGAGAAATAAGCTTTTTTACAAACTTCGCCAACAAAAACAACAGCATCCACATGCTCCGGTATATAAAGCTTTGCTTTTACTTCTCCTTCTTGCAATGGGCTGTCACTAACAAATCTAACACCACCACCGCTAAGATCTTTTGTCAAAACAGTATAGGTCTTACCATTTTGTTCTATAAGCATCCTATAATTGGCATCAACTCTAAAATATTTTCTTCGCTGAATCCTCTTTCTGCTTTTTGAAAACTCAACCTCAAATTCACAATTCACCGGCGCATTCAAAATAATAGACTCTTGCAACAAAATACCGGTTGGAGTATAAATCGAAACTCTTATTGAAACTCCTTCTTTTAAATACTGAGCCAGATGAGCTTTTGACTCCGAAAAAACTAATGTCATTCTATCTACATCAATTTTTTTAATATAAGAAAAAAATTGCAAAATCTGCCCAGTATTTGTTTCCAAACCAATTCTAACTTTTTGAGCCGGCTTAACAGTTAACACTTACACCTCCTGCATTGACTCTTCTGGCGCTAATATTGTTAAAACAAATTTATCATTCAGGTATTTATTCGTCACATCCATCACATCCTGCGCAGATACACGCATTATTGAGTCTATCCATTTATCAAGATAGTCAAAACCAAATCCCTCAAGTTCATATACCCCCATGGAACCTGATTGTTGCAAGTTAGTTTCTGTTAAAAACTGAATTTTACCAACTATATTATTTTTTGCGTCCTGTAATTCTTTTTCGCTGACTAATTCTGTTTTCAATTTATCAATTTCTATTTTAAAACCATCCAATGAAACTTTAATATTTTTAGGTTCCGTACCGATATAAACCCTAAAATCACCGCACTCACGCGCTCTTGTATACATTGAACGAACAGTATAAGCCAAGCCCTTTTTATCTCTAAGCTCCAAAAACAACCTAGAAGATAAACCACTTGAACCTAAAATCGTGTTCAAGACAGACAACGCAGGTGCATCATCCGAGTTTAGCCCAGAAACTATCCAACCTTGATATATTTGAGCCTGATTTGCATCTTTTTTAGGTACTTTTACAATTTTTGTTTCAGACAAATCAACCGCGCCCATTGAAGATTGAATATTTGATGTTTTTAATTCAGAAAAATATTTATCTAAAACAGCTTTTACTTTAGTTTTTTCAACATCACCAACTACTGAAAAAACTTTTTGGGCAGGAATAAAAACATCATTATATGCAATTTTAACTTGTTCCACATTCAATTTTTCAATATTTTCCAATATTACAGAGCCTGTGTGTCCATACTGGTGATTATCATATAAAACTGACACAAACTCATCACGAGCACGTACCGCTGGAGAATCTAATGACGCTACAGTCTCACCTTTGAGTTTAGTAATTTCTTTATCAAATGTCTCAAAAGTTGAATTTTGCATCATATCAGACAACAACTCAACCGCAACTTCAAAATCTTCTTTTAAACAAAGTAAACTAAATTTCCAATAATCAGACTTCATCTCAGAATAAATATCAAGTCCGTTCTTCTCAACTTCATACGCAATTTGTTCAGCATTACGTTTTTTCGTCCCTTGAGTAAATAAACGGTTTAACATTGCATAAATACCGGCAATCTTTTCAATCTCGTTAATCTTAACAAAACAAGTAAGAGCTACTCTTGGTGTGTTTTTTACCGTTTTACAAATTAAATCTATTCCATTTTCTAATAATATTTTTTCCATTTTTTACTCCGGAAGCATCACTGCAATTGTTGATTTATTCAATGTCAAATAATTTCTAGCAATCACTAAAACTTCATTTGTTGTTATATTTTCAACTATTTCTAAATACTCGTTTGCTTGTTCTAAATTACCAAGTACCGTCATATAAAAACCTATATTATCAGCAATTTCAGAAACAGTCTCTGACGTCGCTGCATAAGCGACCTTCAGCTTTTTCTTCGCCTTTGCTAATTCTTCTTCTGTTATTCCATCATCAAGAATTTGCTGAATTTCATTTTTTATCAACGCAATAGCCTTGTCTTTATATTCCGGCTCAAAATTCGCATCTACAAAGAAATTACCACCATCTTTAAATTGATAAAATTCACTATCAACATGGTTAAATATATTTGTATCTGCTTGCTCAATCAATCGTTGATACAATCTTGAGCTTGAACCATCACCCAAAACAATATTCACGATATCCAACCCCACAGAGCTCTTTAAATCATTTGCTTTAGGACCTAAATACCCAAACATTAAAAATGCAGTATTCAATTGTCCCTTGAGTTCAATATATTTTGTTTCCTCATGAGGTGCATCAATTTCTTGAACCGGTAAAACACAATTTTCTCTACCTTTAAAATCAAACTCCATAGCTACTTTTTCAAGAACTTTTTCGTTATCAAATTCGCCAACAACAATTGTCGTCATATTGTTTGGCGTATAGAATTTTTTATAATAATCCATCACAACACTTTGAGGAACTGCAGAAATTATTTCAGGAGTTCCAATAACATCTCTCTTGTATGGATGATTTGTATACATCGCATGGTTCAATGCATTATAAACTCTTGTTGAAGGTTGGTCTTTTCTCATTCTTATTTCTTCAATCACAACCAATCTTTCACGTTTTTGAATTGGCTCTTCCTTACCAAAAATAAACGGTTCGCCCAATTCATCTTCCGGCAAGACAGGGTCTAACATCATATCAGCATGCAAATCAATTGCTTCATTAAAATACTTATCATCCGGACCTTTTGGCAAAGTCACATAATAGAACGTATAATCTTTCCAAGTTGCAGCATTTACAATCGCACCATAAGACTCCAATGTCTTATCAAACTCACCGGCTTTATGTTTCGTTGTACCTTTAAACATCAAGTGTTCCAAAAAATGCGAAATACCGTTAATTTCGTCATTTTCATTTATAGAACCTGTCTTAACCCAAGTAGAAATATTTACCAATCCACCTTCTTTATGAGCCAAAACAATCGTATGCCCAGACGGCATTGTATAAACTTCTACTGGTTTTTGCAAATAAGGATAATTAATTTCTTTTTTTTCTTGATAAATCATAATAAACCAACTTTCTATTATTATTTTACCAGCTTTTTGCACATTAGCATAATCTTAATAGATGATTAATAAAAAGTTAGCGCTTTCATTACGAAACACACAATATTAATCCTTTTGGCATCCCAACAAAGTTACCGACTTTGGTTTATTTTCTGTTGAGGTTGGAACAACTAAAGACGCATCTAAAGTAAGTTTGTTTATTAAATTGGGATAATGCCCATTCTCCGCATAATCATCTGCTGGATACGAGGCACCTCTAACTACACTATATGCTCCAGAAACATAAACAGATTCACCAAACATCTGACTCCTCTCTCCATTGCCTCTCTGCAAAGACGCTATAATATTTCTAATTCCATCTCCCGCCATCAAACCAACAGAATTATTTGTTACAGAGGAATCACTGGCATTTACACAAGTTCCATCCGCATTCTCACCTTTCTTATCACAAATATCATAATTTCCTGCAAACCTAGGAAAACGACCATTCCAGCTTGAACTTATATCTGACCACCCATCTGGACAATCTGGCAAGTTAAAAAACGCCACAGTACCTGAAGGAACCACATCATCCATATTTTCCAGTTCAGACCTTAAAGCTCTAACCTCTCTTCTTAATTCTTCTACTTGACGCATAACAACGGACATTTGAACATTGCTCATATCATTGTGTTTCATTTGTTTTGATACCATTGGCGCAACAGATGCGATTGCAACAGACACAATCGTAAACACAATCATCGCTTCAGCGATTGAAAACGCTCTTGAGGGGGTTAAATTCAGCCAGCGTGATGCAAATTCTTTCGGGATTAGCATTTGCGGTGCGAGTCCTCGCGGTGCGCCTAAAGACGGCACCCTACCGTTCGCTAGCCTTTGTGGCGCAAAAATTTGTTCTCTTCTTTCTTTTTTTGTTTTTAAATTCATTTTTTTACCTTTCTATATTAATTCTATTTGTTCAAATAATTTTCTTTTATTAACCTTGTTTTGTCGGGT
>JAZTWQ010000025.1:0-17965 GCA_045635965.1 Candidatus Gastranaerophilaceae bacterium
ATAAATTTATATTTTGAATTTTCATTATTTTCCATTCCTTTTATTCTTTTTATTTAATATTTCTAATAAAAATTTTTTGACAGAAATACTTAATCTATTTACATATCTTAAAAAACGGGATATAATCTAAGTTACAGAAAAAAGGATTAAATATGACTTCAAATATTGTAATAATTTGTGATGATGAAATAATCGGAAAAACCCTAAGACATAAATTATCCACGCTTAGAGAGGTTGATTCTATAAAAATTGGTTATTTTAAAGATACTATTTTTGAAATAGAAAGCAACACCCCTGATGTTTTGATTATTTTTTCTAAAATAAATAATGAAGGTATTTTTGATTACATAAAAAAAATTAAACCTGTTGCAAACGAATACAAAACGCCAATTTTAATTGTTACAGACAATATTTTAACAGAAGATTTTATTCTAAGTGGATTTGATTCTGGTGCAGATGATTTTATTTCCTTAAAAAATTCTGATGGGGAAATTTTAATGCGCACAATTTTATGTATGCAAAAAAATGAACTTATGCGTAATTTAACATCAAAAGATAAATTATTAACAGAATTAGGAGTCATCCAAGAAGACTCAGGATTTTTCTTAAAAGAATACAGCGAAAAAGTTTTTGCAAATGAAATTCTAAATCTTCAAAAATATTCTCAAAGTGCTGTATTAATGAAAATTTCAGCAGATATAAGTTGCAAACAACAATTAACCCCCTCAACACTCGGAGCAATATTAAAAAAATCTATAAGAACAAGGGATAAAATAGGGTTCTGCGGCGATGACAAATTTTATATTCTTTTACCTCGCACAACTGCAAAGGGTGCTCATTTAGTTTACGAACGAATTAAACAAGAATTAAATGAAGAATATTCCATAAGCGTTGGTGCTTGTGAGATTGATAATCTCACTTTTGAAGAAATTGACAAAAATCTTACTACTTCTTTAAATGAAGCTCTTGAATTAACAAATTCAATTGTCGTTTATGACCCAAAACAAGTTTCTGAACCTATAAATTGGCTTGATACGGAAAATTCCGGACAAAAAAATTTCAAATTTTTTCAAGCCGCGTTTTTAAGAAAACTTGAAAATGTTATTACTCCTACTTTTTATCAAGTTCAACAAATTTGGGAAGAACGTTTATTTAATACAACAATTGAACAATCTTGCGACGATAAACAGAGTTTATTTGTACTAAAATCCGACAAAAATCAAAGCACATTTAAAATAACTTATCCAGGGTTTGCAAAGATAAATATTGATATATTCCACAGTTTTGCGGGTCTTTTGCCAAAATCACGCATTAGCCTAGACCTAAACGAACTTGATGACACAAAATTAAACGAACTCTTAGTTAATTTTATAAAAGAATATCAAGCTTATAATAAATAATTACTAATCAAACTTTTTAGTTTCTACAAAAGGTAAAATTAAACCTACTACACTACTTAAAACAAGGGTAATTTTGCCATTTGTCGTTTTAAAGAATGGTTGATTATTAACATTTTTTAATTTATTACATAAAGATTTAATTATCAAAGGAAATGAAACAGCCCCAAACATAGCAGAAAGCCCTGTTTTAATTTTTTCTTCTGTTTTTTTATTGTCACTCTTCACAAAAGTATCAATGGCTTTATATCCTGAATATACAGTAGCACCAACAACAGCATATTTACCACACTTTTTTAAACTAAAATCTTTTTTAACTTCTTTAAAACCCGCCCCATCAATCATACAAAAAAGAGGAGCAGCGGCACCGCCCCCTGCACTTATTGCAAGACCTTTTAAAAATTCATTTTTTTTATTTTCAGAATTTTGAAAAGCTACATTGCTATTTGTATTAATTACATTTTGTATTTTCATTTAATATATCCTAATCATCATCCATTATAGAATCTACAACTTTATCTCGCACTTTCCCCCATAACAAAAAAGTACCTACATAACCTATAACTCCTCAAACTGCTGCTCCTACAGGACCGCCAACAGCACCACCAATAGCTGCGCCTTTCGCAGCCGCTCCACTAGCTGCGGCCTGCTTTATTCCATGCAAAGCATAATTATCAACAGCTGCAACACCTGCTTTTGCTGCTGCTTTACCATTCCCATTTGCGGCATGCTGAATAGTCTTTATGGTTCTTAACGCAGGTAATCCAAATTTTTCACCAGTATCTAATAATTTATCCCCAAGTTCTCCCTTAAACGCTACAACCGCATTATCGCCATAAAAATATGAAGGCAAATAATCAAGCTCCATATTTTGTAAAGTTTGTATATAAGAACGAATAGCAATTAATTCTTGCTGCTCTTTTGGATCGGCATCTACCATAACTTTATCTACAGCATTCTTTATTTTATTAAAAACAGCAACTCTTAATTCATTATTTTCTGATAATTTTATTATACAATCTTGTAATTTTTTGTTATTTATATCGTTTGAAATTACACCACTTAATAATTCTCTATCTAAAAGCAAAAGAGCGTAGCTTTTAACTTCTTCTTTTTTTATAGATAAACTATCTTTTTCCAATATTTTTTCAGAATAAGCCAATCTATCATGCCCTAAATTTTTAAAGGCTAATGACGGTATTAACGGGCTTGAAACTTTTACTACTTGCATATATACCCTTTCTAAAATTCGTCAAGCATATCCCATAATTTTTTAGCTACACCTTTAACAACCTCACAAGCCTTATCAACAAAACCATCGTCTACATTTTCAACAACTTCTTTTGCATTATCAGGCTTTTTTAAACCCACAATCTCTGCTGAATATTTTAATTTATCAACAAAAGTTTCTCCTCTTGTTTCACCAAGAGCAGGAACACTTCTCCCAGTATATGGATGACCTTGAGGACCATTTAAATTAATTGAATCGGCAAAATCCACCATTTTTGCTCTACTTACCTCATCAGTAAAATTAGCTTTTACTTTTTTTGCATTAACATTGAGCAATTTTTTCAAAGGACTCTCACTAAAAGATACAATTTTTAAACTCTTTTTTCCTCCTAATATTTAAACACAACAAAATTAAATCATAAAAAATTTTCAAAAAATAGCAATTATTATAAATATTTGTAAAATATTTATAATAATTTAAAACAAAATTATTTTTTGTTTTAATACGAGAATGAAAATAAAAACTAACAATCCGTCTTTTAAAGCTAACTTAACAAAAGAAATTATAAGTCTTCAAAAAAAAATTGATTTAAAATTATTAGAAAAAACCTTCATTGATAACTTTGGAATAGATACTAAATTTAATAATAATGACAATGCAATATGTTTTTCCTACACTTTAAACATTTTTGAAGATATTTCAAATAACTATAATTTATTTAATTGTTCTTATCCCCCACGAATTAGAATTTTTGATAGAAATAATCTTATAAATAAAAATTCAACGGATAGTTTTTGTATAAGTAATTCAAAAAAAATATTGAAAAATGAAAACGTATTTGAACTGAGATCAATTTTTATTAAAAAAAATAATTTACTAGATATAAACCAAAAAACGGAAAAAAATTATAAAAATAAAATATCATCCTCCCCACATTTTTTAGCAAATTATATCCACGAATGGCTCCATAATATCCATTTAGATAATATTTATAAAAAATATGGCTATGATGGAAATTGTCCTTTTGCTCAAAGTTTATATTCAAAAACTAAAATAGGCGGACTTCACCTACTTAACAACTGGACAACCAATATTAATATGAATAATAATATAAAAAATTTGGCTTACAATGAACTTGTAAGCTATTCTACTACCTCTATTATGGAATTTTTCGCAGAAACCCTAACTAAAATAATAACACAATCTTTAAATAAAAATTGTGAACTTAAAAATAACCCATTAGACAAAATAATACAATTTAATCCTGATTTAAAAAAATTTTTTGAAAGAATTTTGAACCAAAGCTTAAATAATTAACATTTTAATTTTTATTGCGAAAATCAATTGATATTGTATTATTTTTATAAAGTTTTAGAGGAGAAAAATTATGTTAAATGTAGATAATTCTGTTTTATTAGTTGTAGATATTCAAGACCGTTTAGTAAATATGCTTGAAAAAGACACTATTGTTGCAAAATCTTGTGCGCTAGGAAACGCAGCACGAATTTTGGGAGTTGAAACAATTGTTTCAGAACAATATCCAAAAGGATTGGGAAATACAATTGAACCTTTAAAAACTGCATTAGGTGAAAATGTAAAATATATTGAAAAAACAGCCTTTTCTTTATTAAACCAAGAAGGATTTGAAGAAATCCTTGCCGCTACAGGGAAAAAACAAGTTATTATTTGTGGGATAGAAGCTCATATTTGTGTTTATCAAACAGCTATGGATTTAATTTCCAAAGGTTATGAAGTTATCTTAGTTAAAGACGCATGTGCATCAAGAAACAAGTTTGAATTTAAAACAGGTATTGAACTGATGAGACAAAATGGTGTAAAAATTTCTTGTGTAGAAATAGTTTTGTTTGAACTTTTAAAATCTGCTAAAAACCCAAACTTCAAAGAAGTCCAAGCGTTGATTAAGTAAAAATCTAAAACAGCAAATGTAGGGTAGATTTTAATCTACCCCAAAATTTATCACTAAAAAATTATATAAAAGTAAAGGTAGACTAAAGTCTACCATACGTTCTGTTCTATTAACAGATTTTACAAGGGTTTGAGTGAATTTTATTTGAATTTTAATTTTATAATTTGATAAAATACAATTTAAACAATTTGTCCAAAAAAGCTTTTTAGCTTATAATTTAAACAAAAACAAAAGGATGTTTTATGAAAATTGTTATATTTGGAGCAAATGAAGTTGGGTGTTTATTAGCCACACAGTTATTTGAAGACCACGATATTATAGTTATAGACAAAGAAGAAAACCGTAGCGATGATTTCAAAAAATTAGATATTGACTTCATTTTTGGAAATGCGTCTAATATAGAAATTTTAGAAAAGATAAATATAAAAGACGCTGATGTTTTTATTGCCTGCACAGCTATGGATGAAGCAAATATTGTTGCTTGTTTAACTGTTAAACGTATGTCTATGGCAAAAACAGCTTGTTTTGTGAGCAAAGAAGAATATATTGAATCTTTAGGATTGATAAAAGGTTCAGAATATCACTCTGAAATGATGATTGATTCAGTTATCTGGCCGGAAGCCTTATTAACTCAAGAAATTTTTAGAATAATAACTGTTCCTGATGCTATTGATGTCGAAAACTTTGCACATGGAAAAGCAAGATTATTGGAATATAGAATAAAAAATGACTCCACACTTTTAGGAAAAAAATTAAAAGATTGCAATTTTCCCGATGAAACTTTAGTTGTTGGAATTACAAGAAACAACGAACTTTTTATTCCTTCCGGATTAACAACATTTGAAGAAGGAGATAAAGCTATTTTTATGGGCGCGGCTACATCTTTAGATATTTTAGCTAGAGAAATGTTTAGCGACTCTGAAAAAATTAAGTCTGTTGGAATTATTGGCGGTGGAAATGTTGGTTTAATGCTTGCAAAAGACTTAGAAAAAGCAAATATTAGAACAAAAATTATTGAAAAAAATTATAAGCGCTGTGAATTTTTGACAGAAAACCTTAAAAAAACACTTATTTTAAATGGTGATGGTACAGATTTAGAATTATTACAGCAAGAAGAATTTAATGAATTTGATGTTTTGGTAAGTGTTACGAATAACGATGAAAAAAATCTTCTTTGTTCTTTATTAGCTAAACAATTAGGTGTTAAAAAAGTTATAACAAGAGTTTCTAAATCAAGTAATATTTCTCTATTTGAAAAAGTTGGAATCGATGTTGCAATGTCTCCTAAAGAAGCGGCTATTGATGAAATTAATAATGTTTTAATAGAAACAGATATTGATATTTTAGCAACAGTAGAACAAGGACAAGGCGAAGTTATAGATATTTATATCCCTGAAAATTACAAAGACACAAAAGTTATGGATTTAAGATTGCCACATAAAGCTATCATTGGGATTATTCGCCGTGGTTCAAAGGTTATTATACCAAAAGGTGATACCTTAGTCAGGGCAAAAGACAGTTTAATTGTATTTACAATGGCAGAACATTCTTCTGCTGTTAAAGATTACTTTTTTAAAGGATAAACTATGAGACTTAATTTTATTGGAAGTTCTATTGGAATAATTTTAAGATTATTTTCTATAATGATTTTAATTCCTTGTATTGTAGCAATAATAGAAAAAGATTATTTTTCAATAATTCCTTTTATTTCCGCTTCCGGCTTATCTTTATTATTAGGTTTAATTTTAAAAATAAATCAAGAATCATTAGATTCTTTAAATTTAATAAAAAAATCAGAAGTTTTATTTACTGTAGCATTAAGCTGGATATCAATATGTTTAATATCTGCCGTACCTTACCTTTTTTATGGAATAACACCATTAAACGCTTTATTTGAAGCCACCTCCGGTATTACAACAACAGGGGCAACTATATTAACTCATTTTGAATATCCTAAAGCTATGTTTTTATGGCGTTCATTGAGTCAATGGCTTGGTGGAATGGGAATTATAGTCCTATTTATTGCTATTTTACCTCAATTTAAAATAGCAGGAAGACAAATGTTTTATGCAGAAGCCCCAGGACCTACAGAAGAAAAAATTACACCAAGAATAAAACATACAGCTATTGCATTATGGAGTATTTATTTATTTTTAACAATTGCTCAAATTATTAGTTACAAATTAGCCGGAATGAACTTATTTGATTCTATTTGTAATTCTTTTTCAACAATTTCCGCTGGAGGATTTT
This sequence comes from Candidatus Gastranaerophilaceae bacterium, assembly GCA_045635965.1. Lineage (GTDB taxonomy): Bacteria > Cyanobacteriota > Vampirovibrionia > Gastranaerophilales > Gastranaerophilaceae > RGIG2134. Next base: position 6,806 of record JAZTWQ010000025.1, read on the forward strand.
CTCCAAATCCTGACAGCATTATGGGATATAATTCTTCAAAAATTATTTGGATTACTATTTTATTTATGTTTTTATCCGGTGCTAACTTTGCACTACAATATAAAATTTATATTCAAAGAAAATTTAATTCACTCATAAAAAGTGATGAATTTAAATTATATTTAGGATTATTTTTAAGTATATCCTTTTTTATAGCCTTAATGCTTATTTTTGAAGAAAATTATGAAAAAATATCAGCAATAAGAAATTCTTTATTTGAAACAATTTCTACAATGACATCAACTGGTTTTGCCTCTGTTGATTATACAAAATGGATATTACCTGCAAAAATATTTTTATTTTTAGCCATGTTTACAGGTGGTTGTGCAGGCTCCGCTGCCGGAGGTTTAAAAATAGTAAGAATTTTATACATGTTCAAATTTTTAAAAACTGAAATTGTTAAAATTCTTCATCCAAATGCAGTTGTTCCTATAAAAATAGATAAAAATATAATAAGCGATGAAGTTGGAAAACAAATTGTTTCTTTCGTAATGTTTTATTTTTTAATATTTGCTGTTTTTGCTTTTATTGTCGCCTTAATAGAACAAAATTTAGTTATAGGTCTAACAGGAAGTATATCTGCAATAGGAAATATTGGTCCAGCTTTTGGTGCATTAGGTCCTTATGACTCTTTTTCTATATTACATCCTATTACTAAAATTATATTTATAATAATGATGTTAGTTGGACGTTTAGAATTAATCCCATTTTTAGCAATGTTTCACATTGATTTTTGGAAAATAAAATAAAATAAAATAATTAATTCAATTTAATTCATATTACAAATATTTTGAGAGATAATTTCTGGAACTCTAAAATCAAGAGCATCGGGAATAATTTTATTAACACTCAATTCTTCTTCTGTGACCAAAGAGGCAATAGAAAAAGCACATTCTAATTTTATTTCATCTGTTATCTTTGATTTATCACTTTGTAAAACACCTTTAAATAACCCTGGAAAAGCCAAAGAATTATTTACTTGATTTTCAAAATCACTTCGTCCTGTAGCTACAATAAAAGCACCTACTTGTTTTGCTAATTGAGGATTTATCTCCGGATTTGGATTTGCCAACGCAAAAATAATAGGATTTTTAGCCATTGTTTTTATCATTTCTTCTGTTAAAACATTTGGAGCAGACAATCCTACAAAAACATCCGCATCTTTTATTGTTTCTTTTAATCCACCTTTTATATTTTCTAAATTTGTATATTTTGAAATTTCTTCTAATGATGAATCATTTTCTTTTCGACCAGAATATACAGAACCATTAATATCATTCATAACAATATTTCTAAATCCAGCCTTCAAAAATAACTTACATACTGCTTGAGCGGCAGCACCTGCCCCAGAAAAAACAACTTTAACTTTATCAATTTCTTTTTTTACTAAATGCAAAGAGTTTAATAAAGCTGCTAAAACAACTATTGCCGTTCCATGTTGGTCATCATGAAAAATAATAATATTTGATTTTTCTTTTAAAGTTTCTTCTATTTCAAAACATCTTGGTGCAGAAATATCCTCCAAATTTACACCTGAAAAAGAATTTTCTAATAATAAAACTAATTTTATAATTTCTTGCGGGTCTTGAGTTTTAATACATAACGGCATAGCATCAACATCACCTAATGTTTTAAATAAAACAGCTTTCCCTTCCATAACTGGAAGACCTGCTTCTGCACCTATGTTACCAAAACCCAAAACAGCACTTCCATCAGAAATTATTGCAACCGGTTTTTTAGTTTTTTCTTCTGATAATTGTGTTTCTAAAACCCCGCCAAAAAATTCTCTTAATTGTAAAGACTTTTCTTGAATTGTTCCTTCAAATTTATTTAAATCTGGCATGAATGCATTTCTTGCTACACAACAAAAAAAAGATTTTAAATCATTTACATTATTTATCAACACCGGAATTTTTACATCAAAAGATAAGTTTTCTTTATTAATTTCAACACAAGATAAATCTATAGCGTTAAAAGTTGGTTCTATATTATTTACAACAAACTCAAGATTTTCCTTTGTCATTTCTTCAATACACAAAGGGTATGCATCTATTAATAAAACATTTTTCAAAAATATTGCACGTTGCAAAGCTTTTTCATAATTTTCAGAAATAACTGCAACAGAATTGATTCTATTTGTATAAATAAAACTAGCTTCTATATTTTCTTTTATTTTTAAACAACTTGAACCAACCCCTGGAGTATAAACAATGGATAATTCCTCTCTATTATTTACACTAACTTTAGGAATAATATTTATACCTTTAAATTGCATTATTTAAAAACTCCCAACAAGAAAATGCTAACCATACTAAAATATATAGCCAAACCAATAACATCTATTGTAGTAGCAATTACGGGTCCAGAAGCTACAGCAGGATCAATTTTCATAGATTTAAGCATAAATGGTGCAACAGTACCTATAATAGTTGCCAATGTCATATTAATAACCATTGCAAGACCAACAACAATACCAAGCTCAATATGATGTTGCCAGCCCCAAGTTGTTAAAGTAACTAATAAACCAAAAACTAGACCTATCATCAATCCAACAAGCATTTCTCTAAAAATATGATGCAAAGCGGAGCTCATAGTAACTTGTCCAGTGGAAAGACCACGAACCATCAATGTTATACTTTGAGTTCCTATATTTCCACCTAAACCGGCTAAAAGAGGCATAAAAATAGCAACTACAGGCAAAGCATGAATTGCAAATTCAAACTTATCAGCAACATTTACTGCTATAAACTCCCCAATCAAGGTTATAAACAACCAAGGAGTTCTAGCTCTTATAGCTTTAAAAATATTACCTGAAAGAATTTCATCTTCATCAACAACCGCGGTTGTAATACCAGACGCTTGTAAAATTTCTTCTGTTGTTTCTTCTTCAACAATATCAGAAACGTCATCCCAAGTAACAATACCTTTTAATCTATTATATAAATCAACTACAGGCAAAGCATTATATTGATATTTCATAAATACTTCTGCAACATGATCTTGTTTATCATCAACATGAAGTTTTACTATATCACTCATCATTATTTCTTCAATCTTAATTATTGCATGAGAAGTAAGTAAATCTCTTAAAGAAACAACACCCAAGAGATGATTATGTTTATCAACAACATAAATATAATAAAGTTCAATATTTTCTTCTTCTGCTTCTTTTCTAATATAACCAAGAACTTCTGCAACTGTCATTTCTTTTCTGACAGTAAGAACAACTGAGTTCATCAAACCACCGGCTGTATCTTCTTTATAAGTAAGAAGTTCTCTCAGTTCATCAGAAAATTTATGAGGAAGTTTATTTAAATAACTTTCAGATTCATCTTCTTCCATATCCCCCAAAATATCTGCAGCAGAGTCATGAGGCATAAGAGTAATTATTCGAGAAGCTTTTTCTTCATCAATTTCGCCTAAAAGTTCAACCTGATATTGAGGTGTTAAATATTCTAAAAGTTCAGCTGCTTTGTCTTCATCAACACTATCAAAAGCAGTTATACGTTCTTCATCATTTAATTCAATAAGAATTTCAGCTAAATCGGCAGAATGAAAATTATTCAATTCCTCTTGAAGTTGTGAAAAATTCTCATCTTCTATAATTTCACGAAGTCTTTCAATAGTTGTTTCTATATTTAACATAACAAAGCTCTAACACATTCTTTTCAGTTAGAATTATATACTAAAAATTTAAATTTGTATATAAAACTAAATATTTTTATTTTTTTCTTTTAATTTTTTAAAAAGAGCTTTTCTTTTTTCTGCAGAATAAATATAATTTTTCATTTTTTCATAATCAAAATCATTTTCCCAACGAGCTATAACAACTGTTGCAACACAATTTCCAATTAAATTAACTGTTGTTCTTCCCATATCAAGAATTTGATCAATACCCAACAAAATAGCAACACCAATAATTGGATAACCAAATGTAGATAATGTTCCTGCCATAACAACAAGAGAAACTCTAGGAATACCGGCAATACCTTTAGAAGTAAGCATCAATGCTATCATTATAAAAATTTGTTGTTGAATAGATAATTCTATACCCATAATTTGAGTTGAAAATAAAACACCTAAAGATAAATAAAGAGTACTACCATCTAGATTAAAAGTATAACCAGTAGGCATAACAAAACCTACTATATTTTTTGGAACTCCAAATTTTTCCATTTTTTCCATTGCTTTAGGCAATGCTGCTTCTGAACTCGCTGTTGAAAATGCTAACAAAGCAGGTTCTGATATAACATTCAATAATCCTCTAAAAGGAATTTTACATATTTTACAAACTAAAATAAGTACACAACAAACAAAAATTATTAAAGCTGCATAAAGTGCAAAAATAATTTTTGCATAATTACCTAAAATTTGAAAACCATTATGAGCAACAGTAGATGCTATTGCCCCAAAAATACCGATTGGAGCAAACCACATTACTAATTCTGTAAACTTAAACATAATATCAGAAACAGAATTTAATAAATTTAAAACTGGCTTAGCTTTTTCTCCAATTGCACAAATAGCTATTGCAAAAAAGATTGAAAATACAACTATTTGAAGTAAATTTCCAGTTGCCATAGCGTCAACAATACTAGTAGGAACCATAGCCGTTAACATATCAGATATTGTTTCATGATGATGAGCAGCCGCCATAGCTTTAACCATATTTAATTGAATATTACTTACTTCTACAAAAAATCCTTTTCCAGGTTGAAAAAAATGACCCGCAGCTAAACCTATAAAAAGAGCTATAGTAGTTATAATTTCAAAATAAACTATGGTTTTTATTCCAAGTTTACCTATGTTTCTAACATCTCCGTGACCGGCAATACCTATAACTAAAGTAGCAAATAATAAAGGAGCTATTATCATCTTTATCATATTAAGAAAAACAGTTGCCAAAAACTGAGTTTTTACACCCAATTCAGGAAAAAAACCACCAAACAATATTCCTAAAAACAACGATACAAATATATAAATAGTAAGTTTTCTATTTTTCATATAAATCCTTTACTAATATATTAGTATAAATAAACCCTTAAAAACAAGACATGTAAAAAATAGTATTTAATTTTGTAACTTTTTCTTAATTTACTATAAAGTTTTTTATAAAAATGTCGATTATAAATATGTAGGTTATATAAGGGATTTATAAAATGGAAAAAAATAAAAAACAAAATTTAAAAAAATTAAGAAAAGAAACCAAAATTATAGAGAAAGCCATAGAAAATTTTCTACAAAAAGCAATTGATAATATATCAGAAAAAGATTTTGCGTTTTTAACTTTGTAAAAAATATTTATTTTTAAAACTACTCAAAAAAATATTTCATGAATATTTTTAATTCATGAAATATTTTTTTAATTTAAAATAACTGACCCTGTATTTTCTATTTTTAAAACTTGAATATCAGATTTTACATCCATATTTGCCCAAGTTTCTCTTACAATATCCTTAATTCTATCTTGAGAATTACCTTTAGTTATAACCAATACTGTAGGACCAGCTCCACTTAAAACACAACCCAATACATCTTCTTCATGTTTTAAATTAGTTATAATTTCATTCAACCCTGGGACTAATTTCATTCTATATGGTTGATGTAATTTATCTGTTAATGCTAATTTCATCAATTCTTCATCTGCTGTAGAAACAGCTTGAACAAACATAGCACTTCTTTTTAAATTAAAAATAGCATCTTTTAATGGAATTTCTTTAGGTATTACAGAACGAGCAATATCAGTTGCTAATTCATAATTAGGTACACAAACCATAATATTCCAATCTTGAGGCCAATCTAATTTTCTATAAACAACACTACCATCTTCTTCCTGAGAAGCAATAACAACCCCACCAACAATTGCAGGAGTAACATTATCAGGATGACCTTCAACTTCTGTTGCAATAGATAATAAAGCAGCTTCATCAGCTGGACGTCCTAAAAGTTCATTAGCAGCAATTAATCCACCAACTATTACAGCAGCAGAGCTTCCTAGACCTTTTGCTATAGGTATATCTGATTTAATAGTTATTTTTAATTCACTGGGAGTTTGTCCTATTGAATTATACAAAAGCTCAATAGCTTTATACACTATATTATTTTTATCAGTTGGAATCATCATAATATCAAAATCATCTTGATTTTCTGCTATTATAGATATTTCAATTCCTGTTCCAGGCATAACTGTTTCTTCTATTGTTATTTCATTATAGATAGGTAAAGCTAGACCAAAACAATCAAATCCCGGTCCTATATTAGCTGTAGTTGCTGGAACTCTTGCTGTAACTTTCATTATTATTTAACCTCTTATCTTATTTGAATAGGCATAATTAAACACAAATAATCATCTTCTGAATCCGGTTTAAATATTGTAGCGGATAAACTTCCACCTAAACCTATTTTTACATTTTTACTTTCCATAATTTTTAATGAATCTAAAACATATCTATAGTTAAAAGCTATAATTAACTCTTCACTATCTGAAAATTCTATAGAAATAACATCTTCAGATGCTCCTTTTTCCATATCTGCTTTTAACATTAAATTTTCTTTATTGAATGTAAATTTAATAATATTAGTTCTTTCGTTAACCATTACAGAAACACGCTCTAATGCGTTTATTAATTCTTCTCTTTTTACAACAGCTTCTTTAGCACAAGAAGAAGGAATAAGTTGTCTATATGGAGGATATTCACCTTCTAATAATCTTGATGAAAGAATTACATTAGTTGTCTTAATAATAATTCTTGAAGCTTCTGCATAAATTTCTAAAACTGTATCATTAACAAGTGAAACTATTCTCAAAATTTCTTGCAAAGTTCTTGATGGAATAACAAAAGCTTGTTTTTTATCATCTTCATTATTTATTGATTCAATTATACGAGTCAATCTATTACCATCAGTTGCTGCCATTTCTAGATTTTTACCATCTATTAAACAATAAACACCACTAATAATATTTCTATTTTCATAGTTTGCTGCTGCATAAACTGTATGTTTAATACCTTTAACAAAAGGAGCAACTTCTATTTGAAAAGATTCTTTGTCAGTAAGTGTTGACTTATCTACAACGTTTGGGAACTCACTTGCTGAAATACCAACTAACTCAAATTTTGAATTACCACAAGAAATACTTGCTATATTTGAATTTAAATCTATATTAAAAACAACCGGTTTTTCAGGTAATCTTGAAACTATGTCACTTAATTTTTTAGCAGGAAGAGTTATAGAACCTTCTGTTTCTACAACTGCTGTAGTTGAAGAAACAATTGATAAATCTAAATCTGTAGCTGAAAAAATAACTTCATTATCTTTAGCTTCAATTAAAATATTTGATAATACTGGTTGAATACCTTTTGACAAACTTGCTTTTTCTACAATTCTTAGATTATTCAACAAAGATTCTTTTTCAATGGTAAAAATCATTTTTTTCTCCTCTTTTAATTAATTATTTATATTAATAATAATATATAAATATAATAATAGTAATAAGAAGTTAATTTTTATGTAGATAAATATTTTAAATTATTATTATTATTTAGTTTTAGAGTGTTAATAATTTGTAGAAAACTTTAATATAATATGTATTTTTTTATTATTAAATTGTATAAAAATATTTTTTAACAACAAAAATTAATAAATAAATAAAACTTTTTAATACTTATCTACAACTTATCTACAATTAAAAAATAATTAAAAAAAAGCTATGAAAAGGGGTTCATAGCTGTTCAGATTAGGGATATGTGTATCGTTCTCTAAGGAGTATATTGATATTATACTTATTGTTAATAAATATAAATCATACATTTAATTGAATATAAAAAATGAGGGTAATAATTTTGTAGGATATTATGGAATTTAAATTTAATATTACAAATAACTATATTTAGTATAAAATGTCATATTATTAATAAGTTTAAAAATAAGTTAGAATTATAAACTAATATATTAAAGATCAATAATAATGTCAGTAGATAGAATATTAATGAGAAATGGAAATGGTTGGGCTTTAAGTATAAATTAAACTATATTAGGATTTTTAGATGTAAAGCCAGAGGAAGATATGGTTAAATATGTTATAGAAAATGATAAATTAATTATTACAAAAAGTGATAAAAAAGTAGTAAAAAAATAAATAAAAAATTATTTTTTATTTTTAAATAACCTTAATTTAATTCCAGCTAGTATTGTTTCTATATTAAAATTATAAATATTTTTCATTTCAGTTGCCATTCCAAGTCCACAGTCTTGGCACATATTGCTTGATTTGCCTTGGCATTGATTTAATTTTTCCCCATTAGGCATAACAAAGTTTGTTATCCAACAATATTTACCGTTTTGTGAATTTTTTAAATTTTTTAACCCGTTAAAGGTATTCATTATTGGGTACTTTTGTTTTTTCATATTTATAATTTTATCTACAATTTTATTTTTATTTTTTACGCATAAATTTTCTGTATCAAAATATGGCATGTGAAAATTAAGCGAAATTAAATTAATATAAGAGTTATTTTTTGCAAATTTTATTGTATCTTCAACAGAATTTTCATTTAAAGAATTTATAACCATATTTATTGATAAGTTATTTTTACCAGTTTTTCCGTAATTTTCAATGTTTTTAATAGCTTTTTTAAAAGAATTTTCCCCACGAATTAAATCATGATATTTTTCAAAACCATCTATGCTAACCCAAAGAGAGTCTGTATTTAACCAAGAAAAATTATTTTGTGCATTTGTAGTAACAGTAGTAGAAAAGAAACCTATTTTTTTAGCTAATAAAATTAAATCGTTTATGTTTTTATTTTTTTCTTTCCATAATGTTGGTTCTCCGCCTTCAAAATCTACAAAGCGGGAACCTAATTTATAAGAGTATTCTAATTCTTCTTTTATTTGTTCAAAACTTTTATTAATTTTTTGAGAATCTTTATCTATACAACAATGTTTGCATCTTAAATTACATTCATTATTTATAAAAAGGACTGTTTGTAGCGGTTTTTTCTTATTTAAAAACCTAACTTGAAAATACCACCATGCCAGATAAAATATTTTTTTCATTTTAATTTAATCTCAATTAAGTGCTGTAACTATATAAGCTGAACAAATTATAATACTAAAAAAGGTCATAATATTTCGAGCTAAAAACCATCTAATCATAAACCAATCTATACCTATTGATTTAATTCTTTCCCATTGTTCCATTTTACCCATCCAAAATTTTGGTTGATGATTTTTTAATTTTTCATCCATAAATTCAACCATAAATTTTATTAATACAAAAGTTAAAGGAATAGTTAAAAAAGTAAATAATAATAATTTTGACAAATTATATTCAAAAACCCCTGTCATTATTATCCAATATGGATAAATAGCAAAGAATACTAGGGCTATTAATTTTAACAACTTTGGTTTTAAAATTACCGCTAATGTTTTTTTATTTACAGCTTCATCTGCTTTTTCATCCATAATTGAGTGAACATACAAAATATTTATAACAAGGGACGCTATTGCAAAAGAAATTAGTATTAATTGAAAATTAAAAGTTTTTGTCGCGCAGTAATAAATCCCATTCATTAATAATGGACCAAACATAAGTCCTACAATGATTTCCCCAAATCCTTTGTAACTTAATTTGAAAGGTGGTGCAGAATAAAAATAACCCAAAATTAATGCAATTAAAGTTATAAATATTACAGGCATGCCCGTTTGTAAGAATAAATAAAAACCGATTAATAATGCAATTAAACCAAAATAGCTTGCACAAGCAAATAGTTCTTTAGTTGTGGCTTTTCCATTTTCCAAGTAATTACATTTTCCGCTTCTTATATTTCCTTTTATTTCTTTTCTTTTTTCTACACTTCCAATTTTGTAGTCAAAATAATCATCTAATAAATTTATTGATAAGTGAGCAAATAAAACACCAATTAAAGCTAACAATGCATTTATTAAGTTAAAATTTTCATTATTTAAAGCGATACAAATTGCAACCATTGCAGACCAAAAGCTTTGAACAAGTGCGTGATAACGTGCGTTAATAAACCAAAAATTTATAGTTTTTATCAGATTCATTTTTTTAAGCTCCCATGTTCATCTGTTCCACCAGTTTTAATAAGGTTATACTTGTTTGCAATTCTTTCAACTTTTTTTTCACTGTGAAATTTTAAAATACGTCTATGTCTTTTGTAAGTGTAATAAACTTCTAGTCCGTCAATTCCTATTTTTATTAATTTTTTTACTAAAAAATTTAAGTTTGGATGCCAACAACATGCCGGATGAGCTAATATAGCAACTCCACCAGCATTATGAATTGATTTTATAACTTTTTGAGTATTTCTAAAAGAAAATAATCTAACTATATCCGCTCTTGTTCCAGCTTGAGTTTTTGCGCAAAAAGATAAAAGTTCTTTGTTTTTGGTATTTATTCCATAGCCCAAAATATGAACTAAACAACCCATAAACCAACAATCAAATTCTATTGCAGGAATAATTAAATCTGAATTTAAAATATCCTTATTTTCATAGGCTTTTAGTGTGTTGTGGTCGCTTATTGCAATTTTTTTCATATTTAATCTTTTTGCTTGTTCTAAAATTTCTTTAGGAGTTGATTTTCCATCAGATAAATTTGTATGAATATGTAAATTTACGTTTTTTTCGTAATCTTCTTTTTTAAATGATAATAGTTGTTCTTTTATATTTTGCATAGTTTATTTTTTAGAAACCTTATTTTATAATAATATGTATTATAAATGGAGTATCAAAAAATGGCAAAGAAAAAAGGATTAACTACTTTAGATATTTTGAAATTATTTGTTGAAGGTGTAAACCTTTATTTTAAAAATTTTTCAAAGTTTTTGAAATATATGGCTTTTCCGGTATTAGGTCAAGTTTTTGCAATGTTTTTAATTTTTACAACTGTACATTTATTTACAAATAATTTAGAAAAATTGATATATATAAATCCTGCATTAAATAATATTTCTATTTTAATGATTATATTATTAGTTTTGATAATTCCATCTTTTTTAATATTTTTTGCTGCTTTTTGGAAATATATAGTAGCAATGGGAGCATTAAATTCAATGGCAAATAATATTATATCTGGAGCAAAATTAGAAAATTTAT
>JAZTWQ010000026.1:0-5984 GCA_045635965.1 Candidatus Gastranaerophilaceae bacterium
TCTAATTTTTAATTCAAATTCTTATGGCAGTGCAGGTTGCCCGACAGGTTGGACAAATATTTCCAGTAGTATAGCTGGAAAATATTTGATGTTAGATACGAATGCAAATGTTGGTAAAGTAAACAAGGCTCATTTCCCTAACCATAGACATCTTTTAGGTTATTTTCTGTCCTATGGAAATGACCCTTTTTTAATTTATTCAAATAATAAGTTTTCATCAGGTAAGAGTAAAAGTGATGCTGTCTTTCAGGTTATAGCACAAAATGAACAAAGACTTTTTAGCACAACAACAGGGACAGGTTATTCTCATATGTTTATAACCGCGCAGGAAGTTTTAAATAATGATTTGGCGATTTCTAACGAAATTGAAGTCAAACCCGCATCATTATCAGTAATTGCGTGCAAAAAGAATTAATATTGTTGTTAAACCTTAAAAATTATGTTAGCATTTGAATGTTACAAAAATAAGGTTAAGTTATTATGATACCTAAGCGCATTTTTTATATTTGGTTTGGTCGTGAGCGCCCACATTGGCTGGAAATGACGGTTTTTAGCTGGAAGGAGGCGTTGCCTGATTTTGAAATCATTGAGGTGAATGAGGAGTCTCCTTATTTTGATTTTGAGTACGAGTATAAAAATTGTGAATTTTTTAGAACTTTTTATGATGAAAAAATGTGGGCTTTAGCGTCTGATTATGCCAGATGTAAGGTTTTGTATGACCATGGCGGAATTTATATGGACACAGATATGACTGTAAGAAAGGATTTTGAACCGTTATTGGGAAATAAATTTTTTATTGGTTCAATGGGTGAAAAAATTCGCCTTTTGTCTGTTGGAATTATGGGAAGTGAAAAAGGTTATCCATTTTTAAAGGATGTAGTTGATTTTTATAATAATGAATATTTTAATACTCCACTTTATGTTGTTGGTGATATTTTTGAAAAATTAAGACGCGTAGGGCGTTATGATGGGTTTACTATTTATAATAATGATTTCTTTTATCCATATAAATACCAAGAAGAATTTACACCGGAGTGCATAAAGCCTTGTTCTTATACCGTTCATTGGTGGGCTGCGTCTTGGAATAAGTCCGTAACTCATGAGATGATGTGTGATAAAGCGTATTGGCGAGCTAAAAATAAAAAGTTATATTTATTTAAGAAAAAAATTTCCAATTTGCTTGGACATAAAAAGGGGTAAGTTGCTTGAAGATTGCATTTTGATGCAAAATATTGCGCAAATTGATTTTTATTATTATGAAAATTTTACGTAATATCTATTATGTAAAATTTGTGTTGGAAAAATATTATGTTTTAGATATAATTAATATTACAAAGGAAACGAGTTATGGCTAATAGTATTTGTTATTTATTATTAATTTTATTATGTATTTATGTTGGAATATACACTGTTTACTATGTTTTTAGTGTTTATTTTGCATCAAAGTCGCGTAGAATAATTACTAAGCATAAGTTTTATAATCCACCTTATGAAAACAATATAATTATGGTTATTTATTGTGCTAACGACCAAGGAGATGTTGTTTCTCTTCTTGAGATGATGAATAAGCAGGATTATCCTAAAACTAATTATCAAACACATATTATCTTGGATAATTGCTCTGATGATATTTCTAATAAATTAGAATTTATTGGTGGCGCGAAGATATGGAGATTAGGCGATGGTGAGCCGGTTGGAAAAGATGAGGCAGTTTCTTGGTTGTTAGAAAGGCTCGTTTCTTTGCAAAATGTTAATGCTTTTGCGTTTTTAAATGCTAAAAGAAAAATAGGTTATGACTATTTGTCAAATATTAATAAAGCGTTGTTTCAAAATGATGTTGTCGTTGCGCAGACAGAAATTGTTGACTCAAGAGATACATTAACTTCAAAAATTAAAACAGTTTATAATCTTTATTCAAATAGAATAAGTATGTTGGCTAGGACAGCAATGGGCTTTAGCGCTATTATTGATTCTGATGCTTGTGCATTAAAACAAGAAGTTATAGAAAAAATCCGTTGTGTTGATTTTAAGGATGTTGAATCTGAGCTTAAATATACAGTCTTGTTGATAAAAAGTGGGTTTAATTGTTTATATAATCCTTGTGTTGTTACAAAATTAGATGTACAACATTCAATAAATCGTAAACCATTGCCGTTGTACCGTTTTGATATTTTACGTCATTGCTTTAGATTGTTTTTAGGTTCTCGTTTGCAGTTTATTGAGTTTGTAATGCATTCGGTTAAGCCTAATATTTGGGTATTGTTGCTTTCTTACGCAGCAATGATTGTTTTTACGAGTACGTATTATTTTATCTTTGATATTAAGTTGGTGGCAGCGTTTGCGGTTATTTTGGCTATAAGTTTTATAGTTTCGCTTTTTGTTGCTGATTTAGGCAAAGGAAATGTTAAGTATTTATTATTGTTCCCGATTTATCGTACTTGTAAAAACTTTGAAAAAAGTAAGTTTTATTCAGGTTTGGTTAAAATATTTAGGCCTAAACAAAATTATATAAACCGTGATGTTTTGACTGTTGATGTAATCGTAACAGGCGAAGGACGCAATTTGCAGTGTTATTTGGATTTGATATCAGAAGATGGTTTAGCACATGCGGTTTTGAGATATAATAAAAAAAGATATGTATCTGCCAATCAGATAAGAATGTATGATGCTGTTACAGACGTTGTTGAAAAACTTGATGAAAAAGATTTAAGAATAAAGGTTTGTCATTCTTGCGGATTTTTTACCTCAAAAATTGATGGTTCAACAAATATGGTTAAGGGTGAATGCATGAAGTGTAAAGTAAAATCTTCTGTGAATGAGCCTGTTGAAACATTGATTTGGTCAACTTGCGAGGATTATGTGCCTAGAGAGTTGGGGAAAGTTATAGACATAAAAAGTTATAGAAATAATTAGTGTATAAGTTGGGGCATTTTGTGTAGGATAAAAAGGAGAATAATATGAGTATTGAAAGTCTAGGTGTTACAGGATGGAAAGTTGCTCAGTTTGTTGAACGCAATGCGGCAAAGAATAATCAAAGAACATATACGACAATTCGAAATGGTCGTTATATTGTTAGAACTGATTTAAATAACGGAAAATATTCAAGAACAGTTATTAATACAAATAGAGAAGGCGATGCCACAACAGTTTATTCGGATATTTTGTTGAGAAATGCCAAAAAACTTAAAGAAAAGTTGATTTCTTTTGTTCAATCGCAAGACTAAATATTTGTAAACCATCATGAATATATTTCATGGTGTTTTTTTATGTTAAAATATATTCAAAGATTGGAAGTTAAAAAGGGAGATTTTCTATGAAAACATTATCACCATTACAGGTTGAAAGACTTCAATATCAACCAAAATTACCTAAATCACTTCAAGCCGGTATTAAAAACCTTGATTTGGTTGAAGGTTCAGCTACACAATCAGTTAGAGACCAAGAAGAAATTAAATCTTTATTCCCTAATTGCTACGGTGGTCCAACAGTTACATTTAATGCTTCAGAGGAAGAAGTTATTTCAGAAAAAAGAAATATTGGTGTAATTTTATCAGGCGGACAAGCCCCAGGTGGACATAACGTTATCGCTGGTTTATATGATGCTATTAAACAAGCTAACCCAGAAAACAAATTGTATGGTTTCTTAGGGGGACCTTCTGGTATTATTGAGGGTAAATATGTAGAATTTACTGATGAATTTATCGATGAATATCGTAATACAGGTGGTTTTGATATTATTGGCTCAGGAAGAACTAAATTGGAAACAGAAGAACAGTTTATGGCTTCTTGGGAAAACTGCAAAAAATTGGGAATTAACGGTATCGTTATTATCGGTGGCGATGATTCTAACACTAACGCTTGTATGTTAGCAGAGTTCTTTGCAGCTAAAAATGCCGGTATTCAGGTTATCGGTTGCCCAAAAACTATTGATGGAGACTTGAAAAACGAACAAATCGAAATTTCTTTCGGTTTTGATACTGCTTGCAAAACTTATTCTGAATTAGTTGGAAACATTCAACGTGACGCTAACTCAGCTAAAAAATACTGGCACTTTATTAAATTAATGGGTAGAAGTGCTACTCACGTTGGTTTGGAAGTTGCTTTGCAAACTCAACCTAACATCACAATGATTTCAGAAGAAATTGAAGCAAAACAAATGTCATTAAAATCAATTGTTGATTATATGTCAGATATTATTGCGAGACGTGCAGCTAACGGCAAAAACTTTGGTATTGCTTTGATTCCTGAAGGCTTAATCGAGTTTGTTCCGGAAATGAAAGCTATGATTGCTAACTTGAATGACACAATGGCTGAAATTGAAGGTAAATTAAATGCGGCTAAAAATGATGAAGAAAAATTCGTTATTATAGAAGCAGCTTTGGAAAGTGCTAATGCAGAAGTGTTTAAATCATTGCCTGTTTTGATTAAATCACAATTGTTGATGGATAGAGACCCTCACGGTAACGTTCAAGTTTCAAAAATTGAAACAGAAAAATTGTTGATTGCTATGATTGAAGAAAGATTAGCAGAAATGAAAAAAGCTGGTCAATTTGTTGGTAAATTTGGTGCGCAAGCTCACTTCTTTGGTTATGAAGGAAGATGCGCATTCCCATCAAACTTTGATGCAGACTATTGCTATTCATTAGGCTATAATGCTTATGCGTTGATGCAATTTGGTTTAACTGGTTATTTGTCATCAGTTAGAAACTTGACTGCTCCTGCTAGTGAATGGGTTGCGGGTGGTATTCCTCTTACTATGATGATGAACATGGAAAAACGTCACGGTAAAATGAAACCTGTTATCCAAAAAGCGTTGGTTGATTTGAATGGACCTGTGTTCAAAAAATTGCAAGATAACAGAGAAGACTGGGCAATCAATGATTGCTATGTATTCCCTGGAGCAATCCAATACTTTGGACCATCAAGTGTTTGTGATATTACAACTCAAACATTGAAATTGGAAACTGAAGGCAAATTAGTTAAAGCGTAAGTTTTGACTAGTTTTATAAAAAATGCGCGGATTAAAACCGCGCATTTTTGTTTTAATTAATGGTATAATTTTTTTATGGTTACTCTAGAAGATATTGAAAAATACGAATTATATTTAGCGTTTATGGATAGGCAGCTTGGGAAGTTTTTTCAAGAACAGTCGCCTTATATTTTTTGCAAGGAAGGGTGTTGTTCTTGTTGCCAAAAAGGCGAATATCCTATGTCTGCTGTTGAGTTTGCATATATGACGATTGGAGCAAAAATGCTTTCGGCTGAGATAGTTGCTGAGATTGAAAAAAACATGTTTAGGATAAAAGATGAAAAAGAAAATCACAATAGCGATGATATTTTCAGGCATGCATGCCCGTTTTTGGTAAATAATCGTTGTTCTGTGTATTCTCATAGAGCGATAATCTGTAGGACGCATGGTTTGGCATTTTTTAGTGCTAAAGGTAAGCTTTTGGTGCCTGCGTGTGTAAATGAGGGGTTAAATTATTCTAATGTTTACGACTTTGAAACGGACAGTATTTCTGTAGAAAAGTTTAAAGCTTTGGGCGTAGAACAAGAACCATTGGCACATAATGTGGGGTTGAGTTTTATGTCGGATAATGATTTGACTAAAAGATTAGAGCTGGATTTCGGTGAGTTTAAACCCATGTATAAATGGTTTTTACCTGAGTAGATTGAGCTTTTCGCGAAAAAAATTATAATATATCCAATCAATAAAATTCTTGCTCAAAATTGAGAAATATTATATTATTGGAAAGCAGGTTGGCTTTATCAAGCTGACATAAATCAGGAGATGGAATAATGAGGAAAAGCAAAACGGCGAAAACCCGCAATTTACTAGGGGGGGGGGCAATTGATAGTCCACTAAATTCTCTTTTTGGTCAAAAAATAAGTGTTCGTGATGAAGAATTTAATCAAAAACCTCAAAATCTTATCAACAATTTAGCAGTCATGCTGAACTTGTTTAAGCATCTAACCGGTAAACG
>JAZTWQ010000027.1:0-34903 GCA_045635965.1 Candidatus Gastranaerophilaceae bacterium
GCATTTTTGCTATTTTTATTGTGGTTTTTTACATATTATTTTATTCCTGAAATTTTTAATCTATTTTTATATAAATTAGATTTATACAAATATTTAATTGGACCTGTAGTAGAATTTTGCAAAGATTTACCTCTTGCAGAAGTTGAACAAACAGTAAATACTATTTTTACAGCTATTAATAATAATTCAAACTTTAAATTTGATGTAGTATCTATATCAGAAAAAATAGTAGCAATGATTTTTGCTTCAATAATTATTGGATTTACTCTACCGCTTAGAAGTATTTGTTGTACATTATTGTATAAAAATATAGAGATTAGAAAATTAAAAGAAAAAAAATTAAAAGAGCTATAATATGTTCAAATGCCGTAATTGTAAATCTATAGACAAATATGAATTAATTTTTAGTCCAGATTATGATGGTAAAAGAGAATTTATTCAAGAATTTGATAAAAACGGAGATTTAATTTTTCATGTAGATGGGTATTCTTTTAAACCTGATTTAGCTTTTATGAACAGTCATGCTGTCTGTAGATATTGTGGGAACATTTATATTTGGGATTATGAATAAAAAAAGCTAGATATTAAATCTAGCTTTTTTGTTTATTTTTCTATATTTTAAGAATCAACTTGTGCAAGTTTTTCTAGTTTAAGTTTTTGATCGTGTTCCATTAAAAGATTAATTAAGTCTTCTAATTCACCTTCAATAACAGTCCAAACATTTAAGTTTTGACCTATTCTATGGTCTGTTAAACGACCTTGTGGGAAGTTATAAGTTCTAATACGTTCTGAACGGTCTCCGGTACCTACTTGAGATCGTCTAAGGTCAGTAATTTCTTGCATTTGTTTTTGTACTTCTAAATCATACAATTTAGCTTTAAGAATTTGTAAAGCTCTTTCCTTATTTTGTAATTGAGAACGTTCTTCTGTACAGAAAACCATTAAACCGGTAGGTTTGTGAACTACACGAACAGCTGTTTCAACTTTGTTAACATTTTGTCCACCAGCACCACCTGAACGACAAGTTGAAATATCTAAATCAACTGGGTTTATATCAATTTCAACATCATCAACCTCAGGCATAACGGCAACAGTTGCAGTTGAAGTGTGAACTCTTCCTTGGCTTTCTGTTGCAGGAACACGTTGTACACGGTGAACCCCTGATTCGTATTTTAATTGAGAATAAATGCTATCACCTTTCATAGAAATAACAACTTCACTAACTCCGCCAGCTTCACATTCGTTTATAGAAAGAACTTGAGTAGACCAGCCTTTCTTATCTGCATAGCGCATATACATTCTCATTAAATCGCCAGCAAAAATGTTAGCCTCATCTCCACCTGCACCACCTCTTATTTCAAGCATGATGTCTTTATCATCCATAGGGTCTCTAGGAAGAAGAAGAACTTTCATCTTTTGGGAATATTCTTCGATTCTTCTTTCATTTTCTTCAATTTCAGCTTTCAAAAAACCGCGCATTTCTTCGTCTTTTTCGCTGTTCATAAGTTCTTTAGCATCTTTTATCGCTTCATCAGCGGCTTTAAATGCGTGGTAAACTTCAACCGTTTCTTCCATAGCTTTTCTTTGTTTAGAAAGGTCTCGGAATTTATTATAATCTTGAGCTGTAGCGGGGTCAGAAAGCAACAAACCAAGTTCATTATAATTTTTTTCTATTTGTAATATTTTGTCTAACATGTCTTTCATTATTTTTTATCCTTTAATAATTCATCTTTTGTAGCCATTCTACCACAAGATTTATCTTCATCACAGTATCCAAGTCTTTCACATTTTGGAACAAGATAAGGTTTTAACCATGGTTCTTGTTCTACTAATTCTTTGCACATTAAACGAACAAGAAGTCTTATTTCATCTTGTGCCCGTGTGCAAAGTCTGATATTTGCAAGGTGTATCATTTCTCTTAAGTTTAAACTTGCAACAAGAGATGACGATGTTGCATTAGGTAAAATGAAACGAGCATCTTCTGCGGGTATTCCTGACGAGGTAAGTTCTTCATAGAATGAAGAAATTTTTGTCATAAATTCATCATATTTTTCTTTAAGTTCAGGATTTTTTTCTATTGTTGGAGGAACCAAATAATCAAATTGTCCTTTTTCTTTAACATATCTTTGAGATTTTTGTGAAAAAGACATGTGGCGGTGTCTTACAAGTTGATGAGTACAAGCTCTTGAAACGTTAGATATTGCAAAAGAAATTTGAATATGTTCAATAGTTGAATAATGACCTGAAGAAATAACTCTAGAAATTAGTTTAAGCATTTTTTCTTCATCTTCAGCCTTATCATAAATATTTATAGGGGAATCTGCACTGTAACAAGTTCTGCAAGCAGTGTAGATTGTTCTTAACATATTTTCTGGTTTTGATATTAATTCAACAATTGGTTTATTATTATTTTCAGACATATTCTTCCCTCCATAATAAAATTATAGCCCAATTATTATAAAATGGGCTATAATTTAACAATTTCATTAAATAGTATAAACTATTTTTTTTCGTATCTTTTTTTGAATCTTTCTACACGACCTTCAGTATCCATAATTCTTTGGCTACCAGTGTAGTATGGGTGGCAGTTGTTGCAAATTTCAACTGTAATGTTTTCTAAAACTGAACCAGTTTCAATTTCGTTACCACAAACGCATTTGATTTTCATAGATTTATAATCTGGATGTATTCCGTCTTTCATTGTTCTTTCCTTTCATAGTAAAAATGCTTGTAAAATATTATAATCATGTAAATATTTATTATCAAGTGCCATGTGTATTTTAAGTTACGAACTATGAAGAAAGTTCTAAAAATTCTATAATGTTAAGAACATTTTTTTCATAATTTTTATTAATAAGACCTTTATTTATTCCAATAACACACCCCGGACATGATGTCAAAACTGTTTCACAATCCGTTTTTTGAATATTTTGTGCTTTTTTATTTGATATATTTTGGGAAAGTTGTGGAAATTTTAATGAAAATTCGCCTGAAAAACCGCAACAAACATCAAAATCATTCATTTTTGTATAATTTTCAAAATTATTTTCCAAAAGTTGAGAAAATTTTTCTTTCTTTTCTCTTAAATGACATGGTAAGTGATAAGTTATATTATTTTTGATTTTTATTTTTTCTAATTTTGTTATTAATTCAAAAATATCAATAACTTTGTGCTCAAACCTTTCATTATATTCTTTGATTGCCGATAAACAAGTTGCGCAGTCGCAAACAATATAATCACAATTTTCTTCCAATAATTTTGAATTTTTTTCTTTTAGTTCATTATAAAGGTCTTTTTTACCTGAGTAAAGTGCAGAAAGCCCACAACATTCAAAGTTTTTTTGGATTATTTTTACACCATTTTTTTCTAATCTATTTAAAAGTGCATTTTTGACAGAAGGGTTTAAATACTTTGTAAAACAACCTTCAAAATATATAACAGTTAATGTTTTATTTTTATTTTTTATATTTTTATTTCTTTTTACATTTATTTTTGAAATTTTATCAAAAAGTAAAAACATTTCTCCTAAAAATCCAAGTTTTCTTATAAAAGTTTTTGATTTTTTAACTAAAAATGTAAAATTAGTAAATCTATAAAATTTAAAAATTAAAGATAAAAATAACATGGTAGGTTTAAAAAAAGAGTTATATTTGAAAGGGAAACAATATTTTTTAAACTCTCCTTTTGCACAAGAAATAATTTCACTTGCTTTTATTGAACTTGGGCAAAAATCATCACATGCTTTACAATTTAAACACATTGAAAGCATTTCATCCATTTTTTTTGTGTATTTTAAATCTTTTTTTATAAGACCTAATAAAAGATTAAATTTTCCTCTTGAAACAATAGTTTCTTTTCCTGTTTCTTTGTATATTGGACAAACGGATTGGCATAATCCACATTTTGAACAAGTTTTTAATTCTTTTTCATAGTTTTTTAATTTTTTCATACTAATTATTGTATATCAAAAATATAATCAATTATTTGTTGGGTTGCAATATATTTTGTCTTCATTAAAATATAAGTAAAGTAAAAAAGTAAATTACGGTAATTTAATATATGAAAAAATTTAAAATCTTTAATATCTTTGATGACATTATGTCATCACTTAAGGCTATAAACGTTGTTGCCTTTTTGTTATTTTCATTTTTGTTTACTTTAGTTTTGTCTTCAAAATATTTTTTATTTGAAAATATAATAACGGCGGATAATACGAGTAAACATGATATTATTGCGACAAAAGAAATAAAAGTAGTCGATGCTTTTAAAACAGAGCAACAAAAAAAAGAAGTTGCGATGAAAATAGATCCTATTTTAAAGCCGGCAGAAGATAATTATATTAAAAATAATTTAACAATTTTAATAAACTCAATTGATAAAGTAAGAACAAGTGATGAACCTATTTCTCTTAAAAGAGAACAAATAAAAGTTTTATTTGATATTTCTGATAGTTCACAAAAATCTTTTATAATTGATTATTTTTTAACTGCGCCGGCAAGTACTTTTGATTCTATTAAGATAAAATCAAAGCAAACCTTGGATTTGGTTTTAAATGAAGGTGTTACTGAAAAAGATTTTGAAAATCAAAATATTTTGAGAATAATTGTGAGAAATACTGGTCAAGATGTAACCAGAACTCAAATTAAAGTAATAACAGCATTATTAAATCAAGTTATAATGCCTAATATGATTGTTGATGAAAGAGCGACGGAATTGGCAAGAAAAACTGCGATGAATGCAGTTCAACCACATGAAGTTGTTTTTCATAAAGGTGATAAAATTGTTTTTGAAGGCGAATTTATTACAAAATTAAAAAGAGAAGCTCTTTCTAAAGCCGGATATCATGTATTAGAACTTAATTATAAAGGTTTTATAGGTATTTTTTGTCTAGTAACTGTTGCAATGCTTTCTTTAATTTATTATTTGCAATTTTTTGAAAAAGTATTTTTGAACAGAAATTATGTGCTTTTAATGTCTTTAATGTCTTTATTTGTCATTGTTTGTGCGGTATTTATTCCGGATGGAATTTCTGTATATTTAATTCCGTTTCCTGCTTTTGCTGTTATTTTAGCAATATTTACAAATCCAAGGGTTTCTTTTTTAACTTCTATATTATTGATTACAATGACGTCTTTAACCTTGAAATTAGATGCAGAATCAATGGCTATATTCATAATAGTTTCTTTAGTATCAACAGTTGCTGTTGCGAGAATTAAATATTCTCGTAGATATGACTTATTTAAAACAGGTTTTGAAATCTCTTTGGTAATGGTTTTGCTTATCTTAAGTGTATATTTATTAGAAAAATGTCTTGTAGATGTTTCAGGGACAGTTTTAATGAAAGATGCTTTAGCAGGTTTATGCAATGGAATTTTAAGTGGAATGATTGCACTTGGAACTTTACCTTTATTGGAAAGCATGTTCAAGATAATAACCCCTTATGGTTTAGCAGAATTAGCAGATGCAAATCAGCCATTGTTGAAAAAATTAAATTGTGAAGCACCGGGAACATATAATCATAGTTTAAGTTTGTCTCATTTGTGTGAGGCAGCAGCGGAAGCTATAGGAGCAGATCCTATTTTGGCTAGAGTTGGAGCTTTGTATCATGATATAGGAAAATTACAAAGACCGTTATTTTTTGTTGAAAATCAATCTTATTTTGGCATAGAAAATCCTCACACTAAACTTAATCCAAGGTTTAGCAAAATGGTTATAACTGCCCACCCTAAAGATGGATTAGAATTAGCAAGAAAAGAAGGATTGCCACCGGTTATCCAAAATTTTATTATTCAACATCATGGTGATTCTTTAGTTAGTTATTTTTATAATCAAGCATTAAAAGAGGAAGGGGCTGAAAACGTATCAGAAGAACAATTTAGATATACAGGTCCTAAACCAAATACAAAAGAAGTTGCTATTTTGATGTTAGCAGATGCTGTTGAATCTGCATCAAGAACGCTTACTGATCATTCTCAAGAGGCTTTGGATGCTTTAATAGAGAAACTTTTCCGAGAAAGATTAAATGATGGTCAATTATCTGATTCCCCATTAACATTGAAAGATTTGAAAATTATTGCAACAACTTTTTCAAGAGTTTTGAGAGCTTCTCACCATCAAAGAATTAAATACCATCAATCTGCTATTTTAGAACTTGAAAACAAAATAAGAGAAAAACATTCTCAACTTTTTATTGAGTCTTCTTCCGGCGTAAAATCTCAAGAGAATGATGATAAAGAAGACAAAAAAGATGAAAATAAAGAAGAAGACAAAGGAGAATAAAAATAAAATGCCTAAAGCAAATATTTTTATTGAGAATATTTATTCTGAGTTTAAAACAGATGAAAAAAGTATTGATGAAAAAAAAGTTTTGTCCGGAACAAAAAAAATTTTAAAATTTTTTTTAGAGTCAGAAGAAATAATTTCACAAAGTTGTCTCGCAAATTATGATTATAAAACTTTATCATTTGATATAGTTTTTTGTGATAATGAAAAAATTCATGAAATAAATAGAGATTATAGGAATAAAGATAAACCAACAGATGTTATAACTTTTGCATTGTTTGCAGATAGTGCAGAAGAGGAAAGATTTATATTTGATGATGAAATTAATTTGGGAGAAATTTTAATATCCTTAGATAAAACGAGCGAACAAGCACAAAGTAATAAACATTCTTTTGCAGAAGAATTGTTTTTCTTAATTTCACATGGCATAATGCACTTGTTAGGGTATGATCATTTGAGTGAAAAAGAACTTGAATATATGCTTGAACAGCAAAAAAAATCTATGGAGAAAGTTAATGTCAAAATATACGCACAATAATTTTTCAAAATCTTTTGCCACAGCAAGAAAAGGAATAAGACTTGCTTTAAAATCTCAAAAAAATTTTAGAATACATATTGTTATAGCTTTAATTACTTTTTTATTAGCTTTTTTATTAAAATTTAATTATATAGAATTTTGTATATTGGTTTTTGTAATTGGTTTTGTGATGGTTTCAGAATTATTTAATTCTGTAATAGAATTTTCTTTAGATGCTTATTATAAAAATAAATATTCAACCTTGGTAAAAATGGCGAAAGATATGGCGGCAGGTGGAGTTTTAATTTCAACGGTTGTTAGTATTATTATTGGTCTTATTTTGTTTGGAAATAAGATTTTATTCTTTAATCCTTAAAAATTCGTTAAGAAGATTGGTTATTATTAATTCTTGGTATATAATAAATTAAGGACTTTAGTAGATTAATATCTATTGTTAATTAAGAGGGGTTTCTTATGACAAATAATAATAATGAAGAAATAAAAGTAGAAGAAAAATCACAAAATAATCCGTTTAAAGATGGTGAAATGGAACTTAAAATGGATGAGGAAATTGAAGAAACAGAACAAGAAATTGAAATAAAAGAAGAAAAATTAGAAGATGAGTCTGAAAAAATAAGAAGAGATTATGAGGTTTTAAATAATCAATATTTAAGACTTGCGGCTGATTTTGATAACTATAGAAAAAGACAGGCGCAAGAAAGAGAAGGGCTTATTAATTATGGAAAAGTTGAATCCTTAACAAAGTTATTAGAAGTTTTGGATAATTTTGATAGAGCCCAAAATGCATTAAAAGATAGTGAAGATATTAATCATGTAAAAGAGGCTTTTAATGTTTTACATAAACAAATAGTTGATTCTTTAGAGAAATTAGGATTGTCAAAAATAGAAACAATTGGTCTTGAATTTGACCCCAATGTTCATGAGGCGGTTATGCAAACACCATCTCAAGAACATCCTGATCAAACAATTATTGCTGAATTACAAAAAGGTTATAAATTGGGAGATAAAGTACTAAGACCAGCACTAGTGAATGTTGCCACAAACTAAAATAGAGAAGTATTATAATGGATTATTACGAATTATTAGAAGTATCAAAAAACGCAAGTAAAGATGAAATAAAAGCAGCTTTTAGAAAAAAAGCTCGTAAATATCACCCAGATGTGAACAAAGAACCTGATGCAGAAGAAAAATTTAAAGCATTGGGAAAAGCATACGAAACATTAATGGATGATGAAAAACGAACTGTTTATGACCGATGGGGCGAAGATGGATTATCAAACGCAGGTTATAGTTCGCAGGGTCCATTTGATGCAGGTTTTGGTAATTTAAATGATATTTTCGAAAGCTTTTTCGGTGGTTTTGGTTTTTCATCCGGTTATGAGAGAAATCCTAATGCGCCAAAGCGTGGTGGTGATATCCGTGTTGATATTGAACTAGAATTTGAAGAAGCGGTTTTCGGTGTTGAAAAAGAAATTAAAATAGACCATTTGGAAGTTTGTGAAAAGTGTAATGGTTCTGGAAATGAACACGGAGCTCAAACTCAAACCTGCCCAACATGCGGAGGTAGTGGTAGAGTTCAACAAGTCACTAATACAATTATGGGGCAATTTACTCAAATAAGTACTTGCCCAAATTGTGGTGGTTCTGGTAAAAAAATTACTAATCCTTGTAATGCATGCAGAGGCGCAGGAAAAGTAGAAAAAGAAAAAACTATCAACGTAAAAATACCAAAAGGGGTTGATAATGGGGCAAAAATTCGTGTTGCTCAAGAAGGTGATGCTGGAAAAAATGGTGGACCTAATGGCGATTTGTATATAGTTTTACATGTAAAAGAACATTCTTATTATAAACGTGAAAAATTTGATATTTATACTGAATTAGACTTATCAGTACCACAAGCTGTTTTAGGGGACGAAATAAATATCCAAACACTTGATGGAGATAGAAAAATAACTGTTCCACAAGGAATTGAAACTGGGAAAGTTATTACTTTAAAAGATGCTGGGGTTCCTTATTTGAATAATCCATCAAGACGCGGAAATCATTACATTGTTTTAAATATTAAAACACCAAAAACATTGACAGAAGAAGAAAGAAAATTATATGCTAGGTTGTATGAACTGTCAACAGGTAAGGAAGTTAATGATGAAAGCTTATTAAAACGATTTAAAAAAGCGTTGCATAATTAATAAAGGCAAAGGGAGTTTGGAATATGAAAAAATTTTTAATTTCATTAGCAATATTGTTATCAACCGGTATTATTCAACCGGTATTAGCTACACAATTGCCTGTTGAGGTTAAAAATTATATTCTCCAGCAAGAATCGGAAGCTACCATCAGATTTGATGGTTTAATAACATTAAAGGACGGCACTTTTTACCTTCCTCTGTTGCCAGCTTATGAGGTTAAGGATACTAATTTTAATATAAAATATACTTATCCGGAAAATAAATCTTTTGCAAAAAAACCAGATATAATTATTTTCTCTAATAATTATTGTTTGATGAAACTTATTAAAACGAAAGAAGGATTAAGCGTTACTTCTTTAAAAGATTTGCCTATTGAGGTAAGAACAGGTTTGTTACCACAAGATTTATTAGTTCCAAAAGGGTTGGTATTGCCGGATTCTTTGATTGGGATTTTGGGTGATTTAAGTATTCCTCTTACTTCTAATTTGAAAATTACTGAAAAACAACAAATTCCTCAATCTTTCGTAGAAAAAGAAGAAATGCCAAAATCCCCACAAAAAATAAAAGTTATTCCACAATTACAAAATAAACAATTTTTTATAACTAATTTTAATTCAAATTACATTTATATTATGCCATCTAATTTAACGGATGTACAGTACACTTTAAAACTTGATAGTATACCTAAAACGGTTAAGGAAATTGCACAAAGATATCTATTAGTAGCGACAAATGGAAAAACATATATTGATGTTGTTGATATTCCTAATGAGGAAATCGCAAAACAAATAGATTTGGGTGTTGTTCCTGATGAAATTATTGTTACTAAAGATGAAAAATTAGCTTATGTTGTTTCAAATAAAAGCCCTTATTTATTTGTAATAGATATTCCTACAATGAATTTGATTAAACAAATTCAAATAAAAGGAAGTCCTGAAAAAATAGTTTTTTCTGATGATGAAACAAAGTTGGTTTATCAGGATTCAAAAACAAATGATATTTATAGTGTAGAATTGAAAAATAATTATGTGAATATTTATCAATGTAATGTTGCAAATACTTCAAAAATAGCTTTAATTAATGATAATATATACGCTTTATCAAGAACAAAAAATTCTTTTAAAATATATCCTTATCAAAATTTTGTTGAAGAAAAAAATGTAAAAGATTCAAATGTTTTTGGTTCTAAAAAATCTTATTATGTTAAAAGTGCGGTTTTGGCAACAGGACCGGTTGCTAGAAATTTAAAAAAACAAGAACAGGAAAAACAAGAACAATTAGAATTGGAAAAAACGGCTTTTGTCGAAAATGGGGTAACTGTAGAATTATCTCAAAAACCGATAGATTTAATTTATAAAAATAATAAGTTGTTTGTTTTAAGTGCGGCAACAAATTCTATAGATGTTGTTAATCCGCAAACAAAAGTGTTGGAGAAAAATATTCCATTGAAAATAGCGGGTTTTTCAACAAAATTTAACCCTATTAAAAATTCTGAAATGGTAATAATTACAAATGTGATGGAAAATAAATATGTTGTTTTTGATTTACAAAAACAAAAAGTATTACAAATTAACCCAATAGATATTCCTATTACTACTTTAACCGTAGTGGATGAGACAAAATTTGAAGCTAATAAAAATAAACAACAAGCGGAGACATTATAATGAATAATATTTTAGAACAAACTCTTAGTGATTTGGAAAAAACTCAACATGATTTTTGGAATGTCTCTAGATCAACTGGAAATTTTTTAAATATGCTGGTAAAAATGACCAAATGTAAAAGCGGTTTAGAAATTGGAACATCCAACGGTTATTCTGGCTTGTGGTTGGGAACAGCTTTTAAAGAAAATGGCGGTAAGATGTCAACTATTGAGTTTTGGGAAAAACGACAAGTTATTGCCAGAGAACATTTTAAAAATTGTGGTCTTTCTGAGGTTATAACTCCAATCATTGGTCCGGCAACAGATATATTAGAGCAGTGGACAGAGCCGTTAGACTTTGTTTTTATAGACGCAAATAAAGGACAATATATAGAGTTTTTTAACCTTGTAGATAAACATTTGCAAAAAGGTGGAATAATTGCCGCAGATAACATAACTTCGCACGCGGAGAAAGTTAAACCGTTTGTTGATGCAATAAAAAATGACCCAAAATACCAAGTAGAAATTTTGGACTTGCCTGCGGGCTTGCTATTGGCTTATAAATTGAATGATTAGTTTGTGAGTAAGAATTTTACTTTAAATTATGATTTATTCTAGATTTTAACGAAAAATTTAATAATACTTTCTAAATTTCGCTTTATAATAAATCATTCTATATTATGGAATTTAATTCCATATTACTCGATTTTTTGTCTTTTTTTAAGTATGTGTGTTTTTTATATCAATAAAAGGTAAAATTTCTAATTTGCTATAAAAACTAGAATTATCCAATCAATTCCATACCATCAATAAGAGTTTTGAGTTCTTTTCTTGTTTTTTTATTAGAAAGAGAGTCTATTGCCAATTCAATATATTTTAGTTGTTTTTCATTATTAGCAAGTTTTTTTATTTTATTAAAAATATTGTCAATAGTTTTGTTTTGAATAATCTCTTGTTCGTTTTCTATTTTTTCTAACGTATCATCCTTGATTTTGAAATCAAAAAGGTCTTTTGGCTCAATGTTTAATGCAAAAATTAATTTTTCTATTACATCAGAAGAAACAAAAGAAATACCATTTTCAATTCTAGTAAGTTGGCGTTGATTTAGATTTATCATCTCGGCTAATTTTTCTTGTGTAAGCCCCTTTATTTTTCTTATTAGTCTTAAGTTTTTTCCAAATTCTTTTTTAAAATAAGTCATTTTATCTCTTCAATATTTTATTAATACCACAATATCTCTTCCTCGTGGGAACGACTAATAGCCGCGGGGATTTTTTTATTTTTGTAATAATTCAATTCCTTTTATTAAATATTGGAATTGTTCTAATGCTTTTTTGTCATATAAAGAATTAAATGCTAAATTCATATATTCGATTTTATTTTTATCATTTGCAATTTTTGTTAAATTTTCTTTTAATTTTTCTAGTGAATTTGTTCCATTGGCGGATTTTTCTTGGATTTTAATTTCTCCATTTGGACTATAAATTTTAGTGCAAATAGTAATATCGTTGTGCTTTTCGTTTACCACAATATCTTTTTGTAGTTTTTGAGCAATAGATAACATTTTGTTATCAAAAGAGTCTACGTCATTTTCTTTTAAAGTGCTGTTGTCTGTGGAGTTTTTAATTTCATTTTTGGTAACTAATTTAATAATATTTCCAGTTTTTATGACATTAAAATGCACTTTGTTGTTAGTACCTGTCATAAGAAATTCGTCTTGTATATTAAATTCAAATAAGATACTGGGCGTAATATTTAAAGTATGGCAAATTTTATATAAAGTATCTGATTTTATAAAACTTTCGCCTGCTTCAATCCTAGCAAGTTGCCGCCAATTAATTCCAATTTTTTCAGCAAGGACTTCTTGTGTGAAACCTTTTAGGTTTCTAATAATTTTTAATCTTTCTCCAAATTGATTTTTAATAATGTCCATGCCAGTCTCCTCTTATGAATTATAAATGACTCTTTAAAACTTTTTAATGCCTTAAAGAACCATATTAAAGATGTTGACTATGCATTTTTATGTCATATCATGGGGTTATATTTTGAGGTGTATTTATGTTTATTAATAATTATAAAACTAAAATAGAATATATATTGCTATCGTGTTGTACATTTAATAGACCTTCTTTGTTACAAAAAAGCTTGCTTTCAATTAAAAAAATAGTACTTCCTGAAAATATAAAAGTAGAAATATTAATTGTTGATAATGACGTCAAAGAAAGTGCGCGTCCAATTGTAGATAAATTATCAAATGAAATAAATTTGAAAATTCATTATATTGTAGAAAAAAATAGAGGGTTGGCATGTGCTCGAAATAAAATATTAGAAGTTGCAAAGGTTTTAAATGCGACCCATCTTATGATTTTTGATGATGATGAACTTTTTACTAAAAATGCTTTAATGGCTCATATTAATTTATATTGTCAATATAATGATGAAATATTAAGTTCGGGAATATCAGTAAATACTTTTGAGGAAAAAACGCCTAATTTTATAAAAAACAATTTAATTTACAAAAAATATACAACTAAAAAAACAGAAACTATAAAAAAATCTAGCGCAACAGATAATATATTTTTGCCGATGTCTATTATAAAAAAACATAATCTTGTGTTTGCGGAAGAATTTAATTTTATGTGTGGGGAAGATATTGATTTTACGCAAAGAATATCTAATTTGGGGTATAAAATTGTACAAAACTCGGATTCTATTCTTTATGAACCTGTAATAAAATCACGAGCTTGTTTAAAATATATTTTTAAACGAGCTTATTGTGCTGGTTTTTGTGGTCCGCATATAAAATTTCAATCAAAATCAATATTAAAAAAAATTCCCTATATGTTAAATTTGCTTATGGTATTAATTTTGAATCTTTTATTTCTTTTTTTCTCATTATTGGGTGGATTGTCATTATTTTTTAATAATATGACTAGAATAGTAAAAATTATAGGTAAAATTGCAGGAACTTTGTCATTAAAGTCTATAGAAATATATAAAAATATCGATGGAGTAAAAAATGTTAAAGCCTAAAATTTCTGTTATAATACCCATTTATAATGTAGAAAAATATGTAGAAGAGTGTTTAAATTCTATTGTTAATCAAACATTAAAAGATATTGAAATAATTTGTATAAATGATGGTTCTACAGACAATTCTTTACAAATAGTGGAAAAGTATGCTAAAAAAGATAAAAGATTTGTCATTTTTTCACAAGAAAATCAAGGTCAAGGAATAGCAAGAAATAAAGGATTAGAGCTTGCCAATGGTGAATATATTCTTTTTGTTGATTCAGATGATTGGATAAAATTAAATTCTTGCGAAGTTATTTATAATTATTTTAAAGAAACAAATGCAGAAGTAATTCAATTTAATTATACTGAATATAAAGAGTTTTCAGGCGAACAAAAACATATTAATTTAGCAGAACGAATTTCTAAAAAACATCAAATAGATTTAAATAAGGCGCAATATTATTCATATAAAAATGTTAAAAAAAACTGTATGGTAGAACTAGATTTAATGGTTTGGACTAGAGCTTATTCAAGAAACTTTATAGAAAATAGTGGGGCATTTTTTGCGCCAACAAAAATAGGTGAAGATTCTGTTTTTGCTAATATTGTGTTGTTAAATGCTCATCGTATTTATTATTTAAATCAATATTTATATTTATATAGAAGGCGAGATGGTTCTTCTACATACTCATTTAATAAAAAAGATTTTGATGTCTTTAAAAATATTGCTTATTTAGAAAAATATTTAAAAGAAAGAAATTTTTATAATGAAATAAAAGAAGAATTTTCACATTATAAACTTAGAGAAATAACCGCTCATTATAAGTTAATACATAATGAAAAAATTGATGAATACAAAAAAATAGCAAAAAATTATTTAACAGAAAATGAATATAATCAATTTTTAATAAATACTTATAATAAAATGAATTTCTTAGAGTTTATTTTCTCTATTAGAAATTTATGGAAAAAGGATACTAAGATAAAAGTTATTACTATTTTCGGTTTTAAATTTTTTATTAAGCTTGAGAATAAAAAAAATTTCGAAGAAAAAATTGATCTTGTTTATTTGTGGTGTGATACAAATGATGAAACTTGGTTAAAAAAGAAAAAAGAATATTTTAAAAGTATTAACTGTGAAGAAAATGCTAAAAATGATTGTCGCTTTATAAATAATGAAGAACTTAAATATTCTCTTCGTTCAGTAGAGCAATATATGCCTTGGGTTAATCATATTTATATTGTTTCTGATGCACAAATTCCATCTTGGTTGAACTTAAATAATCCAAAAATTTCTATGGTTTTTCATAAAGATATAATGCCGGCAGAAGCTTTACCTTGTTTTAATTCAATGGCAATAGAACATTGTATTAAAAATATACCAAATTTATCTGAATTTTTCTTAATTGCTAATGATGATATGTTTGTTAATGATTTTATTAATCCTACTTTTTTTTATAAAGGAAATGGGAAAAAAATAATATATAGAGTAGATAAAAAAATAAAAAAAATAAACTCTATGTTTGTAATCTTTTTAAAAAATGCATCTGATTTATTAAATAAAAAATACATGTATTATCCTCATCATAATATTGATGCTTATAAAAAATCTTTAGTTATTAAGTGTTATAAGCAATTTAAGGATGAAATAGATAAAACAATTATGTCTCATCATAGAACTTTGAGTGATATAAGTAGAACTATATATAGTAATTATGCTTGTGTAATAAATGATGGAATTTTGAAAAAAAATAGAAAAGTTAATACGGACTTAAATATATTTGAGCAGGGTTTTAGATTTTTAATAAAAAAATATTGTAAGGATTCTTTATATTTATCTTGTTCCGATAAAGATTATCTTAAAACTATAAATAAATACAAACCAAAGCTCTTTTGTATTAATGATGATGAAGAAACAACTTCAAAAGACAGAGAAAGATTAAAAGAATTTTTAAATTTTTATTTTTTTCAAAAGTCAGATTTTGAATACTAATCTTCAAAACTAGTAGTCCTTAGGGGCTATTAATACCACAATATCTCTTCCTCGCGGGAACGACTAATAGACGCGGGGATTTTTTTATTTTTAAATAATACAGGAGGTTTTTATGTATTATCATCTTCAACGCGGTTTTTTATGGCGGAGACATTAAAGCGTAAAGTAGCGGAAATTATTACAGTCAAAAGAATAATTTTACACTTTTTTAATCGAATAATTTAGTTTATCTTTTAAGACAGAGACTATGTATTGTGTCCGTTTATCTATAATTTTTTCTATTTTGTTCATATACTCGGTTGCGAATTTTACGTATTCGGTTTTTTGTTTATCATCAATTTTTTGATTTATATCAGAAAATGTTAATGGATTTTTAAATATAGCCGAAGTGAAAAACTCGTCCGTAGTGTAGTCTTTGACGAAATTTATATTACAAAAATCCTTGATATTCATATCAACGTAGTAAGAGTTAAAATAAAAGTCATTTTCTTTTATTAATTGTGCCAAATTCGCATCTTTTTCGTCGGAGTTTTCAAAAACTTTGTTCAGTTCTTTTAAAAAGAGGTTAAAAAAGTTGTTAAAATCTGAAAGCTCGTAGTTTTTGTTTATTTTTTCACCTTTTGTTGTTCGTATTTCGGGAAGTAGAAGAAAATTTCCAATAGTATTGCATTTGTGATAAAAGTGGAATATTTTTTCTCTAAAATCAGTGAACACATCTTCACAAAAAATATTGTTAATTGTTTTTAGCGAATAATCTTCGCTGAAAAGAGTAGAAAATTTGTTTAAATAAACCCCTTTGTAGTGAATTGATTTTTCAAATAGGTCTTCAACTGACAGGTTTGGCAACATTTCTCCTAGTAGAATAAAATAAATAGCTTTGGCAATTTTTGTATTAGCAACGCAGGCTGAGCGTTTTTTTCCGCCGGATTTACTAATATCTCCAAATTTTTCATCACCAATAATTTTTAGAAAAGAGAAGTCAAATAAATTATTAACATCACCTTTGCAGTAGTTTTTAACAAATTCTTGTGCCATAACACAACAATAACCTAGCTCGCAGAAATAATTATTTTCTGGTAATAATTTTTTCTTGACTCTCACATCAAAATCCCTTATTAAAATGCACTCAAAAGATTATATTACCAAAAAATAAAAATTACAAACCTCTTTTTTGCTTTTTTAAAAAATTAACTAATATAAAGTTCTACATCTTCATCTTTGTCGTATTTACCCATAGCTTTGTTTACAGCAAAATCTAAAGAGTTAAATGCATCCGTAGGAAGGATTGTTTGGTTATAAATATAAGCTCCATTACTAATCGCATCATAAGTTCCAACCGCGCCTTGTATTGTTTTATCATAAGCATAAACAGCGCCATCAGCAATCATTCCGCCGGCATATTTTACGCCTTCAACAACTTTTTCTCCAACCCATTTTAAGCCTGTACTTTCTTGTGGTTGAGTATTATTCGTAGTATTAGCTGTATCGCCTGTCTTGCTTGCATCTACTGTCGCACCTTTGTTATCTGTCGTCGTTGTTGTGGTAGTTGTTTTATCATAACCAAGCCAGCCTTTAGTTGTTTCAATTGGGCTAACAATAAAGTTACCCGTTGCATCGACAACGGTGTTGACGCCACTTCCAAGGCTATTTGAACCACTAGTAATCCAATCACCCAAAGTATCCATTGCGCTACCAAACATATTGTCTGTACCAATAATTTTTTCACCAACAAATGATGCGGCTCCTCCAATTACTTTTCCTGGTAATTCAACAACATCTCCAACAAAATCACCGATTCCATCAATTATTTTATCGGTGGTAGATGGCTTTATATTATTTGATGGTGCGGGTTGAGATGAACCGCCATTGTTGTTTGTAGAAGAATTAGAACTTGTATTTCCACCATTGTTTCCTGAAGAACCTCCATTGTTACCTGAGGCTGGAGAACTTGTTGAGTCTCCTTTTGGTGAAGTAGCAGAACCCGCATTTCCTGTAGTTGGTTTTGCCGCTTGCGCAGTAGAACCATTATTAGTGTTTCCTTGATTATTTGTAGAAGTAGTTGGTTTTGCAACCGTTCCATCTGGTTTTATTACAGTCCCGTCAGTTTTTATTTTAGTGCCATCCGGCTTGTGAATTGTTCCTTCTGAATCTATACCATCACCATTTGCTTGTTCTATAATGACGTCGTCGTCTTCAGCTCGCTCTTTAACAGGGTTGTTTTTTAATATTTCAGATGTTCCAGAGTACAAATCACATCCTGACATATAAGCACTTAAGCCGCTAAGACCAAGAGATAACCAATCTCCAAAGTTTGCATCGCCTTCTGCAATTTTTATACCTTTATCTATAACGTTTGCGGTATTGGCTGCAAGATTTAATCCATGTGCTGCGTAGCCCCAACCAGTTAAATTACTTGTTCCCGCAACAGTGCCCACGCCCGCTGCGCTAACAGCTGAAAGTGTAGCTCCTCCGAAACTTACGGCTGCACCAATATAATCTCCTTGAGATGCTTGATAGACACCTTTTCCAACACCTGCAATGGTACTTGCCGTTTGTGTAACGGTTGCAACAGTTGATGCCGCCGCACCACATGCACTAGCAACAGCTCCAGCGCCAAAAGGCAATACTGCTGCACCAATGTTTACCCAATCCCCTGTGTGTAATGTTTGACCGGTACCGACTTTATATCCAACATCGCAAGCCGTTACTGCGGCGCCAGCAGCTCCAATGACATAAGGTAAAGCGGCGCCCCAAGTAAGTACAACCGCTGCTACTGCCGCGGCAGCGGCAACAAACACGCCACCCCATCGGGTATTAGATTTTGTATGTGAATCTAGTCTTGTTTCTTTTCTTGAATCAAGTAATGTATCATAACTATAATCTTTATTAAGTTTTACATTTTCAGATTTGCTTGTTAATTGACCTAAAGCATTTCTACCAATTACTTCTTTGCCATTATCAATTACAGAAGAGGTTGCTTTATCAATAGTTAAATTAGCAGTATTTGAACCTCCACCTAAGTCAATATTTACATTCTTAAGCCCATTTACATAACGTGAAAAGTAAGTATCTACTTGATAAGTATCTTCATAAACCCATGTTTGTGTTTTAGACATCAAGGATTTTTGCTTGATATAATCTATTTGAACTCTTGAAATTCTTGTCCAATCTTCCCAAATATCTGTACCTAAGGTGCTTAAAAAGACCGCATTTAAATCATCATAACCACCTTGATTATATATTTGGTCAAAAGTTGTAACGTCATCATTTCCACTACCAAGAGCAATGTTTACATTATTACCCCAGAAAACAACGTTGTTGTCGCCATCTCCGCCATCTAGTGTTACGTTATCACCAATAAAAGTAACATCATCATCTCCATCACCTGTTGTTATAGTTTTACCATCACCGATAGAGGTAATGTTTTGGTTTCCGTCACCTGTTGAAATAATTGAGTTAGAACCATAATGAACAATTTTGTTATTGCCATCACCAGTTTTTACATTAGAATTACTTCCAACAACTTTTATATTACTATTACCATCGCCAACAGAAATATCGTTGCCACTTCCGTCAACTTCTAAGTCGTGATTACCATCAGCCAAATCAATTTCTATATTTGTCTGAACGTCTTTTACGTTATATGAGACGGCTCCTACCGCCATTGCGTTTGAAAATGCACCCACGATTGTTATACCTTATACACTCACATGTATATAAAGTATTTTGATTATAGAAAATTGATATATATCTTATATAAATTTACAAATCTTTACATCCCAAAACATGCACCAGCCATGGGTTTTCATGAATTATAGTATGTTAGAAATATAAAAAACCACCGTTTCTAAAGCGGTGGTTTTTATTATAAATTTAGAAATTAGTTTCCGTAGATTTTATTTTGGAATTTTGTTAAAGCTTCTTGTTGTTGTTTTTTTTGAGCTTCAATTCTTTCTTTTTTTTCTTTTTCATAAGCTGCTTTTTGTTCAGCTTGTTTTTTTTCTAGCTCAGCTTGAGCTTTTGCTTGAGCATTTTTTGTGTCTTCTATTTGTTTTTGAAGTTCAGCTTGTTTTTTAGCATATTCTGCTTGACGAGCTTCTTGAGCCGCTTTGTTTTTTGCAGCTTGGGCTTCTTGTTGAGCTTTAAAGTTTGCTTTATTTTGTTCATGAGTTTGTTTTATTGCGTCAGTATAGCTTTTTTTAGTTGCGTTCCAGCTTTCGGCAAATGGGTTAGAAGATGCTGCCATTGCCATATTTGCAGATAATAATAAAGATGAAATTAATAATGTACTTGCTACTTTTTTCATAGTGAAACCCTCCTAATAAATAACAATCTAATTATAACAATAAATAAAAAAAGTACAAATAAAATTAATCTGTGGTATTATAATTAAAAAATAATAGATTAGTTCATAAGGAGAATATTATGACAGATAAGAAAGTTGCATTAGTAACAGGTGCATCAAGAGGTATTGGAAAAGCTTGTGCAATTGAGCTTGCAAAAGCAGGATACTCAATCGCTGTAAATTACGCAGGTAATCAAGAAGCAGCAGAAAAAACAGTTGCAGAAATTAAAGAATTGGGCGTAGAGGCAAAAGCTTATAGATTTGATGTTTCTTCAAAAGAGGCTTGTGAAAGCGCTGTTGCAGAAATTATGAATGATTTTGGTCAAATCGATGCGCTTGTGAATAACGCAGGAATTACTCGTGATGGTTTGTTTGTAAGAATGACAGATGAAGCTTGGGATGCAGTTATCAATACAAACTTAAATTCTGCATTTAACGTAACTAACCCAGTTGCCAAAATTATGATGAAAGCTAGAAAAGGCGCTATTGTAAATATGGCAAGTATTGCTGGTGTTTATGGTAATGCCGGTCAAACAAACTATGCATCAGCAAAAGCAGGTTTGATTGGTTTTACCAAAGCGTTGGCAAAAGAAATGGGCTCTAGAGGTATTAGAGTTAACGCGGTTGCTCCAGGGTTTATTCAAACAGATATGACAAAAGATTTAAAACTTGATGGTATAGAAGAGCATATTCCATTGAGAAGATTGGGTCTTCCTGAAGATATTGCAAAAACTGTAAAATTTTTGGTGGAAGACGCAACTTACATCACAGCACAAGTTATCGGGGTAGATGGCGGTTTAGTTGTGTAAATTATTTTGTAAAATATTTGGCAAAATAATCTTTTATAGTATAATAAAATTGTTAGAAATAGTTATTAATTTAAGTATGAGGAAAACACAATGAGTACATTTGAAAGAGTTAAAAAAGTTGTAGTAGATCAATTGAGCGTTGAAGAAGCAAAAGTTACTCCAGAAGCTAGCTTTACTGCTGATTTGGGTGCTGATTCATTGGATACAGTTGAATTAGTTATGGCTTTTGAAGAAGAATTTGGTTGCGAAATTCCTGATGAAGCAGCTGAAAAAATCGCTACAGTTCAAGATGCTGTAAGCTACATCGAAGCTAACTCATAGTATTTAGAAAAAATAGTTTTTTACGAGGAGTCTTTTTTTATTAAATTCTCCTCGTAATTTTCAGAATGTATCATACTTAACACAAGATTTTAAAAGGGTATTAAAAATGTCAAAAAGAAGAGTCGTCGTAACCGGATTAGGTGCTGTAACTCCTTATGGAGTTGGTGTTGACAACTTATGGAAAAATATAACTGCTGGTAATAGTGGTATTGGTACAATCACTGCGATTGATTTGGAAAAACATAGTGTTCATATTGCCGGTGAAGTTAAAGATTTTGACCCATTGGAATATTTTGATCCAAAAGAGGTTAAAAAAACAGATAGATTTACGCAGTTTGCACTTGTTGCAGCGGATGAGGCGGTTAAAGATTCTGGTTTAGATATCGAAAATAGTGATTTAGACCCATATAGAGTCGGAGTTATTTTTGGTTCTGCGGCAGGCGGGTTTGACACTTTTGAAAAACAACATCAAGCAATGCTAGATAGAGGACCAACAAAATGTTCTCCTTTTACGGTTCCTATGTTAATCGTAAATATTCCGGCCGGTAAAATTTCTATGAAATATGGTGCAAAAGGTATAAATAAAGCAATTGTTACTGCTTGTGCTACTTCAGCTCATTCTATAGGTGACGCATTTAGAGCTATTCAATGGAATGATGCCGATGTTGTAATCGCCGGTGGTTGTGAGGCTGTTATTACTCACTTAGGTATTGGTGCGTTTACAAGTGCAAGAACATTGTCAAAACGTAATGATGAACCTACAAAGGCGTCTCGTCCTTATGATAAAGACCGTGATGGCTTTGTAATGGCAGAAGGTGCAGGCGTTTTGATTCTTGAAGAATATGAACATGCTAAAAAACGTGGTGCAAAAATTTACGCTGAGTTAGTTGGTTATGGTCAAACAGCGGATGCTTATGATGTCGTTGCTCCTTGTCCGGAAGGAAAAGGTGCTCAACGTTCTATGGAAAATGCTGTTAAGGATGCTGGCTTAAAACCGGAAGATATTGATTATGTAAATACCCACGGAACTTCAACAGGTTTGGGTGATAAGGCTGAATCTCATGCGGTAGCTAGAGTTTTTGGCGATAAAGTACAAAATCCTAACTTGTCAGTTTCTTCAACAAAATCAATGATAGGTCACATGTTGGGAGCATCTGGTGCTGTTGAGTCAATAATTTGTATCAAGTCTATTCAAGATAGTATTGTTCCACCTACAATCAACTTGGAAAACCAAGATGAATTAGTTGCGGACTTAGACTATACACCAAATAAAGCAAAATCAAAAGAAGTAAATGTTGCGTTAACTAACTCATTTGGTTTTGGTGGACACAACGCTTCATTGGTTTATAAGAAAATATAATTTTAAAATTATGATGATTTAAAAAAGTGCATTGTAAAATGCACTTTTTTAATAGGATAAAATATAGAAATAATTAGGAATATTCATTAGTTGTATGGAAAATAAAAAATTTAATAAAAGAATAATTATTAGTGTAGTTGCGTTACTTTCGTTTGTTTTTTTATTTAACTATTTTATAGATCCTTTTGATGTTTTTCATGTAAAAAATAGATTTGGTTATTATAAGCCATTTGTTGATCAAAATCATAGATTATCTAAAATCCCTGAACTAAAATTAGATAAAAATAAGATTAATGCAATATGGGTGGGAAGTTCTCGAGTAGGTTATGGAAGCAATGAAAAATATGAAAGACAAAGCTTAAAACAAAATATAAAAAATTTATATATAAATAGTTGTAGTTTTTATGAAGCAATTACTATGGCAAAGAATGCAATACAAATTCACCCAGAAATAAAAACGATTTATTTTGGAATTGATTTTTGTTCTATAGGAAAAAATATTGAAAAAATAGATGCTTTAAAATCCATATCAACTACAAAATTAACAAAAGAAGAAATTTTTCCTTTAATATTGTCTTTAGATTCATTTGAAAATTCTTTTAAAACTTTTTATAAAAATTTGAAAAAAAGAGAAAAAACAAGTGAAAATTATGGATTTGAAAAACAATTCAATAAAAAAATAAATCATAGATTTAGCAGCACAATAAATAAATATTACGAAGAGCATTACAAAAATTTTGAATTAGAAGATAAAAAAATTGATGATTTAAAAACTTTTATAAGCTGGTGCAAAGAACGAAATATAGAAGTTAAATTTTTTATAACTTCAATGCACGTAACAGAAAGGTTTTTGATAGAAAATACACAAAATCTTGAATCTTTTTATAAATTTAAAGAAGAATTAGCAAAAATTCAGCCATATTATGATTTCGCAATAATCGATAAATACACCACAGAAGAAATCAGTCCAGATATGCAATATTTTAAAGATGCGGTGCATGCTTATCCATTTGTTAGAAAGAAAATAACTAATAAATTATTTGGGTTAAATGATAATTTTGGGTATTGGGTTACTAAAAACAATATAAAAAAACATAATCAAAATGATAGTAAATTGTATATAAATTATAAGATTAATAATCCTCAAATAGTTGAAGATGTTCAAATTTGGGCTAATAATGAAAAATAAGGTGGTAATAAATGTTATTTAATTCATTAGAATTTTTGTTTTTGTTTTTACCAATAACTTTTATAGTTTATTTCTTATTAAATAAACATAAATTAACAGAAATTGCCAAAGGTTGGCTTGTTTTGATGTCTTTGTATTTTTATGCTTTTTGGAAACTGGATTATTTGCCAATAATTTTAACATCAATGATTTTTAACTATTCAATTGGCTCAACATTAGTCCAAAAAATCAAGTTGAACATTAACAGAAAAGCAATATTATTATTTGGTATAGTTGGGAATATTTTACTTTTAGGTTATTTTAAATATTTTGACTTTTTAATTGATAATATTAATCATTTATTCCATCAAGATTTTAACTTTATGAATATCATGCTTCCATTAGGGATAAGCTTTTTTACTTTCCAACAAATATCATTTCTTGTTGATAGCTATAAATATGAAACAAAAGAATATGATTTTTTAACCTATGCGTTATTTGTTACATTCTTCCCTCAACTTATTGCAGGTCCAATTGTTCACCATAAAGAAATGATGCCTCAATTCGCTAATTTAAGAAATAGAATTATTAATCATAAAAATATTTCAATAGGTTTGTTTTTGTTAGCAATTGGTTTATTCAAAAAGATAATGATAGCCGATACTTTTTCAGAGTTTGCAAAACCTATGTTTGATACAATAACCACCTTAACTTGTTTTGAGGCTTGGTGCACTAGTATTTCTTATACTTTGCAAATTTATTTTGATTTTTCTGGTTATTGTGATATGGCTATGGGAATTGGATATTTATTTAATATTGTATTACCTCAAAACTTCAATTCTCCATATAAAGCTGATAGTATTCAGGATTTTTGGAGAAGATGGCACATGACGTTATCCCGTTTCCTAAGAGATTACATTTACATTCCATTAGGTGGAAACAGAAAAGGTTCTGGTATAACTTATAGAAACTTATTTTTAACATTTCTAATCGGTGGAATTTGGCACGGAGCAAACTGGACTTTTGTTGTGTGGGGCGCATTGCATGGTTTGGCTTTATGTATTCATAGATTATGGAAAACTTTGAATATTAAAATACCTCACGTGATGGCGGTGTTTTTTACATTTTTCTTTGTAAATATAACTTGGATTTATTTTAGAGCCACATCTATTGAAAAAGCAAATTATATTATCAAATCAATGTTTGGATTAAATGGATTTGAACCAATTGTTATCAATAAATTAAGATTGTCATTTGAAAATGGTTCAATAAAATTAAGTTTATTAGCATTAATTGGAACAATAATTTTATTATTTATTCCAAACTCTGTTGAATTCTCAAAGAAATTTAAGCCTAATTCTGTTTTCTTTACTGTAACTTTGGTTTTGATACTTGTTTCTATTTTATCAATAAATAAAGTTTCTGAATTTTTGTATTTTCAATTTTAAATGTAAGATTAGGATATTTTAGTTTATTTTGAGATATAATTTATTTATGGAGAATATTAAAAAAGCATTATTTATAAATTTTGGTGGGATTGGCGATGAGATTTTATTTTTGCCAACATTACAAAGTTTTAAAAATAAATATCCTGAGGCGAAAATCACCTTGGCGCTTGAGCCAAGAAGTAAATCAATTAAAGATTTAACAACTTTAATTGATGATGTTTTATTGCTCGATATTAAGGGGAAAAATAAATATTTTGAGTTATTGAAACTTATTTATCAAGCACAAAAAGGTAGATATGATGTAGTTATTTCTTCCGGTGGAAATAAATTAATATCAATTTTATTGTTTTTAACAG
This sequence comes from Candidatus Gastranaerophilaceae bacterium, assembly GCA_045635965.1. Taxonomy (GTDB): domain Bacteria; phylum Cyanobacteriota; class Vampirovibrionia; order Gastranaerophilales; family Gastranaerophilaceae; genus RGIG2134. The sequence continues at coordinate 25,468 of JAZTWQ010000027.1, forward strand.
GAATTAAATATCGTTATGGTTTTGATACTGGTAAGCTAAGTAGGCAATTGTTGACCCAAGCTGTTCCATTAATAAAAAATCGTTATGCTGCTCAAATGTACCATGAATTGGTTAAACCATTAACAAATGATGAGGCGGAGTTTCCATACATAGATGTGAAAAATAATTCTGAGGTAGAAAAAAATTCGGTAGTTATTCACCCTGGGGTCAGCGCTATGAGTGTTTCTAAGAATATGGTAAAAACATATTCTCCTGCAAAATGGATAGATTTAATAAATAGACTTTTGCAAAGCGGAAAAAAAGTTTATCTTGCCGGTGGTCCGGATGATAAAGCGTATATTGATGAAATAAGTGCGAATTTCGATGTTAATAATCCTAATTTTATAAATTATTATGGTAAAACCAAAAATATAATGGATTTGGCAAAGTTAATTTCTTCTAAGGAAGTTTTAATATGTTGCGATTCTGCACCTATGCATATTGGTGTTGCTGTAAATACAAAAGTTGTCGCAATTTTTGGAGCGACTGATGAAAGAAAATTAATCCCTTCAAAAGAAAATTTTATTGCTATAACAAATTCTGCATGTGATTGTCGTCCTTGTCTTTGGGAAAAAAGGAATACAACTTGTGAAAAGTTAGATTGCTTGCAAATCCCAATTGAAAATATATTGGTTAATGTATTGTAAAGGCTTATTGACAGTAAGAAATATTTAATTCATTATTATATGTATATATTTAATATTGCCGAAACAAAAATATAAAACAGAGGGAAAATGAAAATAAATACAATTTCAGGTGTAACACCTTTTTTTAAGCAAGGTTTAAACAGTAGTAATAATGAAAATAATATTAAAAATTATCAAATAAATTTATTAAAAAAAGACGAATTTAGTCTTTCTTTTGGTGCAAGTGGGCTTCCTGTAAATAAAATTAAGGAATTTATTAAACAATTAAATAGTGCAGGAAAAAATTATGAATTTTTTCAAACGAAAAAAGGAGTAACCGTTGTAGAGTTGAGAGATGTCACAAAAATTATTAGGACAACTACATTTATGCCTGATTCAAGAAAAAAAGTTATAGAATACAAACCGGATGGGCGTAATCCAAATCTTAGTTTTTTATATGAAAAGGATAAATTAAAAAAAACAACCAGATTTTCAGTTGAAGGGAAAAAAACATTTACGGAAACCTATTCTAATAAAGGTCAACGAGAAAGTTTAATCATATATTCTAAAACAGTAGATTTACCAATAAAGAAAACTATTTTTCAAAAAGATGGTAAAACGCCAAAACAAGAAACTTTTTTTTATGAGGGGACAAAAGACATCAAAGCCGTAAAGGAATACAGAAAAAATGGAACTTTAATGTCTATAAAAACTTTTGTTCAAAAAGAAAATTAGATTTTTTTATAATAAGATACCTGCAATACATGCGGAAACATAAGACGCTAATGTTCCACAAATTAGTGCTTTGAATCCTAGTTTGGCTAAGTCTTTACGTCTGTTTGGTGCAAGTTCGCCAATCCCACCAATTTGTATTGCGATAGAACCAAGATTTGCAAACCCACAAAGAGCAAAACTTGCTATAATAACACTTTTAGGAGATAAAGTTTCTTGAATTTGTGATAAATCCATGTATGCTATAAATTCATTAAACACTAATTTTGTCCCCATTAAAGACCCAACTGTACTCGCTTCGGCAAAAGGAACGCCCATAATATATGCAAAGACAGAGAAAATTGCACCTAAAATTTCTTTCATTGAAAGGTTTGTAAAGTCAATTCCTATAAAAGTTGATGGCAAGTGACAAATATTGACTAAAAATAAACCAATATATCCTAAAACCCAATCCACCATGTGGATTAATGCAATTAGCGCAATTAACATTGCTATAACGTTTATAGAGACGCGCATGCCATCAGATGCGCCATGAGCAATCGCATCAATTAAATTAACGTATGTTTGTTTAACTTCAATTTTTACATCATTTTTGGTTTGAGATTGTTCTGTTTCCGGAAAAACTATTTTTGAAATTACAAGAGCTCCAGGGGCAGCCATAATGCTTGCTGATAATAAATATTCTGCGGGAATTCCCATTCCAATATACATTGCCATAACTCCACCGGCAATACAAGCCATAGAACCAGCCATTGAGGCTAATAATTCAGACATGGTCATGCTTGCTAAATATGGTTTAATCATAATTTGTGCTTCAACTTGTCCAACAAAAGCACTAGCGGCATTGGATAAAGCTTCTGCCCCTGAAATATTCATGACTTTATACATAACTTTTGCACAAATATAAACAATCTTTTGCATTATACCAACGTGATAAAGAATATTAACAAGAATTAATACAAAAATTATAGTTGGAATTAATTTAAGTGCGAAAATAAAATCACTTCCTGCGCCAAAAACTTCGTTTATTTTGTCAGGGTTATTTGTTAAAATTCCAAATACAAAGTCTCCACCTTGATTTGCAAAATCAAGTAGTTTTTCAACAAATTGACCTGCTTTTGCGAAAATAATTTGCCCTATTTTTGTTTTTAGAACAAATAAGGCTAATAATATTTGTAGAGCGAAACCGGATAAAACTGTTTTTAAGCTAATTTTCTTTTTATTGTTCGACATCAAAAAGCAAATTGCAAAAATTACAATAATGCCGATAATTCCAAAAAATCTATTCATTTTCCACCTATAATTTACTTTTCTTTATTTTACAAAAAAATAAAAAGAATTGAAAGAAAATATTAAATTAATATTAAATTAATTGGAAAATTTATTATTTAAAAATCAAACAAATATTGTATTTAGACGTTAAAAATATTTGTTATAATGAGTTTATAGCAAGGAGGAAAAAGTATGAAAAAATTTAAATTGATTGCAATAATGACTGCTATTTTAGCATTTTCTGGTGTAGCAATGGCAGATGGAATGATGTTTGAGCCAGTGGATGTTAATTATACCCCAGTAGATAAAGCGGTATCTTCTGCAAATTCTGCGGCTGCTGAAGCGGATGCGGCTTTAATTCAAGGAGCTTCAACCGAGAAATTTCAAAACGCTATTTTGCAACTAGATTCTGTACAAGTGGAGCTAAGAAATACATATCTTGCATATAAAGAAAAATATCAACAAGTAGATGCGCAGTATGAACAATTAAAAGCTGAAAGAAAAGCTACAAATAAAACCGTAAAAGCTTTAGAAAAGAAAATAAAACAAATCGAATCAACAAAATCAAAAATTAGAAAAACTATGCAATAAAAAAATAATTGCATAAAATTTTTGATGTGTTATATTGGTTCTACGGTCAGGTTAAGTTTACTGATTAGATGAGAATAATTTACAATTAAATAGATTATAAAATGCCTCGGTAGCTCAGCTGGATAGAGCAACCGCCTTCTAAGCGGTAGGTCATGCGTTCGAATCGCATCCGGGGTATTTTTTATTTGTTGAAATTATTGTCTCAATATGGGACAATAATCAATAAGTATGTAGTTTAAAGGAGAACAAACGTTAGAAAGATTGTTTTGGGTTGATTTTTTGAGGTTTCTTTCTATTTTCTTTGTTACAGGCTTTCATGTAGCAAGATTTGTTGGTTTTGATAATTTTAGTATTTTTAAGAATATGTTTATTACAGGTGGTTGGTTAGGTTGTTGCTTATTTTTTGTTATTTCAGGGTATTGTTTGTGTATTAAATATAACCCAAATATTAAATATTTTGATTTTATAAAAGAAAGATTAATAAAAATTTTACCTGCATATTATATAGCCATCGTTATTTGGTATTTTTTAATTAAAATGGGCATAGCTCCAAAATCCATTGGATTGATTGATGTTCTATCGCATATTTTTTTAGTGCATAATTTAAGCAATGAAACTTTTTATTCAATAAGTGGGGTATTTTGGTTCTTAGGCGTTTTATTTAATTTTTATTTGATTTTTCCTTTTTTATATAAAATCCAAGAAAAAACCAAAGTTGGATTGGAGGTTTTAACTTTAATTATTTTCTCGCTAAGTATATTTTTATCATATTATTTTAGCTTTGAAGGCTCTGCTTTTAATAAGTCGATATTGATTAATTTACCGTGTTTTGTTTTTGGAATGGTTCTTTTTAAAAGACAATTTATACATATATTTAAAAATAAAATTTTTAAAATATTCTTGTTATTAATAACATTAATTTTATTATTTTTCGTAAAAAGTAATGGTTTTTTATCTACGCCAATAAATCTTTTTGCAATTACAGAAAGTCTTTTAATAAGTTTAGTTTGTTTTATTTATAGAAATGAATTAATCAAAAGTCCTAATTTAATTAAATCTTGGATTTCTGATATTGCTTTAGCGTCTTATTCAATATATCTTTATAATTATATTTTTTATGCAACAAATCCACAATACAGAAATTCTATTATTGCTTTTATATACATATTTTTAGTATTTGGTTTTGGATTATGTATGTATAAAGTAATAGAATGTCCGATAAATAAATTAATTAATAACGTTATAAAACATTTTCAATTATCAAAGCACGAAAGAGATTAATTATATTCTTGTAATATTTAAAAAAATTTTGTATAATTCCTTTAAGAGATAGCGGAGAAAAAGGAGAAAGTAAAATGTCCGAAAGTTGCATGAGAGTAGGGGGGGGGGGCATTTAGTAGCCTGATAAAATCTCCTTTTAGTCAAAAAATTCGCTCTCTAATAAAAAATAAAAATGGACGAAAAAATGCTTTTACTTTAGCGGAAGTTTTAATCACCTTGACAGTGATTGGCGTTGTTGCAGCTATGACAGTACCTACTTTGTATTCAAATTTCCAATATGAGAAAAAAACATCAAATTTAAAAAAAGCTTATTCTGTACTAGGTCAAGCAACTAAAATGTCTGAATCCCAAAATGGAGATTATTCAACTTGGGACACAACACTTGAACATAATGAATTTATAGACTCTTATTATGCTCCTTATTTTAAAATTGAAAAGAAATGCACTTCTCCACAAGTTTGTGGTTATGCTAATCAAGCAGCATGGAAGAACAGAACAGGAAATTTTGGCGGATTTAATTATGCAGGAAGAGTACCATTTTTGACAATAGATGGTATTATTTACTCCATTTCATTAAGAAGTGTTGGCTCTGGTCAACAACATGATACTGATTACTTATATGATTTTGAAACAATAAAAACTATGGCAATTATCGTCGATGTTAATGGTTCAGCTGGACCAAACAAGTTTGGCAATGATGTTTTCATGTTTGAAAGATATTTAAACGGTGCCGTTGTCCCATTAGGGGCAAATCTAAGCGATGATATTATTAAAAAAGATTGTAGCAGAGAAGGTGATTGTTTATACTGCGCAGAATATCTAAGAAGAAACAATTGGCGTCCGGCTAAAAATTATCCTTGGTAAATTTTTTATTTTCATGTAAAAATCTTGCAACATCTACATTTTCTACACTTTGAATATAATTATATAAAGCTTGGGTTAAATTTTGTCCTGTTTGAGATTTTGGAATAATTAAAAAATCTCCATTATTATTTTTCGCATACCAACACTCGCTTTGTATTATTTTATCAACTTTAGTTTTTGCAGGACGAGAAATACGTTTTTTCATCCACAAAGTCAATAATGAAACGTATTTTTTTGTTTTTATTCGTTTTAATATTTTTGAAAAATTTGTTAAAATCATTTTAATTTTTCTATTATTTCTTTTATATCTATTTCTAGCATTTCTAGTGTTTTATTCTCATTCATTATAATAAAATCAGATTTTTCTTTTTTAATTTCTTGAGAAAGTTGAGCATCCATAATTTTTTTTATATGTTCTTCATCAAAGCCATTACGTATTTTTATTCGCTCTAATCTAATTTTATCATCTGCATAAACTAAAATTATTTTATCAACTAAATATTCTAAACTACTTTCAAATAAAAGAGGAATATCAGCAACAACTATTTTTTCAGTTTTATTTTTTGCAAAAAAGTCATTAATTTCTTTAACAACTAAAGGATGAATAAGTTTTTCCAAAGCTTCTTTCTTTTCTTTTTCAGAAAAAACAATTTGTCCAAGTTTTTTTCTATCAATATTATTAGCTTGCAAGATATCTCCGCCAAATAAAGAAACAACTTCATTTTTAACAGAATCTTTTCTAAATAATTCATGAACAATAGAATCAGCGCATATAGATTTTACTCCAAGTTTATTAAATATTTTTTCAATTTCAGATTTTCCAGCTGCTATATTTCCTGTTAGTCCAATTTTTATCATGATTTTCCTTAAATTTATTTGAGTTATATTTTTATGATACAATATAAATTAAACAAAGAGAATAGAGGATTGGAAATGAAACATACAATATCAGTTTTGGTGAGAAATGAAGCAGGCGTTTTGTCTAGAGTAGCGGACTTGTTTTCTGGTCGTGGTTACAATATTGAAAGCTTAACAGTTGCGCCAACTCTTGATAATGAGTATTCTCGTTTAACAATAATTACAACTGGGCAAGATTCAGTAGTAGAACAAATTACAAAACAGTTAAACAGACTTATCCCTGTTGTAAAAGTTGTTGATTTAAATTCAATCGATTTTATTGAAAGAGAATTAATTTTATGTAAAGTTACAGCAAAAGATGAGGCTCGTTCAGAAATTTTAAGAATAGCAGAAATTTTTGACGCTAAAATTATTGATGTGACTAATAAAATTTATACTATTCAAGCTTTTGGCGATAGTAGACAAATTAATTCATTGATAGAACTTTTAAGACCAATGGGAATAAAAGAACTTGTTCGTTCAGGAAAAGTAGCTATTTCAAGAGAAAACCAATTTGTAAATATTAAAAATATTTAGAAAATAGGAGATAAAGCATGAAAAACAAAATGGCTAAAACCCGCATGACAGTAGGGGGGGGGCGATTTGAAGGGAATTTAAATCGTTTTCAACTTCAAAAAAAAGATAAAAAAAGTTGTTCTTTTCTTCAAAATAAAATGAAAGCATTTTCTGTTGCTGAAGCGATGATAGCGTTGTTGATTGGTTCACTTGTGCTAGGCTTTTCTGCGCCGATGATTTCAAGACAAATTAAATATAACAATATGAGTGATGTTCAAATGCAGGTTTTGAATAAAAAAATTGAACAACTTCGTGCGAACCAAACCTCCATTCCTTCCGGAGCGGTTATTGCATTTAATAGACCAAGCTGCCCAGATAAATGGACTCCACTGACAACAATTATATCTGACACAGAGGGTGCTTTTATTAGAAATATAGGTGGAAATGCAGATGCTAAAGGAACCGTTCAATTAGATGCTGCGCCTAATATTACAGGTTCTCATGGTGGTCATGGTGGATATCATGGATGGGGTAGTGCAAATGGTTCGTTTGTTAAAACAGGAAAAATTAATGGGAGGGGCGCTGCCGATAAAAATAGTTCGGGATATGAGCAAATAGATTTTGATGCGTGTAACTCTTCTGACTCTTATTGTAGGGAGGCAACAGAGGTTCGTCCTAAAAATATTGCATTGTTGTATTGTGTAAAAGATTAATTTTCACTATTTATAAATTTTCATTTTACAATTTTTGCAGTCAAAATCCAGCTTGTATTTTTGACTTTTTTCATCTATTAAAAATAAAGGCTCTAGTAGTTTTTGTGATGTTTTATCTTTTGAGCAAAAACCTAAAGAATATTTTAAGCAGTGCTTGGTTTCCATAAGTTGTTTGTTTATGAAGGATTTGTTTGTGTTGTGCTCGAGCCCGTATTCGAGGCAGGTTGTGCCACATTTTTTATAAAATTCTTTAGCTTTTTCATTGTTAATATTTGATTTATAATCAAGTTCAGTTAAGAAATAAGGCGAATATTTAGTAGGCTTTTGTTTCTGCGTTTCATAATTGTATTCTCTAATTTTTATAAATTCATCTATTAATTGGCGCCTTATTTCGTTTAGTTCATTTATTTTGATAAATGGTAGTTTTTCTCCATTCAAAGTAAATTTGTTTAAAATAAATTCTGTCGAACCTAATTTGGAAAACTGTTTTTCAATATTTTGTGAGGCTTGTTCAATGTTTTGTGCGGGTTCAAAATCATTTTTAATAGTTAATAAATGGCTATTATTCAACTCATCTTTGATTAAAATTTCAATTGTTTTATCGGTAATTTTAATATCTAAATCAGCTGCAATTTTTCTTGTTATGTTCGAATTTTCTAGTTTTTTGTTAAATTCATAATCAAAATTTCTATAAATTTTTAGTCCTTTTTTTGTTTTTTCCATAGAATTTGGAAAATACCAATTATTTTCAACTTTTTCAATTTTAGTTCCACAAAGTTCATTGTTTTCATCAAAAAAGCTTATACCGTCGTTTTTGTTTAATTTTCCATTAATTTTAAATGAATGATTTTTGATTTCAGTAATTGTTCCTATAAATTCACCTTGATTTTTGGGAGTGGCAAAAGATGTTATATTTTTGTCTCTACCATTTAAAAAATAAGAACAAAAACCGCGGTTGAAAGTCTTGCTTAAAGCAGGTTCAAAATCAGCAATAGATTGACCAATAGACGCTCGCTTTAGTCCTTTTTTAGCAATAATTTCATCAAGTTTTTGGCGATAAAAACTTACCGTATTTTTGATATAATTTTCATCTTTCAACCTTCCTTCGATTTTAAAAGATGAAACCCCCGCATCAATTAATTCTTCTAAATAATCAGAAGCATTAAAGTCTTTTAAACAAAGTAAGTGCTGATTTTTAGCTATATATTTGCCATTTTTATCAACAAGCGAATATTTTTTTCTGCAAGGTTGAGCGCATTCACCTCTGTTTGCACTTCTTCCACCAATAGCGTAGCTTAAATAACATTGACCGCTATAAGAAACGCAAAGCGCACCCTGAATAAAGGTTTCAAGTTCAATATTTGTGTTTTCTCCAATTTCTTTAATTTCTGCTAAAGATAATTCCCTAGCTAAAATTGCTCGTTCAAAACCAACTTTTTCCAAGAATTGAACTTTTTCTAAAGTTGAATTGTGGCACTGAGTGCTGGAGTGCAAAGCAATAGGCGGCAAATCAAGCTCAAGCAAGCCCATATCTTGGATAATTATTGCATCTGCTTTGTATTCGTAAAGCTTGTTTATAAGTTCTTGCGCTGGTTTTAACTCGTTATCAAAAAGAATGGTGTTAATTGTTATAAATACTTTGACATTGAACTTGTGAGCATAATCAATAATTTCTTTTATATCTTCTAAATTATTTGCCGCGTTTTTTCTCGCCCCGAAATTATTTGCGCCAATATAGATTGCATCTGCGCCATAATTTATGGCAGTAAATGCGCATTGTTTGTCCTTTGCGGGTGCTAAAAGTTCAATTGGAAAGTTTCTTTTCATAATCAAAGTATAAGAAAAAATTATATTTATGTAAATTATTTGCCTTGTTTTGTTAAAAATATTATAGTGTTTAGTGGA
>JAZTWQ010000028.1:0-5383 GCA_045635965.1 Candidatus Gastranaerophilaceae bacterium
ACTCTCTAATAAAATCCATAAAAGAGAATCCTGCAGCACTACCAATAATGATATTTGGTGGGTCGCCTATTAAAGTTGCAGTTCCACCAATATTAGAAGCAAGTATTTCTGTTATCAAAAATGGAATCGGATTAATTTCAAGTTCTTTTGCAATAGCAAAAGTAACAGGCATGATTAAAATAACAGTTGTTACGTTATCTAAAAATGCTGATGCAATCGCCGTAAAAATAGCCAAAGCAACCAAAATTTTAATAGGATGACCTTTTGTAAAACGCAACAGTTCATTAGCAACCCAGTTAAACATTCCACTTTGCGCAGCAATATGGACAATAATCATCATACTGATTAACAAGAAAATAACATTGAAATCAATGAAATTTGCAAAATAATGTGGTGGAATTGTTTCCTGTCCACGACTTGCTGTTACAAGCCCTAATAAAATAGTTAAAGATGCACCGATTAGTGCAACAGTAACCTTTGAAATTTTTTCCGTAGCAATAAAGATATACGCGATTAAAAGTATTATACCTGATACCATAACCGCATTTTGCGCCACGAGTGCGTGTAATGCTTCCATTATATTCTCCTCATTTAAATAAAAACGATGTTTCAATCGTATCGCAAAAAGGAAAAAAGTAAAGATTTTAGTTATATTTTACATATAATCAAAATTTTAAATCCTTGATTTTATTCTTAAACACAATCATTTATGATTAAGAAAAATAAACAAATTGCAAACAGCAAAAAATAATGTAATTATTTATAAATGTTTGAATATTTAAAAAACGAAATAGATTTTTTTATACGCAGTAAAACAAAATTTTCTCGTAAAAATTTTGTTGAGAAATCCGAAAAAACCTTGAAAATAATAGAACAAGAAAATCTCTACATATATGAAATCTTAGACAAACATTTTGTAAAAAAATACAAACAAAACCAAACTCAAATTCTAGACATTGGTTCTAAGAATTGGAGCTACGCCAAAGGTCAACACAAATTCTTTTCGACATTTTGCGATAATTTTACTATAGATGGCGTTGAATTAGACACACATAGACTTTATCCCAATTTTTACTCCAGATATGAAGCTGCAAAATTTTACACAAGAGGGCTAGAAAACACAAATTATATCTGCGCGAATTTGCTTGATATAAATGCAAAATATCATTATATAACTTGGTTTTTACCGTTTATAAGCGAATATCCACTTAAAAAATGGGGGCTACCTAAAAGATTTTTTCAGCCTGAAAAGCTATTAAACCATGCCTATAATTTATTAGAAGATAATGGACAAATGATTATTATAAATCAAGGTGAAAAAGAATCTAATATTCAAAAAGGGCTACTTGAAAAACTCAATATTCCTTTTACATTTTTAGGCGAAATTGAAAACAAAAATTCACCTTATCCTCAAAAAAGATATGGATATCTAATTTGTAAGTAAATATAAAACAATAACCGGATTAAATATCCCCGGTTATTGTTTATCTATATTAAATTTTATGTCCTATAATAATTACCACCCTTGAGTTGATTGATGAGCGTCTACAAAATATGCCATCATCTTAGCTTTTTCTTCATCAGTACCATTTTCGATTAATAATGCTTGGAATACGCTGCTGCTTAGTGCTCTGTTTCCGCCTAGTAAGCCTTGGTTTTCGCAAGTAATATCATGCAACATACTAGCAATCGCATATTCAGGTGCATCATCTTCTTTTAAACCAACACTTTCGCGTCTTTCTTCAGTTAACCAGTCCGGAATTGATGCGCCATCCCAAGTGTAACCTGCTTTAACCGGTACTTCGTAAGTTTGTTCTTCACCGTTTGCGTTTGTATGAACAACAGTGTAAGTAATATCATTAGCTAATCTGAATAAGTGTGTACCTTGTTCTATTCTTTCAATTTGAGGAGTTGTGTTACAAGACACTTCGCAAGTTCCATTTTGTTTTCCGTCAAATGAAGCTACTGCGCCAGTTGCTGTAGTTTTTAGATTTGCACCGGTAATTTGCTCATCTGATGTAGGTGTTTGACCACAGTAGAAAATTCTTTGTTCTATTTCAGCCATAACTTCTGTTGATAATTCATTTAGAAGTGTTTGAGTATTTAAATTTTGGATATTTGCAGGATTTGAAAACAAATTATTTAATTTTGCAGTGATTTTGTTTTCTACAATTCCAGACAATTCTGCTTGAAGCTCAGCAGCAACGCCGCTTATATCTGTGCCAAATTGTTGTTGGGCGGCATTAATCATATCATTTAAGTATACTTGAGCTTGTTCGTTAAGACTAGAAGTTAAATCTTGTGCAATTTTTTCACTGTAGCCATTTTTTAACATTAAGTTTGATACTTGTGTCAAAGAGTCTTGGCTAAGTTCTTGTTGAATACTGTTCAAATCAAGACCTAAAACATCCATTACATTGTTGCTGAAACGCAATTGTGCATAGTTTAAATTTTTAAATTCTTTTGAATTTAGAGCCTCATTAATTTTAGCCTCAATTTTTTCTTTGATTGTTTGTTCAATAGTTTGTTTTATATCGTTAACAAGATTTTCATCAACGCCAACTGATTTACCTTTACCTTGGGTTATAGCCTCAAGCATTGTATTAATACCGTTTTCATCCATAATTGAAGTTGCAAGATTTGTAGAAATTGAATTTAAATATCCACCTTCATTAAGTATTGTTGGAAGTGAATTTTTCAATGTTTCTGTAACATCATTGAATGCATCCATTTCGATTTCTTCAAAATCAATAGTTTCACCATTAACTAATTTTGTCATATTATCTTTTGTTACTACACCTTGAACATTTTCCATAATTACCGGATAAACGGTTAACAATAATTCTGATTGCAACGAGAAAGCATCATCATAATTCAATGGCATTCCATTATCAGGGTTAAGAATTGTTGAAAGAATATCATTTGCTTGTCCCATATAAACACTTGTTATTCCTGAGGTTAAATTCTGTGATGTTTCACCGGTTGTAACCATATTTGTCGCATAATTAGTTAGTGAATTTACAATTTTATTTGTTATGTTATTTGCTATTTTATTATTAAATAAGTCTGTTACATTCACATCACCGGATTCAATTTCTCCTGCAATGTTTGCGTACTCTTTATCAAATTCAACTTTAAGTTGCTCCATAAGTTTTTGATACATTTCTTCTCGAAGGTGAGGAAGTTTATTTAATGGCTTTTCTGAAAACGCTTTGTTTAAAATGCTATTGATTTCAGATTCCCCAATACCTTTTGCCATATTCCAATATTTATCTTTTTGGGAGTCTGCAACTTCTCCAGTTATTCCAAAAACTCCGCCAACAGATAATACGAGAGATGCTGCTCCGTTTATGGCATGTTTTCCAGAACTTTCTAAGTGAGCAAGTGTTTCACTTTTATCTAATTTAGCAACTGCACCACCAGCCCTAACCACATCAGAAGCTACGCCTGTTACATGTTCTACTGCGCTATCATCAACAGCTCCAAAAGTTACAGTTTCTACGGCATCGCCCAAAACTCCGCCTGCTTTGTCTACTAAATCAGCTGCACCATTTAATACACCTTGAGCTAAATCGCCAGCACCTTCAACTACATCTTCAACTAAGCCAGCAGCTCCATCTATTACATCACCGGCAACATCAAGCGCCCCTTCTGCAACATCACCTACTACGTCCATTGCACCTTTGCCTACTTTTTCAACAGTTTTTAAGCCTTCTTTAATAATACTGAATTTTACAAATTCTTTTGCACCATCTTCAATATCTTTAAGTGCTTGTTTCATATCATCTTTGTCAAATGTGCAAAGTGCACCTACAAAATCCGTTGCCCCAGCTAAGGTATTACCAATGCTTTCTGCCCATTTATCACCAAGCCCAACACTTTTTGTAATATCACCAACAAATTTGCCAGCAAATTTTAAAGCTCCGCCAATTGCGCCAGTGATACCTTTTATAACATCTTTAACAACATTTACAATCTTTTTAACTAATTTTTCACAGAATTTTACTAGTTTTCTAGCCAATTTTCTGTACCATTTTTTCTTCTTACGTTGAGCGCGTTCTTTTTGTTGTAATGCTGTTTTTAATTCACTTACACCTGAATGATATTTTTTAGCTGCATCCAAGTTTTTATTATAATCTTCTAATTTTCCATTTTGAACTTCTAATTGTTGGTCGATGTTTGCAATTTTATTATTTAACTGATCAATAGCTCCAGCAATTAATTTTACTTGTTCACCTTTTGTATTTAATTGCGTTACAAGTTGGTCATTTTCTGCATATAAATTAGAAACACTAGGAGGAAGCGTGTAAGACGCCATTTTTTGTGCTAAAAATTCCTCTAATTTAACACCGGCTGCTTCAAGATTGTTTGTTTGATATTCTTTTATATAATTTTGAATCATAGAGCCTGCACGTTTTTCATAATCTTCGACTTCTTGTGCTGCTTGAGCTTCGTTTGATTCAATTTGTTTTCTAATTGCTTCCATCTCATCTTCAAGTTGTTTCTTTTCGTTTTCACGTTTTTCAAGTTGTTTTGTTGCTACTTCTTTTTCTTTTTCAAGAACCTTAATTGCTTGTTCTGCAGTTTTAATTAATTGCTCAATTCTTTTAATTTGAGCTTCTACATCTTTTAAAACTTTTGCTGCTTGAGATGATGTTTTAATACTCTCAACATCTGGATATTTAAAATTTTGACATTGAGTTTCTAAATCTGTTTGTTGAGAAACCAAATCATTATATTGATTATCATACTCCTGCAATTCTGCAGCGTCTGCAGCTATTGACTCCATTGTTTCGTTTACAGCTGCAGCATCAAAGTTATTACCAACAGATGCTGTTGATGATGTAAATGTAGCTGTGTCTGCGTCTAACTTCCTTAATTTTAGTTCTTCTGCCACTGCGGCTTTTAATTCTGCGTTTTGTGCTGAATTTGAATTCTCTAAATTTTTGCTCCATTGAATGAGTTCTGCATTACTCATTGACGATACATTAATAGTCATTTTCTACCCCTTTTCTTTTGATTGCTAGTCCACACCCCTATGTGGTTTCCCTTACTATCTATGTATCGACATTTTTTTAGAAAACTTTAGCATTATTATTATTATTATTATTATTATTATTATTATTATTATTATTATTATTATTATATCAAAACGCTGACACTGCAAGAGTTTCTACTACATCAAACTTTACTTAATAATTCTTCACAATGTCATTTTTTTCAAGTTAATCTAAAACACTAAATCATCAGGCAGATATTTGATGATTTTAACGATTAGTTGGTATTTGTTTTTTACTCTAAATTTTGCATAAATTTTAGTTAGGTGCCATTGCAGTGTTCTGACGGAAATCCCCAACCTCTCAGCTATTTTCCTTGGCTCCAT
>JAZTWQ010000029.1:0-17112 GCA_045635965.1 Candidatus Gastranaerophilaceae bacterium
TGCGCATTGTTTGTCCTTTGCGGGTGCTAAAAGTTCAATTGGAAAGTTTCTTTTCATAATCAAAGTATAAGAAAAAATTATATTTATGTAAATTATTTGCCTTGTTTTGTTAAAAATATTATAGTGTTTAGTGGAGTATTGTATGAAAAAAATATTGTCATTATCTTTAGCTTTAATATTTTCTTGTAATATTGTTGGCGCACAACAAGTAAGCGGTGGAATTTCCAAAGATTACGAGTTAGATTATGCGGCACATTTAGACACTATTTTAAAAAAGAAATTTGGCGAAATTATTGAATTTTCAAAGATTTTTGAAAAAGATGATGACTTGTTTTATCAAAGAAAATATAAACCTATTTATATGTTGTCGCATAGGGATTTTTACAGCGTTGCGCCAAAAGTTATAAAAAGCAATATTGAGAAAAGAAAAGTTCCTCAGGTTTATAATTTGACTTTTAATAATGAAAATACGTCTTTTTCAAGTAATATTTCACTAAATGATGAAACATTAGAAAAAAAAGTTGTTGATTTAATGGTTTCAGAAGAAAATGACTCTTTTGAAATTGTTGAAGAAAAATATCAAAATATTTTGTCAGAATATCCTGATAGGATTGAATTGGCTTATAAATATGCTCAATATTTATACTCAAATAAGAAATATAACGACGCAATAGTTGTTTTAAAAGAAATTGTAGAGAAAGACAATAGTTTTATTTTGGCTTCCTATACATTGGGAAATGTTTATTTTGATATGGGTGATTATAAAAATGCGGTACATGCAAATTTAGCTGTGATAAAGAAAAACCCATATTGTGCTGATGCTTATTTTAATATAGCGTCTGCGTTAGAAAAAATGCATAAATATAATTTGGCAATAGATTATTATCAAAAATGCTTGAGCCTAAATGATAAAGATGAGCAAGCACAAAAAGCGTTGCAAAGATTAGAACAAGTTACATATATTACATATTAATGTTTTGTAATTTTTAAAAATAAACCACTTTACAACATATTTTGACCATGTAAAATAATGGTACTCACATCCTCTGAGTACATAAAAATTTTGAGAGTCATTAACTCAAAATTTTAAAAACAAAAAGGAAAAATAAAAATGGCAAACATTAAATCATCTAAAAAAAGAGTTTTGATTGCAGAACGCAACAGACAAAGAAACGTTGCAGCTAAATCTGAAATCAAAACAGCTATCAAAAAAGCATTAGTTGCAGCTCAAGCAAAAGACGCAGAAGCAGTTTCTTCAGCACTTAGCGCAGTTTATAAATTGTGCGACAAGGCTGTAGGAAAAGGCATTTTGCACAAAAATACTGCAGCTAGAAAAAAATCAAGATTAACAGTTGCTGTTAACAAATTGATGGCTTAGTTAAATAGTTGATTAAAAAGCTATAAAAAGGAACGATATTAGTCGTTCCTTTTTTCTTGTTCAATTTGAAAAAATTTGATATAATTTTTTTGGGATTAAGTAGAATATAGGCTGGATTTATCAAGTCTACAGAAATGGAAATAAAGTAATGAGAAAAAACAAAACGGCTAAAACCCGCATGGCACTAGGGGGGGGGGGCAATTGGTAGCCCACTAAATTCTCTTTTTGGTCAAAAAATAAGTGTTCATGATGGAAAATTAAATCAAAAATCTAAAAATCCCTTCAAAAATTTAGCTGTTATGCTGAATTTATTTCGGCATCTAATTGGTAAACGTAGTTTTACGAAGGATTTGTGTTTATCGACTTCATGCGATGTTGGTCAGATGTTGAAACGACACGCACGCGGCTTTTTGACGCTTACGCTAGCCAGCTGGCTGCATACCTGTCTCGTACGGCTCGAGCTAAGGCTCTTGCCTACGATATCGGTAACTTCAGTATGCGCAGGTTTTATGAGTGGAAGTGTTATTGTCTTGTGTGAGAAAAACAATAAACAGTTGAATAAATTAAAAAATCAAGAAACTAAAAACATCACAAAGAATAGTCGTCATCCCGAACTTGTTTCGGGATCTATCCATTTAGGTATGAATGGAAAAGGCTTGCTCGCTGTAGCGAAAAATGTTTTAAATAAACAAAAGAATAGCTTACGTTGTTTATCGGTTAGATGCCGAAACGAGTTCGGCATGACGTCTGATTATGGTGTGGCTAGTAATAGTAGGGCGCGTCGTTTTGACGCCCCGCAAAGTCTAACGGCGCAAGGTTTAGCACCGAAAGGATTTGTGTAATGTTAAGCCCGACAAAACAAGGTTAATATAAGAAAATTATTTATTAATATAGGAAGGTAAAAATGAATTTAAAATTAAAAAAAGAAAGAAGAGAACTAAATTTTACACCACAAAAGCCTGCGAATGGTATGGTGCTGTCTTTAGACGCCCTACAAAGTCGAGCACCGCAAAGGCTAACACCACTAGAATTTGCACAGCAAGGACTAAAACTAACACCAACAAGAGCATTTTCTGTCGCCGAAGCAATGATTGCATTGTTGATTGGTACAATTGTGCTTGGCTTTTCTGCGCCGATGATTACTAAAACATTGAAAAAGCAGGAGTCAAGTGATTTGCAAATAAAAGTCTTGTTGAAAAAAATAGATGATTTAGAGAAAAAAGTTGAACCAGAAGGAATGGTAAAATTATTTTATAATACAAATTGTCCAACTGGTTGGTCTCAAATTAAAGCTAATGACGGTTCTAGTTTAGATGGTCATTATATTAGATTATCGACATCCTCTGCTAACATTGGACAAACCTTAGAACCTTCTTTACCCAATATTATTGGTGGCTTTCCCGGGGTGGGAAATTTTTATAATAAAGTAGATAAGTATAAAGTTAATCCATCTTATTTTTATGATTTGGATATAAATGAAGAGGATCTAGGAGAAGGAAAGAAAAGACCAAAAGATGCTGTTTTTGGGGCTGTGTATAGAATAAATACAGGAAGTGCTCCTAGAACAGGTGTTAAAGTTTATAATGGGCTTGAGTATACTGACCCGAGTGGTGCAGAAAGAGATGATTACTTTGGATTTGATGCAAGTTATTATAATCCTATTTATGGGGCTGCGGATGATGTTTCTACCTCTGGCGTGGACGAATCAGCAAATGAGGTTCGCCCAAAATCAGTAATATTTGTAGCTTGTAAAAAAGACAAATAAAAAAGCCCGAAAAATCGGGCTTTTTTGAATAATTTATAAATTAACCAATAACTGGAGCAACAAATGTTCTTGCCGCCATGTCTTTGTCTAACATAAACAAAGCGTTTCCATCAGAATTGATTAATTTTAATTTGTTGATAATATCAGATGCTGTTGCTTCTTCTTCAACTTGTTCGTCAATGTACCATTGTAAGAAAGATGCCGCAGCTCTGTCTCTAACTTCATCTGCAACGTCAGCAAGCTCATTTAATGATTTGGTAACAAATTGTTCGTGTTCTAAAGTTGCTTCAAAAACATGAAGAATATTATCCCAAGTTGTTTGTGGTTTTGCAATGGCTTCAAGTTCAACGCTTCCTCCTCTTTCAATTAGGTAGTCATAAAGCCCCATAGCGTGCGCGTTTTCTTCTTGAACTTGTATTCTCATCCAGTTAGAAAATCCCATCAATCCTAAATCTGCAAGGTAAGATGCCATTGACAGATAAAGATAAGAAGAATAGATTTCTTTGTTAATTTGTTCGTTAATCGCTTTTTCAAGTTTTTCGTTAATCATAGTTATTACTCCATAATCCGTGTATGTTACATAATTCGCGTGTAATCATTTTATCACCATCCGTGCTAAATTTCAAACTGGGTTCTTCTTTAGGTTTTAAGAATTTTCTTTTTAACCACACTTTATCATGTGAAATTGCTTCAATAAACATGATATAGTGTTCGTTTTCCATTGGGTGGGGAATTGAGCCAACACGAATAATTTTTTCATTATTGTTTGTAGTTAAAATAGGAACATGTTTTTCCTGTGCGTTTTCATCATTTTTATGTTCTTCTAATTTTTGCATGGGTTGAGCGCAGCAAACCAGTGTTCCATATCCTGCATTTAAAATTTCTATAATGTTTCCACAAATTTCACATTTGTATATTTCTAGACGTTCTGTCATAACATAATCTCCTATATAGCCAAAACACTAGAATTATAAAATTTTGTAACAAATTTTTCATTAGCCGATAAGAAAAAAATTGTCTAAAATAAAAGTAAGGGCATGGTTTTTAGTATAAAAAACATTGACAAATAAAAATGAGCAACTATGATATAATAAGACTGTAATAGTCAGACCTAGAATTAGGAAAAACAAACACAAAGTATTAGTATATTAGAAAAAGGAGATTACTCTAATGGCACGCGAAAAGTTTGAACGTAACAAACCGCACGTTAACATTGGTACTGTAGGTCACGTTGACCACGGTAAAACAACATTGACAGCGTCAATTACTGCTGTATTGGCAGCTGCTGGACAAGCACAATTGAAAAAATTCGATGAAATCGATGCTGCTCCAGAAGAAAAAGCAAGAGGTATTACTATCTCTACTGCTCACGTAGAATATGAAACAACTGAAAGACACTATGCTCACGTTGACTGCCCAGGCCACGCTGACTATGTTAAAAACATGATTACAGGTGCGGCTCAAATGGACGGTGGTATCTTGGTTATCGCTGCAACAGACGGTCCTATGCCACAAACTCGTGAACACATCTTGCTTGCTCGTCAGGTTGGTGTTCCAAGATTGGTTGTATTCTTGAACAAATGTGATATGGTTGACGACGAAGAACTTCTTGACTTGGTTGAAATGGAAACAAGAGAATTGTTGTCTTCTTATGAATTTGATGGCGACAATATTCCTATTATCAGAGGTTCTGCATTGAAAGCATTAGAAGCTGTTCAAGCTAATAACACTATCGCTAGAGGCACTGATAAATGGGTTGACAAAATTTGGGAACTTATGGATGCAGTTGATGCTTATGTTCCAACTCCAGAACGTGACCTTGACAAACCATTCTTGATGCCAGTTGAAGACGTGTTCTCAATCACAGGTCGTGGTACAGTTGCTACTGGTAGAGTAGAACGTGGTAAAGTTAAAGTTGGTCAAGAAGTTGAAATCGTAG
This sequence comes from Candidatus Gastranaerophilaceae bacterium, assembly GCA_045635965.1. Classification (GTDB taxonomy): domain Bacteria; phylum Cyanobacteriota; class Vampirovibrionia; order Gastranaerophilales; family Gastranaerophilaceae; genus RGIG2134. Next base: position 5,083 of record JAZTWQ010000029.1, read on the forward strand.
GTTTCGGCGAAACTAAGAAAACAACTGTAACTGGTGTTGAAATGTTCAGAAAATTGTTAGACGAAGGTCTAGCTGGTGATAACATCGGTGCTTTATTACGTGGTGTTGATAAAACTCAAATCCAACGTGGTCAAGTATTGGCTGCTCCTGGTTCAATCACACCTCACACAAAATTCACTGCTAACGTTTACGTATTGACAAAAGACGAAGGTGGACGTCACACTCCATTCTTCCCAGGTTACAGACCTCAGTTCTATATCAGAACTACTGACGTAACTGGTTCTATCAAATTCGAAGGCGAAATGGTAATGCCTGGTGATAACGTTGTTATGGACGTTGAATTGATTGCTCCTGTAGCTATCGAACAAGGTATGAGATTCGCTATTCGTGAAGGCGGACGTACAGTTGGTGCTGGTGTTGTAGACAAAATTATTGAATAATAATTTACAACATTAAAACTTTAAAAACTGCTTTGAGAAATCAAAGCAGTTTTTTATTATAAAAAATTTTTTCATTATATAATTATTGTATGAAAGAATTTAAACATTATACGGTTATGTTGAACGAGGCTGTTGAGGCATTGAATTGTACAAGCGGCAAGCTTTATGTTGATTGCACTTTGGGTGGTGGCGGTCATAGTGGTTTGATATTAAGTAAGATACAGCCCAGTGGAAAGTTGATTTCTTTTGATGTTGATGATGATGCAATTGAAGCAGCGAGTGAGAGACTAAAAGATTACAAAAATTTAACAATAGTAAAAGAGTCTTATGTTAATGTAAAAGATGTTTTGCAAAATTTAGGTATTGATAAAATTGACGGTGGAATTTTGTTGGATTTAGGTGCGTCGTACCATCAATTAACCAAGCAGGAGCGCGGTTTCAGCTTTTCAAAAAATGCTCCGTTGGATATGCGATTTAATCAGGAGTCTGATTTTTCGGCGTATGATGTTGTAAATAAATATAAAGAAGAAGACTTAGTTCGAATTTTTTCTGAGTATGGAGAGGAAAGGTTTTCTAAAAGAATCGCTAAAAAAATTGTTGAGATGAGGCAGGTTAAACCTATCGAAACAACAGTAGAATTGGCTAATTTGATAGTAAATGCTACCCCTAAAGTTAATTCAAAAATTCATCCTGCAACTAGAGTTTTTCAAGCAATAAGAATTGAAGTTAATCAAGAGTTAAATAATGTAAAAAATGTTTTAGAAAATATTATGCCATTGTTATCAGTTGGTGCTATAATAAGTGTCATAAGTTTTCACTCATTGGAAGACAGATTGGTGAAAGTATTTTTTAAAAAGATGGCGTCAAAATGCAACTGCCCGTCTAACAAAGCGATTTGTGATTGTCCGCCGCCAAGTTTAGAAATAATTACTAAGAAGCCAATATGTGCAAGTGAAAAAGAGATTAGGGAGAATCCACCGTCTAGGAGTGCGAAATTAAGGATTGCAAAGAAAATTTAGCAAGTTTTAGAAGAGTGGATTTAGGTAAGTAAAAGAGTTGTTGAGTTAATGAAGTCGGGCGTGGGAACGCTTTGGGGGAAATAAGTTGAATAATTCGCTGATTTTAGAAAAACCGTTATTGCGCAAAGTTAAAAAAAATCATATAAATAGAGAATACTGGAAATATAAAACTAGTTCTATAATAGAAGGGTATTTTCCACAGTATAAAACTTATGAGGAGATGGCCATTTCTAAAGTTAATAAAACATTATGTGCTATATTAGGTGTTTTGGTGCTGGTTACTTTGATTAGCTATTATTTTGTTACTTCTAATGAAATGACTTTAAATAAAATTAGAAAAGAAATTATAGTTTTAAATGACGAAAATACTGAATTGCAAAATAAATTAGATAATTTAAAATCTTATAATAATGTTGATAAAACGATGAAAAGTAATAACTTACTTCATAAAGCAAAAGACGTTATTGAAGTTCAAGAAAAAAATACAACTTCAAACTTGGCGGTTGATTTAGTGAATGAAAAGCAATCTTTTAAATGGTCTTTGGGCTATTAAAGGATGTAACAGGGTATGCAAAAAAAGAATAATGAATTATTGCAAAGATTTAAATCTTTTGATAAATGCTTAATGATTTGGCAGTGGTTCGCTGTCCTATTTTTTCTTGGTTTAATAGCTCATTTATTTTTAATGCAGGTTGTTGATGTAAAACATTATAAACTTAAAGCAAAACGGCAAAGAATGGTTAGTGGCGCAGTTATGCGAGGAATGATAGTTGATGCGAATGGAATTAAATTAGCGTCAGATAAGGTTGTTTATGATGTTTGGGCGCATCCACATGTTTATGACCATTCACCAGCTGAGTTGGCAAGGGTTTTATCTCCGATTTTAGAAATTCCTTATGACAAGCTGAAAGCTGAATTATCAAAAGATTATAAAATTATTTCATTGAAAAAAGATGTTAGCAAAAGAACAGCAACTGCTATCGCAAAATTAAGGTTAAGGGAAATAAGTTTAGATAAAAAAACAGAACGAATTTATCCTCAAGGAACTTTAGCTGCACATGTTTTAGGGTATTATAATACAGATGCAGATTTAGCCGGAGGGGTTGAGTTTACTGCAAAAAAAGACTTAGAAGATATTGGGAAAAAGGTGAATTTTGAACGAACTCCGGATGGGGATATTATTTACAATTTTTCTACAAATCCTGAATTAACCACAACTCCAATTCAAGGCAAGACGGTTAAATTAACTATTGATACAGCAATTCAACATGTGTGTGAAGAAGAATTGTTTAAAATGATAGAGGCAAAAAAAGCCTTGCGTGGAGCGATTATAGTTATGAATCCTAAAAATGGGGAAATTTTGGGTTATTCTGTTTATCCAACATATAATCCCAATAATTATAAAAAAGCAACTCAAGAGCAGATAAAAAACTGGTCTTTGACTGATGTTTATCCCCCAGGGTCAACATTTAAGGTTCTAACTGTTGCGTCTGCTATGGAGTTAGGCAAAATCAATGAATTTACTAAGGTCAATGATACCGGAAAAGAAATTATTGGTGGACATAAAATTGAAAATTATGATTATAGAAAACATCCTCGCCCAGGGTTGATAGATTTAGTTTATTTGTTTGAACATTCAAGTAATATTGGGGCTATTCGTATAGCCCAAATGATGACGCCACAAGAGTTTCATGGGATGCTAAAAACTTTTGGTATGGGGTCAAAAACAGGGATTGATCTTCCTGGAGAATCTAGGGGAATTTTGAAAAACCCTAAAAACTGGGATGTTTCAGACCACGCGTCAATGGGATATGGTTATGCTATTTCAGTAAATGCTATGCAAATGATTTCAGCCGTTTCTGCTTTGGCTAATGGTGGGGTTAGAGTTACTCCTCATGTTATTAAATATTCACCGGAAGAAGAAGCTAAAAAAGTAAAAAGAGAACAAGTTGTTAGTTATCAAACGGCTCAAAGAATGACTCGTTTGTTATCGCAAGCTATAGATAAAGGGCATTCTTATGCTAAATTAGATAATTATACTGTTGCGGCAAAAACAGGAACATCATATAAACCTAAAGAAAATGGTTTAGGTTATACAAATAAATTGTATACATCAGTTGTAGGTTATTTACCTGCATCTGATCCTCAAATTATAATTTATGTTGTTGTTGATTCGCCTAGTGGTGAAGCTTTGTTTGGAAATACAGTTGCTGCACCTATTTTTAGAGAGGTTGCTTTGCAGACAGCAAGAATTATGAATATTGCGCCTGATAAATTAAATAATAAAAATAGTGTTGGAAAATCAAACCGTGCAAGGTAAAATAAAAACGGTTGGAGGTAATTATGCAGTTAGAAAAATTAATTAATGTTTTAAAACCTTTAGAAATAAAAAATTATGATAAAAATATTGATATTAAAGGAATTTCTTATAATTCGCAATTAACAAAAGCTGGCGATATTTTTGTTTGTTTAAGAGGTGAATATTCTGATGGGCATAATTGGGCAAAAATTGCTAAAGATAGAGGCGCTCTTGCTTTATTATGTGAGAGAGCCTTAGATATAGAATTACCTCAGTTAATTGTTGAATCTACTCGTCAAAAAATTGCTGATGTTGCGGCTTTGTTGTGTGAATATCCAACAGAAAAATTAAATTTAATAGGGGTTACAGGAACTAATGGAAAAACAACCGTAACTCATTTATTGCAAAAGATATTTGAAGCGAATGAAGAAAAATGTGCGTTAATTGGAACTTTGGGGCATAAACTATCAAGTAATGATACATATCATGATGCCAAGCATACTACTCCTCAAGCTCCTGAGCTTCAACTTGTTATGAAAAAAATTAAAGATAATGATATTAATAATGTTGTTATGGAAGTAAGTTCACATGCTTTAGAGCAAAACCGAGTTGGTGAATGTTCTTTTAAAGGAGCTGTGTTAACAAATTTAACACAAGATCATTTAGATTATCATATTACGATGGATAAATATTTTGAGGCAAAATCGATTTTGTTTAAAAGCTTGAAAGAAGGCAATTTTGTTGTAATTAATGCAGATGATGAGTACGCAACAAGGTTTGAAAAAGTTGTTCCTGCTGGGGTAAGGGTTTTAACTTATGGTATAAAAAAACAAGCTGATATAATGGCAAAAAATATTGAGTTTTCAACATTAGGCGTTAGTTTTGATTTTATTTATAGTGGAAAAAGTCAAAAAATTCAACTTAAGATGAATGGAATATTTAGTGTTTATAATGCATTATCGGCAATAGGTGCTGCAATATGTGCTAATTTAGATTTAGAAAAATCTATAAAAATTTTGGAAAATACAGCAGGTGTAGCGGGTAGGTTTGAAATTGTAAATAATAATCCAATGGTTATTGTAGATTATGCACATACTCCTGATGGTTTGGAAAATGTTTTAAAAACTGCAAGAGAAATTACTCCTGAAAAAGGTAATTTGATTTGTATTTTTGGTTGTGGTGGGGATAGAGATGCTACAAAACGTCCTAAAATGGGGGCTATTGCAGATAAATTGTCGGATAAGATTATAGTTACTTCTGATAATCCTAGAAGTGAGGACCCACAGCAAATAATTTCTGATATTTTAACAGGTATTCAATCAATTAATCCTAGTAGAGTTTTTGTTGAAGAGGATAGAGGTGTTGCTATTTCTATGATAAAAACTATAGCTAGTGAAAATGATGTTGTTATGCTTGCAGGAAAAGGGCATGAAGATTATCAAATTTTGAAAGATAAGACAATTCACTTTGATGATAGAGAAGAAGTCAAAAAGTTGTTTAATGCTTAAAATGGGAAATAGAGAGTTAAAAATTTCTAGTATATGTAGTAAATAATATAATTTAGCACATTCTTTTAAAAGAATGTGCTAATCGTTAATTTTGAGCTATTGTATTTTTTAAATTAATGTTGTAAACAACATTTGGTCTCTGAAGCTTTTATTGCCATTAATGCAAGCTTTAGTTTGCTTAAATTCAAGTTTAGCTCAAGTTTTAATTTTACATCCATTTTTTCCCTTTCTTTTAATAAAATAAATAAGCACATGCTTATTAAATCCTCTTAGATATATAAAGTTGTTTTTAGAGAAAAAATTTATAAAAATTGATTGTTTGCGAAGAATTGTTATAAATTATCTTCAAATCCAGGGGAGCGTGATGGGAGGTTATTATATCCTGGGTTAGATAAAACGGTTTTTCTTATGTATTTATCAGTATAATTCCCTTTTATAAAAAGTTTTTTTAGCATATCTTCTCTAATAACAAGAGGATGATTAGATTCTGATTGTTTGGGATATTCTTCACTTAATTGTGTCCAAACAGCTGCTTCCATTGTCCAAGCATAAGTTTCTTCGTTTATAGAATTAAATTCATCTTGATGTAATGCCTCGTGAGCTAAAAGTGCCGCAAGTGCAATAGGTGGTGCATCAGCATGCTTTTGGTTTACATAAATATATAATCGCTGTTTTTTCTTCCAGCCTAATGCGTCAAAATCAGTATAAGCTTCGCCCATTTGTGATAAATCTTTAAATTCAATTTTTATAGGCATTTGAGTCAAATTATTACCTAAAATTGCACTTCTTGAAAAGTTGGCAGCACATTCTTTCATAATATCTAACGCCAGCATTAGTCTCAAATCTTTTGTTATATCTTTGTATTTTTGCGCAAGTTCTTCAGCTTTTTCTACAGAAAAAGATTTCATATCAAGGTTTTTATCCATTTTAATTGCTTGAACTTCTTTTCCATAGTCTTTTTTAAAGCTAATGGCGTTAGCTTCTATGGCGCTACTACAGATTATGCTTGTTAATAATATACTAAAATATATTTTTTTTATTTTCATAAAACCAACTTTTCCTATTGCTTATTTTTATTATTACATTATTTTTTTTTAATGACAAATTTTTATAAATCAATTTACCATGATACAATAAATGACGAAGTAGAAATAAAAATGTTTCAAAGGAGAAAAAATGAATACACAAGTAAGAGCAAGCCATTTATTGGTAAAAACAGAACAAGAAGCTATTGAATTAAGAGAAAAAATTGTTAGCGGAGAATTAGCATTTGCAGATGCTGCTGCAATGGTCTCTCTTTGTCCATCTGGTGCTAACGGAGGAGATTTGGGCTTTTTTGGAAAAGGACAAATGGTTAAACCTTTTGAAGATGCATGTTTTTCTATGGAAGTTGATGAAGTTTCACAACCTATTCAAACTCAATTTGGTTGGCATTTAATTCAACTAACAGGCAAAGAAGGCTAAAAATGCTAGTTCAAAGACTCGTTAATTTTTTGAAAGAAAATAATTATGATTATTTACTTGTAAATTCAACAAATGAATTTTTGGTTGAATATAACGAGCTTGAACATAATGCAAGATATTATTTAACAGGCTTCTCCGGCTCAACTGGTGAAGCCTTGTTAGATAAAAATGGTAAAATCTACTTATTTGTGGATGGAAGATATCATAAACAAGCCGATATTCAGGCATATTCGAATATTAATGTTGTAAAAATGCAATTGGGCGAAACTTTGTTATCTTGCTTAAAAGAAAAATTAGAAAAAAATACAAAAATTGCTATTGTATCATCAAAAATCTCATTAAATTTTTATAATAATTTAGTGAAAAATTTGGAAGAAAAAAATATTGAAATTTGCCCTCTAAACAAAGATTATATTTTTGATTTTGTGGATGTTTTGTCATATAAAAATGCGCAAATTATTGATATTCCAATAGAAATTACAGGCAAATCGAGTGAAGATAAAATTAAAGAAGTGCAATCAGAATTAAATAATAATGAATGTCGTTTGATTTCTAATCTTGAACAAATTGCTTGGTTGCTGAATAAAAGAAGTTATGCGAATAATTTTTCATCTTGTTTTAAAGCAAAAATGCTTATAGAAAAAAATGATTATAGAGTTTTTTATGTCAGTGCGTTGAGTGAATACTATAATTATTTAAAAACAACTTCTAATAAAATTTTGTATGTTGCAAAAAATATTTCTTACGGAGATTATTTGTTAATAAAAGATAAGGCTTTTGAACTAAAAGAAGATAAAATTGAACTTGGTAAATCAATAAAAAATGAAGCTGAGATTAATCATTTGAAATCCTGTTTTAAAAGAACTGATAATGTTGTTTCAAAAATATCAAATATAGTTAATAGTGCAACGTTTCTTACAGAACAGGAACTTGTTAAGGAAGTAGAAAAAGAATTTTTGGCTCAAGGTGCAACATCTTTGAGTTTTAATACAATTTTAGCAAGTGGTAAAAATTCTGCGCTTGCTCATTATGCGACAGACATGAATGCGATTACTGAAATAAAAAATGGTGATTTAGTTTTATTGGATTGTGGTGCATATTTTGAAGGTGGTTATTCTACTGATATTACAAGGGTTTTTTGTTTTGGTGAGCCATCAAATATTGCCAAAAAAGTTTATACGACTGTTTTGAAGGCAAATTTAAATGCTTATAATGTTAAAATAACTGAAAATTTGAGTGGGTTTGATATTGACAAAATTGCAAGGGATACAATTTCTGATGCAAAATTAGAAGGTTTTAGCTTTAATCACTCTACGGGGCACGGTGTTGGGATTAGTGTTCATGAATTTCCTCCAAGTATATCTCCTTCAGAGTTAGCAAAGGATAAGCTTTTAGATGGACAGGTTTTTACAATTGAGCCTGGAGCTTATAATGCTGATTTAGGTGGTGTTAGATTGGAAAACACCGTATATTATATGAATGGAAAAATTCAGTCTTTTTCTAAAATGAGATTTGAAGAAAAATTAATTGATAGAAATTTATTGAATGAAAGAGAGTTAGAATGGCTTGATAGCTGGCAAGCGGAGGCATAATAGAATGGAAATCACAAGTACTACAAATAATTTGGTAAAAGAAGTTGCTAAACTTGCTCAAAAAAAATATAGAAATGAAACAAGATTATTTTTGATTGAAGGGCAAAAAGCCGTTGAAGAAGCGTTTGCGCTAAATTTAGAATTTGAGAATGTTTTTGTTTTAAAAGAAAAAGCTCAAAAATATTCTCAATTTGAAAACGCTATTCTTACAAATGAAGCTGTGCTAAAAAAAATTTCCACGACTGAAACAGCTCCAGAAATAGTTGCAGTTGCAAAGCAAATTGAATTTTCAAATAAAGATATTTTAGATAAAAATAAATTAGTTTTGTTAGAGAATATCAAAGATAGTGGGAATTTGGGTACGATTTTTCGAACTTGTACAGCTTTAGGTGTTGAAGGAATAATTCTTTCTGGTGATACAGTTGACGTGTATAATCCCAAAGCAGTGCGTAGTGCGGTTGGGAATCTTTTTAAAATTCCATTTATTTCTATTAAAAATGTTCAAGAAATAAAAGCTATGTTTTCTCATCATGAAATTTTAGCAACGGTTGTGCCTCAAAAAGATACTTATAATATAACAAGTTTAAAACTTGCAGAAAAGTCAATAATTATGTTTGGTTCAGAAGCAGATGGGCTTAGTGAAGAAGCTGTAAAAGTTGCAGATAAAAAAATAACGATTCCTATTTCAAAAGAAGTTGAATCTTTAAATTTAAGTACGGCTGTGACTATTTGTGTTTGGGAGCTTTTCAAATAGCGTTTTGCAGTATATTCCATAGTTGTTATTGAATGATTTTAAAAATGTTCTACTTAGGCTTGTACAGCGTGGATTAATTATGAAGAGAATAAAGGTTTTTTGTGTTGTAATAAATTACTGTTAGCCGGTAAATAAAAAGGTTTAAAGTAAGTACGTATGGTATATTTTAATGCACCAATTAAGGCTTCACTAAAGCGTAATTTGTTTTTCATTTTTAATTTTTAAGATTTTTTAAATTTTCTTTAAATTTCTTCATGTTTATATTATGCTGTTGTTGCAAGTTGATTAGTATGATAGGCGCGAGCTTAGTTCGTAATTAACCCAAATATGAATGGTACTTTTCAAGTTGTGCGTATTAGTAAAAACAAGGAGAAAACAATGTCACAAGCATCATTAATTGAGCTTTTAGAAGCAGGTGTACACTTTGGTCACCAAACACAACGCTGGAACCCAAAAATGAAACAGTATATTTTTGGAGCAAAAAACGGAATTTACGTTATTGACTTAAGAAAAACTGTTGATTTGCTTGATAACGCTTGTACAGCAGTTAGAGACGCTGCAGCAAGAGGAAAAAACATCCTTTTTGTTGGTACAAAAAAACAAGCTACTGACGTAATTAGAGAAGAAGCTCAAAGAGCTGGTCTTTACTATATTAACAGAAGATGGTTAGGCGGTATGCTTACTAACTTTGAAACTATCCGTTCTCGTGTAAGTAAACTTAGAGAATTGGAAGAGTTTGTAGAATCTGGACACATTGAAAAATTACCTAAAAAAGAAGTTGCTCAACTTTCTAGACAATTAGCTAAATTAAGCAAGTCTTTAGGCGGTATCAAAGAAATGAGAGGATTGCCGGATTTGATTTTTGTTGTTGACCAACAAAAAGAACTTATCGCTATTCAAGAAGCTAACAAATTAAACATTCCTGTTGTTTGTTTAGCTGATACAAATGCTAACCCAGATGGTATCCAATACGTTATCCCTGGTAACGATGATGCTATCCGTTCTATTAAATTGGTTGCGTCTAAATTGGCTGATGCTGCTTTGGAAGGCAAACAATTAAGAGAGGCAAAAGCTGTAAAATCATCTGCTAAAGTTGAAACAATTAAAGCAGAAGATGCAGGTGTTGCTGAAGTAGAAGCTTAATAATAAAATTACGGAAAACCCGATTTTCGGGTTTTCCTCTTATTTGAATTATAAAAAGGAGATAGAGAACATGACATTTAGTGCAGCTCAAGTTAAAGAACTTAGAGAAAAAACCGGTGCAGGTATTATGGATGCTAAAAAAGCATTGGTTGAACACAATGGTGATATGGAAAAAGCTATGGAATACCTAAGACAAAAAGGTATTGCGTCTGCTGACAAAAAAATGGGCAGAATTGCTGCTGAAGGTGTTGTTGCATCTTATGTTGCAGATGGCGTTGGTGCTATGGTTGAAATCAACTGTGAAACTGACTTCGTAGCTAAAAACGAAGAATTTAAAGCTTTGGCTAACGAAATTGCTCAAATCGTTGCTAAAGAAAACCCAGCTGATGTTGCAGCTTTGAATGCTGCTAAAACAGCGTCTGGTTCAACTGTAGAAGAATTAATTAAAGAAAAAATCGCTACAATTGGCGAAAAAATCACTTTGAGAAGATTTGTTCGTTACGAAGGAAATATCGGAACATATATCCACAACTCAAAAATTGGTGTATTGTTAAACGCTTCTGAAAATGAAGAAACAATGATTAAAGATATTTGTTTACACATCGCTTCTTCAGCTCCAGAATTTGTTTCAAGAGCTCAAATTCCTGCTTCTGTTATCGAAGAAGAAACAAGAATTGAAATGGGTAAAGAAGATTTAGCTAACAAACCGGAACAAATCAGAGCTAAAATAGTTGAAGGACGTGTTAACAAATTAATGGCTCAAAGATGTCTTATCGAACAACCATTCGTTAAAGATCCTAACCAAACAATTGAACAATTGATTTCTGGTAAAATGGAAATTGTTGAGTTCACAAGATTTATGCTTGGTGAAGGTCTTGAGAAAAAACAAGAAAACTTCGCAGAAGAAGTTATGGGTCAAATTAAAGGTTAATTTTAATCTTAATGTACAAAAGCTCCAAGGTTTTTCCTTGGGGCTTTTTATATATATTGTTGTGTAATAATTGAAAATATGATACAATCTTGTTGATTTAATATAAAAATGTGAGATAAAAATGGAAAACAAAACGCCGAAAACCCGCAATATACTAGGCGGGGGGGCAATTGATAGCCCAATAAAATCTCCTGAATGTCAAAAAATAAGTGTTCGTGATGAAAAATTAAAAATAAAATCTAGTAAGAAAGCTAAAAAACAAACGTCATGCCGAACTCGTTTCGGCATCTGTCCAGCAAGCGGATGTAGCCAAGGTTTTATCCTGTTTTTTAATAGAAAAATATTCAATAAATTGGTTTCTAGCTTACGTTGTTTATCGGATAGATGCCGAAACGAGTTCGGCATGACGCCTAATTGTAGTGGGATAAGGTTTTTAACTCATACGCTAAAATCAAAATTAATGAAAGAAAATTATCTATACAATTAAAATTAATACAGAAAGGATTAAAAATGATGAAATTAAAACCAGCAAGAGCATTTTCTGTAGCCGAAGCGATGATAGCGTTGTTGATAGGAACAATTATTCTTGGCTTTTCTGCGCCGATGATTTCAAGACAAATTAAATATAACAATATGAGCGAAGTCCAAATGCAGGTTTTAACTAAAAAAATAGAGGATATAAGAACAAAAAGCAATAATGATATTAATAATTTAAGAGAAGAGTTATTAGATGCAATTGAAGAAAATAATGATGAAGAAGAAGATGAAAAAGAAAAAGGTGTTCCTGTAGGAACAATAGTAATGTGGAGTGGTTCAAACCTTCCATCTAATGGTAAATGGGCGTTGTGTGATGGAAATAACGGAACCCCTGATTTGAGAG
>JAZTWQ010000030.1:0-7388 GCA_045635965.1 Candidatus Gastranaerophilaceae bacterium
CTGTCGCAGAAGCGATGATAGCGTTGTTGATAGGAAGCCTTATCTTGGGTTATTCTGCGCCGATGATAGCTAAGCAAATCAAACATAATAATATGAGTGATGTTCAAGTACAAGTCTTGAATAGAAAAATAGAAGAACTTAAAGCCACACAACCAAAGATTCCTTCAGGGGCGGTTATGTATTTTGACTTGGCTGATTGTCCGGTAGGCTGGCACCCGTTATCTAAAACATATCCGAACGCAAAGAATGCATTTATCCGAAATATTGAAGGCTCAAGTAGAGCGTTAGGAAGCTTAGAGCTAAATGCTGCCCCTGAAATAGAGGGAACTTTTGATGGTAATACTAATGATGATTCTTTGAAAGGAAAATCCGGCGCTTTTTATTCTATTAATACAGGTTGGTATGGTGCTGATGGGGGTAATGGAGGTGGAAAAGTCGGATTTAAAGCCTCATTGTCATCTTCTGTTTATGGTAGAAAAGATGCCGCAGGTAATCCGGCGACAGAGGTGCGACCCGATAACATTGCCCTTTTGGCATGTAGGAAGATTTAATTTCAAGGATATGAAATTAAGATTCTTTATTCAATTATCCTCATAACTTCTTCAAGTGATTTTTTTGCCGGTGATTGATAGTTTTCACTGTAAGGAATACCTAAAGGTAACAATGAAACAACGTGTGAGCCTTCTTCAAGGTTTAAAAGTTTGTCAAAAGTTTTCGCTGCAATGATTGGTGCAACCATCCAGCAGGTACCATAACCCAGATTGTGCGCGCTAAGGCTCATATTTTCAATAGTCGCGCCTATGCTAAGCAAAGATGAATCTGGGCGCATAAGTTTAATATCTTCTGCTGTAAAGTTTAATTTTTTCATCATTTCTGTAATGTATGATGTGCGTTGAGTTTCTGCTATGGCAATTACAACAGGTGCGTTTGTGAAAAAAGTAGAATAGCTTTTAAAGTAGCTGATTTTTTCTAAAAATTCTTCGGTGTTGTTAAGTTTTGCCAGTTTGTCGTATTCTTCTACAATGGCATCTTTCATTTTTTCCATTAATTCTTTGTTTTTAATAACAATAAACTGCCAGTTTTGAGAGTTTGTTGCACTAGGTGCTAAACGGGCAGAGTCAATTATTTTTTTAATATCCTCCATGTCGGGCATGTCAGGTTTGTATTTTCTTATAGTCTTTCTGGTGTTGATTGTTTCAAAAAAGTCCATTATCTTCTCCTTATGAATAGATATATTAATATTATTTTAATCCTAACTTTTATAATAACCTTTAATTCATTAATTGCCAATGGGCAAAATTATAATGTTTATACTCCGCAAAGTTATAACCAAAAGTTGATAAATAACAAGGAACGAATACTTTTTATTGTGGATTTTTCAAATAGTATGATTGAAAAAATTGACGGAAAAAGAAAAATAGATATCGCTATTTTAACGTTAGAAAAGATTTTACCCCAGATTTCAAAAGACGTTTATGTGGGTTTTAGGGCTTATGGACATAAAAGTGGGATGACATATTACGATAGTTGTAAAGCATCTTCTTTGTTGGCTCCTCCTGCATTAAACAATTTGGCAAAAGTTCAGTCGTCTTTATATAAACTTAAACCAGAAGGTGCAACGCCTATTACTTATTCTTTAAAACAGGCTGTTAATAATGATTTTGGGTATTTTGTAGGCAAAAAAAGAATTATATTATTGACCGATGGGGGAGAAAATTGTGATGAAAGTCCTTGTGAGTACGCTTTAGAATTAATAAAACAACGCAATGATTTTAGAATAGACGTTATTGCCTTAGATGTCAATGATAAAGAGGCTTATAATCAGCTTAAATGCGTAGCTTTGGCTACAAGTGGAAAATTTTATTCGGCAAATACGGCAGCTGAATTGTTAAATAGTTTTCAGGATAGTTTAAATATTAAAAAAGAGGTTCAAGGGATGATAATTCCTTAAATGTAGTGAGTGTTGAGGGAAATTATAATTTATTAAAATTTAAAAATTAAACTTGTTAAAAAATTCTCATGAATGAATTTTGTTACAAAATGTAAAGATGTATTTGAAATAGACTCAAACCCTTGTATAATCTGCGAATAGAATAGAATAGAATAGAATAGCTATATCTATGACAATAAATTTATTATTTATGCTTTTATAAAAATAAAAGCCTTTATATTAGGAATATGAAAAAGGAAGTAAATATATGAGTATTGATGCTGTTAATTCGTTTAAAAGTGTTCATGTTGCCCAAAAGCAAGTTGAAAAACCAACTTTTGGACAAGGTGTTCCACAAAACCAAGAGGCTGAGGACGAATCAGGTTTAATAGTAGCAGGATTAGTCGCAGCTGCGGCTATTGGTGCGGCTGCGGTTATGATTGTTAAAGGCAGAGGCTCAAAAGTTGTGAAAGAAGCTACCCAAGCTGGTTCAAATAAACCTGCAAATGTTGTTCAAGAGGTGGTTAGTTCTGCTGCTCATAAAAAGTGTGAGGAAACCCAAGCTCTTTCGACAAGAGCAAAAATAGAAGATTTTGCAAAAAAATACAGAATAAAAAATTATGTTACACCAGAAGATTTATCTATAATTAACGGTGTGGCATATAAAGATGGAAAACCATATACTGGCAAATGCATTAATTTAAATTCTTGGGTTTCAGATGTTTTCGGATATAAAAATGGTAAGGTTGAATTTAAAGCCACAGGGCTCGGCAGTCCAGATTATATTTTGGAAAGAGAAGTTGGGGGAGTATATTTATATCGTAGTTCAAATTATAGGGATAGTTACAAATTGGCTGACAAAATGCCAGAAGAAAAATACTTAAAAGCAACGTCAATAGGTGAGTTGCCTCAACACTCTTATAAAGATATTCCTGATATAGGGGTTGTAACTAGATGGTATAGTAAAGATTATACTTTTTATAGGACCGCTTCTAATGCAGTAAATTATAGAATTTTATCTAAAAAAGGCTTTTATTCTGTCGAGGACGAAAGAAAGATTATTTTAGGTGTTGGAAAAACAGATGAAGGAAAGGCTTTTGTTTTTTTCCAATCGCCAGCAGATAGATATGATGATGTCAATCGACCTATAAGAAATATGATAACTTTAACCGCTCCAGAAGGAAAAATTAATGAAGCCCAATTGGATCTAATAAAAGCTGTTGTTGGTAAAGATTTCAAAGAATTAAGTGAGCAAAAACCTTTAGCAAGAGCATTTAGTGTTAATTATTCTGAAATTGATGAATCTATAAACATTGATGAGAATATGTTATTAAATGAAATAGCACATTTTTCAAAAGGAAGAGAGTTAGACTCTACAATTCAAAAAAAATTGTCAGAATTAGAAAATATGCGTAATGGCGATTTTATGCGATTATGGTCCGTCGATAGAACGTAAGAGGCTGATTTTTGGGTCATTTTTCTGTAATTTGCACATCATAAATATAAATCAATAATTAACGAACAGTAGGGTATTGCCTTTAGATACGCCATAAGATTTGAAAAAATAATCAGTGCGTCCAAACGACGTATTCTACTATTTATTTATAGTTAAATTATAGTTTATCAATAATTATTTTAATTGTTTCACCTCAAAAGCATGGTGTGGCATGTGTTTTTGGGTTTTTGAATTTTTTTGCAAATATTAATTTTTGTAAATACGACTTTTTCCTTGTATTTGTTGGTTCATGAGGGCATGGCAAAAAATATTTTAAAAAAATAATTCAAGTCTTTTGATAAACGTGCCGATAAAACATGACATATAACAGTAGCGT
Source organism: Candidatus Gastranaerophilaceae bacterium (assembly GCA_045635965.1). Classification (GTDB taxonomy): domain Bacteria; phylum Cyanobacteriota; class Vampirovibrionia; order Gastranaerophilales; family Gastranaerophilaceae; genus RGIG2134. The sequence continues at coordinate 3,763 of JAZTWQ010000030.1, forward strand.
AGCTAAGGAGAAATAGGAAAATGACAAACATTAACGGAATCAACAAAATGGTAGTTGGTAGCACAGAATGGGAAAATATCCATAAGAAGTTAGGTGATGTTAACAATTCCAAAATTGATGATGATGAAGTATTATTTGAAACGATGCAGTATTATGAATTATCAAATCGTAGTGATAGTTGGTCTGATGCTGCCTTAGAATTGAGTATTGAAGAGTTAATTGAAAAATGGAAAGAATTTGACGCAGAAGATACTTCTTTTGCAAAAGATTTTGACGAATTTGATGCTTATATGAGAAATTATAAGCCAGATGAGCCTCCTGTGGATGAAGACATTATCCGTCCATATATTCCAAAACCTTTGACACCGGAACAAGAAGCTCGTATGGAAGAGTTTGACAAAATGCGTGCAGAAGACTCTCATGCAAACCTTGATAAAGAAGGTGATTATGAATTATTGTACGAATACGTTTGTCGTAGAGAAGGTACATCATTCTTGTACCCAAGTGATTATAATGCAGATGGTACTGTAAATGAAAAAGGTCAGGCTAAGATAGATGAAATGGTTGCTAAATTGGCTGAAATTGACAAAGGCGATAACGATATCGGTGATATCTTAGAAGAATTTTTGAAAGTTTATAATGAAGAACCGGATGCTTATGAAACGGTCGATAGCGCTTTGCCAGCAGGTTTAAAAGCAGAGGTCGCTGATGTTAAGGCTGGTGAATCAAAAGAAATTACTATCGGTGATAATGTTTATTTGGTTACTAACAATGGTGCAGATGGAAACAAACTTTCTTATGAAGTTAAAACAAATGATAAAGGTGAACAATATCTTGAAATGAATGGTAATGATTGGAGAATCCATGATATTTCCGGAAAATTACAAGATGATAAAATCCAAATGAACGGTGAAAGAAACGAACTTGACCTTGCAATGGGGGATGATATTGCTTATTTGGTAGGTAATGACAACCGCGCATTGATGGGCGATGGTAATGACAAAGTTTATATTGAAGGAAACAATGTATTCTCTGATTTGTGGAGAGGCGATGATGAATTATTCAATATTAACAGTGACAATACTATGGCTGTTGGTTTCACGGGTGATGACAAAATGTATATCAAAGGTGATAATGTAAAAGTCAGCGGTGAAAACCATGATGGCGTTGATGGTATCTACAAAGATGGCGAAATTCAAGATAAAGAATTTGAAGCAACTTTAGAAAAACCGGATTGGTTCCCAGATCCGGATGAACCGGAACCAGGTCCTGGAATTGTAGACGAAGACGGTCCTGTGGATATTGAAATTGATGGTATTACATACCGTGTATACAAAAAAACAAGTCGTAATAATCCAACAGATGTTCTTACATACTATAAAGCTGATGATGGAAGAACTGTGTTTGAAGCAAACGGCTGGGATATTACAGTAGTTTCAGAAGATAACACAACTGGTGATGGAAAGTACGCCGATGTAGTTATAAAAGGTGATAGAATTTCTTTCCACGGCAGTAAATCAGAAGATGCTATTGAAGTTCAAGGTAGCGATAACAATATTTATGGTGATTATAGTCATACAGAAGGTGGCGATGATGATATTACAATCTCTTCCGGCTCTAATAACTATATTTACGGTGAAGTTGGAAACGATAATGTTACAACAAAAACAGAAGGTAACTTCTTTAACGAAGCTATACTTGACGTAGAAACAGCAAATGGTCAAGAACAAGACTTGACTCCTCCTCAAAAACCAAGTGCTTGGAAAACGGTTGAAACTCCTAATGAATCTCAACTTGCTCAAATGGAAGCAGCAAGACAGGCGTTTGGCTTACCAGAAGGTGCTACATTCAAGAAAGTTCAACAAAATGGTAGCACAATGGGTATGAGCTATAATTCTCAAGCTTACTTGTCAAAAACAAATGCTGATGGAACTATCGCAAGTGTTACTAAAAAAGATGATGGTGTAACTTTAGCTAAGGTAGAGTTTACATACAAAAACGGAAAAGTTGCAACAACAACTACAACTGATTATCAAAACAACACAATAACTGTTGTAGATGCAGAAGGTAACAAAACAGTTACTAAGTATGATGATGTAAAAGCTACAAATAAACAACCTATTTCAACAATAACTACAGCGCCGGATGGAACAGTTACAGATAACCAAGTTGTAGATAAAGAAAATAATACAATCACTACAACTGCTCCGGATGGTTCATCAGTAGTAGTAAAATTTGATGATGTTACATCAAATACAGGCAAACCAATTTCAGCGGAAATTAAAGATGCAAATGGTAATGTTACTGGAACTACAACTTATGATTATGATAAGGATGTTGAAACAACAACAAATGTTGATGGTTCAAAAACCGTAACTTTATATGATGACTTGACGGTTCCTTCATCTATTCAAGAAGTTAAGACTTATGATAAAGATGGAAACTTGACTAACACAACTACTTATAAAAATAACAAAGTAGATATGCAAATCCCACAAGGAAATGTAATGACTGTTAACGCCTTCTTCGAAAAAGTTGATGTTAATAAAGACGGTAAAATTACAGAAGATGAACTTAAGCAATTGTTCAATAAAACAGATGATCCAGCACTTAAAGGTATCTTGAGCAATTTCACTGATGGTAATGCTATGACGTTTGCTTATGAATTAGCTGCAACAGGCTCTGGTAGAAAAGCTTATGCAAAAGATAAAGTGCTTTCTTTAGCTGATGTAACTAAGATGATTTCTGAAAATGGTAATATCACATCAAACAAAATAGCTGACCTACAAACAAAAGCAGCATACGCTTCATTGGTTGGATATGAATTAGATAATTCTTGGTATGTAAACCGTAATGATAGCGGCGTTATGACTACACAAAACCCAGCTTATGCATTAACAAATAAAGAAGGTAAAGAATATGACGATATGACAATGGTATTGTTAAATGCAGCAGGTGGAAATTCTGTAAACAGAGACGACTTAGCGCAATTCGGTATCAAAACAGCTGAAGATTACAATAATAAAGAATTATTTAATCAACTTAGAGCCGGTGCTGATATATTAAATGCAGTTGGTTTCCAAGTTAACGGCTGGAATTTCAAATCGCTTACTGCCGACCAAGTTTTAAAAGCATATAATAAAGCAACTGATGAAAATGTTAAAAAAGCTTGTCTTGCAACTGGTTTGATTACAGTAGGTACTGATAATATCGCAAGAGTTGCAAATGGTAAAACAAATGCATCAAAATTCGAAGGTGATGTAAGAGAATTTTACAAAACAGTTCTTGTTGATATTGTGGGATATGCAAATATCAAAAAGCCAGAAGAAAATAAAGAATAATTAATTCAGTTATCTTTATAAAATAAAGCCCGTCTAGTTAATAGATGGGCTTTTTATATATATTGTTGTGTAATAATTGAAAATATGATACAATCTTGTTGATTTAATATAAAAATGTGAGATAAAAATGGAAAACAAAACGGCGAAAACCCGCAATATACTAGGGGGGGGGGCAATTGATAGCCCAATAAAATCTCCTGAATGTCAAAAAATAAGTGTTCGTGATGAAAAATTAAAAATAAAATCTAGTAAGAAAGCTAAAAAACAAACGTCATGCCGAACTCG